>DAIPKA010000021.1:0-116235 GCA_036769985.1 Candidatus Hydrogenedentota bacterium | reverse complement strand
GGGAAATCAGGGGAGAAAATCGTTTCTCTGGTCGGGTTGTCGGGAAGTGGTTGTGCAAGATGACTTCGTCGTTTATTCTCAAGGAGTTACGAGGAGCGCGGGCTTTGAGACTGATTTGCGGTAAGTCGTCGTCCCCTCCACCAATAGTTAACTAGTCAGCTGTCTTCAAAAGAGCCCGGCGGGCTTGGCTGAAGGCGGCGTTGTTGCACATCCCATCGAGACGCCATTTTCGCCACGGGAGCAAAACGGGAGCATTCCAGGCGAGAGCACCATGGGGGTTTGCGCCGGGCATTCTTCGCTGTGGCGTCCGTGCCCACTCGTATACCTGACCAATCCGATCAGGTAGCCACTCTTTGTCTTGGCATCCCCTCAAGGTGTATTTCTCTAATCCCTTTCCGTTCTTGATCTTACATCTGTTTGCGCGACAAGGCGTCATCGCCCGTGTCAGTCCGCGCGGTTTGGAGAACAAAGCGGTGGCCTCAGGGGGTGACGAGCCGGAACCCGCACTCGCATCGCTGCATGTCGCGCGTCTTGCTGATTCCCGCGTCCCCCGGTCTCGACCGGAGACACGGTCCTAAGATGTAGTTCACCAGCGCGAGAATTAGCGGAAATCGTGTCGGTCCAGGAATGGCTGCACAGATTGGGCGGTCTACCGGAAGGAACGATCGCCTCCCCGCCGTTGCTTGCTCCTGCACATTTGGATTGAGCCGCGATTCGTGTGCGATAATTGTGGCGCATGGGAGATCATGCGCGGTGTGCGAAGCCGTCCAAGTCCAGTAGCGAGCCCTGAGTGCCGTGGGAGACAGGAGGAAGCTGAGTGCCTACGATATCAATGTTCTACGGCATTCTGATCCGGATGTTCTTTCATGACACGGACAAGCACCATCTGCCGCACATTCATGCGGATTATCAGGGAGAGGTCGCCGCGTATTCGATCGAGGATGGAGGCGTCCTGGCAGGCAGCCTGCCACCGCGGAAGCACAAGCTGGTTGTTGCCTGGATCGAGATACATAAAGAAGACTTGATGGCGGATTGGGAACTGGCCGTCAACGGCCAGAATCCATTGCCCATTCGAGGACTGGACCAATGAAGATAGCAGAGGTTACATCGCGGGAAGACGGCACGCTGCACGTGGTCGCCGAAGACGGACGTTTCGGGACCTTCGATGTTCGCCCCTATCTGGAATCGCCGGCCTTCTTGCCATTGAAGGAATGGGCTGAGTTCTCTCAGGTTCGCAACGGGGGCTACTATGTCGAATGGCGCTGTGGGGCCGATCTGTCCGCGGACACGATCGAGGCGCGTTGGCAAGAGAGTGCCACTTCGGGCATCCAACAAGCCCCTTGCTCTTGAGGATCACAGGCAAGAAGGTGCGGGTTGCGCCGCCGGCGGCCAAGTGACACTTCGCGAGGCCAAGCCGCATCTCCTGCGCATCGAGTAGGCTGCTGTAGGCCCCAAGCTGTCAGCGAGGTTTCCGAAGGCGAATCTGCTCTAATCCCGCGAACTCGCCTGAGGATGTAATCACCAAATGGAAGGGATTGGCGATCAATGCCGAAACGCGCACGATTGGCGGGCCTATACCGCATAGTCGAAATGGAGCAAT
This sequence comes from Candidatus Hydrogenedentota bacterium, assembly GCA_036769985.1. Classification (GTDB taxonomy): domain Bacteria; phylum Hydrogenedentota; class Hydrogenedentia; order Hydrogenedentales; family SLHB01; genus DAIPKA01. The sequence continues at coordinate 114,635 of DAIPKA010000021.1, read as the reverse complement.
GGGACGAGGATTTCCTCGACCTTGTGACGCCGGCTTACATCAAGATCGGCGCCGACGGTCCTGGCCGATTTCAGTTTGGGGCGGTTGACGGATTGATGGATTGCCGCTCGACCATGCGCGACGGGAAACACGCGATAGACTTCTCGTGGGAGGGGTTCGACGAAGGCGATCCTGTTGACGGTCGTGGATGGACCGTGCTGGATGGCGATACGCTGCGTGGACACCTGTATTTCCATATGGGCGACGATTCCTCTTTCGTAGCCAAACGCCAGGAGATCGCGCCGGGTGAGCAATGAACGATATCGCGGAGCAGGTTGGGCCGGTGCCACTGGAGTTACGGCGATGGCAGCCACTGAAGTCCTGAAGTCTCTCGAACGGAACACAGGCGTCTTTCCCAGGAAGGCCGTCGAAGTGGCCATGGAAATGCGCGACGAGATCACGCCGAGATTACTGCATATCCTCGAGGATGTGATTGAACGGGCCGACGAGATCGTGACAGAGGAGAAAGATGGCGCTTACTTCGCGCACCTCTATGCCATGTACCTCCTGGCACAATTCCGGGAAACGCGCGCCTATCCATTGGTGGTGCGGTTCACGCGCCTGGAGGAGAACCTATTGGATGCGCTCGCCGGGGATTTCATCACGGAGGATCTATGCCGTGTCTTGGCCTCGGTGTGCGATGGCAACACAGGGCCGATCGAGGAACTGATTGAGGACAGGGGCGTTGGCGAATACGCGCGCAGTGCCGGGCTCCGATCGTTGCTGGTGCTTGTGGCCGAGGGTGCCAAGAGCCGCGACGAGGTGATGGCGTACTTCAAAGGTCTGTTCGAGGAAAGGCTCGAACGCTCCTATTCCCACGCCTGGGATTCACTGGTCGCTTGCGCCACGCGTCTCCATCCGGAAGAGGTCGCCGGGCACATCGCCGCGGCGTTCGAGGAAGGCCTTGTCAACCCGGGTTTCATCTCGCCTCGGAATGTCGAGAGAGAACTGAAAAAGGACAAGGAGTCTGTTCTCGAAGACCTCCGCAAGGACCGAGGCGGCTATATCGAGGATGTAGTCGATGAGATGGGGTGGTGGGCGTGCTTCAGGCAACCCAAACAGCCCAGACAGGACGCGATGCCCGCGGCGCATACCACGCCCCTCACGGAACCCGCCCAACACTCCCAGCCCAGCCGCGCCGCCAGAGTCAAACCCAATGCGCCCTGTCCCTGCGGCAGCGGCAAGAAGTACAAGAAATGCTGCGGCCGAATCGCATAGGGCGGCACATTACCTCGTCAGCGGCATTAGCGCTCTTCCCGTATCAAGACCGGCGCCATTTCGACACCTGTTTCTCCCACCGTTTCCTCGCCCTCTCCTCGAAGGAGTCTGTAGCCGGCCGCCGCCCCGCCGCGATTTCCTCGAAACCTGGCATGAAGCCCTGCTTTCGCGAGTGATTCTTGCGCACTTCCTCTACCAGCGATGACCACATTTCGGCATGGCCGGCCTTTTCCGCAAGTTTCTTCGCGCTCCGGAGGTGGTCGAGGGCATATCGATAGTACTTGCTTTTGCCCGCCTTGACAATCCGCATGCCGAGGGCGGCATACACTTTGGCGGCCGCCAACGCGTGGCCCCGGGCAAGCCCCTTGGCGGCTTTTTCCGTCACATAGTGACTCACGCCTTCAAGGGCTTCCCGTGTGACGACCTCGATGTAACGCGCCAAGACATCCCATTCCTTCGTCTTCGCGCAGATCTCGATGAATCCAGACAACGAAGTTCGCCTGGCAGCTTCCATGGCCTTGTCGTGCCAATGTTCCCGCTCTTCCCTGGCCACGTGCTTCATCAGGTCCGCGTAGGCGTATTCGCAAGGGTGTTTCTCGAACTGCTCCCAGGCAACTTGAAGCGCTTCTTCTTTGCGCCCGACCTTTTCGAGCAACTCCCGCCGCATGAAGGCAAGAGAACTGCTAGACTCATTCCCCCAGTGGCGTTCATGCTCAAGTGACAGCCCGCGCTCGACCCACTCGAGCGCCTCGGCAAAGCGCTGTCTGGCTTTGTGCATGTTGCCCAACTCTTCACAATCTTTCGGAGAAACGGTCATCGTTTCGCAAAGGGCGACATAGGAGCGCACATCCCTCTTCGCAATGTAGATGGACTTGAGTATACGGGCGGACAGGCACACCTCGGGGGGATAATCGTAGATGCGCCTTGGCGCCTCGCACTTGAACGGTGCGAAGGCCTTCTCGAACAGATTCCGAAAGTGGCTTCTGAATAAGGCAAACCCCTCTCTGTTGAGCGCTCGCGCCACGGTGCCTTCGATGTCATGGCAGAAGCCATAGTTGTCGTCTTCTGTCCAGCCGAGGATCTCACGCACAGTCTCGCCAGCAGGGCATCCGGCCTTTTGCCGGGCGATGATCCATGAAACGAACAGCCCTTTGAAGAAGGATCCGAGTTCGCCGCCCGAATCGTCGGTTTCCTCGGCCTTCTCGTATACACCCGCAACAAACAGTTCGTAGAGTCTGACTGCCCGTTCCGCTTCACCCTCGTCAACGAGCGCGTTAATCTGATCCTTGATCCGGTCCAGGTTGTTGACGAAATCCCACGTTTGCTTGTAGGATACGAACTGCCCGAGATCCAGGGCGTGCTCGATGGCCTTCAGCAGTGGGTCCTTCTTGCGCTGTTTGCTCATGTCGTCTGAATCATCCTTCCCGCATGTCCGAACATGCCGCCGCCTCAGTCAGCTTTGACAGGATCATAGCGGGTTTCTAGGCCGGTCTGCACACGACATCAAGGGGAAATGACCAACGGCATGGGGAATGGTATACTGAGATGTGCCTGCACGGGTCTCCATTGTTCGAACACGACAACCTTGGCGTCTCGAACCGTGCCTACGTTTTGTAGTGAACACGAAAGGTGTGCCGTATTGCGCACTCCGGATGGATATGCTTCACCTCTGTCACGAAGGGCGTGCCGCAAGTGGGAACCGATCATCGCGGCATTTCAAGAGCGCCGCATGGAAGACTTGGATTCAATCCAGCGCTCCGGCGCGCGCGGGAGGATCTTCTCGCACCTGATCGCCGAGGCCCTGATGCTGCTTGAGATATCCTGTCGGTGTGAACCTGTATTCGAGCATCGGGACCCCGATCCTTGGTATGTGGACTTTGCCGGAAAAAAATGGGCTCAAGCTGCGAACGCACCGCCGCTACAATCCCGACTTTGTCCTTGAAGACGGAACCTGGTTGGAAGCGACGCTGTCGGAAAACACCGCATACAAGAAGCTTTTCCGGCATGGACATCAGGCCCCACGGTTGATCGTTGTCTGGTTGGACGAGGATACGGGCCTTCACAAGGATGTATGTCAGAGCACCGGCTTCCCAAACGCACGAGTCAAGAATGTGGCCGTGTCTTATTCACGCCTGGCTCGATGCACCGATGGTGAAAGCCTCATCGCAAGGTTTGAACTACTGAGGAGCCTCAAGGGCCGCTTGCTGTGATGCACCGCGAATGGCAATGTGATGACGAGACCTCTTCAAGGGCACATCTCCGCGGGAGCAAAACGGGAGCACTCCGAACGAGAGAATGGTGTGCCTATATGGCTCGATCTCAGTTCAGCGTTGCACCCATCACTGTCCACGGGTCATCGGTTGAGGCGGATCGACCTCCTAACGTTTGCTCAGGCCGGATGCTCGATGCTCTACTCTCCCGTGCGCTTCCTCATCCATTCTGCCATGGTGCCCACTCGTCGCACTTTTTTGAAAGGCCAGCATTCGATGGGGATGCGTTGAAGGTCGTCTACGGGGATTCGGACAAGCATGATGTCGTCAGCATTGCCGGGACGTCCCTCGCAAGTGCATTCGCGGGGATTGCCGCGGTGGGTGTCCAGAAGCACGATCACGGAACGCCCTACGTCCTTTTGGAGTCCCCGCAGAAAATCCATCCGTGTTCCGGCTGTAACCGGAGGCGTGACCACGCGGAAATACAGCGTCCCCGGGCCATCGACAGCGCATAGCATTGTCTGAGCAGGTCCGACATGATCCGGCTGTGTCGGCAAAGGCTTCTCGTCGAACAGGAAAACCCGGACCCTGCATTTTCGGGCGAGTCGCTTGACTTGGGGCAGATCGCGCAGATACCACAGGGCCAGCTGCGATGTCTCTTCGTCGTAGCTGGCGTTCGCATCCGTTCTGGGTTGCGGTCCAACAAGACCCCATTGGCGCATCCACAGGGATATAGTCGCCATCGTAACGGAAAGGCAGAAGTCTCGAAGCAGCAATTCGCGAATTGCCTGATTGGTCCAGAGCTCTGTGCCAAGCCGCACTTCCGTGGGCGTGTAGCTACAGACCGCGTCGATGAGCCGCCGCTTCTCCGTGTCCGTGAGCAGGCCCGTTCCGCATGGCCTTCCACGGGGTTGCGAGGAGAGCGCTTGGGCACCGCCCGAGCGATAGGCCCGCATCCACTTGGCGACCGCCGAGCGGGAGACAGCAAGCTCACGGGCGATCTCCGTCTGCGGTTTGCCACTCTGGACAAGAAGCACGGCCTTCTTGCGGAGCAACGCTTGCTCACGGCGGTTGAGCTTTCGTGCATCTCCTCTCTTCACGAACCCAGCATAGCGTACTGACTTGCAGCATGTCTACTATATAATTTTGCATATTGTCATTGCTTGTGCACCTTGGTCTCCCTATGCCCTTACGTTAAAGTCGCTTGTGGCGTTCCAGGGAGACGGACGAAACTATCTTGTAGAGGCACATGGCGGACGCGGGCAATGCCATTCTGGCATGGAAGGGAGAAGACACGTGAGGGAAGCGACACGGAATCGCCTGAGGATCAAACACGTGAATCCAAGGGCACTCAAACCTTGGGAAGAGAATCCGCGAGTCAACGATGAGGCGGTTGAACCCGTTGCGCGGAGCATCAAGCGGTTCGGCTTCAACGTCCCCATCGTCTGTGACACAGAGCTTCGAATCATAGCTGGGCACACACGCTGGCTGGCAGCCCAAAGGCTGCAACTCAAGACCGTGCCCGTTGTGCGGCTGGAGATTGAGAATTCGGATGCGATCGCATTTTCCATCGCGGACAACCGGTTGTCGCAGATCGCCGAATGGGATCACGACAACCTTCGCAGAGTGCTGGAAGCCCTGCGGGGCGAAGACATCGCACTCTCAGACCTTGGCTTTTCTGAACTTGACTTGCGTCGCATATTTCAGGATTTTCGGGAAGATGAATTGCCGGAGTCCTGCGCACCTGAGGTCGCGGAAATGCAGCTCGGGGACAGAACTCTCTTGGGACAGCATACGCTTCACTGCGCGAACTCGTGCAGACAGAACGCGGCCGTGGACTCGATTGAAGCAGAGACCATTTCTCTCAGCTTTGCCGGACCTCCGTGCTTCAACCAACGTGGTCTTGGCCAGTGGGAGAGTATTCTGGACTATAATGCCGACATGATGGAGGTCATGAAGACAATCTCAAGAAGCCTGAAACAAGGGGGCATTTGCGTCTGGCACGTCGGCAACGACAGCAGTAATCATTGCGATCTCATGGGAACGCATTCGGGATTCCTGGAAAAAGCCGGTCTGCAGTATCTGGACACGTTGATTTGGGCCAAGAGTACGCCCAATTACGGAACGAAGCGAAGCAGGCATATTCAAACAAGCCGACACTACTACCCCGCCTTTCAGTGGGAGGGGCTGCTCGTGTATCAGAAGCCTGGCCCGATGCCCAAGATGGCCAAAGAAGCTGCCGACTACATGATGGATTATCACACGAATCTATGGGAGATTCCGACATTGACCAACCAAGCTCGTACTTTGGGGCATCCAGCGGCGTGCCCTGTTGAGCTTGTCTACCGATGTATACTGGCTTACTCACGCCCGGGGGACCGGGTCTTGGATCCCTTCGGTGGTTCAGGAACAACGCTGGTTGCAGCAGAGAAGGCGGGGCGAACGTCGGTACTCCTCGAGGTGAACCCGGCGTTCTGCGACGCGATAATCCGCCGCTGGAAGAAGTTGTTCGCGAGAAATGAGTGAGGCCTATGCGGAGATGATAATTGAACATGTGCATCGCAAGTCCGCGGTCCTGACTCCGTCGGACCTCCCATGCTTGAAGGGTGTGTGCAGTGTAAACATCAGTTCAGGCTGCGCGCATGAGTGCGTCTACTGCTATTCGAGGTCGTACAGCCAGGCGCCGCCAGAGGGAACGGTTCGTTTCTATGCAAATGCATTGGAAAAGATGAAGGCCGAATGGCCGCGGAAACGGAAGAAGCCGGAACGCGTCTACTTCTGTCCTTCCTCAGACCTGTTTCAACCAGTGCCAGAGATCCTTGCCGCGGCGTACGAAATGCTGGCCTTCATTCTGGAGCAGGGCGCGCGGGTGGCCATTACCACGAAGGGCCGGATCCCCGAACGACATCTGACGCTACTGTCTGAAGACGCAGATCGTGTTCATGTGCAGGTGGGGCTCACTACACACCGGGACGATGCTTGTGCGCTGCTCGAGCCTCATGCTGCGCCGGTTTCTGCGCGCATAGCACAGGCGAAACGGTTGCGGGAAGCGGGTGTTGCGGTCAAACTGCGCGTTGCGCCGATACTGCCCGGCGTCACCGATGACGATGAGACTTTGTGCGCCCTGTGCGAAATCGCTGCACAATGCGGGATAATGGAGGTCGTCATCAACACGCTGCATCTGCGACCGGCGATCCGGCGTTCGCTCGAGCGCAAGCTGCCGCCGGAAATGCTTCACCGGCTTTTCGCGCGGTACGAGAATGCTGAACCATTGCGTGTCAGCGGGCGCTATAGTCAAACGCCACTACCGGCGGGCGAACGAATGGCGCTTTTCAAACGAGCTAAGCGAATCGCTGAACAACATGGACTCCGGGCATATGTGTGCGGATGTATGAATCCGGACATCAGCAAGGAGCGCTGTTTTCTCGCAGGCGAGGATGCGGGCGAGGAACTACCTGCCGCACGCGAGGCAACTCAGATGACTTTGTTCAACGAATCGGGGGAGGAAGTATGAAGAAGGACAGATGGCTGAAGACGCTTGAGCAATTCAAGGATGATGAGCGGCCGGAATGCGTTTTGCTCGTCTCCGGAAACCCGTCGATTATCCGGATCGTCGTGGCATGGATGGGCATGCCGGTTGAACGCCGAAGGCGCTTGACTGTTCAGCCGGAAAACAGGGAACAACAATGGGAGTGGCTTTGGCAGAACACCGCGTACTCGCCGGAGAAGTTTGCGGAGCGTCTACCGTTCTCCGACAAAGACGTCGAGCAGAAACTGCGCGGATTGATTGCGAACAAGGTGCTGTATCCCGACGGGACTGTCAACGGCTACGTTGAGCGCCTTCTCCGGGCTCGAATTGTGAAGAGCCTTTCGAACGCGGGGCATCGGCTTCGCAAGGCCGGTTGATCGCCATGGCTACGGGTCAATTACAGCGGACTTGAAGCACGTTGAGGCGGCCGAGTGTTGCGTTCGCGCGGGAGCAAAACGGGAGCATTTTGAAACAAGAACGTACGCAAACGTGATAAGTTGTGATAAGACTTGAGACAGCTCGAAGTTCTTGTGAAGCAATGGCTTAGGCCGTATCTAATTGCTGGCCAATGGCTTACGAAAACACCCCTTCCCCGGCTTCGATTCCCGCCGCCTCCACCATAGTTCACTATTACAACTCGCGCGTTTAACCCAAGCAGGCTAGGCTGAAGGCGGCATCGTTGTAGGTCCCTTCGAGACACCATTCTCACCACGGGGGCAAAACGGGAGCATTCCGGGCGACGGCGCCATGCGTGTTCGCGCCGAACATTCTTCGCCGTGCGGTCCGTTTCCACGCATGTTCCTGACAATTCCGGTCGGCCAGGCGCTTTCCCCGCCATCCCATCAAGGCACGTTTCCCCTAATCCATTGTTGTTCTTGATCTTGTGTCTTCCTGTCAGGCGAGGAGTTATGGCCCGGCTCAGCGAGCGCGGTTTGGAGAGCAAAGCGGTGGCGCCACGTGGTGACGAGCCGGAATCCACACTCGCGTAGCTGCACGTCGCACGCCTTGCCGGTTCCCGCGTCCCATGGTCTCGACTGGCGACGCGCTCCTACGATGTGGTTCCATCAACGCGATGACGAGCGGGTAACGTGCCGCTGGAGAAGGGGCTACGTAGATTCGACGCCCTTCCGCGAGGAACGATCGCCTTCTCGCCGTTGCTTGCTCCTGCACATTTGGATTGAGCCGCGATTCGCGTGCGATAATCTTGATGGTGGATGGGGAACTGGCCGTGAACAGTCAGAATCCATTGCCCATCCGGGGACTGGATCAATGCAGATAGCAGAAGTCACATCGCGGGAAGACGGTACGCTGCACGTAATCGCCGAAGACGGGCGTTTCGGGACGTTTGATGCTCGCCCCTATCTGGAATCGTCGGCCTTCTTGCCATTGAAGGATTGGGCTGAGTTCTCTCAGGTTCGCAACGGCGGCTACTATGTCGAATGGCGCTGCGGGGCCGATCTGTCCGCCGACACGATCGAGGCGCGTTGGCAAGAAAGTGCCGCGTAACACATCGAGAGCCCCCGGCTCTTGACAGTCGCAGGTAGGAGGGTGTGGGCTGCGCCATCGGCCGCCAGATGGCACTTCCCGAGGCCAAGTCGGATTCCCTGCGTATCGATTGGACCGGCGTGACAGCGGGAGCAAGCACCGACCTGTCAGCAAGGTTATCCTGGCGCGTGCCCTGTGGAGCTTCCTTACCGGACCATCCAAGCGTAAACGATGAGCGGGGCCTGCGTCCTCGATCCCTTTGCTGGCTCGGGAACGGTCCTCATCGCCGCGCAACGGCTGGGGCGCCGGGCGTTTCTCGTCGAGCGGGATCCTCGGTTCTGTGATGTGGCCCTCAAGCGGTGGGAGCGGTTCACGGGGGAAAGGGCCCGCAGATGCTGCGGTTAGCGCTCTTCCTTGGCGGTGGCCGGTCGCGCTGACTTCAGCCGATGTACCCGAAATCGAATATACTGGACATTTGTTCAGGTTTTTGGTATTGTCGCGTTGGTGTGGGGTGGCGATGGCGCGCGGCGTCGGTGCCGGAGGGCGAACAGGCACTCTGGCCTCGAAGGCTTCTGGTTGATGGACGGAGGCGCCCGACATGGGACAGCTTGACCTGCTGGTGCGAGGCGAGGAGTATTGCGCATTGCCTCGCGGGTTCACGTCACGGTCCCCCGCGCATTTCGCGGTGGAACGCATCGTATTAGCCAGTGGCAGTCTGGCGACGCCTGAACGCGAGGCCTTTGTGCGGCGGGTATGCTCGGCCTATCCTGGGGTCGCGGTCGACGAGCAACTGGACTGCCCCCATAATCGGATCGACGTTGGCGAGGCTTCTTTTCCGGCGCGGCACGTTGCGGGAAAACACACCCTTGTCTTCGGGGTTCTCAACAAGTCGGTGCGCTTCAGCGATGAAGCGGGCAACTGCTGCCCAAATTACTGGCATTATTCGGTGTACGGATTCTGTCCGTACGATTGCCTGTACTGCTACCTGGCAGGCACGCAAGGGGTGTGGTTTTCGCCGACGGTGAAGGTCTACGTCAACCTGCGGGAGATCGTGGCCGACATGGACCGGATTGCGGGGCGCCAGGGAGGGGAAACCACCTTCTACCATGGGAAGCTGCAGGACGGCCTCGCGCTGGATCCGCTAACGGCGTATTCGACGGTGCTCGTACCCTACTTCGCACAACATCCCCGCGCCCGGCAAATCCTGCTGACGAAATCGGCCTCGGTGGAGCGTCTGCTTCCGCTCGAGCATAACGGCCGCACCACGTTGAGTTGGAGCCTGAATCCAGCGGCGATAGCGGAGCGTTTCGAGCGCAATGTGCCTTCCGTTGCGGCGCGGGTGGAGGCAATGAAACGGTGCGCGGCAGCCGGTTATCCGGTGCGTGCGGTCATCATGCCGCTGATTCCCGTGGCCGGGTGGCAGGAATTGTACACCGCGTTCATAGCGGATCTTGTTGCCGAGGTGCCTCTTGAACGGCTCACGCTTGGGGGCCTCTGCAGTGCCAAGCAGGCCACGCGCTTGATGGAACGCAAACTGGGCAAGGCAAACGCCATCTCGTGCAACATGCAGACCGATAACAAGAACAGCGACTTCCGGACACGTTACGCACCCGATCTGTGCGCCGCCATGTACGATGCGATTATCGCCACTGCGCGCGATGTGCGGCCCGGCCTCGATATTGGCCTGTGCCTGGAAGACGCGGGCGTCTGGCAGGCTGTGCACGAACGGTGGAATCTCGGCCGCTGCAATTGCATCTCATGACCGCGTTCGGTCCGACGGGAGCTTTGGATACGTGTTAAGAGAGGAGTCATGAACGTTGAAAATGTCTTTCGCAAGTCCGCGGTACTGACGCCGTCGGACCTCCCATGCTTGAAGGGTGTGTGCAGTGTAAACATCAGCTCAGGCTGCGCTCACGGGTGCGTCTACTGCTACTCGAGCCCCCGTTGGCAAGATGTGTCTGGCTCTTGGCATCAAGCGAGGAACGATCCCGAAGGCCTGGGGCACGTGACATCCACGACGGCTTCGTGCCGGGCCATGTTTGAGGACGTGCTCGGCTATCCCAATGTGGAGAAGCTCGAGCATGGCGTTGTGGAGTACGTGCTACGCTCCCCTCGGTCGCTTGGCCTTCCGGTGCGTTTGGCGTTGCCAAGCCACAGCTTTCGGCCCTGCGAAAGCAGCAGCCCGCTTTCGCTGGAGTCCCGTACCCATCTAGGACAAGGCACTCGTGCTCATCGACGAACTCAACCGCGCGGTGCCGGAACTCGAGTCGTTCGGCTACGGCCACGACGTGCCCGCGCAGCAGGGTTACTACTACGAAAAGAAGACCCGGTTCGTGCGGACGCTGGAGTACATCCAGAAAGATGTGCGATTCGTGGACGAGTTGTCCTACCTGCAACTCCTGGACATCGCGTAAGCGTCCGGTGAAAGGCGTCTTACGGTATTTCGGTTCGCAGGTGCATGCTCTTCAGCCGGGTCAAATGGAGCAGACCGTAGTGGGATAGCGTGGCACCGCGACCAGTATCCTTCACTCCGCACCATGGAAGCGCAGGATCCAGGAAGTCGCACCGATTCATGTAGAACGTGCCGGTCTCGATTTGCTCGCCGATGCGAATGGCGCGGTCCAGGTCCGAGGTCCAAATGGAGGCCGTCAGCCCGTATGGACTGTCGTTCATGACTCGAACCGCTTCCTCATCGTTGGCCACGGGCCGAATGCCAATGACCGGGCCGAAGCTTTCCTCCTGCATGAGTGAGCAATCCTGTGGAGCATCCGCAACCACGCCAGGTCCCAGAAACCAGCCCGTCTTCGGGCAAGCGAAATCCGTGGGAGCGACCAAGAGCCGTCCACCGGCTTTGACGGCGGCCTCGATCTGTCCCAGCAGAAAAGCGGGAGCGCTCTTGGTGGCCATCGGCCCGATTGATGTCGCGGCTTCCAACGGATCTCCCAACGCATACTCCCTCGTCTTGGCGACAAACGCTTCAACGAACCGGTCGTAGATAGACCGTTCGACATAGACCCTTTCGACCGCGCAACACGATTGCCCCGCATTGTAGAAGGCCCCATCGACGCAGTTGGCTACGGCGTAATCAAAGTCGGCGTCGGCACAGACATAGGCGGGGTCTTTTCCCCCCAGTTCCAAGCCCGCATCAATGAAGCGGTCCGCCGCCGAGCGCACGACCTCATGTCCGCCCCTTACGGAACCTGTGAATGAGACGTGGTCCACGCCCGGATGTTGAATCAGCTTCTCTGTCACCTCATGGCTGGCGACGATGTTTTGAACGAGATATTCGGGTGCGCCCGCTTCGCAGAACGCATCCACGAAAGCTTGGCCGCATAGGGGAGTCCGGCTCGAATGCTTGATGATGACCGCGTTACCGGCTAAGACCGCGGGGACAACGATATTCACCGCAATCAGGAGCGGGTAATTCCATGCGGCGATGTCCAAGACAACTCCCAGCGGTTCATGCCGGATATATCGTTTGAACCCCGGCTTGTCGGGAAGCCACTCGTCGGCTAGCGTCTTCTCGGCGATGCTCATCATGTACTCGACACGGCCCAGCATGCCGGACACTTCGTTCTGAGACTGCTGTAGGGGTTTGCCCATTTGCAGCGTCAGGTTTCTCGCCACATCCTCGCGCGTTCGTTCGAAAGCCGTCATGAAGTGGCCGCACAGGGCGATGCGCTCAGCCATTGATGACTGCCTCCAAGTGGCGGATGCGTCCCGCGCCTCTGTGACGACACTATCGACTTCATTCTGCTGCAACAACGGCAGCGAAAAGGCCTCTTTCTCAGTGTAGGGGTTGATCACGCGCAACATGTTCTCAGCCATACAAGACGCTCCTTGGTTTTCGGTGAAGCTCGGAATTATACGGAACAGCAATGCGGGAGTCCAACGGTCCACGAAGTCGCTCTGGGCAATGACTCGCAACAAAGACTCACTGAAGTCGCCTGCAATCGGCTTGAATTCTGAGCCTTACCCCAAAATCTGGACAGGTGAACAAGGTGGAGGTGTATGATAGGAACAGTTCAGAAAGGGTATAGGCGATGGCAAGGAAACGACGGCGTTTTGACGAGAAGTTCAAGGCGCGGCTGGCCGGGAGGCCCTGCGCAACCAACGCACGGTGAGTGAGATCGCGGCAGAGTATGGGATGCATCCCAACCAAGTGCGGGACTCGAAGAAACAGCTCTTGAGTAAGTGCCCTGAGGTCTTCGCGGACGGCCGCAAGCACGCCACGGAGTCGCAGGAGCCGGTGGCCAGTCGGCTCTACGAGGAGACAGGCCACCTCAAAGTCGAGCTGGACTGGGAGTTGTCCAACACACTGGACGTGGGCTTCTGCCTGACGGCGTTGTACCGGGCGCTGCGGCGTGGCCGCCCCGAGATCTTTAACACGGACCAGGGCAGCCAGTTCATGAGCCAACCCTCCCCCTGTTTACGGGGCGATTGAGGGGAGTGTGCGTGCGAAAACGAGAGGCGACAGGACCGCCCCATTGCGCAGAATCAATCTGCGCTGATTCCACGGATCCTTCGTGTTCCGTCGCCGGCCCGTTGCGTGGCGAGCCCAGCTAATTCGCTCCGTTTCTTTCGGAAATCGGGGACAGACAGCCCTCCTCGGGGACTCGGAGGGAGTCAGTCCCCGATTTCTGAACCCTCCCCCCGTTTACGGGGGGATTGAGGGGGGTGTGCGTGCGGAGGGCGACCAAAGGGGATAGACCGGCCCCGTTGCGCAGAATCAATCTGCGCCTACTTGGCGCGTAGTCGGCGCACGATGATCGTGCGCTGATCCGGCGGGTGCAGGAGGCTCGGGACAGACAGCGTTTTTCGCTCCGCTCCGCTGCGCGAAAAAACGTGTCAGTCCCTTCGCCCTGGCGCACGGGGATCGCGCGCCGATCCGGAGGGGTGCATCACGGCGAAGGCGTGCCGCCATCAAGTCCACGGGCTACTCGCAGAAGCCTCGCCGCAAGAAGATGGCACCGTTGCTCAGGCGCTGCTCTGGGAACTAGCGGGACACCTTACTTGATTCTCCGTTTCCTCACGCAAGAAGTGTGAGCCGTTCGGAAATGTGGGCGCGGTGCTCAATTGTAGCGTATCGTGATGGTGAAGCCATTTCACCAGAGCGATGTGGTGTGATTCAGGTCGAATCGGAACGCGGTTGGAGCCTCAGAGCGGAGCGATTGTGGATATAAGCAGCGCCAGGGCAGCGAATTCGGGTGACCGGGCGCCGTGCTCCGGCCCGGCGCTTGGTCTTCCCGGTCGTCACGTTGTCGGCGATCAGCACATCCTAGGCCGCGTCGCGGTGATAGTGGGAGACAATGCCGCCGAGTTGCCGCTTGTGGCGGATCTTCCCTTCGGCTGTGAGCCGAAAGCTGGGGTCAAGCCCCTTGTTCCCGATGTCGACGCCTTGGTGCGAACGCTGGGTGTGGTAATAGTGGAGCCATGCGCGGACGCTGTAGTCCAACTGCTTGAGGCTGAGGCAGCAGAAGTGGTCCAAGGCTTGATGCTTGATACGGCCGATGAACGATTCGCAGTAGGCGTTCGCCCGAGGCGATTTCGGGGGCGTGCGGATGCATCGGATACCCCCGACCGCCACCAGTGCCACTCGCCATCACGTGCGTCCTTCCGTAATGGCAACAGTATCCCCGATTCCCCCGAAATCCGAAAGACGCCTTTCGCCGGACGTTTACCAAGTTCCGGTGTGAGATAGCGAATCACCGTCGAAACTCGTGCCTTTGTCGGAATCCGCGCATCTCGGACCGATCTTCGCCCCTGGGATTCGAGAAGAAGGCTGCATGGATACACTTGCCGTCATGGATTAAGGCGGATCCGCACAGGTCTTGGTACACGAAGCGGCAGTCGCTGCCACAGCCTACCGGTGGGTAGCTGGTCTCGGGACATTGGGACAGTCTCACAATGAAATCCCGCGCGGATTCGAGCGGTGCGGCCTGTGGTGTGTGCCCCTTCTTGAGGGTCGAATCGACCACGCAGGACCCGCGGCCACTCTCGGTACAGCTCCCGTTGACCACCGTTTCGCTCTTCGGCCGGAGCAGGATCGACGCGTGGCGCACTCGGTTCACCGGACGCAGCCCCCATTCCGCCTGAATCCCTTGACAGATTCCGCAAGAACTCGCATAATGCCTGGGGTGAGGGTGTTGCTTTCGGGATTCCACTTATTTCGATCATAGACACAAGCGGACAAGGGCATAACCAATCCATTGGAGGTACGCACAATGGATCCCGTACCGCACCTATCGAATGCTCAGAAGGTCGATATCGTGAGGCGCTATGTGGACGACGGCGTTCCCATTGGCGATCTGAGCGAGGAGTACGGCGTCAGCCCCGTGCAGATATACCTCTGGAAGCGGCAGATGGCGGAGGCCGCCATCAACCGACGCGTGTTGGAGGCGGGCCTGGTCACCCGGCCACAGCTTTAGAGGGCCGTTGCATATCAGCGCGCGCACGGGGGACGAACGGTTGATGCGCTGATCGCGCTGAACTTTGTACGCTCGGAGACCTTCGTGAGTTTCATGGCCAAGCAGGGAGGAATACCGAGTCTGAACCTGCGCAACTACGATATTGACACAACGGTTGCCCGGCTTGTCTCCAAGCGTTTCGCGACGGAACGACGCGCGATTCCCATTGATCGGTTGGGTCGGCTGCTCACACTGGCCATGGCGTGTCCGTTGGACGATGACACCGTCCGGGACGTGTCTACGCTGACGGGGTTGAAGACCAGGCCCGTCTTGGCGGATGCCGACGATATCCAGTGGGGCATCGAGCGATTCCTGCACGAAGCTGGGGAACCAGAGATTCCCGGCGTGGAGGAGGATATTCCCCGTTCCACCGGCGCCTCGCCCGACCTGTGTCCTGTCGCCGAAGCCCAGATCAAGCAGATGATTCAGCAGATCGAAGCGCTTCCCTTGACACCGGGTTCCCTCTATCTGCTACGTCAAGCGACGGCCGAAGGTCCCGTTTCGGAAGAAGCCCTAACGCGGCTCGTTGCCATGGATCCGCTCATGACAGCGCGCTTGCTCGCCCTGGCAAATGCCGAAGCCCACCATCACTCGGGAAAAGTCGACTCCGCACGACAGGCTATTCGAATGCTGGGTGCGCCGAAGGCCTCTATGCTGGTTTCCGCCACCGACACGGCTGGTCTGTTCAGCCATTGGGAGCGGTTCGATCTCTATGCCTACTGGACCGATGCTGTGTGCTGCGCCAAGGCCGCGTCGATCATCGCGGAGAAATGCAACATGGCACAGCCTGATCGCTTCTATACGGCAGGCCTCCTGCACGACATCGGGCGCGTGGCGCTGTGCGAAATCCTCCCGACGCACTACCAGCAGATCGGGATGCACGCCACCGGCATGGAACTCCTTGTTCGGGAGAAGGACATCGTGGGTCTGCCTCACACCCTGGCGGGATATGAGCTCGCGATAGCATGGCGTTTCCCCGACGAATTTGCCCAAGGCATCATGGCGCACCATTTCCCGGAGCGGGCGCACGCTTCCAGCAACTTGGTGGCGGTAGTCTGCATTGCCAACGTCATGGCCGATCGGGCCAGAAGCCAGACACCATTGGATGATAGCGATATCCACATCTGCCAAACTGCAATGAATATGATTTCATTGACAGAGCCGAGCTTACGAAGCATCTATGACGACGTTGTCGCTCGCATGCCGGACCTCTTTGCGGAGGACTCCACCCGCTATGGGTCTGCCAAAGCCAACGCCTGATACGTCACCGATGTTCATGCGGGCCATCCGCCTTGATCGCCTTTCGTCGAGACGTGTGTTTGCAGACACCCGAGGAAACCCGTGGCACGAGGGGAATAGCGACAGGATAGCGAGGCGCCTTCGCCGTCCCAGCATCAATTCAGTACGTGAGTTATTGCTGCGAAACGGCTTATACACACCCATTGCGCAGAATCAATCTGAGCCTACTTGGCGCGTAGTTGGCGCACGTTAGTCGTGCGCTGATCCGGCGGGTGCAATAGGCTCGGGACAGACAGCGTTTTTCGCTCCGCTCGGCTGCGCGAAAAAACGTGTCAGTCCCTTCGCCCTGGCGCACGCGGATCGCGCGCCGATCCGGAGGGGTGCATCACGCCGAAGGCGTGCCGCCATCAAGTCCACGGGCTACTCGCAGAAGCCTCGCCGCAAGAAGATGGCGCCGTTGCTCAGGCGCTGCTCGGGAGGCGCCTCTTCCAGCAATTCCACTAGGACGCGGATACGCGGCGCGGCATGCTGAGGAAGGCTCGGAAACGGAAACCGGATTTCGCGCCAAGGCTCATACACGTTGACCATGCCGCCCGCGTTGGTTTCACCGGCGGGCGGATCGCCTTGGGCCGTCCCTTCCGCCACGGTCAGCAGGGCTTCGGAACCATCCGGCGCGACGGCGAGGCAGTCGAGTTTGGCGATGCGAACGCCGTGTAGGCCGCCGTGATACTCGAAGGTGAGCACGTAAGGGCCGGGGCCCTGCCAGGCATTCGCGACATCGAGGGTCAGAACCGCGGAGGAGCCGGCGGCGAAGTCAGCGTCATGCCATCCCCCGATCTCCTTCGAGCGAAACCCCGGGGCGGGATCCGGAATGCCCAGACGGAGCAGCACGTTCGTGGCCGCGTCCGCGGCGCGACATCCCGAGGCCATGGTATCGACGACGCGGGAATGGAACGGGCCGGGGGCGATCTCTTGTGCCCAGGCGGCGTGTTCCACATCGAGGGTCCGTGCCGCGACGTCGACTTCCTCGAAGGCGGCACGGTACCGAGCGTAGCCGGACGGTGTGAGCCCGGATGCGTCGGCCCCCGGCGCCTGTGACAAGACGCGCAGCCCATCGGCGAGATTCAGGTATGCCTGATGAATGCGCGACTCGGCGATGGCCGGGCCGTATCCCAGGGCCATGGCACGATTGAGCGCGTCTGCGGCCTGATGCTCCAGGCCGGCAAACTCCTCCTCCGACGCGATCGCGGCCAGTATCCACTCGCCGAAACCGAACGGATGGCCGCCTTCCATGTAACCGGACCCCCTATCGCCGATCAACGTGATGGCCGTCCTGCTGCCGGCGAGCTTCCAGCCAACCGGCCCGATCGCCACGGCCCATTCTGCGAACCGATCCGGTTCTGCGAGCCCTTGAGCCCCCGCCCACGCGCGCGCGAATTGGCCTTCGTCACGACCGGTGTTGTTCCACAGCCATTCGGCGGCGGCCATGACGTTGAAACGGTGGAGATCATTGGAGGGAACGGCATACACGATGACGTTGGACAGCCGTTTCTGGACGAATTCCGTCATGCGCGCCCGAATGAATTGCGGCCCCGTGAAGGGCGTCACGGTCCGCCAGGCGTTGGTCACCTGGGGATACACGCCCAGCCAGCGCCCCGACGCGGCGAACTCCTCCAGCAGCGGATAGATCATGGGTTTATCCGAAGAATCGTACGTGTATCCGCCATGGTAGTAGGTGATCTTGACATCGGCGGGCGCCGCCTTCAGCACCACGTCGTTGACGGGATAGGAGCCCTGCGTCAGCAAGAGACGGAGGGCGGCGTCAGGCTTGACGGACTTGGCCCGTTCGAACGCTTGCACTGCGGCGGCCACTTCGACGGTGAAGGGTTCTCTTCCCTTACACTTGGGGCAGAAGCACGGCGCGGCGCCTTCGGATAACCACAGCATGACCTCCGTGATCTCCGGCAATCGCACCAACGCCTCCATCCAATCGCCCAGAATACGGATGGCATCCGGATTCGAGAAGCAGATACCCGGCGTGTAATCGGAGGGCAACGGAACCGAAGGGTCCGGAGTAGAGGCGAGGCCAGGCAGGCGTTGACGCAACACGTCATTGGTCATGATCTGCTCGAGATGGAGAATGATCGGCACCAGTTTCACGCCTTCGCGAACCGCTTCCTGGCGCAGGTCTTCCGGCAGAGAAGCCATTCCCTGGCCGCTTTCATCGCAGGACAGCGCGGCGTGGGCCTCGACCACGTTGAACTTGCGCGCGGCGAGCCATCCCAAATCCCGCGTCGAGCTCCCACCCCATTGGCCCCGTTCGGGCATGTCCGGCCAGTCGGTCAGCATCAGTTCCGGCAACACGCCCGGCTCAGTCTTCAGCATTTCGGACAATGTGCGCGCGCCGTACAAAAGGCCCAGGTTCGTGTTCGCACACACCAGCAAACCATTGAAAGCCTCCCCCAGCCGCGTTGGCACAATGACATACGCCTGATCGGCATTGGAGACCGTGGCCAGAACCTCGGCCGGCTCATCGGGCAACGCATCGCCGGCCATGTCCCGCAATTCGAAGAGCATGCGGAACGCGGCATTCTCAGGCGCGGCGCTCGCGAAAGGAGTCAACAGTGCCCGGATAGTGTCGAACATGGGATCCGGAACATCCGGTAGCACGAGCGCTACGCTTTCGGCCGGGGCGGGATGAACGGCCGCGACCTCGCAGGTTTTCGGGCACGGGATGACGCGACCTTGCCATTCCTCTGCAAGCGCCTGCGATTCCGCCGCGCAGGCTGTCATCGAGACCAAGAGTATTGCGGCACACACGAGGGCGTATCCTACAGTTTCGCGCATGGGGGTATCCTCCGTGCAGGCTGTCGCTGCACTGAAAGTATGATAGCACGAAGGGAAGGGACGGCTTTCACGGGGGAATGCCCGATCCTTGGAAACGGTAGAATGCCTGATCAACCGTTTGCCTCTTAGGAGGCTTCCGGCCGGCCGTGCGCATGATTCCAGCAAGGATTCGGAAGCATTATTCCGAAAAAGATGATAAAATGTAGGCGCGGTACAGTGTCAAGGTGAACCTTCGAGTGGAGGTGAGCGATGGCTGATCAAAAAGTGGGCACTGTCAAAGCGCCGGAAATCCACAACGGGAAAGTGGTCAAGGGATGCGAATGCCCGGACTGCAAGACGGTATTCCCGCCTGAACCGGGCATGCCCTGTATGTTGCGGATGTGTCCGAAGTGCCAATTGCCGCTTCAGCCCAAGTACTGAAGCAGGGGCCAAGCACGCAGCAGACGGCGGGCCCGAGGCGCCGTCATTCGAACCGGGCGAGTTCTTGAGCGAGGCGATGCGTCCAGCGTTGGTATCCTTCGTCGTTGAGGTGAAGCCCGTCGCGTAGAAACAGGTCCGGACGCGGGGTGCCGTCCTCACCGAGGAGGAGCCCGCTGAGGTCGAGATAGTGGACGTTGGGTTGGGTGGCCGCGAGACCTTGGATCCGCTGGTTGACCTGCTGCATCTCCGGCCAGAGATTCCACCGCGCGACGCTCGGTTTCACCCCCAGCACAATGATCGGCGTGCGGGGCAATCCGTCCCGGATGCGCTGAATCAGCGCCTTGAAGTCCGCGAAGACCCATGCCGCACTCTTGCCTGAGGCCACGTCGTTATCGCCCGCATAGAGGACGATGAGCCGGGGTCGATAGGGCGTGATGATGCGTTCGGCATGGTAGGCAATGTCCCAGAACTGCGAGCCGCCGAATCCGCGATTCTCGGCCGGGATGCTTGGGAAGAACCTCGCCAAGTCCCACATGCGAATGGTCGAACTGCCGACGAAAAGGACCGCATCCTCGGCTGGCGGGTGCGTCCTGTCCATCTCGTCGAACTCGGCGATAGCCTTGTCCCAGTGATTCGCCGTCCAGGTCAGCGCGACGACCGTCTCCGTCAAACCTTGGGCTGCGGCCGGCAACTCAAACCGCAGTCTTCCCTCCTCATACGTGTGGGGAAGTGCCTCGTCCAGTCCGAGCAGTCCGATGTGTGACGGCTTGGGCACGAAGCGCACATCAATCGGCCCGGCATGGCCGGACGGCACGTGGAGATACCACGTGTTGCGCGCGGTCGTGATGGGGACGTTAGCCCGGTCTTCGCCGGGGGAACTTCCCGCAGATGTACAGGGGTTCATGGCACTCTCCTCCGCGCGGGGTTGCGCAAGCGAGTCGTCCGGATCCTCAGATTCCTGCTGCGCGCTCGCGAACAGCGGAACCACGGCGACAAACGCCACCACCCCCCAACCGAGCCCAGGCTTCATGCTTAATCTCCTCCGTTCGCAGGCGTTACTTGCCCTGGCTGGCCGCAGCGATCTCGGCATCGAGGTCCGGCGGCAAAACGATTCCCGCCGCGCGACAGCCCTCCACGTGGCTCGCGGCCTCCGCCACATCACCGAGAGTCATGAGGCCGCGAACGAGAGACACGTGCAGGGCCGGTGTGGCCAACGGCGGGCTCAGCGCCAAACCGCGCCGGGCCGCGGCGACGGCCTCCTCCGTCTTCCCTGCCGCAAGCAATGCCGCGGCCAAAGGATCGACCATGGCCGGATCCTCCGGGCGCAGGTCAGCAGCCGTTCGGAAGGCGTCCGCCGCTTCGGCAGGACGGCCCGCGCCATTCAGCGCCATGCCCAGGAAGTAGGGACCCCAAGGGACGGCACTGTGCGCCTTGGCCGCGTCTTGCCAGAACCGGATGCGCACATTGGGCATGTCCAGTTGGTCGAGAGCCGCATCGACGCGCGCATAGGACTCCGCGCGCGTGGGAAACCAGGTTATGGCCCATCGACACGCCGCGACGACGGTCTCGACATCTGCCGTGGCGGCGCACGACTCGGCATGGGCACAGGCGCGATCGGCAACTCGGACACGAAGCTGCTCCGGGAGCAGTTCCGGTAGCCGCTGGGCCACCAAGTTCGCCACAAGGAGGCAACCCTCGGCATTCATGTGTATGGTGTCCACGTACATCGGCGCGTCAACGCCTTCTCTGGCGTCGAGGACGTCAATCACCGGCGTACCGGTTCGCGATCCGGCCTCGTGCACCAGCGATCGATAGGATGGCGGCGCCAACGGGTCTTCCCGCCACTCGGCCTCGAGCGGCCAGGCCATCAATACCAGGAACACCTCCCGCTCACGACACCAATCGGCGATATGGATGAGGTTATCGAGGAACTCACCCGGACTGAGTCGGGGGGACTTCTCGCGAGGAGGCCGCTGAGGATCCTCTTCTCCACGCAGCAGCCTTCTGAAAACGACGGCCAAGGGCGTGAGACCCCGACTGTGCATCGGATCGGGGAAATCCGTATCCCCCAAGAGCGTCTGGTCGTTTGGCCCAAAGGACGCGATGACCACATCCGGTCGAAGCGCCTCGCCCCGCGTCTGGAGATAGCGGAGGCCCTGAAAAGACGAGTACCTCACAACACCCGCATTCAGAACCTCATAGAGCGCCGGACCATCGTCGTCAAGCGTCACCTCCAGACGATTCGGCCACGCCTGATCGTCTTCGACACAGAGCCCGAACGTGGTTGAATCGCCGATGGCGAGGACACGGCAGCGTGGGCGGTCATTCACGAGAGGCCCATTGCGCAATCCCTCCGCATTCGTGCTGACGCGGAAAGTCACCGGAACACCTTCAAACTCGTTATCGACACGGACGCCGTCCAGGTTTGCCTTGTTTCGCCGCACGAGCGGGCCATCGTCTTCCGTGAAGAGCGTCAGGTCGAACTTGGGCGAACGAATGCCGCGCCCCGCGAAGTGCACCGCCACCACCACGGCTAGGACGACGGCCGCGAGCGCCAGCACCGCAACCGCCATCCGGCCCACCGGCGAGGCCGATCGGGCGGAACAGCCGCGACGCCCTTGAGCGCCCGGCTGGGCCTTGTCCTCCTGCGACAAAGGGCAGTTCACACTGGCCTTCCTCATCAACACCCCGCGATAGCCGTCGGCAAGAGTGTAGCAGACCATTGAGACCGGCAAAAAGAAAACCGGCAGGTTGCGCTTCCAAGAACACGACCTGCCGGCGTACAGTCAGTGGTGCCCGGGGCGAGACTTGAACTCGCAAGCCGCAATTAACGGCACTAGGTCCTTAGCCTAGCGTGTCTGCCAGTTCCACCACCCGGGCAAAACCAATAAAGATGATACCGCATCAGTGCCGCACGATGCAACCTCGACGCGGCGAATCGTCGGGACCATATTCAGGTGTCCAGAGCACCGAGATCGGAGATTGGCGCCTTTGCTCGCGTGGCCTCTCCCCCACGCTGCGGTCTTCCCGTCATGGTGCTGTCTGTTGCAAAGCAGCGGAGACTTCTGTATGCTTCGGACACGAGTCCGGATACGGGTCCGGAACCCAATGCGGGACGTTGGCGGTCCCATCCGGCTAGCAAGAGCACACGGCATACCTCCGCGACAGGCGGCAATCGTGGAAAGTGACGAATGACGCAACCTGAGGACAAGCGCGTGGTCGTCGTCGACACCGGGTACGCCTCATACGATCAGGAGAGGGAAATCCTGGGTCGTTCAGGATACTCGCTGGAGCTTTTTGGAGGTGATCGACTGGACACCGCGGGCAAAGCGGCATTTGCGTATGGCGCGACGGGGATGCTCGTGCGTTGGACCACGGTGGACGGCGCTTTTCTGGATACGGCCTCGACGCTCAAGGCCATCGTGCGCTATGGGGTAGGACACGACAACATCGATTTGGCGGCGGCGGCGGCTCGGGGGATCGCGGTATGCAACGTGCAGGGCTATGCCAACCATTCTGTGTCGGATCACGCGTTGGCACTGGTATTGGCCTGCGTCCGCAACCTCCGATCCGGCATGGCGCAGTTGCGCCCGAACTACACCGCCGCGCCGAACGCATACATGCCCGAACTGCGCGAGATGACGTTAGGCATCATCGGCCTGGGCCGGATCGGCGGGACGCTGTGCACGAAGGCGCGTGGGCTGTTCAAGCGCGTGATGGCGTGCGATCCGTATGTCCCGGCGGGGCGGTTTTCGAAGCTGGGCGCGGAGGCCTGTTCCTTGGACGAACTCCTGGCCGCCAGCGATGTGGTGAGCCTTCACTGCAACTTGACGAACGAGACCCACCATCTCCTGGACGCGGCGGCATTTGGCCGCATGCGTCCGAACGTCGTGGTCATCAACACGGCGCGGGGCCCGGTGATGGATGAAGACGCCCTTACCGCCGCGTTGGAAGCGGGCAAGGTATTCGCGGCGGGCCTCGACGTGTTCGAGGATGAGCCGCCCCTGTCCAACCGGGATCCGCTGTTGCTTCACCCGCGCGTGGTGGCCACGGGACACTACGCGTGGTACAGTGAACGGGCAAGCTTCGAGCTTCAGCGCCGGGCGGCGTTGAATCTCGAAGCCATGTTGCGGGGCGAGCTTCCGGAAGATTGCCTGAACCGAGATGGGCTTCGCGGGACCATGCGGTGGAAAAGCGTGAGCACGGGCCATGGGCTGCACGGTGAATGACATAGCCCGCGCGGCGGGCGTGAGCCGATCGACGGTGCTGCGCGCACTCTCGGGGAAGCCGGATATTGCCGTGGGCACCCGCGAGCGTATCGAGACCCTGGCCGCGGAAATGCGCTACCGACCCAACTACATTGCACGTAGCCTCACGCAGGGCAAGACGAACCTGGTGGGGGTCATCGCCAAGCCGAGCATCTACTATGCGTCTCACTCGGTGATCGAGGCGGTCGAGCGCGGCCTTCGCGATGGCGGATACTCGACGCTGCTCTTCATCTCGGGCAATGAGAGCGGCACCGACGAGTCGGTGGTGGAGCAGTTGATGAAGAACCGGGTGGACGGGGTGATTGCGGTGCCCGGCTCCATGACGCCGCCGGCCACCTATCACGAACTCGTGGAAGCGGGTATCAAACTGGTGACGCTGGACGGACTGATTGACGATCTGGCCGCGCCGCAGATCACGGGCGATAACTACAAGGCAGGCCGGCTCGGTGCGGAACACCTGATCGGGTTGGGCCATCGAAGAATCGCGTATCTCGGCATTCCCTGCATCTCGAATGTAGGACGCGAACGGGCGCGGGGCGTTCGGGACGCCTTCCGGGAAGCGG
The DNA here is from genome assembly GCA_036769985.1 of Candidatus Hydrogenedentota bacterium. GTDB lineage: Bacteria > Hydrogenedentota > Hydrogenedentia > Hydrogenedentales > SLHB01 > DAIPKA01. The sequence continues at coordinate 90,350 of DAIPKA010000021.1, read as the reverse complement.
GCGTTCCGATCGAGGACCGTTGGTTCACGGAGATCGAGTTCAACGAGGGGTTCGCGGAGCGGCGGGCCGCTGAACTCCTTGCACTGCGGGAGCGGCCGACCGCGATCCTGGTGCGCCATGACGTCGCGGCGCGGGGAGTCATGCGGGCGATCTACGCCGCAGGAATGTCGGTCCCGGATGACATTTCGGTGGTTGGCAACGGGGATATCCTGGGTAGCGACATGTTTCGTGTGCCGTTGACCACGGTGCGTTTTCCAGCCCGGCAGATGGCTGATTTCTGTGTGCGGACGTTGCTCGATATGCTGTTGGGAAAGGAAGTCAAGGCGGACACGACCGTTTTTGACGTCGAGTTGGTGGTGCGCTCGTCTACGGCGCCACCCCGAACGGTATAGCCTTCGTCTCCAGCGGGCGAGGCAGGAATGAGGGTAACGACATGAGTTGCGAGGGAAAGCTTGCGGGCAAGAAGGCGCTGGTCACGGGATCCGGCACCGGGATCGGGCGCGAGATTGCGCTCGAGTTCGCGCGGCAGGGTGCGGACGTGGCGCTTCACTACAGCCACAGTGCCGCCGGTGCACAAGGCGCGGTCGATGAAATCCTGGGGATGGGCCGCAATTCGGCGGCGTTTCGTGCCGACTTCGACAACGTGGACGAGGTAGTAGCCTTGGGCGAATCGGCCCTCGATCTCCTGGGCGGGGTAGATTGCCTGGTCAACAACGCGGGCATCACGTTCAATAAACCGTTCCTGAAGGTCACGCGTGAGCAGTTCGACCAGATGTATCACGTGAACATCCGGGCGCAGTTCTTCCTGACGCAACGGATTGTTGCCGACATGGAGAAGCGCGGCGGCGGCGCTATCTGCAATCTTACGTCGATCCACGGCGTCCAAGGCGCGCCGGAGCATTCGGTATACGCGGGCACCAAGGGTGCGATCGTGGCGTACACGCGGTCGCTGGCCGTCGAGCTTGCCCACAAGGGGATTCGCGTGAATGCGATTGCGCCGGGTTGGGTGACGGTTGAGAACTACTACAACGTACTCCCGGGATTCAATGAAGAGGACGCCAAGCGAGACGCCGCCCAGAAGGTGCCCCTGGGCCGGTCCGGCATCCCGCTGGATATCGCAAAGATAGCGGCGTTTCTATGCTCGGACGACGCCGGCTACATCGTCGGCCAGACCATCGTGGCCGACGGCGGCACGACGTCGTTGATGTCACTCATCTCGGATTTCCGCAACGAGTCGGCGGCGCGGTTCGGTACGGGATATCTCCCGGGCGTGTAGAGATTGGGCAAAAGAAGCCAGAAAAACGAGAGAGATCAGTCGGATCGGTCGGATCGGTCCCATTCTCTCGAGTCGTGTCGGTGTCACTCGCGGTCAATTGCCTAGGGCAAAGGAGGGCGTGTTATGAGTCCGGACAGTCAAGGCGACGTCAAACGGTCGACGCTGTATGCCTTCGGCGTGGCGTTTGTGGCGTCAGTGGGCGGGTTCCTGTTCGGCTATGACCTCGCGATTGTGTGCGGCGCCAACCTTTATCTAAAAGAAGTGTTCCATTTGTCCTCGGCCGCGTTTGGATTTGCGACGGGCAGCGCGGCACTGGGCTGTATCATCGGTCCGTTCCTTGGCGGGTGGATGTGCGACGCGCTCGGCCGGAACAAGACGATGATGCTGGCGTGCGCGCTGCTGGGGATTTCGGCGTTGTTCACGGCCCTTCCCAAGGACATCGTCACGTTCAACATATTCCGGATCGTCGGGGGCGTGGGCGTGGGTCTTTGCTCGGTGGCGTCGCCCATGTATATCTCGGAAATATCGCCGCCCCGCATGCGGGGCGGGCTCGGCATCATGTACCAACTGGCGATCGTGGTGGGCAGCATCGCGGCGCCGTTCGTATCGTTCATCATCATCAAGCTGACTTCGCCGGAGGTCTGCTGGCGGTGGATGTTCGCTTCGGAACTCCTGCCGGTGACCGTGTTCCTGGTGTTGCTTTCATTTCTTCCTCAGAGCCCGCGGTGGCTGGCGGGGCGTGGCCGGAACGACGAGGCACTCGATGTTCTCGCGCGCGTGGACGGCCCGGCTTTTGCCGAGGAGGAGATGAAGCAGATCCAGGCCGGGCTCGATGAAGAAGAGGGCAAGTTCTCCGAGCTGTTCGCGCCCGGTATCCGGTACGCCTTCGGTATCGGCCTGCTGCTGGCATTCTTCAACAACTGGACGGGCTGGAGCGTAATGGGAGGCTATATCCCGATGCTCTTCGAGGCGTCCGGACTCGAAGACCGGGCTATGGCCTTCCTGCAATTCGCGGTCACGTACGGGTTCATGGGGCTGGTAACCCTTGCGGCTTGCTGGACGGTTGACCGCGTGGGTCGCCGGCCATTGTGGCTGGCGGCGTCGGCGCTCATGTGCGTGGTCACGGCCATGACCGGCGCCGTGTTCCATTTTCATTTGAGCGGCGGCATTGTCCTCCTGCTGATCATCCTGTGCACGGTTCCTCATGGCCTGGCGCTCGGCCCACTGCCGTGGCTCATGATGTCGGAGATCTTTCCGACCCGCCTCCGCGCCCGCGCCGTCTCGCTGACCACCGCGTTCCTCTGGGTCACAATCTACAGCGGCGCCCAACTGTTCCCGATCATTACCGATTACTCGGAGAAGAAGATCGGGTCCGCAGGCGGCGCGTTTTGGCTGTTCTCGCTGATTTGCGTGTTCGCGTTCCTGTTCGGGCTACGTATGCTGCCCGAGACCAGGGGCCGGGTACTGGAAGAAATCGCCGCTTCGTGGAAAAAGAGATGAGTGCTCGATCCGGTAAACGGGGAGGTATCTCGTTATGCAGAGCCGTAGGGAGTTTCTAGACATGATGGCACGAGGGACCGGCGCTGTGTGTCTTGCGGGCGTGGCCACACGCGTAGCGTCCGCGGCGGAAGCCGTGGCAAGCAAGAAGGCGTTATTTGAAGTATTGGCGGCCGTGGGAAAGCCATGTCACGTCGTGACCAATCCGGACGGCACAAGCGTCCTCTTGTTGCCGTATGGCGGGCGCGTGCTCGGGCTATTTGCGCCAGGGAGCGACGAGAATTTCTACTGGACGCATCCCGCCCTCGGCGCCGAGGATACGGCGCGCGCATTCTACGCAAGCGCGGATTGGCACAATTCGGGCGGGGATCGCACGTGGCTGGCGCCTGAGGTGGACATCTTCCTCCCGAGATTCCCGGACACGGCAACCTATTGGCAGCCGCGACAGCTCGATCCGGGCAACTACGAGGCCGTGCAAGGCGCAGGCGGACTCGAGCTCGTCAACCGCCTCAAACTCAAGCTTTCCCGCTCGGGGCAGGAAGTCGAGCTGCGCATGACCAAATCGGTCGGGCCAGCGGCCAATCCGTTGCGCTACGAGCGGAAACTCGACCTGGCCGGTGTGCAATACGCGGGTTACACGCAGCACACCCGGCTCGAGATGCTCGGCGAGCATACGGAGAATAGGCCGATGGTGGGGCTTTGGAACTTGGTGCAGATGCCTCATGGCGGCGACTTGTTGATTCCCATCTTCCACAAGGCGGAGCCCAAGATCTGGTTTGGCCAGATCGCGGCGGACGACCTGATCGTTGGCGATCATCTGATCCGGTACAAGATGCGTGCGCAAGGCGAACACAAGGTGGGCGTGCGGGCCGTGGCGACCACCGGCCGCGTCGGATACCTGTACGGCTCGGGCGACGCCTGTTCACTCATCGTGCGGAGCTTCGTGGTCAATCCGTCCGGTGAATACGTCGACGCGCCGTGGAAAGACCCCGACGATCTCGGCTATTCGACGCAGGCGTGCAACGTGAACAGCGCGCTCGGCGCGTTCAGTGAACTCGAGTATCACATTCCCGCGATTGGCGGAAAGACGGGCAGCATCCGCTGCGATGACACGGCGCAGGTGTGGGCATTTCGCGGGCCGGGGGCAAGCGTTCTGGCGGCCGCACGGTGCCTGCTCTCACCGGAGGCATGACATGACCGGCAAGGCGAAAGCAATCGTGACCTTTGGAGAGCTTCTGCTGCGGCTGGATCCGCCGGGCATGGACCGCTTCACTCAAGCGGAGACCTTCAGGGCGCGCTATACGGGCGCGGAGGCGAATGTTGCGGTGTGCCTCGCCGGCTTCGGCGCGGATACCTATGCCGTCTCCAAAGTGCCCGAACACGAGATCGGACAGGCCTGCGTGAACTATCTGCGCCGGTTCGGCGTGAACACCGACTTCATCGTTCGGGGCGGCGATCGCCTCGGGGTCTTGTACGTGGAGACGGGCTTCTCGCAACGGCCTTCGAAAGTGATCTACGACCGTAATCACAGCAGTATTCGGGAAGTCCGGCGCGACGAGTTCGACTGGGAGCGGATCCTGGCGGGCAAGCAGTGGTTTCACTTCTCGGGAACCGCACCCGCTCTTGGCGAGAACGTCGTGGCGGTGATCGAGGATGCCTTGGATGCGGCCAAACGCCTGGGCGTCACAACAAGTTGCGACTGCAACTACCGCAGCAAGCTGTGGGGGCCGCAGGAGGCCGGCCGCGTCCTTTCCGGTTTGCTGAACCGCGTGGACATCTTCATCGGCGGCACCGAGGACGCCGAAAAGCTGTTCGGCGTGAAGGCGCCGGACGAACAGGGCGCCGCACAGCGCCTACGCGAGCTATTTGGATTCACATCGGTGGCGATGACGTTGCGCAGTGGGTCTTCGGCATCGCTCAACCATTACGCGGGAGTGATCTGTGGCCCGCAGGGGTGCGCGTTTAGCCGAGACTACGAGATTCAGATCGTGGATCGAGTGGGCGCCGGAGACGCCTTCACAGCGGGCGTGGTGTACAGGATTCTGTCGGGCGCGGATGCCTCGGCGGTGGTGGAGTTTGCGGCGGCGGCCGCCTGCCTCAAGCATACGATACCGGGCGACTTCAATCTCGTATCGGTACAGGAAGTCGAGCAACTCATCGAGGGCGGCCAGGCCGGCCGCGTTCAACGCTAGGAAGCCGTGATGAGCAAAGAAACGCATCTGAAGCGATTGCATGACGAGTGGTTGGTCTTGATTCTCCGTGGCGACACGCCGCAACAAACGGAGGACACGTTTGAGGCCCTCATCGAAGGCGGCGCGACGCTACTCGAAGTGCCATTCACAACGCCAGGCGCGTGCCATGTCATCGGCCGACTGCGCGAGCGACACGGATCGCGCGTCGTCGTCTCGGCGGGAACCGTAACGACGGTGGATCAAGCGCGGGCGGCCATCGCGAGCGGCGCCGAAGGTATCGTGTCGCCGAACCTCTACGCCCCCGTGGTGGAAGCGGCCGTCGAGGCCGGCGTCGTGTCGATGCCGGGCTGTTTCACGCCGAGCGAGATTGCCGATGCGCTACGGATGGGCGCGGATGTCATCAAGCTTTTCCCGTGCAACATGGTCGGCCCGCAATTCGTATTCTACATGCAGGGGCCGTTTCCCGGTGTACGCATCATGCCGGCCGGTAGCATCCTCTTGGAGAACATGGAGTCCTACTACGCCGTGGGCGCCTTTGCCGGTGTGGCGGGCGTGACGACAGAGTTGGCCCTGGCCGACGAGGTCAGGGAAGGCCGTTTCGCGGAGATCACGGCGTGCGCGCGGCGCTGGGTGTCGGCGGTTCGGGCCATGAAAGCCGGAGAACCGGTGCTATGAGTACGACAGCGCCTGCCGATTTCCGACACCTGCCCATCGCCGAGATGGAAGCGCGGATCGCGCGTTTCGAAGAGCGGGTGAACGCGTCACAACAAGCGAATCCCGCCACCAAGGACTGGGTCAAAAACGCCTTGCGCGGCCAGAGCGATGGCCGATGTCCGGTACGCCTCAAACGGTTGTCTTTCGACTTGATCCTGAAGTACGGCGACGATTTGGCTGATCTCTTCTGCGCGTATCCGGACGATGTGATCGCCGTCATTCCCTACGATATCACAGTGGGCTATCAGCCGCCGGAGAAGAGGCCTCGCGTGAATCCGATCGAGGCGCTGATGCGCGACATGAACTGGCTCGACGAGTGGGGAACGCGATGGGGCCACGCCTTCGGCGGTGTAGGCGCGACACCGATTGACTATCCGCTCAAGGATTGGGCCGAACTCGACGACTACCTCGAACGCCAGGTGCCGGACCCCAGTGCCCCGGGCCGCCTCGATACCGCTGCCGCCCTCCTGGCACTTCACCGCGATGCGAAGTACTGCTACGGCATAATCCATCTGGCGTTGTTCGAGCGGCTACACGCCCTGCGCGGCATGGAGAATGTCTTCACGGATTTCTACATGCACGAGGCCGAGGTCCGGAAGCTGTTGGATCGCCTCGAGGCGTATCTAATGGATATCGTTCGCCAATGGGCCGAACTCGAGGCCGACGCCGTCTTTTTAACCGACGACTGGGGCTCGCAAAGCGGCTTGATGATCGCGCCGGAGCTGTGGTCGCGCCTGTTCGAGTCGTACTACGCACGGATCTTCGCCGAGGTGCACCGACTGGGCATGGATGTCATCTTTCACAGTTGCGGCAACGTCACGTCCATTGTCGGCGAGTTAGTCGACATCGGCCTGGATGTACTCGATCCGGTGCAGCCGGGCGCCATGGACCCGGATCAATTGGCGCGGGAGTTTGGCGGCAAGCTGGCCTTTAGCGGTGCGGTCGATGTTCAGGACCTGCTCGTGTTGGGCACGCCGCAACAGGTGAAGGATGGAGTCCGACGAATCGTCGATACGTTGGGCAAGCCCTTCGGCGGGGCGCTCATTCTCGGCCCGGCCAACGTCATGACGCCGGACATTCCGTTCGAAAATCTTGTGGCACTCTTCGAAGCCGCGCATGGACAGGCATAAGAACAGGAAAGAACAAGCAATGCTGGTTTCTGCGAATGAACTGAAGACATTGGTGAACGCCATCTTCCGTGGCCGCGGCCTCTCGGAACGCGACAGCGGCATCATGGCGGATTCCCTGGTCCACGCTAATCTCCGAGGCACGGATTCACACGGCGTCATGCGCACGCCACACTACGTCCAGCGCCTGGATTCGGGCTCAGTCAATCCCCGCCCGGCCACGCGCATGAAACGCACCGGCGCCGCCACGGCCGTAGCCGACGGCGATCACGGCTTCGGAATTGTCGCCAATTGGGATGCCATGGGCTTGGCCATCGAGATCGCCCAGGAGTCCGGCGTCGGGTTTGTAGGCGTCAATCACAGCAATCACTGCGGCGCACTCTCCTTCTTCGCACATCGAGCTATCGACGCCGGCCTCATCGGCATCGTGTTCACGCAGACGGACAAGGGCGTGGTGCCGTTTGGCGGACGCCTTCCGTTCTGCGGCACAAATCCGCTGTGCTTCGGGATCCCGGCTGCGTCCGGCCCTCCGGTGGTGCTCGACATGGCCACGAGCACCGTGGCCGGCGGACACATCTACAAGGCCCGGATGGAGAACAAACCGATTCCGCCGACGTGGGCGCTCGATGTCGAGGGTAAGCCAACCACGGATCCGCACAAGGCGGCTTATTGGACGCCGGCTGCCGGCGCCAAGGGATACGGCATGGGCGTGATCATCGACATCCTCACCGGTATTCTCTCGGGCGGCGCCTTCGGCCCGCACATTCCGGTCATGTATGGCGATCTCGACCAGAAGCGGAACCTGTGTCACCTGGTTGGGGCCCTGGACTATCGGCGGTTCACGGGCGGCGATACGTTCCGCGATCATGTAGCCGCCATGGTGAGCGACCTGCACGCGGCCCCCGCCGCCGAAGGTGTCGAGCGCGTGCAAGCACCCGGCGAACCGGAGTACCTCTGTTCTCTGGAACGCTCGAAGAGCGGCATTCCATTGGATGAAAAGGTTTGGAGCGAGTTAACGGCGTTGTTGCCCCGATCCGACGATCCGGAACGGGCATAGCATAGTGTAAGCAGGAGGAACATCTGTGAAGAAAGTCATCATCACCGACCATGGTTTTCCCCATGTCGACGCCGAACGCGAGATCATCGAGTCGGCGGGCTTTGCCTTCGAGGTCATCCAGCCGATCTGCAAGACGGAAGACGACGTCATCCGAACCTGCGGCCACGCGGACGCCCTGTTGGTGCAATGGGCACCGGTAACGCGCCGCGTGCTCGAAGCGTTGCCGAACGTCCGCGGTATCGTGCGCTACGGCGTCGGCGTCAACAACTTCGATCTGGACGCGGCGCGCGACTTGGGCGTCGTGGCCGCGAACGTGCCCGATTTCTGCGTCGAGGAAGTGGCCAACCATGCCTTGGCCATGATTCTGTCGCTGTGCCGGCGCATTCCGCAGGATCATCGCCAAATCATCGGGGGCGGCTGGGGCGTGAATCCGTTCAGGCCGATCTACGCGCTGACCGAGCTCACCCTCGGACTGGTGAGCTTCGGCAAAATCGCGCGTAATCTCGCGCGCAAGGCAACAGCGCTCGGCTTCTCGATCATGGCACACGATCCATACGTGGACGAGGCGGTTTTCGCCGAGTATCAGGCGGAGCGCGTCGAACTTGGAGCGCTCATCGAACGCGCCGATATCGTCTCACTGCATTGTCCGTTGATCCCGGAGACGACGCATCTGATGAATGCGGAGACCTTGGGCCGGATGAAGCCAGGCGCGATACTGATCAACACCTCGCGCGGGCCGGTTGTGCACGAAGTGGCCCTCATCGAGGCGCTCAGGTCGGGACATCTCGGCGGAGCGGGACTCGACGTGTTCGAGGAAGAGCCGCTTCCAGCGGGAAGCCCGTTACGCACGTTCCCCAACGTCATCCTGACCAGTCACGCCGCCTCCGTTTCGGAGAAGGCCGTCGAGATTCTGCAACGCAAAGCGGCGGAAGCCGCCCGGGATTTCCTGCAAGGTAAGGATCCGGTATCACGCCTCGTCTAGCGCAGGCATAGGAAAGGAGCCGATCTCATGAAGCTTGTCCGATTCACCACGGCCCGTCACTCACAAGGCGTGTACGGTTTGGTGGAACAAGACGGGAGTATCCGCGTGTTGAAAGGCGGATTGCTCGACCCGCCCGAATCGACGGGCGAAGTCCTCGCGGAAGCTGATATCGCGCGGTATCTTCCGCCCGTGGATCCGCCGAACATCATGGCCATCGGTCGCAACTACCGAGAACACGCTGCCGAGACGGACGACGAGTTGCCCAAAGCGCCGCTCTTGTTCATCAAAGCGACGACGGCCGTGATCGCACACGAAGACAGCATCGTCATCCCGGCGGCCGCGCCGGAGAAAGTCGACTATGAGGCCGAGCTGGTGGCCATCATCGGGCGAAAAACGAAGAATGTGCCGATGGAGAAGGCGCTGGACTACGTGTTCGGATACACCTGCGGACACGACGTGTCGGCGCGCGATTGCCAGCAAAGCGACGGCCAATGGGCGCGGGCCAAGAGCTTCGACACGTTCGCGCCGATGGGGCCGTACGTGGTCACGGGCCTTGATCCAAGCGATCTCCTCATCCGGATGCGCGTGAATGGTGAAACGGTTCAGAATCAGTCCACCAAAGATATGGTGTTCAACGTGCCGTATCTCGTGAGTTACCTGAGCCGCTCGATGACGCTGCTGCCGGGAACCGCCATCTACACCGGCACGCCGTGCGGCGTCGGCATGGCGCGGAAACCGCCGCTGCTGCTGAAGCCGGGCGACCTGTGCGAGGTGGACATCCAGGGCATCGGCGTCTTGCGTAACCGCGTGGTGGCCGAGGAATAGCCAAGGAGGGCGCGATGGAGAGCCTTGCTGCGCAAATCAATCGCGCGCGCGTGCCGGAAGGCGGCGTGGCCGTGTGGTGGCTTGCCCAGGCCGGGTTTGTGTTCAAGACGGTCTCGGACGCCATCCTGTACGTGGATCCGTATCTCTCGAACGTGGTCGAGAAGGCCTTTGGCTTCAAACGGCTTTCGCTGGCGCCGATCGCGGTGGCGGACGTGCAGGCGGATTGGGTTCTCAGTTCGCATGAGCATCTCGACCACCTGGATACGGACGCGTTGCCGATCATCGCGCGCAACTGCCCGAACTGCCGGTTCGCCGGTTCGCAATCGTGCGTGCCCGAGTACGAGAAGATGGGCATCCCGGCGGCGAGATTCACGCTGCTGGAACCCGGGGCTCGGTATTCGTTGGGCGGGGTCAACGTCGTGACGGCGCGGTCGGATCATGGCGAATTGTCACCCACGGCCCTCTCGCTGCTTCTCGACTTCGGCAAGGTACGTGTATTGTTCACAGGCGACACGGCGCTGAATGTCCCTTTGATGCAGCCGCTGATCGACCTCAAGCCGGACATCCTCCTCGCCTGCATCAACGGCCGCTTCGGAAATCTCGACGGCGAGGAGGCCGCCGAACTCACCTCGATTGTGTCGCCGCGCGTTGTGGTGCCGTGTCATTTTTGGATGTTCAAGGAACACAACGGCGATCCCGAGGCCTTTGTCCAGGCATGCGCGCGGCGGTGTCCGTCGATTCCGGTGCGCCTACTGACGCCCGGCGAAGGTCTCGTGTGTTCGGAACAGGCCATCGAGGCCATCCAATCCAAGCCATAGAAGGAAGTGCCATGGGCAGGAGAATCCGTTTTGTCGAGGCGCTACGCGAAGGCATGCGTCAGGAAATGGAGCGCGACGCTTCCGTCTTCGTGTTGGGCGAAGGCGTAGGCCCGCATGGGAGTTGCTTCAAACAGACCGAGGGCTTTTGCGCCCAGTTTGGCGAGGATCGCTCACGCGACACGCCGATCTCGGAGCTGGCGATTGCCGGTACGGCGGCCGGCGCGGCCCTGCTTGGCATGCGGCCCATCGCGGATCTGATGTGGATCGACTTCTCGATGTTGGCGATGGACCAGATCTGCAACCAGGCGGCCAAACTCCGATATATCTCGAACGGTCAGGTGAAGGTGCCGGTCGTGTACCGGATGACCACCGGGAAATCAAAGTCCAACGCGGCGCATCATTCCGGATCGTTCTACTCGTGGTTCATCAACACGCCCGGACTCAAGGTGGTCGTGCCGAGTACGCCATACGATGCGAAGGGCCTCATCATTTCGGCCATTCGCGACGATGGGCCCGTCGTCTATCTCGAACACAAGCTTCTATTGAACGTGCGCGGCGAGGTACCTGAGGATCCCTACGAGATTCCGTTTGGCGTTGCCGACGTGAAGCGCGAAGGCACGGATCTAACAATCATCGCGACCGGGGCCATGGTGGGTTTCAGTCTCGCCGCCGCCGACGCCCTAGCTAAGGAGAATGTCTCCGTCGAGGTGGTCGATCCGAGGACGCTCATGCCGTACGATGGCGAGGCCATCCTGGCTTCGGTGCGCAAAACCGGCCGGTTGCTGGTCGTGGACGAAGGTTTCCGCTACTGCGGATTCGGCTCGGAGATCGTCGCGTTCGTGGCCGAAAACGCCATGGATGCCTTGCGACTGCCTCCGAAGCAACTGACCACGATGCACACGACGATACCGTTCAGTCCGCCCATGGAAGACTATGTGTTTCCCAATCCGGAACGTGTCGCGGCGGCCGTCCGCGCCATGCTGACGGCGTAGATGCCGGGAGATCGAGGCAATGGATAACCAACTCAAGATTCAGCTTCTCGAAACCATGCTGCGCGTCCGGAAAGCCGAGCTGCAGCTCGCCATCATGTACAAGAACGGCAAGGTGCCTTGCGCCGCCCACCTCTATGAAGGCGAAGAGGCCATCGCCGCCGGCGTATGCGCCAACCTGCGCCTCGATGATTGCATCACAAGCACGCATCGCGGCCATGGCCACTGTATCGCCAAGGGCATGCCTATGCGAGAGATGATCGCCGAGGTGTCCGCGAGGAAAACGGGATGCTGCGGTGGAAAAGGCGGCACGATGCACCTGTTCAAGCCCGAAGTCGGCGTCATGGGCACCGTCGGCATCGTAGGCGGCGGCATTCCGTTGTCCACCGGCCTGGGCCTCGCGATGAAGATGCAAAAGACGGATCGCGTCGCCGTGAGCTTCTTCGGCGACGGCGCGGCAAACAATGGGGCGTTCCACGAAAGTCTGAACCTGGCCGCCTTGTGGAAATTGCCCGTCCTCTACGTCTGCGAGAACAACCAGTACGCGACGTCGGTTGCGGTGTGGCGGTCGACGTCGGTGCCGGACATCGGCGTGCGGGGAAGCGCCTACGGCATACCGGGCGTGACGGTCGATGGCAACCGCGTGGACGATGTGTATGCGGCGGCGGCGGCGGCTGTTTCGCGGGCGCGCGCCGGGGACGGGCCCACGCTGATCGAGTGCCAAACATATCGTATCCGGGGGCATTTCGAAGGAGATGACAGCCTGTATCGCACGAAGGAAGAAGTCGCCGAAGCGCGGAAACGAGATCCCATCGATTACTGGAAAGCGAAACTGATGGCCGAAGGCGTGATCGACGACGGCGGCTTCGCCGCGCTTTCCGAGAAGGCCGAGGCCGAAGTCGCCGACGCCGCCGCCTTCGCCGAGGCGAGCCCGTTCCCGGCGCCGGAGGATGCACTGGAATTGACGGCGAACGCATAAAGGAGAACCGACATGGCCTATGTTGTCGTAATGCCCCGCCTCGGACAAACCATGGAATTCGGCGAGATCGTCGAATGGATGAAGGCTGAGGGCGAGCCTATCGAGAAGGGCGAAGTCCTGTTGTCGATCCAGTCCGACAAGTCGACGCTCGAGGTGGAAGCGGACTATTCAGGCGTTCTGGCGAAGATCCTGGCTACGGCCGACGACGGCGAGATCCCGTGTTTCGAGCCCATCGGCATCATCGCGGCAGCGGATGAGGCCGTCGATGTGGACAAAATCCTGAGCGAGTTTCGCGCAAATCAAGGAGCGTGAGCCATGGACGCGGATGTGCAGGGCAAAGTGGCTGTCGTGACGGGCGCGGCGCAAGGAATCGGGCGCGCCATTGCGGAGACGCTCATCGCGCACGGCGCGTGCGTCACCATTTCCGATATTCAGGAGGAGAAGGGACGTGCCACCGCGGCCGAGCTGGGCCCCGATGTGGCCTTTCATCCGTGCGACATCGCCGATGCCACGCAAGTACGCGGTTTGATCGACGCCGTCGTGGCCCGGCACGGGCGGTTGGACATCGCCGTCAACAACGCGGGAATCAATACGGGACCCGAGAATCGAGTCACCATAGACCAGTATCCCGATGAGATCTGGCGTCGCATCGTCAGCGTCGATCTCGACGGCACGTTCTACTGCTGCAAAGCCGAGGCGGCCCAGATGGTGAAGCAGGGCTCGGGCGCAATCGTCAACATCGCCTCGATCGCCGGCGTCGTGCCGTTGCGCCTCCAGATTGGTTTTGTCGCCGCGAAGGCGGGCGTCATTCGGATGACCGAGGCCATGGCCGCCGAGTTGGGGCCGATGGGCATCCGCGTCAACTGCGTTTCACCGGGATCCACACTTGTTCAAGGCACGCGTCAGCTCTTCTACAACAACAAGGAGACCGCCGAGCGGCTCGTCTCGTTCATTCCCCAACGTCGCCCCGGCGAGACGAACGAAATTGCCGCGGCCGTCCTGTTTCTGGTCTCGGGCGCCGGTTCCTACGTCAACGGCCACAACCTGGTCGTCGACGGCGGCTGGACCTGCGGCTTCTCGCGCGATTTCTGAGGTATCCTCGCGGCGGACTCGAGCACGTGGTGTGAAACAACGGTACGGCAAGGAGAGCAGCGCCATGGGAAACACAACAAGCGGAACGTGGACGGCGGTGTTCTGGGGTGCGTGCCTGGCATCGAGCGGCGCGGCCTTGGCGGCCGACGCAATCGAGGGAATACGCGATCAGCCCTTGGCGACGGTATTGTCGTCGGGCACGATCTGGGCGCCGAAGGACGTCTACATCGGGTGGCCTACCGTGGCCAAGACGGCCGAGGGCGAACTCATGGCGGCATTCTCGGGCGATCGCGAGGCCCACGTGTGCCCATGGGGAAAGACGCAGATCGTCCGCAGCCGCGACAACGGTCAAACGTGGAGCACACCGGAGACGGTGAACAATACACCGCTTGATGATCGCGACGCAGGTATCATCCAAACGCGGCAAGGCACACTGGTCGTGAGTTGGTTCACCAGCATGGCCTTCGAACAGAATGAGGACTACCGCCGCCATCGCGAGAAGATCCTGGACAAGACCATCGAGGAATGGCTCGGGTTCTGGATCCGACGTTCGGAGGATAACGGTAAGACGTGGGGCGACTTCATCCGTGTCGAGACCACGGCGCCGCACGGCCCCATCGAGCTCGCGGATGGCCGCCTGCTCTTCGTCGGAGCCACAGCCGCGCAAACGGTCCAGGATCGCGTCGGCGTGATCGAGTCGCGCGATGACGGCCGCACGTGGTCGCGGATCGGCAGTATCGCCCAAGCCGAGGGCGACGATCCCAACGAGTGCTACGAGCCGCACGTAGTCGAAAACGCCGACGGCTCGCTGCTGGCCATGGTCCGCTACCACGGCCACGGGCCGAACGCCCACCACCTGCGCCAGGCATTCAGCCGCGATGGCGGCAAAACATGGACGCGCCTCGAACCGACACCGATCCATGGATTCCCGCCGCACCTGATTCGACTCAAGGACAACCGCCTCGTGGTATGCTACGGCCGACGCTGGGATCCCTTTGGCGAGCGCGCGTGCGTCAGCCGCGACGGCGGCACGACATGGGACGTCGAGCATGAGATTGTGTTGTCGCAGGCGCCGACGGGCGATCTCGGCTATCCCGCCTCCGTTCAGCTCGATGACGGCAGCATCTTCACGGTCTACTACGAAGTGATCGAGGCAGGCGCAAAGCCGCCGCTACGCTATACGCATTGGAGACTGAAAGACTGAGGAGAGTGCCTGGCGTTCTGGGGCCTGCTACCTGATGAAAAAGAAACGTGCCTCAGCGCCCTTGCGGCCGTTCCACCGCAAGGCCCTCGAGGTACGTGCGCATCGCCCGGGCGAGCGAGCGGCCGAAGGCGCGCGCGCTTGCGATGCTGACCTCCGCGCCGTCCGCGTTGGCATAGGCTATCTCGAGGGTCGCGGAGAGCCGCACACCTTCGAGTTCCCCAGCCCACCGGCAGAAGGATTTCCCCGAGGTGTAGTTGTCGTCCTTGTTCCATCCCTGGCCGAAGGGAAGACTGCTCGACGCGTGGTATGGCAGGGGGCTTTCGTTGACGGCCTCCAGGGTCGCTCCGAACGCCTGTTGCTGCTTCCACATGTCGTCGTCAGGACTGCCGACGAGATAGATCTCCTCGTTACGATCGCCCCGGATGTAGGGACAGTGCAGGTCCAGCGCTATGTGAAGCTTCCCCTTGGACCAATTCGGTATTCGGGCTCTCAGCGCAGCGGTTTCGGCATAGATGCTGTCGCCGATGTAATCGCGGTTATGATCGCGCGGACGCCGGTTCTTCCCTTGATCGCCGTCCTCCACGCCGTCCTTGTCCACAAACGGCACGGCCAGCACCTCAACGTTACTCCGCCACCAGTTGCCATCCTCGTCCGCCGCGAGCAGGGCATCCAGGATGCCCTCGAGCGCGAAGCTGGCCATGGTTTCGCAGGCATGGTGTCGCGCGGTGAGCAGAACCCGATGCCTGGGTTCACCGTCCAGGCAGC
This sequence comes from Candidatus Hydrogenedentota bacterium, assembly GCA_036769985.1. Taxonomy (GTDB): domain Bacteria; phylum Hydrogenedentota; class Hydrogenedentia; order Hydrogenedentales; family SLHB01; genus DAIPKA01. The sequence continues at coordinate 74,833 of DAIPKA010000021.1, read as the reverse complement.
CGGCGCGCAGGATCTCGACCGGCCGGCCCTTGGCGGTTGTGCACAGCGTTTCCTCGACGATAATCCCTGGCCGCTGCCGTGTCGCCAGGAATCGGCGCAGGTCGGACTCCTGATAAGGCACCGTGAAGGCAAACCACGCCATGTCGCAATCCGCCGGAAACGAGAAGGCAAACGCGGCTCCCTCGACGTGGTCTCCGCCCAACCACGACCAGGTGATCCCTCCGTCGACACTCACTGCCGGACCACGAACGCCAATCGGGCTACGATCACCGAAGTCGAAGTGGAGCGTACGCCCCGACGCGCCCGACACGCGGAAGTTCCAGTAGAACCACCAGCCTTCCGTGTCCCGGAGGTCCGGGCGAAGATGTACGGTATCGCCCTCGATGCGATCTACAATGACGTTTCCACCGGGGAAGCCCGTGTCTATCGAGATGGCCATGTCGGATTCCGCCCATGCGCTGCTCATAGCATTTGCCGCGAACCACACCCCAATCAGCATCGGCCCGGTCCTGCGCGCGCGCTTTGTCACTCCGGATCGCCCACATCGGCGGCAAAAGACATCAAGTAGAGAAATCGCCATGCACCGCTCCCTTTCCTCGCTCGACGAAGTCACATTGGTTGGCCTGCTTCGCTGCGGCCGGCGTATTCGAGAAACTGTACGACAAGCTTTTCGAGCCGACGCATCGCTTCGGCCATCTCAGCGGCGCCACGGACAGTCTGCGGCGCCATCTCGGTCAATGGTGTGGCATAGAAGGTATCCTCGATACGCTTGGCCTGTTCCGTGAACTCAACTGGGAACGGCCACACCTCGCGGTCTTCCGATGCCAAGCGCGCCAGCACGCAGTCCCAGAAGACGCTCAACTCCTCACGGTAGATGTAGCGCGCCAATTCGTAGTGATGACTGCGGCAGTAGTCGTTTTCGGCGTTGCCTTTGAGCGTCTGTTCGGTGTGCGCATTCAGTGTCGGCGAGACACCGCCCAACGTTTCTGCCTCTTGAAGCGCCTCCAGACTCGCCGCCATCGAAAAATCATCCGAAAGCGCAAGCAGGTCGCACAGGGCATCCAGCAACTGGCCATTCAGCTCGGCGATCCGGCGGATGCTCTCGGCCTCCGCCTGCTGTTGCCGCCACGCGCTGACTTTCCGGGCCGCGTCGAGCACGGTCGCGGTCAGGGCACGGTTGGCCGTGGTGCGGGCCATATCGAGGCCATCGCGGCGCCATTGCACATCCTCGTAGAAGGTCTCGACCAGCTCCGCCAGGCCAGCCAGCATTTCCGGAGCCGGTGCCAGGCCGGCCGCGATTCGCCCATATCCGGCCTCCACGGACTCCTGGCAACCCGGCGAGAAGATCTTCCACACCCTTCCGGTAAGCATATGGAACTGAGGCGCACCGAAGGTCAGGTTCCTGACCGCATCACGCATGCTCCAGTTCTCACTTTGCGATATCGCGAGCATGGACGTCCAGAGAAACGTCATACGCGGCGCCAAGGACTCCGGATAGCGCGTCCGGCAGAACCGCTCCGTGGCGGCCAACGCATCGAGCGCGCGGGGTTGCCAACTGTTGTCGGCGAGGTACTCGAGCATGAAGGTGTCGTTGTGGGATATCTCCGACCAGAGCACGAGTCCTTCACACAGGTCATCCTCGGCGGCCGTCCCGATTCGCTCGGCGAGCATGGCGTAGTCGCCATGGATATCGCTGTTCCAGGCGAAACCGTGAAGCATGCCGAACATCCACGGAAAACGGCCGAGGACGTTCCAATCTTCATAGCTCACCTTGGCGGCATCATCCGCCGTGTAATCCAGGAGGATGGTCTTCGCCGGATCGAGTTCCTTGAGCAGTTGGTGGACTTCCTCGTCTTGCCACTGATTGCCCAGATCCCAACTCGCAATCAACAGCGGCGCGTCGGGGTAGTGTTCACGGAGCTTCTGTTGCGTCTTGCGGTAGGCATAGAGCTTCTTCTGAAGACTATCCCGTCGGGTGTCGCCGAAGCTCCTCTCCGCCATGCCGATGGTGTGGAACATGCGCGGGCTGCCGAAATCGTGGATATGCGTCTCCGTCAACTTCCAGTACGCATCCCAAGCGCGCTCATCGTCGATATCCCAGATGGCCGCCGTCGGGAGCCCGTAACCTGCTTTCTGATCGGTGATCACTGGGAAGTCCGGAAAGCTGCGATAGAACGCGCTGGGCGTGTGCGAGTACCAATGCGTGATGGTGCCGGTGTCCTCGGGGTGGATCAATCCTCTGTCGCGGGCGTATTGCAGCACCTCTTTCCGAAGCTTGCCACGGTATTCCAGCGGCCAGAACGAGGTGCGGTCATCATAGGATCGATCCTGAGCATCGGGATCCTGAGCGTCGGTGGGTGGATAAGGCACATCGCCCGGAAACGCTCGTTGGAACAGGTCGTCGTGGCCAGTGCGCAGCATGAAAAGATTGAAACGCTTCTTGACCAGCCAGTCGATCTCGCGTTTCCAGTCTTCGAGATTCCAGTGCTCGGCCTGAAACCGATGCAGTCCACGATGGGCGAAATACCGTAGACCCCGGTATCGAAACCGGGGTGACTCGGCGATATCGATGCCGTCGAAATCAATCTCGGCACGCCGGGGAATGACATCGCCGTCCCAGAAATACTCGGCACCGGCTTGTCGGCGGAAGAAATCGTAGACGCCGTACAAAGTCGCTCGACCGCTGGCGCCGGCGATGATCAGATAGCGGCAGGGGGCATCCTGCACACACCGCATACGGTATCCGTCGCATCCGTATTGCAGGTCGAGACCTTCGATGAGGCCACGGCGGATCAGATCATGGACAACGGGATTGACGGCATCCGAGCCGATCAAGACCACATCGCCGGATAGCGCTGTATCGGGGTTTGCGGCGTGCGTCAGTGCGGCTTGCTTCTCGGTCACCTTGGCCCAGAGCTCGGCGAACCTATCGGCGGCGATTTCGTACGCCCTCTCCCCCACCGTCGGTACGACCACCGTGATGGTCCCTGGCTCATGGTCCGTCGACACGGCCGCTCCCCCCGCGCCATCGGTGGGCGGACGTGGCGACTCAGCGCAGACGCCGCTCGCCAGCAAGACCGCCGCCGCCACAACGAGACCCTTCATGCGCCGATCCTTTTTCGCCGCCCACGGATGCGTCCAAGGCTCGATCATGCCGTTACCTGTTCCATGGCCGCGCGCAACGCGGCGATGCCCTGCGTGATATCGCCGTGTCGGTCATCGCCGGCCTCGCGCTCGAAGATGTAGCTGGCGGCGAAATCCGTCTCGGCCAGGATCCGGACGAACGCGACCCAGTCCACTTCGCCGGTTCCAACCACGACCTCGGATCCCCACTGTCCCTTGACGGCCGTTCGTTTGCCGTCCTTCACATGGACTTGACGCACGTAAGGCACTAGGCGGCGCAGAGACTCGATGGGATCGCCCATATCGTACAGGATCATGTTAGCGGGATCGAAGTTCACGCCCACATTCGCGACGCCGCGTCGTTCCATCTCGCCAAGGAACGCCATGAGCGTGTCGGCGGTTTCCTGACCGGTCTCGAGCAGGAGAGAGCATCCGCCTTGGGCGAAGCGTCCCGCCAGATCCGCCATGCGCCGGCACAGCTTCTCGAAACTCGGATCGACCGGATCGTGAGGAAGAAAGCCGGCGTGTAGACTCACCAGCGACAGGCCCATCGCTTCCGCGGTGGAAGCCGCCACCTTGGCCAGACTCCAGTTCTCGTCCCAGTGCTCATCGGGCACCACACCGCCGGTACGTCGAATGGTTTCGGGCGTCGTGTAGTCTTCGCCCACCGTCGAAATCATGCCGGAAACAATGCGAATGCCCGACTCCGCCAGAACTTCCTGAACGCCTTCCCAAGCGCCGGGATCCTCACGATGCGGCGTGAGACCGAGTTGGACCCTCTTGAGACCGAGGGCATTCACCTTGTCCGCAAGATCGCGCGGGCCCGTGGCCTTGAGCGACCAACTGCACACTCCGATCTGTTCTGGTGACTGAGCCTTCATTGCCGTGTACCTCCCAAGTGATGAACCGACTGCGTTTCGCCCGCTCAGCCATCCACCCGTCCGGGCAGGCGCACCGGCCACTATAGCGGATTGGATCGAGCGAGGAAAGCGCGTTTCACAAGTTGCTTCGGTTGTGCATGCGGCCGTGGCGATCACCCGCCTCCACACGGAAACGAGCGAGATCTGCCCGATCACACCCGTCGGTTACCGATACCGTTCCAGATCCAACGCCCGGTGGCATCGGGCGAAATGGCCGAGCGCAAGGCGGCGTGCCGAAACCCAGGAATACCCGCGAAACCGCCTTACCGTGTGAAAGGCGTGTCTGCCGTGCGCAATGAGGAAGGAAATCCCGGCGTTTCGATGCGTTCGCCGGTGTCCCGCACCTTTCCGTTGCGCACTTCAAACAGCCACAGGCGGCGTTCAGCGTGACACTGTACGATGATGTGTTTGCCGTCCGGCGAGAAGGCCACGCCTTCCGGAATGCGGCCCACCGGCAACTCCTGCGTCTTCTCGAAGGTCCTGCCTCGGCGCGCGAGAATGGCCAAGATGCCTTCCTCGGTACGCCTCGGATCATCGGCCGCCACATTCGAGCCATTCATCAGGACTACCGCGATCAGTTGGCCGTCCGGCGCGATCTCGAGCGACTCCGGCCCGGGCGGCACCGGCACGTAGTCGGCCGTGTGGATGGGATCGCTCTTGAGATCCACCACCGTGACCGCATCGATATCGGGCATGCCTTGGCCGGAACCGGCGGTCAACGCGAAATGGCCATCCGGGCTGATCACGACGCGATACGGCTTGCCGCATGTCGATAGCTTCCGATCCGTCGCGACCAGGTGTCCATCCTCGAAACGCAGCACCGCCATGTAGCCGCCTTCACACACGCTCGCCACTACCGTCCGCCCGTCCGGACTCACGGCCACGTCCGACAGCGAATCCTCCGGCTCGCACACCTCGACCGTCTCGACAAGCCGCACCGAGAACCCGTCGATGGCCAACACCGAGATGGTGCCGGACGCGCGATTCGCCACCAACGCCACGCGCCCGTCGCGCGTGATCGACATGCCGGACGGCTGACGCCCCGCCGCGACCTCGCCAACCACCGCCGGCGGATCCTGCGTCAGGTCGAGCACGTAGACAAGCGTATCCGGCGCATAGCCCGTGGCATCGCCCGGCGCCACCACCAGCGAACTGGCGATCAGCGCCACGCGTTCATCCGGTGTGATCGCGATGTTGGACGGCGGGCCGATGACCGTGTTCCGGATGCCCGGGATGTGCCGCACCGACGGCGGGAACCGGCTGAAATCCAGAATGGATATCGAGTCCGGCTCGGCACCGGGAATCAGCACCGCCGAGCCGCCCGACAGGTCGATCTTGTTCTCATTGCCCGAGATGACCAATTGTCCGTGGCACCACCCAGCCAACAGGATCAACGCAACCACCGGAAAGACTCGCCTGTTCACCATTCGCCTCCTTGATGACCGTTCTCCACCAACCCGCCTCCACTCTACGGCCAAACGCGCCCGCACGCAAGCCACCCTTTTCCAAGCCACCGTGTTATACTTGACACGAGCACGACGTAGGAGGCCCTAGGCGTTTGCGCTCATCGGGAAGACTGCGCCTTCATGGCCTCAGAGGCATCGCGCCATTCTCAGACAAGCGCAAAGCGGCGGCGTGCGTGGAGGCCGCGCACACCGACGCGGGAAGAGGTAACATGACACAGGTTCCGTCCGCCGAAACCAAGTTGATCGCAGTGATCCGAGGGGCACGGGCCATCTTGGGAAAGCACACGTTCGCGGAGTCGGCACACGCCATTTTCGATTACTGCCGCGAGTTGACCGGGGCCGTCTCCGGCTATGTCGCGCTCCTGACGGACGATGGACAAGAAAACGAGGTGCTTTTCCTGGAGGCCGGCGGCATGCCGTGCACGGTGGATCCGGCGCTTCCCATGCCGGTTCGAGGCTTGCGCGCCACGGTCTATGCAACGCACGAGGCCGCCTACGAAAACGACTTCATGCATACCGCGTGGACTGACTACTTACCCAAAGGCCACGTGGCCATGCGCAACGTCTTGTTCGCTCCACTCAACATCGAGGGTAAAACGGTTGGCCTCATCGGGTTGGCCAACAAGCCAACCGACTTCACCGATGACGATGCCGAAATCGCGTCGGTCTTTGGAGAGTTGGCGGCTATCGCGCTGCAGAACAGCCGACACATCGACTTGCTGAACGAAAGGACGATTTCACTCGAAAAGGCGCTGGCTCAAGTCAAGACGCTAAGCGGTCTCCTGCCCATATGCTCCAGGTGCAAGAGGATTCGCGATGATTCGGGTTTCTGGACAAAGGTCGAGCTGTACGTGTCGGAGCACACAGACGCTCGATTCAGCCATGGGCTGTGTCCGGAGTGTATTGAGGAGCTCTATCCGGAAGAGGCGCGGGAAATGGCAAGGGAATTGAGGTCGACCGATAGCCAATAGCCTTGATGAAGCCGCCAACGTCCCGACACGGCGGAAGGCAGCACTGGGCGATAGCGAGAAGACGGTGCAGGGGATACCGCGCTCAGTCCGAACCCGACCTGTATCGGGACTGGACGTGGGCTGCGGCGAAGGCTACAACACGAGGCTCTTGGTCGAACGTGGCGCGCGGATGACCGGTATCGATATCTCGGAGGTATTCATCGCCTGCGCCCGCGAGTCCGAACGCGCCCAGCCCCTCGATATCGATTACCGCGTGGCCAGCGCCGTGCAGTTGCCCTTCCCTGATGCCATCTTCGACTTCGCGACAGGCCGGCATCACCTGCGCCATCGAAGTCGGCGACTACTCCCGACACACCGACGGCGTCATCGGCGAGTTCCTTTTCAGCGCGGCGCCACCGGAGGCCAAACAAGGCCTCCAGCCATTCAAGATCCCCACGTTTCTTCGTACCCTCGGCGAGTGGCTCAACATGCTCGTCGACACCGGATTCCGCATCGAGCGGATCGGCGAACCCACCCCCGACGACCGCACCGTCAAAGAATGCCCTGCTGTCCAAGATGCCCAGGTTGTGGCATACTTTCTTCACATACGAGCCAGAAAAGCTGAGGACTGACGCATCCGGGAGATTGGGCGCCAACCGCTTGACGCCGAGGCACGTTTGGGCTAGACTAGCATTCAGCATTACGTATGGTTTCGGACCTCGGAGCCAGGAGAGCATCACGAACCGGTTGCAGAAGCCGAAGTGGCCGGCAACACGGTCTGTCGTTCAGCAGCAGATGATCGAGAGAAGTGAAGACGCGCTACTACACGGATCCAGACACGCTGCGGCCGCACATATACAATCATGCTGTGCGCGAGGCAGAGGTCGAAGATGTGCTCCGACGCCCAGGAGAAGACCGCCCGGGACAGAATGGCTCACGCGTAGCTCTTGGGCAGACACGAAGCGGCCGGTATCTACGCGTGATTTACGTTCCTGACCCGGAACCGGACAGTGTTTTTGTGATCACGGCATTCGAGTTGAATGGCAAGCCGCTTATGACATACCGTCGGCGCCGTCGGCGGAAAGGCAAGAGATGAAAGAAGACACATTCCCGCCAGGATGGGACAAGGATCGCGTGCGCGAAGTGCTCGCCCACTACGAGGCCCAGACCGAGGATGAAGCCGTCGCAGAGGATGAGGCCGCCGCCGAAGATCCGTCCCAAACGCTCATAGAGGTTCCTAACGAGCTTGTCGCCAAGGTACGGGAACTGATCGCACGTCGCGCCACAGCATCCGGGCCGTGAGCGAACAGCGCCGCCGTGCTCTGCGGCCAGAGGGAAGAAGCGCACGTTTGGGTGCTGGAGGCTGAGAGAGACACGGACGAGAGCGACGACATTCCGTGCATCCCGAGCAATTACGTTGCCGCCTTTGTAGACATATTGGGACAGCGGAAGCATCTCGCATCTTTCCGCCTCCTGCCCGACATCAGCAAGCCGGAACAGGAAAAGGAATTCATGCCCGTCCTGAAGAAAACGTTAGGAGTCGTCCGAGACTTGCACGACTCTCTTAGGGATGTCTTCAGCAACTATAGCAGACCGGCAATGGTTCCCAATGCTCCTCCTGAGTGGAGTCAAACGCATGATAACCTGGTGAAGACCGACATCCGATTTCAGAACTTCTCTGACAACTCACTTGTCTTCCTTTCCCTGGCTAACAATGACGTTAGATGCCCAATCAACGGCGTCTTTGGGTTGCTCATGGCCTGCGGAATGATGTGCCTCAAGAACCTTGCAGGTAGGCACCCAATTCGTGGCGGCATCGATCTTGGATGGGGCATCGAACTGGACCAGAACGAGCTGTACGGTTCCGTCGTTTCCACGGCCTATGAGTTGGAGAGCCAGATCGCCCAGTATCAGAGGATCGCGGTGGGAGACGGCCTGGTTTCATATCTGCAGTCTATGTCAGCGCTGGACGTCAAAAACGTCTATGACACATTTAACCAAACACTCGCGAGGAAGTGCCTCAACCTTCTCAATCCCGACTCCGACGGTGTCGTATTCGTCGACTATCTCGGCGAAGCATTCAAGAACGACGTGTCTGGCGCAATCGATGCCACGATGGTGAAAGCCGGCATCAGATTCATCCTGGATCAACTGGATCAGTTCAAGAGCCAAAACGATACCAAACATGTCATGCGATACCTGATGTTGCTCGATTATCTCAATCGTAGCGCCTCGATTTGGCCCTGAGTCACTCGGGCGGCACTACGTCAGGACACTCGCAGAGGGACGGATTACCCATCATGCTGTCGGCATCAGAAGCAAATCGTAGGTATTTCGAGGCGGCGTATCGAACCGGCATCCATGGCTGGGGCGTCGAGGCGCCGTCGGAGTATGCTGTCGCCTCTCTCGACGCGCTGACGGCCTCGATTCCCGGCGGCACGGTGCTGGACATCGGCTGTGGCGAAGGCCGGCACGCCATCGCCGCGGCAGCCATGGGATTCCGCGTTACGGCCATCGATTACGAGCCGCTCGCGATCCAGCGCGCACGTTGGTTCGCCAAGGCGGCAGGCGCAAAGGGCATCACGTTCCGCCGCGCGAGCGTGTTCGAGTTGCCGTTCAAAGCCTCCGCGTTCGACGCCGTCCTCGACTATGGCTGCCTCCACCATCAGCGGAAACGGGACTGGCCGACGTACCAGGCGAACATCCTCCGCGCACTCAAGCCGCGCGGTTTCTACATTCTGTCGGTGTTCAGCCCGCGATTTCGCTTGTTTCGCGCCGGCACGCAGCATTGGCACGTCGCCCAAGGCGCGTACCGCCGCTGCTTCACACGCCAGGACCTCGATGATTTCCTCGGTGGCGATTTCGACATCATCACGATGTCCGAGGAGAAGGGAGATCGCGGCGGCTTCTGGCACCTGCTCGTTCAACGCATCTAGGCCGAGCCGTCAGGAATGCCGGATCGCGTAGGAAGCGAGCAGGGCGCGTTCGTACATGTTCCACGTCGGCTTGTACTCGAGGTAGAACGGCACGATCCGCTCGGCCACCTCGGGTTCCCGATCGGCAAGGGCCAGCCACCACGCCACGTAGCCTATGCTGGCCGGATCCGAGGCCGGATCGCCGGTGATGTTGCCGAACAGGACGCCATCGGCGCGTCGGCCGAAGCCTTTGAGCACCGTTCTGGAGAAACGCAGGAGGTCGGCCTCGCCGAATATCTGTCCCGCGTCGGCCAACGCCAGGGGCAACGCCAGCGTGAGCGTGGCATGGGCGGTGTCCTCGCCATCGATGGCCGTGCGGAACACGGGCTCCTTGGACGGCAGCTCAGGCAACCAGTAGGTCCAGTAATACGCGGCATCGAGTCCCGTAATCATCCGGGCCTTGATGTAGCGGCCGATGGCGCGGGCGCGATCGCGATGCGTCGTATCCCTGGTCACTTGCCACGCAAGCCACTGCGCCCGGCCGATGGCACTCAAGCGGTTCGCGGGCAGCGGCCTGTTCTCGCACACGTCCTCTTGGTCGAGGCCGATGTAGTACCCTTCTCCCTGGCCCGGCCCGTCGCACCACTGCCGGTCATGAACGGCAAGACTCTCGAGCGCCGTGTCGCGGATCGTGTTGAACTGGCCGCCCAGCTCGTCGCGAAACACCGAATCACCTTTCGCCAGGAGAAGGAACTCGAAGATGGGCCAGGTAATCATGCCGGTGTGCACGGCCAGCACGGCGCGGCCGCGTTCGGCATACCCTTCGGCGCTCCAGGCCGGCACGGTACGGCCCGTCCACAACGCAACACCCCGGACCTCATCGCGCGCATCGAACACGAGTCGGATCAAACGGCGGTTGGCCTCGAGGTATTTCCGATCTCCGGTGACGCGATACATCTCGTTGAACGCCATCATTCGGTACGAGACCCCCCAGGCAATCGCGCCGTCGTCATTGGTCATGCCATCGAGATTGTCCCAGAACTCCCCGTATTCGAAGGTCTTGTCGAAAGCCTCGACGGTAGCATAGGCGGCGAGATCCTCCGTGCGCGGCGTCCATGTGTGTTGCTCCATGAACCGAGCCACGTACTCCGCGTCCGCCGCCGGCATCCACTCACCGATGGGACAGCCCAGGCACAACACGAGCGGGCCGAGTCCTAGCAAGAGCCTGATCGCGCGGCGGATCGCATATTGGGAGCGCTGTTCCTGCACTCGATCCTCCGGTTACGCCATCCCGGCCAGCCGCTCGAGCACGGCGATCACAGCCTTACGATGCCGATCCTGGTACATGCCGAGCAATGCTCGGTCGGTCTGGTCGACGCGACACGCGGCGAGCGCATCCTCCTCGTGTCTGGAGATCTCGATGTCGAAAGCCGGCGTATGCAGTTTCCGGTAACACCACGCGGCCAAGCTCCCGGACGTCGTACCGAAGCTCAGCAACTCGCCTTCCGGCACCCCCAACTTCATGGCCAGGCCGTAGGCCCTCGCGAGATCTCCACACCTCGACGCGTAGGCGGCATCGCCCTCGGCGCACGACGCTGCGAGAAGACGGGCGCCACAGATGCTCGCAAGACAGTGATAGGCGTAGACGACGTCCGCGCCCTGTTGCCACAAGAACGCCATGACGGCCTGCGTTTCCAACTCGCTAGCGGCCTGGGGACCCCGAAAGGTGCTCGAATCCGGATCCGAGCTATCGAGTCCGTAGCCGTACTCGACAGTCTCCCAGTCGGCCGGGAAGTTCCGGTTGATGTCGACGCCGTTAGCATTCGTTCGCAGGTACCATGGCACGCCGAGGACTTCCCGCTCGCGCTCGTCCACGTTCACGCAAGGAATGGCCGCCACGGCCACTCGATCGAGGAGCGGCCTGTGGTTGGCCGCGAGATCGCGCAGGGCCGGCAAGATCAGCTCAGGTCCGGACTCGCCGGCATGCACCGCGCCAATGAGCGCCGCTGCACGCGCGCCGGTTCCGACGCGCACCGCCTTGATGGGCCGGTGAGCGGCGCTGTGGCCCACCGTCTCGACCTGAACCAGATTCGGGTAGTCGGCCTTGAGGGCATCAACGGCCGCGATGATCTTCGCGTAGGGCCACCACACCTCCGGATCGCGCACCTTCACCGCCACCGGCCCGGTTGGCACACCCTCGGCCGGCGCCATCCAGTACGCATACGTGCGGCCGACGCTTGCGTCCGTATCCGTCCACGTGAACTTGCGACTGTTCGTGGCTGTCAACGCGCCCTCGAAAACCACGTCGGCGTCCTCATGCGACAGTCCGTCGAAATACTCGGCATAGTCATTGCCGAACTCGAAAGCCGCCTCGTCCGAACGGTACACGCGCAACGTCTCGAACTGCGCTTCCGCCTCGGCATTTTTGAAGGTCGGCGTCGACTTGTACGCCGTCAGCACGACGGCGCCATCGCACACGCGCGCGCGCAAGAACGACAACGGCTTGCGCGCCATTACTCAGTCCTCTCCTTAGGTTGGCTGGCCAAGCACACCACTTCCTCCGCGTCGAGCGCGCGGCCATACAGCCGTACGTCGCGCAGAGCGCCGTTGAAGTAGTCGTGCGCGCCGAAACCGATGGTCAGCGGCTGCGTGTTCGACAGGTCGAGGGCGTCCAGGCCGGACGCCTCGGAAGCGGCCGCTAGTTGGCCGTTGATGAACAGGTTGAGCGATGCGCCGCTCCGCGTCGCCGCAACATGCGCCCAGCCGGATGGCAGTTCTCGATCGACACTGACACACCGGCCCGCCTCGAAGGCGTGCACGTGGCCTGATGGCAACACGCCGCAGAACAGCTTGCCATCGAACACAGCCATGGACCACACGCGCCGGTACTTGACGTCCGGCGTCCTATCGAGCCGGCCGGTGTCCGTCCATCGGCCGTCGCCGTCGTACCGGAACACCGACGCCAACGGCAGCGTGCCGGCATACAACTTGCCGTTGTACACGGCCATGCCCATCACCTCGAGTTCCTCACCCAACCGGCCACAATCCTCCCAAGCGGTTCCACCACCGTAGCGAAAGACCTTACCGCCCGGCCACACGCCGACGTACATCCGCCCGCCGTGAATCGCGAACGAGTACGTCTGCGTCGTGCCTTCCGGAATGCCGCAGTCTGTCCAGGTGCCGTCGGCGTCGTAGCGGTACACGCCGGCGAAGGCCGGATCCCATCCCGAGCCGTATAGGCCGCCGTTGTGGACCGCCAACGCCTCGACGCGCCCGCCCGGATGTCCGCACTCGGCCCAGCGCGTGCCGCCCTCGTAGCAGAACAAGCCTGCGGGCGCCACGAGCGACGAGGCATACAGGCGGCCTCGATACACCGCCAGGCCGCCGATGCCTTCAATCTCGGCCACGCGTCCGCAATCCGTCCAGGCCGCGCCGCCCTCGTAGCGGAACACGCGGCCGCCCGGTATCGTATTCTCCGACTCCGGTAGAGCCGAACCCGCCGAACGGTAATGCGATGCCGCGGCGTAGAGCCGGCCATCGAACACTGCCAGCGAGGTGACCGCGTTACTCGGATACGGACTACCGCAGTCCGTCCACGTATCGCCGCCATCGTAACGGTACACGTGGCCGGCCTCCTCCTTGCCCGCCTCGAAGGTGGCCGCGTACAGCGCGCCATCGTAAACGCACAGCGCCCATATCATCACGGCGTTGCCGGGCCGCCCGCAATCGCGCCAGACGGTGAGCTCGCCGCCGTCATCGATGCCAAAGAACACGTTGCGGTAATTCGGCTGACCCGATGTCACGCCGTGGAAATTCTGGATGCAGAAATTGATGCCTGCGCGGCGAGCCGGATCGAACTTGCCGAGGATATCGCCGAGAACATCGTCAAGGGCCTCATCGGTGCGGATCCAGGCCGCCACCGAGAAGTCCTGCGTCCCGATACGCAGCGACGGACTGTCAGGCACGATGATTTGACTATCTCGTCCGTCGAACCACGCTGCGCCATCGCGAAATGTCACGCCTCTGTTCTCACCGTGATGGCCGTGCGCAGACACATCGCGACAATCCCTATCAAGAGGCCAATGACCGATGAGGTCCTGACCGAGCACGTCCGTCGACATGACGCTCTCCTCGCTTCCCGCCGCCACGGCAAGAGCCGCCAAAACGCACACGATCACGAGCAGGCCGGCGCGGTGGCTCGGCTTCCGGAGAGAGAGACGTGCAGCGTATCGCTGCATGACCATCTCCCCTATGTGCCGCTGCGGTTTCACGCCGGCATTATGGACACGCACCCCAGACGATTTCCACTGCCCCCGCGTCCCGGCGGACGCGCCAGGAATCGCCGAGCGCGCGCTCGGCGCTTTCACAGGGCCTGGTTGGAGCCTGGCGCTCCCGGGCAGCCCCCCATCTACCTTCACTCGAACTCGCTGCGCTTGCCGAGCATCACGAGTTTCATAAACATGATGAACCGCGTGATATACAGCATCGTCGGTCGGCCGATGAAATACCGGCCGTCGCGTTCGACGATCTGGCCTGAGTCGACCAAGCGCTTCACGCGGACGCGAACCTGGAGCGCGGAATCGTACCGGGCCGTGATGTCCTCGAGGGTCAGCGGCCGTTGCGCGTCGAGGAACTCGCCCATGATCCGCGGCCGACGCGCGGTCACGTTGAGATTGATGAAGTGGAAGTAGTCGTATCCGAGGGCACCATAGGCGATCCCGTTCACGATCAGGTAGGGCAGCAGCTCGGCTCGAAGGGCCGGATCGGCCAGGCAAATCGCCACCGTCGCCACGGCAACGGAGACCAAGCCCAGGGCAAACGTGTAGATGAGGCTCTTGAGCATGCCCAGACGCCGGATCCCGCGATAGGAAACCACGTTGGCCACGACATGAACCGCCAGGCCAAGCACCGGAAGAAACGCCAGCAGCCACTTGATCCCCATGGACTCACCCTCCCCTCGGACGCCCGAGGAGGCGGCGGTACGTATCGAATACCCAGATGAACCGGCGGCCCTTGGGCGTCATGCGGAAGGCGCCGTTCTCCTCGATGAGCATCCTGTCACGCACGAGGTTGAGCACGCGCACCTTGACCATCTGTTCGTTCGAGATCAGGTCGTCCATCGCGCCAACCGGCAGACCCTGATCGCCTGAACGATCGATCCTGTCCACCATGACCTCGGTGGGACTGTCAACCTCGAAGGAGGTGTAGGTGATCATGTAGGCGAAGACGCACGCGACGCAGAAGATGAAGAAAGACACGACCTCCGGTAGTTCATCCAGACACGGCAAGCCACCGAACAGGCTGTCGCCGAGAAACCATTGGGCCGCGAGCACGGCCACCATCGTACCGAAGAAGATGATGGCGATGGCCCGCAGATGGCGCTGAGGCAACCGGATGTGCCACAGCACGAAATGGATGGCGAATCCGACAACGCCGACGATGATGCCCCAAAGAAGAACGGCCATGATCCGCGTCAACCTCCTCTCTCAGGCTATGCCGGCGAGTTCCGGATGACGTCCAGGGCTGCGCGCAGCGTGTCGCGTCGGATCGAGAGCAACTCGTCCTGCGTAACGCCCATGACCTGCGCCGTGCGCTCACGCTTGGCAGGATCCGCGAAGTTGATGCGATCCCATTCGTAGGCACGCAGGATCGTCAAGTCCGCCGAGGAGAAATCCTTGGTCTCGATCTGGCCGGTGTTCCATTTCACGCCCGACTCCGAGAAACACTGCTTGAATGCGTTCTCGCGCTCGCACAGTTCCCAGAGCCGTGTGTGACGCAAAGGAATGGCCACAAAGATCTTGACGTAGTCCGCATCGAGTTCCTCCGCAAACCGGATCGTCTGCAGGATTTCATCCCAGGTCTCCGTCGGGAAACCGACGATGAAATTGGCGGCGACATAGATGCCTTGTTGGCGCGCCCTGGCCACCATCGCCTTGGCATGGCCGTAGTCGATGGGCTTGCGGATGATCTCCTTGAGGACGCGATCGGAGCCCGATTCGATCGCGATGTCGATGTACCGGCAGCCACTGACGCGCATGAGATCGACCAGGGATTCGTCCAGACGGAACACGGCCGTCGAGATCGAGACCCACGGCATGACGAGTCCGCGATCCACCATGCCCTGAAAAATGGCCCGAGCCCGCTTCCGGTCGGTGTACAGATTGTCGTCATCGAAATAGAGGCAACGCACCCCGTACGTGTCTTTCAACCACGCGATCTCGTCCAGAACGTTCT
The DNA here is from genome assembly GCA_036769985.1 of Candidatus Hydrogenedentota bacterium. Classification (GTDB taxonomy): domain Bacteria; phylum Hydrogenedentota; class Hydrogenedentia; order Hydrogenedentales; family SLHB01; genus DAIPKA01. Next base: position 59,225 of record DAIPKA010000021.1, on the reverse strand, counting down.
CGGCACTCCGGGGTCGGTACTTTCGGCCCGAGATGGACCGCACCTGGCAGAACACACAATCCTGAGGACATCCGCGGGAAGTCAGAATCCGGGCGTAGGGATAGGCGGGAGGGGCATCCACGCTCTTGCGCGACGCGCTGTTCATGTACTTCCCGATATCGACCAGATGATAGGCGGGAAGCGGAAGCCCGTCGAGATCCTCGATGAAGTCGGCTCGGCCCGTGTCCACCAGGGCCCCATCGCGTCGGTAGCAGATGCCCTTCTCCGGCAGTGGGCCTTCGCCGCGGAGATGCTCGAGCAGTGCCCGGAACACGTACTCCCCTTCGCCCACTACGGCGAAGTCGACGTTCGTATCTTCGACGACGGCGCGCGCGTTCATGGTGGGGTACACCCCGCCCATCACGACGATGGCGTGGGGCAACGTCGACTTGGCCAAGGCGGCCGCGTGATGGCCCGACGGCGCGCATTGGTCCATGGACACCGTGATGCCGACGACAGTCGGCGCGCTGGCCGTCAAGGCCGCCGCCAACTGCTCGTCCGTCATGTCGTGGCCATAGGCATCAATGATATCGACGTCACAGATGGCCTCGACCATGGCCGCCAGGAGGCACATGTTGTAAGGGAAGAAATGCCAGAGACAGGAGGCCGGCCCCTCAAACCCCCAACGGAGGTTGGGAATCACGAGGGCCAGTTTGGTCTTGCGTATCGTCGCTGCGCAACCCATGTGGTCGTCCGTTATCGCTCGCCCGTCCCGGCCAGGCCCCCGGAGGCGCCTGGGGATCCGCTCCATTCGTGAACGATGAAACGCTCCGAGGAGGCACGGAATAGCTCCCTTTCAAGGAGTCTACGCGGCAGGATGGCCATCAAGGAGCGCAAGACGGCCACAATATTGCGAAACGCAAACGCCGAAGTCCGGCCGCTCTTCCTTACCGCGTTGGTCATCGCCACTTCCACATAACTCCGGCCGTTTCGAAGCGCATAGCAGATGATCTCGGACTGGTATCCGAAACCGCGCGTCACATAGCGCCGGTAGAACTCCACCACCGTGTCCCGCCGATGAAGCACGGGCCCGTTGTAGTATCGGATCCGATTGCCGCTCAGCCGGTTCACCAGCCAGGTGTACATCGCCGAGATCTGACGCCTCGGAACTCCGCGGAACCGCGTGTCCCGCAGATAGGGAATCACGATATCGGCACGGCGGCGCGCGCCGATGATCTCCCGGATATCGTCCACCTGCTCGACGCCGTCGCCGTTCACCATCATGTAGTAGGTGCTGTTCAGCAGCATCGCGCCCAGGAAGTAGTTGTAGCCCAGTCCTTCGTTGTGGCGGTTGGACACGCACGCGATGGGACAACCGGCGCCGCGCGCAAACTCCCGCACCCGGTCTACGGTGCCGTCCGTCGAGCCGTCATCCACAACGAGGATCCAGTAGCCGGCATCGAGACCGGACATGGCCTCGACGATGTGCCGCAACGCGGTGCCTACATTCCCTTCCTCATTCAGACAAGGTACCATTATGCCGACTTCAACCGGTTCTCGGTTGACAAATGGCACATCCGTCACAACTTACCCTCCGTTGCGGCCCAAGGGTGTACGTGCAGCCCGACACGCCACCGCATACATTAACAGTGACGGCGATACTACTCCCGGCCAGAGCCCAAGTCAAGAACGCGCGCCGTTTCGCGCCCCCGCCCCCCCAGAAATCAGACGCGTGAACGCCCTACGGATCCGGCTGATTCGAGACCTGCCACGGCCACAACAACGGCTTGTACCAGCGGAACGCGGACCTGTTGTCAGGCAGCGCGACCGAGATCATGAGCGGGAAGTCAACGGCATTCTCGACCCGATACAGCCCCCCAAAACCGGACGCCTGCCCCTTGGGCAGCGCGACGCCAAGAAAGCGTTTCCGAAGCCATTCATCGGCATGGGTGCCGATAGGGTCACCCCGGGCAAAGGGACTATTCTTTACGCTATACTCATAAACTGGGAAATAATACGATATGGGAGAACCCGCGTAGGTCCCAAGGGTGCATGACATGGTCGTTCGGCCGGCAAACTCGAATTCCTCATAGGTGATCTGAACCTGGCGTTCCTCGGGCGCGCCATCCAAGCGCACCACCAGATACTCCATGGGGATATCGGACGGGGCCATGTCGTCCTCCCCATACCGGAACATGGGTAAGCGCTCCCGCGGGCCGAAAAGCACCCAGTCACCGCGCTCCTCGGTCGTGGTATCGACACGGGTCAAGACAACCCGGTCGTACCGTTCCAGCAAGGGGCCCGCGGCACGACGCTGGTAGGCCCGCGTCGCATACAGCGGCGCTGCGAGACACAGGAGCATCGCCACGGCATAGACGAGCACGCGTTGCGCCCGTCGCCCCAAGGAAATGCGCTCGCGCACCGCCGCGTCCGAGGGTGTCTGGCGAAAGCGTCGACGGAGGACGCCGATACCACTCCGTATGGATCCATCCACAAGAAACAGCATGAGCCAGACCGGCACGAAGCCAAGATGAAACACATGGCGCAACCGGAACAACAAGCTTGTGTATCCGGCGAAATACATGAGCAACATTGACGCAACGAAGGCCAACCAAGGGTTGTAGGCACTGAGCACGACCCCAGCGGCAAGCGCGTACACCAGACCGAAGCGGCCGACATGATCGGCCAACGGCTTCAATCCTGCTTGGGTCTTCGCCCTGAATGGATCCAACTGGATGGAACACTCATCCACATGGAGACCGACTCCGTGCACCACGCGGAGCGCCGCGGCGTACCATCGCGTGACCACGTCCGCCGGAAACGTCTTGACGACTTCGAGCAAGGCCTTCCGTCCAGCCACCTCGGCCGGAGGGGCAAAGTAGTTCACGGTCTCGTGAAGATGCTCGATTCTGGCGGCCGTCAGGAGACCAACAAGGGCAGAATAGGCGGCCCTCGAAACGTCGAAGGGAAGCACACGGAAGGCGTGTCCGAGAAAGAGATCCGACGCCGCCTGGGCGGCGGCCGTCAACTGGACGGGACTCAGGTATCCCTTCTGGCGCCACTCATACCCCACCTCCGTCGCATGGATGAGATTGTCGTCATCGGATGGGCAGGGCTCGTATGAGCTGTCGCCTAGGAACGTGAGTTCGTTCGTGGAGTTCAAGGCGAAGCCCTGCAGCAGGTAGTGCGAGTTCTTCGCATGGGTCCTGTACATGGCCTTCAGAACCGGCGAGGCCGGAACCAGGAAACAGGCCAGCATCACGGCCGCGGCCATCCCACGCCACCGCACGCGGAGGGGCCGTTCACCCCGCGCCAGCGCGAGGATTGTTATCAGGGCGGGCAGGACACAGATCTGAAGATCTTGCCGGAAACCGAAACCGAGCCCGATGATCCCACCGACCGCGGCGGACAACCCTACGTAGCGCCGGCGTGAAAGCGGCCGCCGGAGGAGATGGCCGATGACCAGCAGGGCACCGAGGATGAACGGCGCCTTCGAGAAATCCCGGGCGGACTGGAGGATCGTCAGCAACCCGGGCGAGAGCATGACGATGATCGTACCCACCGCACTGAACGCGCGTCCGATGCCCAACCGGAACAAGCCGTACACGAAAACGGCGCAGACCGCGTACAGGAAGGCGACGGGCACGATCAGCGCTTTCCAGGAAACGCCCATGACCCACCATGTCAACGCGGCCATGTAGAGCATATAGCGGCGGTCTTCGTCGTCGATGCTGGGCTGGCTCAGGGCGATCTCCTCGGGCAGGTCTCGCGTATCCAGCGTATCTGTCGTCTGAAACATGAACGCTTCGTAGCCGGGAACGCTCTGCGGGTCCTTGGGCGCCCCGAAGCCGTGCCCGGTAGCCAGCATCACGGCCGACCCGAACCAACCGGCCGGATCCCCCCATTGCGGAGAGGTAGCCACATAGCGCCCGAGGTAGACCAGCGCCACGCCCATACCGACGACAAACACCACGAAGAGCGGCCAACGCGCGAGGAATCCCCTCCGGATACTGCTGGCTAATGACTTGAGCATGGCGTCCTAAATGAAGTTGACGTGGGCCGGCGGATCCTTCAATTCCCAGAGATACCGGTTGATCTCATCCATGCGGCAGTTGACGCGGCACACCGTGGCATCCATCTCTCGCTCGACCCAGGCGAGGCTCTGGCGGCGTCGCTCGCCGGTCCAGATGGCCTCGAATGTCTGCTCATAGATGTTCCCATAGAAGAAGCGGTCGTCACCCAGGAACATGCTGCACCCCCACACGTTCCCACCCGCATCGAGATAACTCCAGAACGGCAACGCCAGGCACCGCCGGTATGGCCGTTCCGCCGAATCCCATTTCTGCATCGCTCGGCTCCGAAAGATCACTCGGAAGCGCTCGGAATCGAACGATCGAAGCTCATCGGAGAGGCGCGCCTCGTCTTCATAGGATACACACTCATAGATGTGGGTCTTGCTGAGGGGGTGTTGGGAGTAGGGTTTGACCACCAGGTAGTCCATGCCGATATCGCGGGCGATCCGGGCCAGCAGGCCGACCTCGCTTCGGTTCTCGGGCAGCAAGATAATCTGCATTCCGAGGGCGCAGGCCAGTCCGTTCTCGTTCCGAAACCGGGCGGCGTGAGCCATATTCCGTATGGTGGTATCGAAATCGTCCGGCTTGGCGCCGTGAACATGGGCGTAGGTGTCGCGCGATCCGCCATTGATGCTGACCTTGATCCATTCGGTATAGGGGAGGACTCCCTCGGCCCTGGGGGCCGTCAGCAGGACGCCGTTGGTGGTAAGGGCCTGGTCGATACCACAAGCCTTGCCGTGCCGGATCAGGGCGGGCAGGTTCTTGTGAAGGAGCGGTTCGCCTTCACCGGCGTGCATCATGCTCCTGAGCCCCAGGCGGCCCAGTTCGGCGATTCGCTCCTCGAACAGGCCGGGGTCGAGAAACCGGGCGCGGTAATCCATGAAATCGAGCGCGCAGAATCGGCATCGGTGGTTGCATGCGCCGGCCGGACTGGTCTCCATGTAGATCGGGTAAATGAGACGGCCTTGGAGCCACTCGTTCACGCGTTCGACGTGGTAGATGAGTTTGTGGCTGTCAATCCGGTATTTGTCCATGGCTATCGAAGGACGCCGTGGCGCCCCATCACTTCATCAGTGACGAGATGTGTCGGTAGAACGAGGCCGGTTCGATGGCACTCTTGTTCCCCATCACCGCACAGGCCGTTGCCCCGGCCAGGTTCCCGATGAACCCGAGGGCCTCGGCACGCATGCCCAACGCGGCGCACGGCGCGGTAATGGCCAAGAACGCGTCGCCGCCGCCAATCCGATCCAGCACCTTAACCGAGAACACGGGCGTGCTCGAGAAGCCTTCGCCGCGTTCATAACACAGCGTGCCCTTGATACCGCGCGTGATCAGGAACCGTTGGCAGTTCATCTTCTGCGCCAGGACCTCTGCGATCTCGCCGATTTCCACGTTCCTCCGCTTCATCTCGAGCCGGGCCTCGATTTCGTCGATCGTGACCAAGTCTGCGCGTGGATACTTTGACACCACGTTGAATCCCAGGTTGCCGGGATTGGTCTGGGCGTTGAGCGCCAGGAAACGGGCCTTCTCGCAGATGAGGTTAATCGAGCGTTCGGAGAACATCCCATGCCCGTAGTCCGCCACAATCACCACGTCGAACTGGGGCAACAGCTCGTCCAGGAGTGCGCAGAAGGCCTCCTCATCCGACGCCTCAAGCACTTCGTCGTTCATCTCGTCGATCTCGATGAGCTTCAGACTCAGGTGCTCCTCAAGATAGCGGCGCTTTACGATGGTCGGCGAATCCCCCTTCGTGAAGAAACGCGGGGTGATCTTCCGATTGAGGGACGAGCGCACGAAGCGCTCCTGGGCATCGTGCGAGCCAAGGAAGGTTAGCACCGTCACGTGATCGCAGAATCCGGCCACGTGATTCGCAATGGCCAGCACGCCCCCCGCGTATCGTTCCTGAAACCGCAGTTTGGCGGCGAGGATGGGGTCCTTGTTGGCCTTGTTCATTACGTCGCAGAAGACGTACTCGTCGATGATGGCTTCACCGATGGTCAGGACACGCAAATCCTTGATCCGCTTCAGGTAACCAATGATATCCGCCTCGGAGAATTTCTGGCGGAAGTCGGCCAGAAAGAGCTTCACCTCCGGGGAGAAGACATCAAGGTAACGGTTGATGAGGGCGGACGCGCAATAGGTGTCCTCTTGAGTGAAGTGGATTTGCCCCCCCACGGACTTGACGGCGTCTTCCTCACGCACGATGGCGTCCGTGTGATCGCGCGGCCCCTTGTCCGTGACGGCTCCCTTGACATAATAGTCGGGACGGATGAGATGGATGGCCTCGACCGCCGTGGGCCAGCGGTTCACGGCTACGAAGTCCACACACTCCAGCGAGGCCAGGGCCTCAGCACGCAGGTCCTCGCCGAAGGCCGGCCGGTGCGCCCCCTTGTCCACGAAACGGTCCGGCGTTACGGTAACGACCAGCATGTCGCCCATCTCGCGCGCTGACCGAAGGTGTTTGATGTGGCCGATGTGGAGAAGGTCAAAGACCCCATGACAGTGGACAACGGTCCGCCCGGCCTCTCGGGCGCGCTGGACCGCGTCGGCCAATTCCTCGATACTCACGATCTTGTCGCCAACAAGCACAGCAGTGCGATCTTTCTTCCTGTGGTCCACTTGACGCTGCGTCACGGCCGCGCCGGACCGAACCGGACCTCGGTAACCCATTCCCTTGCGAGGGCTTACTGGATTCTGTCTCCATGCCCCAAGCATTCTGCCACGGCGCATTATCGCACAATGGGATCGGAAAACAAAGCCGTGAACCCGAGAGGTCCCCGCAAAACGGTCGCGGCCGCGGAGGGGGAAGCCGCGGCCGCGAGCAAGAAACCCTGAGCCCAGGATTGTGAGGCTATCCTCGGAGCAACGACAGGGCGCTCTGCGCGCTGAGATTTGACTGAACCAGGGCGGCGAGGCCCGTCTGCAGCAAGATGCCGTTCCGCGCCTGGGTCATGGTTAGTCGCGCATAATCCGCGTCGCGGATGGCCGACTCGGCGGCCGCGCTGTTCTCGATGCCAAGCTCGCGCTGGTTAATCGCCCGGTCGAAGCGGTTCTGCTGAGCGCCCAGCGATGCCTGATTCTGACCGAGCCGTTCGGCGGCGGTATCCAGGGCCTCGATGGCCTGCGCCGCACCCTCGGTCGTGCCCAGATCCAGACCGTTCAGGCCCAGCGTGGCCGTCGTGGACTCATTGATGTTCAGCGTCGCCCCGCCTTCGGTGCCAAGGTCGATGCTCTCCGCATCACCGTTGAGCAGCGCCTGCCCGTTGAACTCGGTGTCTTCCGCGACGTCGTTGATCTGGCCCAACAACTGCTGCGCCTCCGCATTCAGCGCTTGGCGGTCCTCATCCGATAACGTGCCGTTGGCCGCCTGCACAGCCAACTCGCGCATACGCGCGATGGCATCCTGCTGCACATTCAGGCCACCCTCGGCCGTCTGCACGGCATTGATCCCGCTTTGGTACGAGTTGACCTCTTGCGTGTACTGGCGAACTCGCGTGCTAAACCGCTCAGCGATGGCCAATCCGGCGGCATCATCTGCCGCCGTGTTAATCCGAAGGCCCGAGCCGAGACGAGCCAACGTCGTGTTGAGCCCCAAAAGGCTTTGGCGCGTCTGTCTCGCCGCAGTGAGCGCCGAAAGATTCGTGTTGATGTTCAGTCCCATTCGCCCTCCTTCCGGAGTGCCCTATGCCCAAGCTGTCAGCCCCATCGGCGAACCCAACAAGTATAGCACAGGGTGGCGCGAGATGCAAATCGTCGCATTTTTCGCGTTTTTAGCAGAACTGACTGAGGTACCGCGCGCCGCGCGCGAATCCCTCCTCACGGGTCTGCGAGCCGTCTTCGTGCTCGATGCTCAACACGTCGTCGTACCGGATCGCCCGGAGGTGCGCAATGTACTCGCCCCAATCGATGTTGCCGAAGCCGGGGATCACGTAGCGCCACCAGCCGCCCCCATAGATGCCGACCTTGGCCCGCTTGGCCTTGTCCACCAAGGTGTCCTTCGCATGGGTGTGGAAGATACGACCGGCCATCATCGAGACGGGCACGAGGTGATCGCACTGCTGATGCACGAGGTGGGACGGATCGTAGTTGAGACCGAAGTTGGCGTCGGGGATGGCTTCGAGGAAGAGACACTCGAAGGTGTCCAGTCCTTGAAGGCAGGTGGCGAAGTAGTTCTCGAGAGCGATGTTGACATTCTTCTTGCGGGCGTGCGCCAGGATCGGGCGGAAGACGTCAGGGCAGACGTTACGAATCGTGTCGATCTTGCTCATGCCCTCGAGCGGCATACCGGCCAACATGCACACCGTGTTGACGTTGAGGTGTACGGCGACGTCGATGCACTTTTTGGCGTGTGCCTGCACGGCCTTGACGTTTTTGGGATCCACCGTGTTGGTGTAGAACGCGAGGCTGCTGATGGCGAGACCCCGCCGTTCGACGGCATCGCGGACTCTGGCGACCTGGGCAGCCGTCAGCTTCGAAGGGTCAATATGCTTGCTCCCGGGATGGGCGATGACCTCGAGACTCGCTATTCCGACCTCGACGGCGAAGTCCATCACGGTGTCGAGACTCTCATGGGCGAAGGGAGCGGTCAACATGCCGACGTTCATCTAGCGACTCCTTATCCAGTTGAGCATGTGTATGTCTTTTTCGGCCCTTACCGAGGCCGGTTACAGGTGAAACAACACTTTGATCACGTCATCCGCTGCGGCGCGGTGCATCGCGTGAACGCCATCCACGAGCGGATATGCCTCGCTGATCATGGGCCGAACCTCCACATTGCCGAGGGCCAACGCTTCGAGCGCCGGGCGAAATGGGCCACACCGCGACCCGATGATGCGCACTTCGTTGATAACCGGCGCGCTCAGTTCGAGGGCCGTCGGATGGGCGGCGGTCGTTTTGAGCACGATAGTTCCCTCAGGCCGGACGAGCTCGAGCGCCCGGGCCAAGCCCTCGTGCGAACCGGTGGCCTCGACGACCAGGTCGGCGCCCCGCTCGATGGGGTCCGTGGCCAGCGCCGTGGCAATGTGCAGTCGTTGGAGCAAATCGAGCTTCCAGGGATGCTTGCCGACACACATGACGCGTTTTGTGCTGAGGTTGAGGACCTGGGCGACCAGTTGACCCAACTTGCCGTCGCCCAAGACCACGGCGCGATCGCCGCTGGCCACCGGAACTTGTTCGAGAATCCGGAAGGCCGCGGCCGTCGGCTCGGCAAACACCGCCACATCGTCACGGATCGACCCCGGGACCAGATGGAGGTTCTCCTCGGGGATCGCCAGAAACTCAGCAAAAACGCCGGGACGGCCGTGGATCCCCAGCGTCGTGCGGTCAAGGCAATGATGCGGCATTTCGAGGCGGCAATATTGGCACGTGTGGCAGACGCAGTTGATCTCGCCGACCACGCGCTTGCCGAGCAGGTGGGGATTGGCACACTCCTCGACCAGCCCCACAAACTCGTGGCCCAGGACGCCCTCGAACCCCATGTAGCCCTTCACGATCTCGAGGTCGGTGTTGCAGATCCCCGCCGAAAGAACACGGATCAGCGCCTCCCGCGGCCCCGGACGGGGCACAGGCACATCCGTCACGCGTAGACTGCCGTCGTACACCAAGGCGCGCATGGGAAATACCGCCTCCAACCGTTCCTGATACAGTGCATGACGCCGGGCCAAGAATCAAGTGCCAGGCCCGTGGTAGGGGGCGTCTTCCAGAAACCTTGGCGGCCCGTGGTTCCGGTCTTCGGTAATCTGTGGTATGCTCAAGGCGGCAAAGCCGGAGTAGGGGTGGCGGCCTGAGGATGGGCGGCGCGATTGGGCGAGGTGAGGATCTCCTTGGGCGCGGCCCAGAGCGCTCGGCAGAGATCAAACAGGAGAGGGGTCTGGTGATGGGCGTTGTTCCGAGGGGCCTTGGGGCGACACTGGCGCTGATACTGGGCTGGGCCATGGCGACCGAGGTCCACGCAGACGTGACCTCGCCTCGAGCGCTGAGCCCGGGCGAGACCTATCGGCTGAATGCCGACGGTCACACGGGCGACGAGGAAACCACCGAGCCCAAGAGCGACGCCAATAACGGGCTTGATGGCGACAGCATCTACTACCGGCGTCACAACGTGGCGCGCGCCCATCTGGACTACTGGTACACGTCCGCGTACCAAGAGGCCGGTGAGCCGAGTCCCTCGGGCGAACAGTGGATAGACTACGTACCGCCTCTGGACGTGCTCGGCGATGGCACGTACCGCATCGAAGCCCTGTATCGCATGACCGACAGTCGCGCCACCTACGATGTGCCGTACACCATCTACCACACGGACGGCAGCACAACCGTCTGGCAGAACCAGCGCGATGGCGGCGATGGCTATCACAGTTTCAGCTTGGGCACCTACGATCTCGGCTCGGACGGTTGGGTGCGCGTCGAGGATACCGGCTCCAGTTCGATCACATTCAACTACATGCGTTTCACCTACCTCGGCAGTGGTAGCGAAGGGGAGGGCGAGGGCGAGGGCGAGGGCGAAGGCGAAGGCGAAGGCGAAACAGTCGTGTTCGAGGATGATTTCGATATGAGCCCGTGCGGCCGCTGGTCTATCTACTACGATGACTGGTCGGATGCCGGTTGCACGATCTACCACGACACGACGGCTCAGGACGCATGCGGTTCGACCCGCGGACACGCCTACCGCAGTTACAGCGGCAACCGCTGGATGGTCAGTCCGGCGTTCACCACGGCCGGATACGAGACCCCAACGCTCGTCTTTCATTGCTACAACGATTCCGGGGCCACTATCGAGGCACAGGCCAAACAGGACGGCACGTGGAGTACCGTGTCCTCCGTCGGCCAATCCGGATCATGGGCGCAACGCGAGGTCGCACTCAGCGGCACGGTTACCGGCATCCGATTCCACTTCGTAGGCGGCGACGGCCAATCCCGTCGTCTGGACTGCGTCTCCGTAACCGGCTCGACCGGCTGCACGCCGGCCGTCACCATCACGCAGCATCCCACCGACCTGCACGTCGTGCCGGGCGGAACGGCCCTCTTCACCGTCACCGCAACGGGTAGCAGTCTCACGTACCAGTGGCAGAAGAACGGCACGAATCTCTCGGACGGCGGCACCATCTCGGGCGCTACCGCCGCCACGCTCCAGATCGCCAACGCCCAACCCTCGGACGCCGGGAACTACCGCTGCGTGGTCACCGGCGATTGCGGCACGAAGACATCTTCGGCCGCCGCCCTGACCGTCAGCGAGGAGGCGATCTTGTTCGAGGAACCGTTCAGCACGGATCCCTTCTCGGGCAACCGGTGGCGCGTCGAGAAGGACGGCGTCGACCAGTCGGGAACCGTGCGCTATTTCAGCAGCGGCGGCTCGTGCGGCGGCTATATTGACCGCTACTACGATGGCCACCGGGAAGTCATCTACAACGGGACCTTCACCACGGCCGGTTACGTCAACCTGACGCTGAGCTTCTACTACAAGAACGACAGCGGCGCCAGCATCACGGCTTATGTGTATCGCAACGGCGGCTGGTCGTCGGTAGCCACGGCCGGCACCGCCAGTACGTGGACGCTCAAGGAGGTCGCGGTAACCGGTACGGTCACCGGCATCTACTTCAAGATCGAGGGGGGCGCCGATCAGTACCGACGGCTGAGCTGCATCTCGATTGTCGGCGAACCGGAGTGCTCGCCGCCCGTGCTCATCACTACCCAGCCGACAAGCCAGGGCGTGTGCACCGGCACCACCGCGACATTCACCGTGGCCGCCTCGGGCGCGGAGCTCGCGTACCAGTGGCAGAAGGGCGGCGTCAACGTGGCCGACGGAGGTCGCATCACGGGCGCGACCTCGACCACGCTCGAGATCGCCAGCGCCGCCGTATCCGACAGCGGCAACTACGCCTGTGTCGTGACCGGCACATGCGGATCGAAGACCTCACAAACCGCCACGCTGGCTGTTGGGTCGGAACCGACCATCATCACGCAGCCCGAGGCGCAGGAAGAGTGCCTCGGCAACACGGCAACGTTCACCGCCGACGCGCTCGGCGCCGGCACGATCAGCTACCAGTGGCGAAAGAACGACGCCAACCTGGCCAACGGCGGCGATGTCTCGGGCGCGCAAAGCGACACGTTGCAGATAGCCCATGTCGACGCCACCGATGAGGGCTCGTACCAATGCGTCATCACGGACAATTGCGGCGTCGCGACGTCGAGTGCGGTGTCGCTGACAGTACTGTCCGAATGCCTCAGCACGAGTCCGAGTGGGCACTACGTGACGTATAAGGGCCAGACGCTGATGTTGGTCGGCGATAGCGGCACCCAGTGCGTGACGCAAAACGCCAACGTCGATTATCGCGAGTGGATCGACGATTGCGCCGCACGCGGCATCCGAATGGTGCACGTGTGGTCCTTCGTGCCGCCGCGCCAGAAGCAGGACGGCACCCAGATCGAGGATCGCTGGGGCTACGTGTATCCCGGGCTCACGCCGTGGGCGCGGAACACGTCCGGCGCCCTGGCCCGAGACCAACTGTACCGGTGGAACCTGAAGGCCTTCGACGATGGTCCCGACACCAGTCTCACCAAGTATTGGCCGCGGATGCGCGACCTGTGCGCGTACGCCAAGAGCAAAGACCTGATCGTCGGCATCACGATGTTCACGGGCTGGGCCAAGCACGACGCCGACTGGGCCTTCCATCCGCTCAAGGACGAGAACGGCGGCCATCTGAGCGACGTCGCCACCGTGACGACCATCGCCACACCCGGCGCCGAAGTATGCAGTCAGACATGGTCGGACAGTTGGTCGAACGCGAAGAAGACGCAATGGGTGTGGGAACGTCTATCCAAGGAGTACATCGACCAGTTGAACGGCTACGGCAACGTGTACTTCGTGTTCCTCGACGAGCACTCGTACAGCGAAGGCAACATGGGCGACCATTTCCTCCAGTTCTTCAAGAGCCGTGGGGCCGTGTGGGTGGACTGGGCCGCCCGCCGCAGTTCCGTCGATTTCGTTTACAGCGACACCTACAGCGTCACGGACAAGAACAGCCGGGCCGCGTCCGGCTTCACACAAATGCCCTTCCGGCCCTACATGTTCCTCGAGGGCGAGCCCTACATGGGCAACGAAGTGCGCACGGCTATCTGGACCTTCAGCGCTGGCGGCGGGCACTTCACATTCCACGCCGATGCCGGCCAAGAGACAACCCGCACCGGCATCATGGGATATGACCCCTACGTGCCCAGCGGCGATAAGGGCATGTACAAGCGCGATTACCTTGGTCATGCCAGCCGACTATTCAATCAGCATCTCGAAGATCTCGATTCGATGGTTCCCCATAACGAACTGAGCGCTTCCGGCACCTACTGTCTGGCCGATCCGGGCCGCGAGTACGTTGTGTATTCGAAAATCGGCTCGGCGACGGCATTCAACGTGAACCTGACCGCCGCAGCAGGAAAGACGCTCAACTGCCGCTTCTACAATCCGCGCAACGGCACGTTCGGCACGACGTTCCAGCAGGCCGGCGGCGGAACCACGACGTTCACGAAGTCCAACACGGACGATTGGGTATTGCACATTCTCTGGAACGGCGCCGAAGGTGAGGGTGAGGGTGAGGGTGAGGGTGAGGGTGAGGGTGAGGGTGAGGGTGAAGGCGAAGGCGAAGGCGAAGGCGAGGGTGAAGGCGAAGGCGAAGGCGAAGGCGAGGGTGAAGGTGAGGGTGAGGGTGAGGGTGAGGGTGAGGGTGAACTCGTGGTGATCGCGCCAAACGGCGGCGAGGAATGGGGCTCCGGCACGACGCAGACCGTCACGTGGGCGAACGCGGGCGGCACCGCCGGCCTCGACGTTCGTCTCGGCCTCCATCGCGGCGAGGACTTCGTCGATTGGATCATCCGTCGAACAGCGAATGACGGTGCATGGAACTGGGTGGTACCGGAAGGCCTGGCGCCGGGCGAGAACTACAGGATCCGTGTCCAGTCGTACACACTGCCGGAGATGCGCGATCTCAGCGACGCCCTCTTCACGGTGGTGGCCATCGGCGTCATCAGCCCGAACGGCCACGAGCAATGGGACATGGGCAGCGTCTACGAGATCAAATGGGGCAGCAATGTGGACGCCGCCGGCCCCGATGTACGCATCGGCCTGCACCAAGGCACAACCTTCCTGGACTGGATCGTGCGCCAAACCGAGAACGACAAGCGGTATCTGTGGAAGATCCCGACGGATCTCGAGGCCGCCGCCGGCTATCGCGTCCGCGTCCAGTCGTACACCGACACGGCCATCAAAGACCTCAGCGACGCCCCGTTCACGCTGGCCGCCGCGCCGCTGTTGGTAACGTTCCCGGACCTTCACGACGAGCTGCTCATCGGCGCGCCCTATGCCGTGACGTGGACGTGCAACGATCTTGACGCGGTGGGCCCGGACGTGCGGATCGGCCTCCACAAAGGCGGCGCGTTCGTGGATTGGATGACCCGTCGAACGGAGAACGACGGCTTGTGGAACTGGCCCGTTCCCGAAGGCCTGAGTCCGGCCCCGAGCTACCGACTCCGGCTCCAGTCGTATACCGACAAGAACCTGCGAACCATGAGCCCGGCGTTCGGTATCTCCGCCGCTCCGGAGTGATCCTGAAGGCCCGTCTCCTGCACCGCGGTTCAAACGCCTCGTTGACCGGTGTCGCCTGCCGGGAAACCTGGTATACTGCGTCCCGTTGGCGAAGCAACGGAAGGGCGCGCCCACAGCGAACGCTTGGCTGCGTCCCCACGAAACAAAGGAGCCGGCCATGTGTGAGCAGTGCACGCGAAGGCAGTTCTTTGGTATGGGCGCAGCGGGCGGGATGATCCTGGCGGGAATGACGTGGTCCCACGTGAGCGCCGCCGAGGCGCCACGCCTCCAGCCCCGGGGCAAATCGCGCATCTGCGTGATCTTCACGGGCACGCCGCAACCGGAAGACCGCAACTGGGGCGCCGATGCCACCCAGATCGCGCCAATGAAGGCGCGGCTCGCCGAGGCGGAGAAGAAGCTCGGAAACATCGAGTTGGTGATAGGCGAATCGCGCAGTCCCGAGGAGACGAAGGCTCTCCTGGACCAGGCAGGCCCGAACGCGCCCGTCCTACTGATCAATGTGGAGAACTTCGCGTTGACGCGCGTCGTGGGGCCCGTGCTCGACGCGGGGCGGCCCATGGTGTTCTTCTCGCTTCCGGCAAGCGGCCACGACTGGATGTATGCGCCGCGTTGGCGCCGTGCCGGCCATCGCGTTGCCCTGATACCCACCAGCAACTACGATGAACTCGAGCGCGCCCTACGCCTGCTGCGCGTGGTCCCCATGATGCAGCAGACGCGCATCCTGCTCTTCCCTCCGGCCCGAGGTACGGCGGCCGCGTGTTCTCCCGAGGAGGTCAAGAATCACCTCGGCGCCGACGTCGTCGCCGTCGAGGAGAAGGTGTTCGACGACCTGATCACGGCGGCCGATCCCACCGCCGTTCAAGCCGAAATCGACGCCTGGACAAGAGGGGCCAAGGAGATTCTCGAACCGACCAAGGACGATATCGAAAAAGCCGCCCGCGTCAGCGTCGCGTTGGATCGCTTGATGGAACAAGAACAGGCAGACGCGCTGGCCATCGGCACCTGCATGGGCTGGCTCCCGCGCGGATTCCCGTGCCTGGGCTTCACGCGGCTGCGCGATCGCGGCGTACCGGCCGCGTGCGAGGGCGACATGGACTCGCTGCTCACGATGCTCCTATTTCAGTATGCTCTCGACCAGCCCGGGTTCCAGGGTAACGCCACCTTCGACACCTCACGCAACGTTCTGTGGACGGCCCATTGCACCGCGCCGCTCAAGATGGACGGCCCGGACGGGGAATCTGCACCTTATCTGCTGCGTGGGCATTCCGAGGTCGGTGGCAGCGGCTGCGTGCCCGAGGTGCAATATCGGCTCGGCCAGGTTGTCACCCGGGCCAAGTTCGTCAATCTCAACACCATCCTCGCCTCGACCGGCAAGATCATCGAGGTACCCGAGCGCGCCGTGCACGGATGCCGCACGCAGATCGTCACCGAGGTCGCCGACGCGGCCACGATGGCCGCCAACTGGAGTAGCGCCCTCGATACGGAAGACGCCATGACCCTCCTGCACCGCGTCGTCGTGTACGGCGATCACATGCAGAGCGTGCGCGATCTCGCCAACCTCATGGGCTTCGAGGTCATCCAAGAAGGCTAAGCGTTCCTCCTGGTACCAGGCACAGCGCGACACACACGCGCCGTTCGCGAGGTCGAGGGCGGTCGCCGCGCTGTGGCCAATACGGCAATATGGTCAGTAGGGTCAATGCGGTCAACAAGGCCTAGCCCGCTGAGCTAGGCTGCATCCAAAAGAAGACACCGGCACTCAAATTGACCTGGATTGGCAAGGAGAACCGGCGTCGCCAGGAACCCAGGATTCTCTTGGAGTACCCAGAGAAGTCGTATCATGCCATCAACCGAGTTCGGAGGACGGTGTCTACAATGATTCGTCGGCCTGTGAAGATGGCGTGATGAAGGCCGAGAAGGTGTTGATATGATGCCGCGTATTTCGCATAGGCCGTTTCGAGGCGGTATCAGAACGCAATTGAGGCGGGAACGCTCTTGGTTGACCTTTCTGAGCGTGTCCGGGTTAGAATCTGGAAAACGCTTCTGCATTACGATTTCCCGGTTTCCTACCAGCCGGATCCCTATGACAACTGGATGCACAACAGTACAGGCCTGAGAGAGCTTCCGGAAACGCTTGAACGCATCTACGGTATCGACAGTCTCACAGCGCAAACGAAAAGCGGCTACGATCCAGCCCTTGTTCTTACGGCGTGCTGCATCTGGTTCCTGGATTCGCCTGATACCGCGTTTTTTGTATTCTTTAGGGGACGTATTGGCACAATGGGCTAATAGAGAGATATCCCCCCTTGGCTGGGTGTCATCGCAACAATTGTATTTCCCCGCCAATCGATCTCGCAATTGTCCCATCCCAAGGGTGTCTCATTGGTGTGCCGCGCTGGCAAATCACATTCAAGCAGGACTCTTGCGTCGGCAGGAAGGTTCTCGGCAAACAATACGCCATCCCTAATACCAGGGTCACGGGATTCGCCATTGACGGTTAAGCGGATGCCGTTGGCCGCCATTCCTTCCATCAATCGAATCTCGAGTGTGCCTCCTATCTTTGCGCATGCCTCCCAAACGCCAGCTTGCGGCAGTTGCGTCGTGGCCACTATCGCGGGGGTGTCCACGGGGAAAAGCATATTGACCACGAGGCGGCCCGTTTCCTGCTGGATGCTGGCCTCACAGGCCCTGCAAAGCGCGCGCAAAGCGCCGCCCATGAGATCGGTGTTGTATGAGTGATATCCGTTGGGCGTCGTGAACGCGAAGCCGCCGCGGACACGCTCGCGGATGTGAGAATGAACAAGGTCTTCGGTATCGGGCTCGTCGCTCTGGACAATCCAGTCCACATTGATAATCTGTGCGGCCAGTAACCCGTTGCGCACGAAGCGCTCCGCGTCGGCATAGTATTCAGGATACCCGTTCTGGGCAAGGGTAATCGCGGCCTCGATATAGTCGCCGGTGTTGTTGGCTTCGCCGCGATGTGGCCAAGGGTCTTTGCGTTCCTTTGCCCAGCCAAAGGACGTGCGATAGGGCTTGAGAAACACATCGTACAGTTTTCGGCCAAAGGCGACGTAACGCTCGTCATTGGTGAGAACACCGAGGTCGAGAAGTGATGCCATGGTCCCCGTGCTGGAATGGAGGTGGCTCCCCGCGCCGTCCGAGAGGTCCCCCTCGGACGTGAATGCATTCTTGATGCAGTAGTCGGCAAACCGCCGGGCAAGATCGAGGGCAAGGGTGTTTTGGGCAAACCGATAATAGTCGGTCAACGCCCCTATTGCGCGCCCGCACGTGAAGTTGACAACGCCAGGTTCCGCCGGCAACCGCCAGCCGTCTATTCCTAGCACGGATGACGGATATCCACCGGTAGCGCGCGTAGCTTTCTCCATCGCTTGCACCAATCCTCGCGCCAGTTCCTTCGAGTGCTCGCACTTCCGCCATCGCGCCAACGCCACCAGCCCCAACAGCACTTCGCGGCAATCGTGCATGTTCCCCGTCTGTTTTCCGTCAGGGTCCGGGAGGTTCCAAAGCGGAAGACCCCAAGGGTTGCTCAGCGAACGGTGAAGCCACGTGCGCAATCCGTCAATCGCCGCATCATCCGCGGGAACATCCACCACCTCGGCGCACCGCGCCAAGGCGTCTAGAAAGCGCCCTTCCATATGCGGCGAACCCCAATACACGTGGTTGCACGATGCATTCCCTTCCGTTAGGCCGAATCCCACAAACGGCAAGTACCCGCGCCGGGAATCAATAGCACCCCTGTAAATGTGTTCTACGCCGAGCCGGATGAACCGGCGCAGATCCAGCGCTTCCAGACGGTAAGGATTCAGTCGCGCCTGCGTAGGGGGCATGACGCTATTCATAGCAGAGTCGGCTCTGACAATCCCTCCCTTGCGCGCGATCAAGAACGGGCTGCCCGCTACGGCAGAAATCGTGGTCGACAAGAAAACCCGCCGAGAGAGCTTCACGAGTCGGTCTCCTCCTGTCCAGTTTGTTCCAGCCGTTTTCGGCCAAAATCACCCAAGGTGGACTTTGCCCACAACCCAGTATAGTTTAGCCGTGGTTGGAACGTGAAAAGATGCGCCATCGCCTTTCATGATGTGCGCCAAGACCCATCAGCACACGAGAAAGGAGCGACAGCGCATGAATATGTATGCATTAAATAGTGATAGTAATCATTTATTTGTTCTATGTGCAATATAAACAAGGGAATGGGTCCAAATAAAGGGTTGCTGTCCCTATTTAAGATGCTCGGATCGCTACTCGAACCGCAGCGTGCCGAAGTGGTCCGGCACGTCGGGCGTGTCTCCCCCACTCCACGCGGACCGCTCGGCGTGGATGTTGGCGCGGTTTCGGATGAAGTTGACGGGCCAGACGTCGCCCTTGGCGGGGGCACCGCCGAGCGTACCGAAGGGGACCGTCAACACGGCCACCCATTGCCCGTCGCCAACGGACGCGACCACGCGCCAGTCACCGTCCCAGCCGGCATCATGGCCGCGCGCGTCGCTCTGAACGCCCCTCGGACTCACCGCAAGGTGGAACGGTTCTCCGTCACCCGTGTCGATGAATAGCTCGACGGACTCTTCTTGCCACAGCGGCGCGTCTCGATCGGCAAGATCGGCGACCATGGTGGCCAGGCGCGGTTCGAAAGCCTCGACGCCGATGACAAGCGCCTCGCGCGTCTGGAGCAGTCGGATAGACGTTGGCGCGGAAGCGAAGGCATTGGTATCCACGCGCAGGAACCCGCTGGCCCGGCCGGTATCCGCCCACGCGATCTGTGAGAAGCCATCGGCATCCTTCGGCACGGCACGCGCATGGGAGCAGGTGATCAGCGGCAACGATTTCAGTGCGAACACACGGACGTTGCGCAGCACGGCCCGCTCGGCAGGCGCATAGGCCTCGACGCGCAGGAATCGCGCGGGCGATGGCGCAGTGATGATGGCGGGACCCTGAACGCCTCCTCGCTGGTCGGAGGTCCACATTCCGATCGAGGCGAAGTCGAAACCGTCGTCGCTATGGGCAACGTCAAGACGTGCGGTGCCTGTCGTCTCGAAATCAACGCGGCACATCGGCGCGAATCCGTCGAGGAAGTCGATCACGGCGGTCGCACGGTCCTCGGTGTCCGTGTAGGCGGGCACGCAGGGCACTTCGAGCACGCGGTATCCTGCCGGCAGGTTGAGCGGTCGATACGGCAACAGGTAGTTGCCGAAGAGAATTGTGGACGGCACAAACAGGCCTTTGGTCGAGACGGTCTCGACGATTGTCCCGATGCGTGCCTGATCCGCCGCGGGGTCCAGTTCGCCATGGCGCTTGACCAGCGCGTTCAGTCGCTGGAGCACCGCGTCCTCGCGATTCTCCGTGAACTCCGACTCGATCTCGAGGTAGTCCACAAGATGGGCGTACACGGCATCGATCAGCCGCATCTCATCGTTCAGTTCAGGAGCGCGTTTCAGAAATGTCTTGGCCGCACGCCGGAAACCGTCGTAGTGAGTCTCAGGTGCGACGCCGGCCAGCGTTTGGCCATTCACGTACTCGATGAGCGCCGCGCGCGCTTCGTCGAATTCCGGACTCCACCGATCGGCGCCGAGGTACTCATTGAGAAACTCGCCCCACAGTGAGCGGGGCCATAAACGCGACCAGGCTTTCTCCATTAGAACCGTGATGGCCTTGTCCGATCGATCGTCACCGGAGAAGAGGACACCGGCGTGGTATCGCCCTGCGGTTTGGAGGGCGTCGCACCAGACGAACCCCGTGGCTGGCGTATCCCCGGCCACACCGATCACGTCAAGTCCGAGTCCGTCGGCCCATGCCACGGACTCGCGTATGGCCTTGTGCGCGCCTCGCAGCATGGCGATTCGCGGCATGAGGATCACGTCCGGGGGAAGCAGGGCACCGGCCTCACTCAAGTCGTACCGGTGTGCATCTTGGTAGGGGTTCACGGCATCGGCCCACATCATGAGCCGGATGTCCGGCGAACAGGCCTTGACCACCTCGTCGAGCATGGCCACCGAGGCGGCGAAGACGTGGGCATTGGATCGGTCTTGGACCGTGCAGCGCGGACACGCGTTGAGTCGCGGCACGTCCCCGTGGCCGATGTGGATGAATCTCGGTTCGAGTGTCTTGACAAGATCCCTGAGGAGCTCGCTCAGGGCCTTGCGCGACTCGTTGGCCGAGGGGCAGTACGTGGCCGTGCCCGGCGGGACGAAGGTGTAGATCACCGACACGGTGGCGCCGTCCGGAATGGCCCCGCCCGGAATGCGCCGGATGATCCACGGCGCCTCGTCCGCGTCGAACGGCGCGTCAAGACTGCCCGGTTCGAGGGCGTAGTCGTCCTTCTCCCGGCAGAGGAAACCGGACACGCGAACATGGATAGGCGTTGCCGGCGTAACGATCAGATTCCGCTGAGACAAGCTCATCCAGTCATCGCCGGTGAGTGTGATGCGATCCTCGGCCCGTCGCCCTTCGGCCATGGCTGGCACCCGGTCGAGCAACGGCATGGCGTTCGCCATGGGATCGATGAGCGGAACGGGCTCGAGGCCCAGCGCCCGAGCATCCTCGAACACGCCGCGCCACGCGTCGCGCGCGCCGCCCTCGATCCGGTAGAAGTCGATGGTGTCGAACACGACGAGGTTGCACTTGAGCGCCGCGAGCCGACGGAGCGTGTCGCGCGGGGGCGGTTCGCGCAGCAGCACGCCGCGCCAGGCGAGGTCGGCGTGATCATCGATCTGGACGCAGGGAAGCGCCGCGTTGCCGCGCACCATTTGGGCGAGCGTCTGGATACCGAACACGGTTCCGCTGCGGTCACCCCCGGCCACCATGACGGCGCTCGGCGCGATGACCAGACGATAGCCGCCACGAGGAATGCCTTCCTTGCCGGGCCGGAATGGGCCTGCGCGCAATTCGTCGAATCCGGCGTGGCGACCCCACTCACCGATGTGGATGGCCGGCTCGTTGCGAGGATGCATTGACGCACAGCGCACCGGCATGTCGAAACCGGCTGCCTCCGACAGGACAGCCAACGCGGCGGCGTATTCGGCTTCGGCATCATCGGCAACGACCACCGGCGTACCGCGCAGGAGCGGGAACGTCTTCTTGCCGTCCATCACAACGTGCTGGGGCATCGGAACGAGTTCGAGCGCCGGCCCGGCGGACACCACTATGAGCAAAAGCCACGTCATCAGCTCTCTCGATCGACCACAAACCGGGCCAGCAGGCGGAACATGTCGGCCTCAGGCCCTAGGCCGTCCAAGGCGGCCACGGCATCGCGGGCAGCGGCATCCGCCAGTTCGTATGAGCGATCGAGGCCGGCCAGGGCGGGATAGGTCGCCTTGCCCAGCGCCGCATCACTTCCGATGGGTTTCCCGAGCGTGACCTCGGAACCGACAATGTCCAGGATGTCGTCAGCAATCTGAAAGGCGAGGCCGAGGTACTCTCCGTAACGCGTCAGAACTGCAAGAAGCTGGTCGTTTGCGCCACCGAGGATGGCGCCGCACCGTACCGCGGCCCGAATGAGCCGGCCCGTCTTGAGCGAATGCAGGTTCATGAGCTCTTCGAGGGTGATCCGCTTGCCCTCGCTCTCGAGATCAAGAACCTGGCCGCCGGCCATGCCTTGCGGCCCGGCCGCCTGGGCTATCTCGCGCACGACGCGGATGCTGCCGGATTCCGCGGCCATCTCGAAGGCCATCGTGGCGAGCGCGTCGCCGGCGAGAATCGCCATGGCCTCACCGAAGGCCTTGTGCAGCGTTGGCTTGCCGCGCCGCAGATCATCGTCATCCATCGCCGGCAGATCGTCGTGGATCAACGAATAGCAGTGGATCATCTCGATGGCGCACGCTGCGGGCAACGCCGCGGCGTCGTCGCCGGATGCGATCTCGGAAGCGCCCAGAGCCAAGGCTGGCCGGAACTGCTTGCCGCCGGCGAAAAGGCTGTAGCGAATGGCCTCATCCAATCGCTTCGGGCCGCTCTGCCGCGCATCCAGAAACGCCTTTAGCGCGGCGGCGGTCTTCAAGGATTTCTCGGCCAGGTACTCCTTGGCAGTCATTGCGCAACGCACTCCGTGTGGCCATCGTCTGGGATATCGTCAGAACAGGAGGTCGCCGTTTTCGTCATCCTCGTCTGCACGGCGTCCTTCGGCCGGTTCGGCGGGCGCCTCCGCGGCCGCGCCATTGGAGGGCACCTCGCCGAAGGGTTCCGGCGTCAGTTGGCCCTCGGCATTCTTGAGGAGGATCTCGATCTTCTTCTCGGCCTCGGTCAAGGCTTTCTCGCAGCGCCGGGCCAACGTGATGCCCTCTTCGAATCGCTTCAACGATTCGTCCAGCGACAACCCGCCCTCTTCCAGCGCGGCGACCGTTTCCTCGAGTCGCTCCAAATCCTTCTCAAAGCTCGGTTTCTTCTCCGTCATCCGCATTCACCTCGATGGAATTAACGGTGGCCGTTGCGCCACCCGCCCCAAACCGCAACCCTACCTGATCTCCTATGGACAACTGGCCGGCATCGCGCACCAACGCGCGTTCCGGAAGGCGCCAGGCCAGCGCATAGCCCCGCGCCAGAATGGCCAGCGGACTCAACGCGTCCAGATGCGCCATCACCGGACGAAGTTGACCGCGCGCACGTTCCACAATGCTGACGGCCGAATGGCGCAACCGCCCGCGGAGGGCCGTCAGCCGATCGAGGGCACGCGCCACCTGATTCACCGGCGACAACAGGGCCAAGGCACGCTGCGCCCCGTCAAGCCGCCCGCGCCAATTCACGGAACGATCGCGCAGAACGTTCGCGAGGCGCATTCGCCCCTCATCGACTTGCTGGCGACGCTGCCGAACCAGTTCCTCCGGCCGCTGGAACACGTAGCTCGAGCGGGCCGAATGCACCCGGTGTTGCGCGTCGGTCATGTGGTAACGGGCCGCCTTGGCCAGCCGCTCACGGAGATGCCGCACTCTCGTCACCAACGCCTCCTGTTCCTGCACCACCAGTTCGGCGGCGGCCGATGGGGTGGGCGCGCGAAGGTCGGCGGCAAAATCCGTCAGCGTATAGTCGATTTCGTGGCCCACGGCGGAGATGATGGGCGTCTCGACTTGATACACCGCCCGCACGACAATCTCCTCGTTGAACGGCCAGAGATCCTCGATCGAGCCACCGCCGCGGCCAACGATGATCACGTCGACGCCGTAGGCATCCAGCGCCCGAATGCCTTCGACAATCTCCTCGGCGGCCTCGTCGCCTTGCACGCGCGCCGGATAGAGGAGCACGTGCACGTTGGCGAACCGGCGCCCGATGACATTCAGCATGTCGCGGATCGCCGCGCCCGTCGGCGACGTGACGATTCCGATCCGTCGAGGCAGCAGCGGCAGCGATTTCTTGTGCACCGGATCGAACAGCCCTTCGCCCTCGAGTTTGCGGCGAAGCTTCTCGAAAGCGAGCTGAAGCGCGCCCATGCCTTTGGGCTGCATCTCCTCACAGACAATCTGGTACGTGCCTCGGACTTCATACACGGTCACCAGGCCGTGCACCACGACTTCGAGGCCGTCTTCCGGACCGAACTTGAGGCGCATCAGCTTGCCGCGGAACATCACCGCGCCCAGTTGGCTATCCTTGTCCTTGAGGGTGAAGTAGGCGTGGCCGGCCGGCGAGACGCGCCAGTTGGAGATCTCGCCCGCTACCCAGACGTAACTGATCTCGTTCTCGAGCAGCGATTTCACGCGCCGCGTGAGCTGCGACACGGAGAGGATATCGGGCTGTTCGGCATTCATGCGCGGTATTGTATCCAAAAACGCCGCCCGTTACGAACGCGCCCTTCCGCCGCTAGCGGATCTCGAGGCGTGCGCGGGTGTAGCGGCGGCCTTTCGAGGCGCTGCCGCCGTGGCTGCCGAGATCCAGGATGATGCCGATGATGAACACAACGAGGCCCAATCCTCGGATACCGCCGGACTCATTCATCGCGATGGCGTAGGCACACGTGGTGAACGGCATGAAGAAGAAACCGAGCAGCGGCCAGAGGTGGGTTTCAAAGGCCAGAAAGGTGTAGCCCGTCAACCACATGAAGGCCAACGTCACACGCGGGAACACCAACGCCAAACATCCGAAGCAGCAAGGCATATCCAGAGTTCCTCAGATCCGGATGGCCGATCGGGGATCGGCCACCTTCGCGCGCCAAGGCGGGCGCCGCTAGGCGCCCTGGCGCTCCGCCCGTCGCCGGAGCAGCGTCTCGAGCTGCTGAATCCGATGATCGAAGAAGGCCATGAGTTTCTGATGGAGCTCTACACTGGCCGCCGCAATCAGGGAGCACTGGTTGGCCTCGCCGCTATCCAGCAAGAGCACCTCTTCGAACCCGGCACCATAGGCATCGGTCACGATGCATCCCGCCTCCTGCGCCACCAGCAGCGACGCCGCGATATCGTACGGAGCGATGCCCAAGACATTGCCACGGCCGGCATTGATGAAGTGATCCTTCACCACGTCCGGCATGTCGCGGTAGAATCGGTTGGCAAAATCCACGCACGCGTCGAGCTGGTTTGTAAGGAGGCGAGTCAAACTGAACGAGGTGCTGTTGCACGCGAAGAATCCGCCCTTGAGACTGCTGAGATCGATGAGTCGCGCGGCCGTAGGGAAGATGAGTTCGGCGGGCCGGGCCGGCACCGTCATCGTCCACGAAATGGATTCGAGGTTCACGTTCTTCGACAGCCGGGGCCGCTTGATGTGGCCATCTTGGACGATGCGCGCCCCTTTGCCACGCTGCGCCACAAAACACCGGTTGCCCAGAATCTCCATCACGCAGGCATTGTCGACGTCGCCGATGCGGGGACGCTCGATCACCCGCGTGCTGGCCACGGCGATCACGCATCCCTCGAAGCCGCTCTTGGCGGCGCGAGACCCGTCGATGGGATCGACCACCAGGAGGTTCTGCGGTTGCGCGCTCGAAAAGGTCGCGTAGCCTTCGTCTTCCGAGTAGTAGGCCACGGGCATCTTCGCCTGCTTGAGAAACGCGACCAACGCGCGTTCTGCCAATCGGTCAAGCTCGAACGTGGCGTCCCCGCTCACAGCCTGGCCGATGACTTCGCGGCCTTTGGCCGCTTCCACCGAGGGCAGAACCGCCTGCCGAATGGCCGAGGCCAGATCCACGAGGAACTCCCGAGGCAACATGGCGGACTTCGGCTTCGGTTCGGCCTCCGCGATCACGGGCTCGGGCTTCTTGGCGCGGGCGGCAGAGCGCCGTGCTTCCTTGGCAACGGACTGGTCGGCAGACTTCTTGGTCATAGGCCGCTGGGCTTTCAGATCCTTCCTTGCAGGCTTGGGCACGCTCGTCTTGATCGTCTTGGCTTTCTTGGCTTTCTTGGCAACACTGGCCTTCTTGGCCGGCTTGGGCGCCTCGGGCTTCCGGGTCGTCCTCGGGGCACTGGGGCTCTGCCCTTTCTTGGGGGCGGTCTTCTTCGGCGCGGGTTTGGGAGCGGCGGGTTTCCGGACGGCCTTCCCGGCGGCCTTCCTGATGGCCTTGGGTGCGCGTTTGGCTTTCGTAGGCTTCTTCGCCTTTTGGGGCACTCGAGACTTGTTGCTCTTGGTTCCTGCGGACGATGAAGCCTTCGACGTGTTCCTGGCCATGGTCACCTCTCGAGCCGGAAGCGGGCCGGATAACCGTCACCCTATCCCAGCGCTGTCTTGGGCGGCGCAACGAAATCGAGAAACCGATCCTTCACTCTTCCGTTGCGCGCGTCTCCTCGATGGATGTACAGACGGTAACGCCACGCGGTCCGTTGTCCTTTGGCAAACGTCATATCACCCCGAACCTTCGCCTCAGGCCGGTAGTGCTGCCATGCGAAACAGTTGGCCGTCATCAGGCCGTAGTCGCGCACGTGCCAGCCGGTCGGATAGCGAGGATTCGTCTCGTAGTCCATGATGGCAATACCGACGTGACGGCCTTCCACCACGCCGCTGTAGTCGCACCAGGGGGCACTCTTGCCCCAGGTCTCCGCCTCGTTCACTCCGCCGTAGCCGTTCTCGATACGCCCGCCGTTGCGAACATCCATGGAACTGGCCACACGAACGGCAACGAGGCCGCCTTCCTTCGTGTCGTAGAACGTAATGGGACCTTCGGTCATGCGGAACGTCACGGTGATGTCAAACAGCCGCGTACCTCCCGGCAACGCGTAGAAACATATTTCGCGCGCTTCCTCAAACTGCTTCTTCTCGGCGTGCGTGCACCAGTCGTTCGTAGCGGCAATCCGACCGAAGACCGGCCCTGAGGTCAACGCTGAGAACCTGCGATGACGCTGCCAACCGTGCCCCTCTTCCTCGGCCCAGTTATCAACCTTGGTCTTCCCGCACTCTCCGTAGGCCACCCAGATCGACTTGTGGTGCTTGTGGTCGGTGTGCTCCCCCGCCACGCCTTCCACCACCGGCCAGTTCCGCGTCACTTGCACACCTTGCGGGCCCTTTACGGGATACAGGAACGGACGGACCCACTGCCGACCGTAGTGATACGAAGTGAACAAACGGCCGCCGATGAGCACATCGACCTTTCCCTCGGCCCGGTCGTCGGATAACACCACGCCGCCCTTGCATGGCGATGCCTTGGCCGGACTGACAACCAGCTTGCGGCTGGCCCCGGCCTTGAGTCCGTCGACCAACCAGGTCAGCGTGGGCACGCCAGCAATCTTGTGGACCTGGCTCGGAATGACGGCCCCGGAGGCGTCGTCCGCCAAATCCACGGAATCGACGCCCTCGTAACCATCTGGCAAGGCAATACTTACCGGACAGAACGTCCTCTCATGCTCACCTGCTGACACCATGACGCTGAACTTACGTGGCACGTGACAAACTCCTGTATGTCCCGGGAACTCAATCCAACAACGCCGCCAACCGAGGATTCCGAAATACACCTCTTCTCGAGTTCACCCTAGCGGAAGACCCGACCCCCGGCGGCAGAGGCAGGGCCACTATTTCGTGCATAACCTTAAATCTGTGACCAACTTACACATCCCCATCAGTGGTTGATTCTAGCATTTCTGACAGCGGATTTCCAGTGTTTTTTTGCCTGACTTCATCCATTGTTCATAAATTATTTAATGACAATGCTTTACAGCGGAACTGACCTGTTGGAAGAATGGCATGCGGCACAGACTTTGCTGACTACAGGCATGGCTACTCGCCAAGTTGCGGGTTCCGTCGAGACGGGAAGTGTTGGGAAGATGAACGAGGCACGGGCCGGCAGTCGTCTTCAATGTCAAGCGATGCCGGGTAAGCAGGTTGTGCGAACGGGGGATGTTAAGGTATTCTTGATATGAGGGAATGGTTTGGTTCACAGTACGCGGGGACGTGTGTGACGGGGGATGGCCTTTGGGTCGCTGGAGAAACAACCGAGACCGGGATCGTCGGCAGAGAAAGGCGCGTGTCGAAGAGGCCGCGCTGAAGAGGCAGTAGCATGAGCGATTCGGTGAACCTATCGGAACTCGTCGTTGAGCTAGCCCCGATGCTTGAGGCCGCCATCGCGAGAAGCACCTGGATCGAGTACGAACTGGCTGAGGATCTCCCGCCGGTCAAGGGGGACGCTCAGCGCCTGGGTCAGGTGGTCATGGCCTTGGTGGCTAACGCGTCAGCAGCGCTTGGTGGCCGCGAGAATAAGGTCACCTTGAGAACGAGTCTGATCCATGCGGATCGCGTCTATCTGGCTCAAACCATTCTCGGCGGCACGTGCGATGAAGGATTCTACGCATCCATCGAGGTAGCGGACTCGGGTTGCGGCCTGCCTCGGCAGGCCCAAACGCAAGCGTTTGAGGCGGGATCGGGGCCGCGCCGGCGTGGGCAGGGCATCGGGCTGCCCGAGGTTCTCGCCATTGTCCGTGCGCACGAGGGCACAATGAAGCTGTACAGCGAAGTGGGCCAAGGAACGCGGTTGCGTCTGTTCTTCCCGTGCGCGGCCGAGGGCGAACTCCCCGCGGGCGGGCGGGGGGTTGAACAAGCAGGCGAAGGCGGGGTAATCCTCGTGGTGGACGATGAGGAAATCGTCCGGGCCGTCACCAAGCAAGTGCTCGAGGAAATGGGATTCTCGGTGCTGACCGCGGAAGACGGGGTGCGCGGCCTCGAGGTGTTTAGAGCCCATAGCCACGAAATCGACGTGGTGCTGCTCGATGTAACGATGCCGCAAATGGACGGAGAACAGACGTTCTGCGCCATTCGCGAGATTCGTTCGGATGCGGTGATCGTGCTATCGAGCGGTTACGAGGAGCAGGAAGCCACGCGGCGTTTCGCGAATCAGCGCGTGGACGCCTTTCTCCAGAAGCCGTACCGCGCGCAAGATCTCATCAGCAAGATTGTCGACGTCCTGCGTTAGGGCCTCGCGCCGGGTATCCCCTACGGCGCGACCGTGGACTGCTCTGGAGCCGCCTCTGCGGCAGAAGCCTCGGGAGCCGTATCCGGGGCGGGCTCTTCCGGCGCAGGCTGGGCCGCAGGATCCGTGGCGGGAGTGCTGTCCGTCGCCGCCGGGGTCTCGGCAGGCGCTACGGTCGGCGTCGGTACGGCCTCGGTGGGCTCGCCGACGGCCAGGGGCTGTTCGGGAGTCTGGCCTTCGGCCGTTTCCTCTTGAGGCGTTTCCTCGGGGAACAGATCGGGGTGCGTCAGTTGGAGGACATCGAGGGCCTGCTGCGCCTCGGAAGCGGTTCCGGAATCCGGGAACTGGTCAAGTTGTCGCTTGTAAGCCTCGATGGCTTCCGCGTAGCGATCGAGCCGTTCTTGGCACCGTCCGATGTTGAGGTCCTGACGCATGGCCGCGAAGCTGGTGGGCCATTTCTCAACGATTTCCTGGTACAAGGCGAGGGCTTCTTCGTAACTACCGGCGTTCTCGGCGATGTTTCCCAGTCCCTCGACCGCATCGGCCACAAAGGGCGCCGCAGGAAAGGTCTCGCGAAGCTTAGTGAACGTTTCCTTGGCCTTCTCATAGTCCTTGGCCGCGTACGCAGACTCACCGAGCATATAGAGTGCCTCGGCCGTCCACTTGCCGGAAGCCTCGGCCACGGGCGCGAGCTCGCTGGCGCGCAGGGCCGGGTCTTCGTTGCTCAGGGCCTTGGCGTACCGCGTGGCCACGTCACGCGCGCTAGCCTCCCGTCCGGCACGGAAGATGAGTCCGGCCACGACACACAACACGATGAACGCGGCAGCCACCGCCGACAGAACCGGATTCTCCTGGATATAGGTGACGAGGGCCTGCCAATCGCTCTTCTTCTCGGTCTGTTCGATTTCGTCGAACGCCTTCTTCTTGGGCTTGCTCACTGCCATTCTTCGGTTATCTCTCCACCGCTTCGCCGCAGACTCATCTGCGTTGCGCTTCCTTGTCTACGTTCACTCGATTCCCCGCACCGCGTGTACACCACTCGCCTCAGCCGGAGCCGGTCACTTGTCCGGCGTCAGGTTCAGCACCAGCAGTCGACCACGCCGGAGACCGGTATCGCGAATGCTGACGACCAGTTTCATATCCGCTTTCTTGTAGACCAATTCGTATCCATTGGCCTGCAAGCAACTCTCGAGATTCCATCCGATTTGCTGACACTCGCGCACGTAAAAACGCGCCAAGGCGTTCATCGTTTCACGCGTCGTGTACACCATACGGCCGACGCGCAAGACGGACGATTCGTACACATAGCTCCGATCCACATCCTCCTCGACGTTCATCGGGAGAGGAACATCCGGAAAGCGTTGGTTCGTGGCCGGCAACAAACCAGGATCCTCGAAAGACAAGGCTTCCATCTGGACCAGCTCTTGGTCTTCGGGCAACGGGCCCGGATCCTTCTTCCCGAAGGGCAAGGGGTTTGAGGCACAGCCCGCCACAAGGGCGGCAAGCGCAATCATCACAATCCATGAACGCATGTCGTCGATTCCTTTCCGCTGAAGATTGGGGCGGCCACACAGCCGTCTTGCTTCGGAATGGCTCTTGTTGGAAACCCGGACGTTACACGTTCCCGTTCCTTATCTTAGCACACGCGCCCCTTGGGAAACCAACACGCGGCCCTTGAGCCACACCATCAAGCGCCAGCCAACGTCTTGCCGATGGCATCGATGTGCGCCATCGCACCGTCGATCTCGTCGGACGCCAGGAATCCAATCGGCATGGCATCCACCACGCCGAGTTCCATCGCGAAGCGGAGCGACTCCGGCAACTTGTCGGCGAGCTGTCCTTCGCCGACAATCTTCATGCCGAGGACGCCTTTGCCGTTCTCGTGAGCCTTCTTCACCAGAGGCACGACGTTCTCGACCGGCCCGTCCATCTTCACGCCGAAGGGATTGATTCGCGCCAACACAACGTCCACCCATGGACACGTGGCCGCCTGCTCCAGGGCTGCCACTTCGTGGCACGACACACCGTGGGCGCGGATGATACCTTTCTGTTTGGCCTCCTCGAGCACCTCCATGCACGGCCCGAGCGCCTCGGGCCAGTTGCCGTCCGTCATGCAGTGAAGGAGGACAATATCCAGGCGGTCGGTATCGAGTTCCTTCCGAAACCGCTCGAGGTCGGCGCGCACCAAATCGGGCTCACGCGAACTCGTCTTGGTGAGAAACGTGCACTTATCGCGCTCGATGGGGCCGTGGCGCAGCAGTTGGCCCATGTAGAAGTGGATGCCGTATTGGTCGGCCATGTCGAAGTAGCGGATGCCCTTCTCGTAAGCGTGGCGGATCACCTCGAGACAGGCGTCGCGCCCCAGCCGGGTCAACTCAGATTGGCCATTCCACGCCTTGACGCCCGAGCCCATGCCGAGCAACGTAACCTCGATGCCCGTCTTGCCGAGCGTGCGCACCGTCGTCGCGGTCAGCGGCGCCGACACGGCCTGCTCCGCCGTGACCGCCCCCGCCAACGATGTTGCGGCAACCGCGCCGGCGGTGCGCTTGATGAAGTCCCTGCGGTTCATTGAGCTCATGTCGACTCCTTCGCGACACTCAGTTGCGGACGTCGATCTGCCCGGGCCCCTTCGAGCCCACCGTGCGCTCAAACTGGCCCTTGCCGGATCGTTGGTACTTGGTGAATCCATGACGGGCCAGGTTGTCATCGCTCAAGCGTTCTTTCGAGGCCGATGCGCTCCATTCACCCCCGATGTTGGGCGTCGTGAATACGCGCCGCACCGGGCGGCCCGTGTCGGGATGGCACTCGAGGGGCGGGTCGGACATACGCTGAAGCGCCTCGAACGTACCGGCCACGCTCCCGTCATCATTGAGAATCTCGTAGGTGTAAATCGGCACCGACTCGTCACCTCCTCAATCGCTATTCTATCCGATTCCGTGACCGCGCTCATAGGCGGCGATGTCCGGTTCGTACCGGAGGGCAAGGCCAACCTGGTCCCAACCGTTGACGAGCATTTCTTTCTTGAACGCGCTGATCTCGAAAGGTATGTGGCGACCGTCGGGCGCAATCACGACTTGCGCCGGCAAGTCAACCGTCAGCGTGTAGCCGTCCGAGGCGCGCACCTCCCGGAACAGCCCCTCGACAAGGTCCCCATCGAGGCGAATGGGCAGAAGGCCGTTGTTGAAGCAGTTGTTGTAGAAGATGTCCGCAAACGACGGCGCGAGGATACAGCGAAAGCCATAGTCCACGAGCGCCCACGGCGCATGCTCGCGCGACGAGCCGCATCCGAAGTTCTCCTTGCTGAGTAGCACGGTGGCGCCTTGGTAACGCGCCGCGTTCAGTTCGAAGGCCGGATTCGGCGTCTCGGCGTCGTCGAGGTAGCGCCAATCGTAAAAGAGAAAGCGGCCGTAGCCGGTTCGCTCGATGCGTTTCAAGAACTGCTTCGGAATGATCTGATCGGTATCGACGTTGAGCGCCTCGAGCGGGGCGACGATGCCGGTGTGCGTGGTGAACGGTTCCATCGTGATGAATCCTCTTCGGTTTACCGGTATTCCCATTCGCGGACGTCGACGAAATGACCTCGGATGGCCGCGGCAACGGCCATCGCCGGACTGCATAGGTGCGTCCGGCTGCCTTTGCCTTGTCGGCCCTCGAAATTCCGGTTCGAGGTCGAGGCGCATCGATCGCCGGGCTTAAGCACGTCGGCGTTCATCGCCAGGCACATCGAGCAGCCCGGCTCGCGCCACTCGAAGCCGGCGTCGACGAAAACGCGATCCAGCCCTTCCGCTTCGGCCTGTTTCTTGACTAGATTCGAGCCGGGCACCATCAGCACCTGCTCGATGGCCGCGTGCTTCGTGTAGCCTTTGGCCACCTTGGCGGCCTCGCGAAAGTCCTCGATGCGGCCGTTGGTGCACGCGCCGACGAAGACTTTGTTCGGCCGGATGGCAGTCACGGCGATGCCTTCGTCGAGTCCGACGTACGCGAGGGCCTTCTCGGCGGCCATGCGATCATTCTCGTCGGCGATCTCGGCCAGGACGGGCGTTCTACCGGCGATGCCGGTGACCATACCAGGCGACGTACCCCAGGTGACCTGAGGCTCGATGGCCGATCCGTCGATCTCGACAAGGCAATCGTAGGCGCAACCGGCATCCGAGGCCCACGACATCCACTCCTCGGTCAGTTCGGTCCACGACTTGCCTTCCGGCAGGAACGCGCGGCCTTCGAGATAGGCCAGGGCCTTCTCGTCGGGCGATATCAGCCCGGCCCGCGCGCCCGCCTCGATGGCCATGTTCGACACGGTCAGCCGGCCTTCCATACTCATGTCGCGGATGACCTGGCCGGTGAACTCGATAGCATACCCGGTACCGCCGGCCGTGCCGATCTTCCCGATGATCGCCAGGATGACGTCCTTGGCGAAAACACCTGGTTGTAGTTGGCCGTTGACGCGGACTTCCATGGTCTTCATCTTCTTCTGCGGTAGCGTCTGCGTGGCGAAGACGTGCTCGACTTCGCTCGTGCCGATGCCGAAGGCCAGGGCGCCCAGGGCACCGTGCGTGGCGGTGTGCGAGTCGCCGCAGACAATGGTCATGCCGGGCAGCGTCAGGCCGAGTTCCGGTCCGATGATGTGCACAACACCGTTGTGCTCGTGGAACATGTCGAAGCACGTGACGCCGAACTCGGCACAGTTGTGTTCAAGCGCGTCGATCTGCCGACGCGCCATCTCATCCGTGATCGGCTGGCTGCGATCCGTCGTCGGAATGTTGTGGTCCATCGTGGCGTAGGTCAACTCGGGCCGACGCACCGTGCGCCCCGCCAGGCGCAGGCCCTCGAAGGCCTGTGCCGACGTCACCTCGTGGCAGTAGTGGCGATCAATGTACAGCAGAACGGTGTCCTGCACTGCGTCCGCGCGCACGACGTGCGCGTCCCAGATCTTCTCATAGATGTTCTTGGCCATACGGTCTCCACTTCCTGTCTTCTGACTCCGCCGCCGCGCCATGGCGGTCT
The DNA here is from genome assembly GCA_036769985.1 of Candidatus Hydrogenedentota bacterium. Lineage (GTDB taxonomy): Bacteria > Hydrogenedentota > Hydrogenedentia > Hydrogenedentales > SLHB01 > DAIPKA01. The sequence goes on along the minus strand of DAIPKA010000021.1, from coordinate 25,270 downwards.
AGGCGTTGTACTTCCGCAGCAAATCGTCCACGGCCTCGCGCAGCAGCACCGCCTCGCCCACGCCCTCGCGTTTGGCGATACGCGACAGCCCGTGCAACTGACCTTGGGTAAAATGGCTGGTCTTCGGCACCATCTTCTCCTCGCGGGCCAGGCACACCTTGTTCCGACCGCCCACCTTGGCGCGATACACGGCCTCGTTGGCCTTGCGGGCGACCTCCTGCGCCGTGCCGCCGTCATCCGGAAACGCCGCGATGCCCACGGTAATCGTGACACCGGCAGGAACGGAGTCCTCGGCGCCCTCGATGAGGCGGTGCTCATCGAAGTCGGCCCGGACGGCCTCCAGCAGCAAGAACGCCTCTTCCTTCTCCTGGCCATCCAGGAGAATAGCGAAGGCGTCGCCGCCATACCGGTAAACACGTTTCGGCTCGGAGAAATGCCGGACGAGACACGCAGCGACCGCCTGCAACACGCGGTCACCGGCCTCCGTGCCGTGCTGCTGGTTCAACTGACGGAACCGGTCGATGTCCACGAGCCCCATGGACACCGAGCCGTGGGCTTTGCCGGCCTTGGCCATGGCCTTCTCGAGACGCGCCATGAACGCGTCGTAAGTGTCGAGCCCAGTCAAGGGGTCGGCGGAATGTGCTTCATCAGCCATGGCTGGTCGCGCCTCGCCAAGTTCGATATTGGCCAGATTATACCATTTTCAAGATATTATCTCAAGATATTATTCTTGAGATAATATCAAGCCCTGACGAAATTGACCTTATTGACGTCGTTAATAAGGTCAATGAAGTCAAGAGAGGTCCCCAATGCCCATGGCGTCCATGGTGTCCGTATGGCCCATGGCTTGGTCGCTAGGCGTCGAGTTGCGCGCGGATCAGGTTGAGGGCGCCACCGGCCTTGAACCAGGCGATCTGCGCCTCGTTGTAGGAGTGGTCGGCCTTGAGAGTATCCGTCGAGCCGTCGGCGTGATGGAGAACGATGGTCAGCGGCACACCGGGGGTGAAGGCGGTCAGGCCGAGGATGTCGACGATGTCGTCTTCCTGAACCTTGTCGTAGTCGGCGGCATTGGCGAAGGTGAGGGCGAGCATGCCTTGCTTCTTGAGATTGGTCTCGTGGATGCGCGCGAAGGAGCGCACCAGGATAGCGCGGACGCCGAGGTGGCGCGGTTCCATGGCGGCGTGCTCGCGTGACGAGCCTTCGCCGTAGTTCTCGTCGCCGACGACAATGGTGCCGATACCGGCGGCCTTATAGGCGCGCTGCGTCTCGGGAACGGGGCCGTACGCGTCGGATAGCTGGTTCTTGACGCTGTTGGTCTTGTCGTTGAAGGCGTTGACGGCGCCGATGAAGCAGTTGTTCGAGATGTTGTCGAGGTGGCCGCGGAATCGGAGCCACGGGCCGGCCATGGAGATGTGGTCGGTGGTGCACTTGCCTTTGGCCTTGAGCAAGAGCCGGAGGCCGGTGAGGTCGACGCCCTCCCACGCCGCGAAAGGCTCGAGCAGTTGCAATCGCTCGGAATCCGGGGCAACAACCACTTGGATATGGTCACCGTCCTCGGCAGGCGACTGGTAGCCGGGCTCGTCGACGGCGAAACCGTTGGGGGGCAGCTCGACGCCGCTGGGCGGATCGAGCTTGACGGCTTCGCCGGCTTTGTTCACGAGCGTGTCCGTCAGCGGATTGAACGTCAGGTCGCCGGCGATGGCCATGGCCGTCACGATCTCGGGCGATGCCACGAAAGCGTGGGTGTTCGGATTGCCGTCGGCGCGTTTGGCGAAGTTGCGGTTGAACGAGTGGACAATCGAGTTCGGTTCGCCCTTCTCGGCGCCGGCGCGTTTCCACTGGCCAATGCACGGCCCGCAGGCATTGGTCAGCACGACACCGCCGATAGCCTCGAGGTCGGCGAGTTGGCCGTCTCGTTTGACGGTATACCGCACCTGTTCCGAGCCGGGCGAGATCAGAAGTTCGGCCTTCGCGTCGAGGCCCTTGGTGACGGCCTGACGCGCCAGCGACGCGGCGCGATCGAGGTCCTCGTAAGACGAGTTCGTGCACGAGCCGATGAGCCCGACGTCGAGCTTCTGCGGATAGCCCTTCTCCTTCACAACACTCGCGAATTCCGAGATCGGACAGGCGGCATCCGGCGTGAACGGGCCATTGATGTGCGGTTCGAGCGACGATAGGTCGATCTCGACCACCTGGTCGAAGAAAGCCTCCGGCTCCGCGTATACGGCGTCATCCGCGCGCAAATGCTCGGATACGTCTCGGGCGGCCTTGGCCACGCACGTCCGGTGCGTCGCGATAAGGTACTCGTACATCGTGTCGTCGAAGGGGAAGATGGAGGTAGTCGCGCCCACTTCGGCGCCCATGTTGCAGATCGTGCCCTTGCCGGTGCACGAGATCGACTGCGCGCCCTCGCCGAAGTACTCGATGACATAACCGGTCCCGCCTTTGACCGTGAGCATGCCGGCCAGTTTGAGGATCACGTCTTTGGGCGAGGTCCAGCCTCCGAGCGCGCCGGTGAGTCTGACGCCGAGGATCTTCGGAAACCGCAGTTCCCACGGCATACCGGCCATGACGTCCACGGCGTCTGCGCCACCGACGCCGACGGCGACCATCGCTAGACCGCCGGCGTTGGGCGTGTGCGAGTCGGTACCGATCACCATGCCGCCGGGAAACGCGTAGTTCTCGAGGACGACCTGGTGGATGATGCCCGCGCCCGGCTTCCAGAATCCGATGCCGTACTTCTGTGAAACGGAACTGAGGAAACCGTAGACCTCGCGATTCATATCGAGGGCCGCAGGGAGATCCTTGGCGGCGCCATCCTTGGCCGGAATCAGGTGGTCGGCGTGAACCGTCGTCGGCACGGCCACGCGGCTGCGGCCGGACTGCATGAACTGGAGCAGGGCCATCTGGGCCGTAGCATCCTGCATGGCGACGCGGTCCGGATTGAACTCGACGTAGGACTCGCCTCGCGCGTGGGCGCGCGTCGCCATGGCGCAGGCGTGGGCATAGAGGACCTTCTCCGCCAAGGTGAGCGGACGCCCTACGAGGGCGCGCGCCGCCGCCACGCGTTCGCCGATGCTCTGGTACACGCGCTGAATCACACCGTAATCGAATGCCATAGCGTCTTTTTATCCTGTCAGAATGGCGGGCGTCGCCGCGAATCGGTCCGAGGAGGCCGTATGATAGCCGTCCGGCGCCGGGAAGCGCAAACGTGTGAGAGCACCCGGACTCAACCGCGACTCGGCCCGAGTGCGCCCTCGGCAGCCCCCTCGGCGGGGGAATGCCGCAGGAACACTACGGTGGCCAAGTGCACGAGGAACAGGTAGTAGATGTTGAGTTCGCGGAACTCGGAAAGGTTCTTGCTGACGGCGCCGATCTCCCGCAGGATCGGCGTTCCCGTCTCCTGGGCCTGCTTGATGAGGTTCATCTCCCAGTGGCCTAGTTGATGTGTCATTGTACGCAGCGCCAGCACGGCAGCCAGTGCCAGGACGGCCCACCGATCCGGCGCGATGTACTGGAGCCAAGGGCGTTTCGCCCGCAAGGCGACCAACGGTAGGACCCCGAAGGCAAGAGCCAAGAGGCCGTCGCCAACGTGTTTGAGGAGATCGGTAAGGTCCAGGCGGTTGTGCAGGCTGAACGAGGCCTCGTTTGGCATTCGAGCAATCAGGTCCGGCGACCATTCACTGCGCGGCGTGAACCAGCCGCAGGCTCGCGGAGTCGTAGCGTACTCGTAGAATGTCGTGCCATAGTCCACTTCCTCGAGCAACACGAACAGGCTGGCCAAGGCCACCCATGCGAAGGCCAGACGCTCCACGCCCCATTTCTTGCGGCACACACCGGCCACAGCCACGCACACCATGCCCAGCAGCAGGAGGTGCTGGAGGCTCTCGATCAGACCAAACTCGCGCCAATCCTGAATGGGAAGAGGCGGCAGATTCGGCACCACGATGCGCTGAAGCACGATGTTCCCCGAGAAGTACATGGCGTTCAGGGCAAGGCTCACGCCGACCGGTATAATGAGATAGACTAGAAGTTTCTTGCTGTTCATCGAGCCGTTCTTCCGCCGTCTCCTCTCGGGCACGCAATCCCCGGCGCAATGCCGCAGAACACGACCTACATCCCCACGGCATCGGCCAGATTGCACGGCATTGGCGAAACGCGGTCGGCAGGATAACGACTCGAGCGGCACGTGTCAACCGTGGCGTAGCATCTTGAATCCACCCGCAAGTCGAGAGGCGATTCTTCCGGACTTGCATTGCGCCGGCGGGATTCGTTCTCTATAATACAGCGCGTGGGCTCGGTTACGGAGCAAGCAGGCGGCGGGGGCCTCGAGTGTATGTAAAGCATTGAACGGAAAGGAAATGCAAATGGCACAACCATTCAGGTTCGGATTCATCGGCGCCGGGTTCATAGCCAAGTTCCAGGCGAGGGCGCTTCGGCAGATTCGCGGTGTGGATTTGGCGGCCGTATATGCGCTGAAGGGCGCCGAGGAGCTGTCGGCCTTCGCGAAAGAGAATGGCCTGGGCGAGTGCACGGTGTGCGCGTCGATTGCCGAGGTGTGTAATCAGTGCGATGCGATAGCAATCTTCGCGCCGAATTTCGCCCGCGTCGAGGTGGTGCAGGCCATCGTCGACGCCGTCAAGGGCGGCGCTAAGCTGAAAGGCCTGCTGTGCGAGAAGCCGCTCGGGCGGACGGTGGCCGAGGCGCGGAAACTGGTCGCGCTGGCCAAAGAAACCGGACTTCCGACGGCCTATCTCGAGAACCAACTGCACATGAAGCCGATCAAGGTGCAAATGGCCCAGTTGGCGCCGCAGCAGAAGGCCATGGGGCCCATCGCGCTCGCGCGGAGCTCCGAAGAGCATGCCGGGCCGCACGAAGGCTGGTTCTGGGATCCGACGCGCCAAGGCGGCGGCGTACTCAGCGACATGGGCTGCCACAGCATCGCCTGCGCGTGGTACATCCTCACGCCGCTCGGCAAGCCGTTGACCTTCCTCGAGCCCGTTGAGGTCAGCGCCGAAGTCGCGCTACTCAAGTGGGGTCTGCCGAAGTACCGGGCGAAGCTTCTCGAACGGATGGGCGTCGACTATACGAAGGTGCCCGCCGAGGACTTCGCGACCGGCATGGTGACCTTTCGGAATCCGGAAACGGGCCAGCTCGTGAAGGCGCAGTTCACGAGTTCGTGGATGTATGATAAGCAAGGCCTGCGCCTCTATATGGACGGCCTCGGGCCCGGCTACGCCTTCGAGGTGAACTCGCTGCAATCGCCGCTCAACATCTTCATCGGCGATGAAGCCGCCGACGCCGTGGCGGATGCCGAAACCGCTCTCGAGAAGGCGACGGCCTCGCGCGGCCTGTTGGTGATCGAGCCAAACGAGGCGGATTTGTACGGCTACGTGGACGAACTCGAGGAGGCGCGCGACGCGTTCCTCGCGGGTCGCGACGGCCTGGCCAACTGGGAGTATGGACTCGAGATCACCAAGCTGGTGCAGGCGGCCTACATGGCGGCCGAGCGCAAACGGTCCCTCGATCTCACTGACCCGAAAGTGCAGGAAGACCTCGAAACCTACGTCTCGCTCATCGCGCAAGGACGCGCGGCCGAGCAGTTGCACGTGCGGTAGCGCACGGCGATCGTTGAGATACCGCGCGCCGGTGGACGGGCACGACGCCCGAACACCGGCGCGCTTCGCTCTTCTACCGGCTCCAGGCCGCGATGAACGCCTCGAAGGACCGGTCGTACGTCTTCTCGACATCCGGCGGGAAACAGCATCCCGGCAACTGCCGCTTCGAGAGATGACTGTGTAGGCACTCGCAGCAGAGCCCCTTGTTACCGCAAGACGCCGTGCACGTGCACCGCGCCACATTCTTCTTCTTGTTCAAACATTCCGCCATTTCGTGCACTCCTTACCGTGATCTGCAATAGGCGCCCGATAGCCATTCCGCCGCCGGCACGCCCCGATTCCGCGAGGCCGGAGTATACCCAACGCGCGGCGAAGGAGCCAAGGAGACGTCGTGCCCGGGGCCTTCACGGCCAGGATGGCCGTGCCACCTCCTCCGGCATCGCGGCAGACACTATGACCCAAGGACCAAGAGGACCTAAGCGACCAAGAGGACAATCTTCAGACGCCTGAGGTCCTTTGCGTCGGCAGATCCTTTACGACCAAAACCCGACGCCCAAGGAGGTATGGATTTGGCCGCGACGGCCCGTTTGTGGAATGCTAGAGTCGCGCGGATGGGTCGGATGTCAGACTGAGGAGGCGGCTATGAAGCTTTCGCCGTTGCAGGTGCTATCCACGGAGGAAATCGCGGAGATCCATGAGGCCACGCTGGATATTCTCGCGACGTGCGGCGTGAAGATCCTCAATGCGAAGATGCTGGACATCCTCGCGGAACACGGCCTCGAGGTCGACACGAACGCGGGCGTGGCGCGGTTCTCACGGGCGTGCATCGAGGACGCGTTGAGTCATGTGCCGGCGCAGTTCGAGATGTTTGATCGCGAGGGGCGCTTCGCATTCGTGTTGGGCGACGGCGTGCCGAAGATCGCGGCGGGCCACAACGCGGTGTTTTGGGTGGACTCGGACTCGGGCGAGCGGCGCAACTCGACGGTGGCCGACCTCGAACAGTTCGCGCGCATCTGCGAACGCCTGCCGCACATCGACATGATCGGTATCCCGGCCATGCCGCAGGACGTGCCGGACGCGCGTGCGTCGCTGCTCTACGGGGTCAAGGCGTGCGTCGAGAACAGCGTCAAACCCATCTTCTTCTCGACAGACAATGCACCGGTAAACCGCGCGGTGATCGACATGCTCGAGGCCGTGTTTCCGGGCCGTTTCGCGAGTCAGGCCTACGGCATCAGTCAACTGTCGCCGACGAGTCCGCTGTTCTGGGAAGCGGGCGTCCTCGATGCCGTCATGGACACAGTGGCGCGCGATGTGCCGCTGGCGATCCTACCGGAGCCGAACGCGGGCGTCTCAGCGCCGTACACACTCGCCGGGTTGCTGGCGATGAACAACGCGGAGTGCCTGAGCGGCCTGGCGATGGCGCAACTGCTTAAGCCGGGCGCTCGGGTAATGTACGCGAATTCGTGGACAACGACGGACATGCGGCAGGGCTATGCGCTGGTTGGTTCCGTCGAGACAACCCTCTGCGAGATCGCGGGCGCGCAGTTGGCGCGGTTCTATCGCGTGCCAAGCCACACCACGGCGCCGAATTCGGACAATCACGCCCACGATGAGCAGAACGCCTGGGAGAAGACGCTGGGCACGTTCTGCGCCGTCGCCGCGGGCAACGACCTGCTTGTGAATTGCGGCATGTTCGCTACGGGCATGACGTGCAGCCACGAGCAACTGGTCATGGACGAGGAGATCTCGGCCATGTCGCGGCGGCTCGCGGCCGGCATCGAGGTCAATGAGGCAACCATTGCCAAGGACCTCATCGCCGAGATCGGCCCGCAGGGCACCGGTTACCTGACCGCCCTACACACGCTCGAGCGGCTGCGGTCGGACGAGTATTTCGTGCCGCGTCTCGCCGTACGCGGCCCGTACTCGCTCTGGCAGGCCCAAGGCGGCAAGGACACGTATCAAGTGGCGCGGGACGCGGTACGCGAGCTGGGCGCGGAACCCGGCGCGCCGCTGGACGACGCGCAGCGGGAGCGACTCGAGGAAATCCTGAGCGCCTTCAGAGCGGCGTAGCGTTCACGCAGGACGGGGGGATGAGCCATGCGATTGGGTCTGTTGGACACGGTGATCCTGGTGGCGTACCTGGCTATCGTCGCGATCATCGGATTCCGCGTCGGCCGCCGCGAGAAGAAGACGTCGCACGACTACTTCCTGGCCGGCTCGCGGCTGCCGTGGTACGCCGTCGGCCTGTCGATGGTGGCCAGCTCGATCAGTACCGAGCAGTTCATGGGCGAGGTGGGCTTTGCGTATAGCCACGGCATGGCGGTCGCGAATTGGGAGTGGTTGGTCTTCCCAGCGTTGACGGTACTCATCTGGGTCTTCGCGCCGCTATACATACGGCACCGCGTGACGACCATGCCGGAGTTCCTCGAGCGGCGTTACGGCGTCGGCTCGCGCACGATCTTCGCGCTGCTCACGGTGGCCAGCTACGCTGTGGTGAACCTGGCGCTCGTGCTGTACTCGGGCGGCCTCGCCCTGAACCAACTGTTCGGTATTCCGATGCCGGTCTGCGTCCTGGCGCTGGCAGCCGTCACCGGCGCGTACACGATCTACGGTGGCCTGTCATCCGTGGTATGGACGGACGTGTTCCAGTGCGTATTGCTCTTGCTGGGCGGCATTCTCGTGTTTGTGCTGGGGCTCGCGAAGGTAGATGGCGGCTGGTCGGCCATCATCGGCACCGGAGATCGCGCGCACCTGATTCTGCCGGCCGACGATCCGCACCTGCCGTGGACGTCGATGGTGGTCTTGGCGCTGTGCACGAACATCTGGTACTACTGCACGAATCAGTACATCAACCAACGGTGTCTCGGCGCGAAGGACGAATGGCACGCCAAAATGGGCATGATCTTCTCCGGATTCCTCGGTCTAGTGCTCGCGCTGGCCGTGTCGTTCCCGGGCCTCATCGCCTACGCGCTCAATCCCGAGCTCGAAGACCCGAACACCGCGTACCCGTACCTCGTGACGACCATCGTGCCGCCCGCGCTTCAGGGCCTGCTTCTCGCGGCGCTGGTCAGCGCGATCATGTCGACGATCTCGTCGCTGCTCAACTCGACGGCCACCGTCTTCACGGTGGACATCTACCAGCGCTTCTTCCGCAAGGACGCATCGGAGGAGCGCCTGATCGTCGTGGGCCGCTACGCTGGTGTCGCCGTCATGGCCACGGGACTGGCCTGTGTGCCCGTCGTCGGTCTGTGGGAGCACATCTTCGCGTACTGCCAGGAGATCTGGGTGTTGCTGGCGGGACCGGCCGTGGCGGTGTTCCTGGTGGGCGTGCTGTGGCGGCGCGCCACCAGTGCGGCCGCGACGGCAACCATGGCGATGTCGTTTCCGCTCATGGCGGTGCCGTTCCTCCAGAAAGTCCATCCGTTCCTGCCTGGCGGACTCGAGAACATCCTTGTTCTCGGCGGCGTCGTGTTCGTGCTAAGCGTCGCGCTGATGGTGGTCGTCAGCCTCTTCAGCACGGCGCCGACGACGGAGAAGGCCAACGCAGTTCACTGGTCGCCCGCCATGCTGCGGTTGCCGCCGGACCTGGCCAGCCGCCACGCGCCGTTGCACGCCCACGTTGGTTTCTGGTGGCTCATCCTCGGCTGTATCTACGCAACGGTCTACGCCGTCTTCTGGTAGGTTTCTCTTGAAAGGGGTCTGGGGGAACCTTCTCTCCCACTCCGGCTACGCCTGAGGCGCTTCGCGCGCCTCATAACCGGCGGAGCGGACGGCGTCCAGGAGGTCGCTGAGTCGAAGGTCGATGCCGTGGACGACGGCCTTGCCCTCGCTCAACCGGATGTCGGCCGAACTCACACCGTGGCAGGCCGTCAAGGCCTGGCGGACGGCTTGGGCGCAGTGGGAACACGTCATGCCTTTCACCAGGATGGTCTTGTCTTCGCCTTTAGGATCAGCCATCTCATGCCCCTCCTTATGGGACGCGTCCGGCCCTAGTAGCGCCCAGGCCAGCATAGTCAGGAGCGCCACAGCCGCCGCCACGTTCACCGCGTGCGGCAACATGGCCGGCGCGGACGTCGGCACCGTGGCCGCGTAGGCCCCATACACCGCGTCAAGGAGGAGGCCGGCAGCCAGGGCGCACACGGCCACCGTTGCGAGGTAGATCGCGGCGGTGCGTCTGCCGAGGGTCCTCCAAACGACGGCGATGGTGGCTGCATTCGTGGCCGGGCCGGTCATGAGGAAGACGAGGGCGGCGCCGGGCGATACGCCTTTCGCGATAAGTGCCGCGGCGATGGGTACCGAGGCCGTGGCGCACACGTAGATCGGAATGCCCAGCAACATCATGGCGACCATGGCCACAAGGCCCGAGCCAAGCACCGAGGCGAAGTAGTCGTTGGGCACCAGTGCTGAGATGATGCCGGCCGCTAACAACCCGAAGAGCAAGGCCTTGCCGATATCTCGGGGCAAGGTCGTGAAACCATAGCGGAGCGCGGTGACAAGCCGCCCGCCGTGGCCGCCGGTGCAGCATGCTTCGGTGCAAGCCGGGGACGCCTGCCGTTCGCCTTCGCGCTCGTCAAGTAGATTGACCGCTGCGCCGCCGATGAGCCCCGTCACAAAGGCCGCGATGGGCCGGAACACGGCATACACCGGCCCGAGGAGGCTGTAGGTCACAAGGATGCTGTCGACACCGGTTTGGGGCGTCGAGAGCAGGAAGGCCGTCGTGGCGCCACGCGATGCCCCGTGGCGGCGAAGCGAGGCGCCCACCGGTATCACCCCGCACGAGCACAGCGGCAGCGGCACGCCGAACAGCGAGGCCTTGATCACCGGCCCGAGGCCTTGACCACCAAGGTATCGCTCGATCTTCTCCGGCGAAAGCAGCACGGAAAGCGCTCCGGCCACCAGGAAACCGAATAGCAGGTAGGGCGCCATCTCGGTGAGGACGGCCCAGGAGCCTTCGAGTACATCGGATAGGAAACCAACCATAGCGCCGATCTCCTCTTGCGGTTCCGGTCCATCTACCTCAGAGTTAACACGCAAGACGGCGGGAATATGTCCGGTTCTCGGAAGAGGCGGCTGGTTGGGCTACAGCGTGCCCGCCTCGTCCATGCGGCGGAGGTAGTCGCGCGTTTCGCGGGCGACGAGACCCGCCAAGCCGAGCAGACCGATGAGGTTGGGCACGGCCATCAGGGCGTTGAGATTGTCCGCCATGGTCCAGACGAGGTCGAGGCCGCTGATGGTGCCGATCACGACGAACACGCAGAAGATGTATCGATACGGCTTGAGCGAGCGCGTGCCGAGAAGATAGACCCAGCACCGATCGCCGTAGTAGGACCACGAGATCATCGTCGAGTACGCGAAGAGCATAATGCCGATGGCAACCACCCACGCGCCGGCGCGGCCGAGGCCGGCCTCGAAGGCGGTAGAGGTCAGCGAGGCGCCTGTGGGCACGGTGTAGTACTCGCCGTTCTCGTCCAAGAACGGCTCGGGATTCTCGCTGATGCTGCCGACGACCTGGACCCCTTTGCCGTGGATCTCGACGCGCATCGGCAGGCCTTTGCCGTCGGGCCCATAGAGCATTTCGCCATTGGCGTCACGGACCTCCCACACGCCCGTCACGACAATAACCAGCGCGGTCATCGAGCATATGATAATGGTGTCGATGAAGGGCCCGAGCATGGCGATGAATCCCTGGCGGATCATCTCGTTGGTCTTTGCAGCGGCATGGGCCATCGGCGCCGAACCGAGGCCGGACTCGTTGCTGAACACGCCGCGCGCGACGCCTTTCGCCATCGTCCGTTGGACCACCATGCCGACGAAGCCGCCGCCGGCGGCCATCGGTGTCAACGCGAACCGGAAGATTTGCGCGAACGCGCCCGGAATCGCCGGGGCGAACCGCACGAGCACGGCGAGCGCGCCGACGATGTAGATCACACACATGATCGGCACGATCTTCTCAGCAACCTGGGCGATCCGCTTGATGCCGCCGAGGATGACGGCTCCGACGAGAAATGCCAGTACGATCCCGATGACGGGCTTGACGGCCAGCGTCCCGCCAACGATGGGAACCGTCGCCGGAATGCGCGAGGCCGTAAGGCTAGCCGGCAGCAGGTTCACAATGGCATCGGCCACGGAATTGGACTGTACCGCGCAACCGATGCCAAAACTCGCCAGGCCGGCAAACAAGGCGAAGAGAGCGCCAAGCCACGGCAGGCCGAGGCCTCTCGACAGGAAATACATCGGCCCTCCCGAGAAACTGCCATCCTCGTGAACGACACGGTACCGTACGGCCAACGAGCAACACGTCATCTTCGTGGCCATACCGACCAGGGCCGTCACCCACATCCAGAACACCGCGCCCGGGCCGCCGAGGGCGATGGCCGTAGCCACGCCGGCGATGTTGCCGGTGCCGATCGTGCCGGAAAGGGCCGCCGTCAGCGCCTGAAAGGGCGTGATATCGCCTTCCTGATCCTCGGCGGTGGCCTGTCTGTCGAGGACGCAGTCCACGGCATGGTCCAGATACCGAAGTTGGACGAAGCGAAGCCGGATCGTGAGGTAGATGCCGGTGCCGACCAGGAGGACGATCATGATCGGACCCCACACAATCCCGTTCATGGCATTCATCAGGTTCTCGAAGCTCTGCATAGCGCGCGGTCCTTTTTGGCCTACGTTCCCCGGATCCCGGCAGACAGCATTACCTTAGCGCAGCCGAGCTCTGCACGGCAAACGGCGGGAGACATCATTCCAGTCACAACGTGAGGTCGAAAGCAGCATACGCGCGGGGAATCGGAGCCGTGACAGCCGTGGCCGGACATGTGCCTGGATCACTCCCGCGACTTGAGTTCGACCAACTCCTCGACGGTCCACAGCAGACCTCCTATCCGGGAGATCGCGGAACACCGATCAAGAGATAGCCCCACATCGTCGAAGGGCCCATACCGATACTCAACGGCATAGGGATTGAATTCGATCAGATCTAGCAGAGAGTCTGTCTCTTGGCCATGGTCTCGGAGCATGCTCAACAGAAGCGAGAGATCGTGCGTTCTCGGATACTCGAGATCGAGCACGGCCATCCACGCCTTGAGAGCTTTCTCGACGGCCTGCTGCGCACGGAAGCCGAATATCTCATCAGCAAACGCATTCTCATCGGCCATGCCCTCCAACGCCCGTTTGTCCTTCCGCGCGGCCGCCAAGAGCTGGCGCGCCTCGTCACAAGCGGCCATAGAGAAGCCTGCCTTCGCGCAACGCACGCGCCACAACGTGATTCCGGGCACCGCGCCAGCGCTCAACCTCTTCGCTGCTGAAGACGAGGATGTCCTTGGCCACCTTGAATTCCGCCAGGGCCCGCCACAATCGCGTCATCTCCCGACGCCGGTCGTTGTCCGGTCCGAACGGCGCCGTCTCGACCACCAAGAGGTCCACGTCGGAATCGGGCCGCGCGTCACCCGAGGCATGCGAGCCGAACAAGATGATCGCCTCGGGATTCGCCTCACGGGCCACCGCCGCGGCCATCTCGCCAATCAATTCCTGCGTCACGAGTGTCGTGGACAACGCTGCCGACTCCCTGTGGTTTCCGGAACGATTATGTCAAGGTATCGGTGGTAGATCAACAAGGTGAGCTCGCCTTCGAAGGCGATCCGCGGCCTGTGCACCGAGAAGCAGCACTAGAAAACGATATTGCCGCCGCCGTCGGTATCGTCGCCCTGGTTGACGTAGTTGGTTGTGTTCGACAGGCGGTTGTTGGCGTATAGGCTGGCGCTGCCGAACAAATTGATGCCTTCGGTGCAGTTCGTGACCAGGTTCCCCTCGACGACGTTATCGGTAGCGGTGACTTTGATACCGCACGGCGAGTTGTTCGAGTTGTTCTCACGGATGAGGTTCCGATTCGCACCTTGGATATTCACCGTGGTATTGGCATACGTCGTATTGCTGACAACCAAGCAGCCGTCGCCAACGGAGATACCCATGCCCGTGTTTGTATACGCCGAGCAGCCGCGGATGGTCGAGCCGCTGTTTCCGTGGATGCCGGTGGCGCTGTTGTGGTCGGCGGTGCAATCCGCGATCACGGAGCCGGCTCCGGTGCTGATGCCAACGCCGTCGTTGTGACGCGCGACGCACCCTCGAATGACCGAGCCCGAACCGCTCGCACCGATGCCGATGCTATCATTATCGTCCGCCAGGCAGTTCTCGCACAGGAGACTACCGTTGGCCAGAATACCGTACCCGCCGTTCTGCCAGCAGATGGTGTTCCGCACCGTGGCGTGCGAATAGCCGTGGATACCGACACCGCCGCAGTTCTCCACCATCATGTTCTCGACGAGCAGGTTGTCGCCGTTGCTACAGTAGATGCCTTCCGTGCGGAACTGACGAAGGATGCCGTTGCGCACGATTAGATTCGAGGAGCTCGGAGCGCTTATGCCGTAGCCGGCCGAGCCGACCGTCTTGCCGGCACCGGCGAGCGTGAACCCACAGAAATCGATGGACACGTTGTCGCACTCAACGACAATGCCACTCTTCTCGGCATCGGCCGTGATGCTGCCGGTGAGGTAGTACGAGCCGGGCTGTGTGATTACGTGCATGGCCGTGCCCGAACCGGAGAGCGTCTGGACAGCCGTTCGCGGCTCCACCTGGTCGAGCGTTCTCATCGTCGGCCCCGGCGCGCCTGGAGGCGTCAACGACCCCTGAGCCCAGACGGCCCCCGCCGCAACCATCACGCACGAAACGAGCGCCATCCCTCGCACGATGCCTCGCGTCTTCATGATCCACTCTCCCTTGGTATGGCCGAGTCCAACGCCGGGAAACACACCTTCCCGTGGGAATATGATACCATGTTTTTGCCTTAAGCGCAGCTTCGAAAATGGTCGAGCCCATCCGGGCCCCTATCGAGATCAACTGCATGGGCAAAGCCATAGCCTCTCACCTGTCATATCGAAGCGAAGCGAGAGATCTCCTTCTGAGATCGCATAACGCGGCAAGGATGCCGCGTCTACTATGCGGTCCGCCCGGGCGAGGGCCCGGACATTCTGTCAGCGGAACAAGGAGCCTGTCAGGCTCCGCCGCCATGTGGACTGCGGTAGCTTGCTGCCGCTCTTCTTCGGGTCAACTTGCTGGCCCGTCCGTGCCACAAACAGGGGCATTGGCGGCGAAACAAGCTCCGCTCAAGCCAGAGCGCAAGCAAGCTTGCGCAGTCCACATAGCGCCTCGCCCACTCGACCGGCACTGGTAGTGCTACGAACGTCCTGCTGACGGAAGGCCGACTCGACGGGCTTTCAGCCTTTCATCTTTCTCGTTCCCATGCTCTGCGTGGAAACGCATAGTGCTGGCGTCTCGCCATGCCAACTGTCCGTACGCGCCCGGATCTGCATTCCCACGGGGGACCGTGGGAACGAGGGATATGGGCAAAGCCATAGCCTCTCATCTGTCATCTCGAAGCGAAGCGAGAGACCTCCTTCTGAGATCGCATAACGCGGCAAGGATGCCGCGTCTACTATGCGGTCCGCCCGGGCGAGGGCCCGGACATTCTGTCAGCGGAACAAGGAGCCTGTCAGGCTCCGCCGCCATGTGGACTGCGGTAGCTTGCTGCCGCTCTTCTTCGGGTCAACTTGCTGGCCCGTCCGTGCCACAAACAGGGGCATTGGCGGCGAAACAAGCTCCGCTCAAGCCAGAGCGCAAGCAAGCTTGCGCAGTCCACATAGCGCCTCGCCCACTCAGCCAGCACTTGCGGTGGTACGCGCGTCCTGGTGGCGGAAGGTCGAGGGGGTGGTTCTCTGTACCGATTCGGGTGTCTACTTGACATAGCAGGAGTGCCCGCCCCATCCTAGAGCAAGATAGCATTAGGGAGAAGTAACGCTATGTCTACAGAACTACCGCCGGGGCCGCCGCCACTGCCGCCTAGAACCGAGTCGGCACTCCCTTCTGAACCGCCGCGATCTCGGTTGGCCACTGTCAGCTTCGTGTTGAGCTTTGCACCACTCCTCTGGATTCCCGCCTGGAGCCTGGAATTGCCGGTAGCCGTCTACTACGCCCTGTGGTTCTTGCCGGCTCCATCACTCATCGCAAGCCTCATGGCGCTCAGGCAGATCCGCCATTCCGAAGGTCGACTCGGGGGCCGGGGCATGGTCGATGCCGCAATTGCACTGGCCATCATTCCCGGTTTGGTCCTTGGGCTCCTTGATCGGCCGACCCGTGAACGCATGTGCGGGGTCCATCTGGCCGGGCAATCGGCGTGCGCGAACAACCTCAAGCAGATGGGCATCGTGTTCGAGATGTACTCGAGCGAGTCTCCCGAGGGTCTGTGGCCGCCGCTTCCGCCGAACACCGGACAGTTTATGTGCGAAGCGAAGGCCATATATCCCGAGTATCTCACGGACCCGGTCGTCCTCCTGTGTCCTGCGATCCGGCACTCGGCATGGTCAGCATGGGAAGATGGGGATTTACAGTTGAGTCAGTGCTTTGAGGACTCGAGCTACATGTACTTGGGCTACGTGGTCACGAGCGATGAGGAGATGGAGGCGTTCGCGGAAGTGTATAGGGAACGCGTCGCGCAAGGCCTCGGTTTCGACGAGGATCTCGCAGCACCGCCCGGACGCGGCTCGATGGGGACCGACACCTTTTACCGATTGTGGGAAAAACCCAGCGAATGGACGGATTCCGGAGCTCTGCGTTCGAAGCGCCGATTACCGGAAGACCTCGTGCGCGCGTTGCTGGGCGACGAAACGGAGGCTAATGCCGCAAGGGAAATCCTGAAACAAATCCCGGTCATGTGGGACAGGATGTACTCGGCGGGCGAGTCCTTCCACTCGAACCACACGCCTGCCGGCTCGAACGTCTTGTACATGGACGGCCATGTCGAGTCCGTCGAGTATCCCGGCAAATGGCCGGTGACGAAACGTATGGCGGAGATCACCGCCGAACTCGATCCGCGTGGGCTCGAAAGGGTGAAGTGAGCGCGGTAGCTGGCGGATCCTCGCTGCGAAACGTAAGGTCTTCTTGGAGGGGGTCTGGGGGAACCGTCTTCTTTCGAGAAGAAGGTTCCCCCAGCAGCAACCAATCCCGCCTACTTCATGGCCTGGTAAGCCACGTGCTGCATGTAGTGGTCGAGGAGGATGATCGCCATGAAGGCCTCGGCGACGGGCCATACGCGGGCGACGATGGTGGGGTCGCGTCGCGTGACGGCGGCAAGGACGGTGTTCTCGAGCGAGACCTTGTCGATGGTCTCCTGCGGCTTGGCGATGGTCGGCGTCGGCTTGACGGTGAGGCGCGCCACGACGGGCTGGCCGGTGGTCAGGCCGCCGGTGATACCGCCGGCGTTATTACTCTTGAAGTAGACCTTGCCATCCTTGGAGCGGATAGCGTCATTGCATTCCGAGCCGCGCATGTCCTTGACGGCGTAACCGGCGCCGACCTCGACCGCTTTGATGGTGCCGATGCTCATCATGCGGCCGAGTTCGCCGTCCAGCTTGCGGAACACCGGCTCGCCCATGCCGGCGGGCACGCCCGTAGCCACAACTTCGACCTGGCCGCCGCTTGAGTCGCCTTCGTCACGAATGGCGAGGATGCGTTTCTCCATTTCGAAGGCGGCGTCGACGTCGGGACAGTTCATCGTTGGGTGGATGCCGAACTCCTTGCGGGTGGCTTCCGGATCGAGCGGCGTGCCCTGTTCGCGGATCTCGATGAGATTCTTCTCGAGCTCAGCCAGCACGGCGATCTTGTCGACAAACCGCATGTCGGGCGTGAACCGGCCATCGGTGAAGACCCAGCGGTAGATCGGGTCATTATCGCGTCGCACTTGCCGGAAAGTGTCGACCTTGGCACGGGCGGTGTCGAAATCGACCTCGGGCGCGCGGACGCCGGCGGCCTCTTTCACATAGGCAAAGACCTCGATGCCGTGCCGCTTGAGAACGCGCCTCGCGACGGCGCCGGCCGCGACGATGGTCGACGTATAGCGCCCGCTGAAGAAACCGGCGCCGATAGCGTCATCCCATTCGCCGTACTTCTGATACGAGGCGTACGAAGCGTGGCCCGGCCGAGGCGTACGATTTGTGACCTGGTACTGCTCGATATGCTCGAAATGGCGATCGAGGTTCGGGATGAGAATGACCAGCGGCGTGCCGTTCGTATAGCCTTTGTTGGAAAATCCGGGCATCGTGTCGGCGGCATTGACGCCGTTGTAGATGACCGGCACGTCCGGCTCGCGCCGAGGCGAGGCCAGTTCGCTCGTGCCCGGTTTGCGGACCAACAGGGCTTCGCATATCTCGGCCTCGGTGATGAGCAGTCCTGGCGGCACCCCTTGGAGATGTACCGTCAATCCGTCCTGGTAACTCCCTCCGGACACGGTCGTCTGAAACAGCGTGCCGTACGTGCAACCTAGCATCGTCGAGAATCCTCCGTTGTGTTTCCGTAAGCGGCTACTCGTCCGCGGCGATGGTGACGCGCCCGCCGAGACCGCTCAATGCCTCTGCAAAACCCGGATACGTGACCGATACGGCCTCGCAGCCCCGGACAACCGTGGGTTTGTCGGACATCGTGCCGGCGATGGCCAGGGCCATAGCGACGCGATGATCGTCGTGCCCGTCGACCTCACCGCCCTCGATCCGACTCTCGGAAATCACGAGGCCGTCGTCGAGTTCCTCGATCTCGGCGCCCAAGCGGCTCAATTCCTCGCGCATGACCGCGATGCGGTCGGTTTCTTTCAGTCTCGCTTGCGGCACGTTGACGAGGCGTGTGGTTCCCTGCGCGAAACAGCCGAGGACGGCCATCATGGGCAACGCATCCGGCGTAGCGTTCAGGTCGATCTCGCAACCGGTCAGGCCGCGTCCGCGCACGGTGACGCCGTCGACGGCCACGCGTACTTCCGCGCCCATGGCGCGCAGGTAGTCCACGACGGCCTTGTCGCCTTGCGTATCATCCATATCGAGGCCGCCGCACACGATTTCGTTGTCGCCCAGGGCACCCGCCGCGAGGAAGAACGTGGCCGAGGAGAAATCGGCCGGGATTCGGCGATCGACAGGCCGGTATTGCTGTCCGCCCGGTACACGGAACTCACGCCAGCCGTCGCGCTCGAATGCAATCCCTTGCCGTTCCAGCCAATCCAGCGTGATCTCGACGTAGGGCCGCTCATTCAGCAGCGAGACGCGGATGATCGAGTCGTTCTCGGCCAGCGGCGCGTTGATGAGCAGGCTGGTCAAGTACTGGCTCGTGACGGCCTCGATGGTGGTTTCACCGCCGCGCAGTCGCCCCTCGACCACGAAGGGCGCGCACCCATCACCGCGTGTCGAGCGGATGTGCGCGCCCAAGTCGTTTAGGGACTGGGCCAAGGGCCCGGCCGGCCGACGTCGAATCTGCTCGTCGCCCGTGAACAGCGCAATGCCCTTCGGCAAGAGCGCGGCGGAGCCGAGGGCGATCCGGAGTGTCGTGCCGGAGTTGCGTACGTCGATAATGTCCTCGGGAACGCTCAGGGCGCCGCCCGTACCGACGACGGCCCACAGTTCGGACTGCCATGCGTTGATATCGGCACCGAGGGCGCGATAGGCCCTGACCGCCGCCTGCGTATCAAAGGAGTCGAGGGGTTGCCGGATGCGGCTCTCACCGGCGGCCAAGGCGGCAATGGCCACGGCGCGGATCGTGTGGGATTTCGAGCCGGGGATCTCGACGCGCCCTTTGAGCGCTGAACGTTCGCTAACCAGATTCACTATACCGCTCCCTTGGATCGGACGGATCCGACCGATCAGACGGACCCGACGGATCCGCCTGCGCCGCGGTGGCCACATACCAAGAGTGCCACGCCTCGTCCGCAACGAGCGTGGCACCCGCGTCCACAAGGTATTCTGACGCGCACAACTGATGATAATACGTTTTCTTGGCCCGAGTCAAAAACACCGACGTCAGGTCAGCAAGCCTTCGATAATCAGATCGACCGCGTCATCCTCGGACAGACCCCGCGACAACAGGGTCTCGAGTTGCCTGCTGTCCACACTGCCGATGGCGGCCTCGTGGGTGACGTGGGCACCGGGATGGTTCACCTCGACGACGGGCACCGCCTTGGCCAATCCATGGCCCTGGACAATCTCCTTGCAGTCCACGTGGCCAGTGGCGCCATTGGCGCTGGCCGTGAGCGTGTTGTAGACCTCGGCGGAGGCCTCCTCGCGCAAAGCGATGCTCGATTGCAGCACGGCCCTCGCGTACTCGCCCTTGAGATGACCTGTCTCACGGATGATGATCCGATCATTGCCGCGTCCGCCGATGCGGGCGACCATCTCGAGTACACTGTTCGCTTCGCATTCCGTGGCGTAATCGATGTCGATCTGGCCGACGCGGCCTTTGATGAGCTCGAACTCGGTCTTGTACCGTGCGCCCTCGTGCAGGACGACGTGGGCCTTTGGCACCACCAACACGCCGCCGTCCTGGCCGTGGACGTGGCGCTCGAAGTAGTTGTAGGTCGCACCGGGCTCGACGGTGATCTCGGCATCCATCTTGTGCGTCACGTCGACCGCATTCGGGAACGTGCAGTGGGCCAACACGCTCGCCGACGCCTTCTCCTCGATGCGGATATCGAGGACGATATGCTGGAGGCCTTTCTCGGGCAGCAGGCCGAAACAGATGTGCACCGGCTTGGGAATCCGAACACCTTCTTCGACACGGATCTGCGCGGCGATGCCGTCGTCGCGCTCGTCGACATCTACGCGGAGCCCCGGCACGAGATGGGATCCGACCACCTGGTTTCCGTGGACTTCAAGCCGGGCGACGTCGTCGGCCAGGACGTGGCGCGGATTGATACCGGCTGAGGCCAGCAGTTCTTGAACGAGCGTATCCGAACTCATGGCACTTCTCCCAGCTCAGGCTCGTTCTTGTGGCCGCACGGAATGCACTTGTCCTTGATGTAGTGCGCGATCTTGTCAACGGAGCCCTTGTCGACCAACTTGCCGCTGCAAATGAGGAAGCCGTGATCGGCCTGTTCGAGCACGGTCTGGCTGTGCGTGATAAGAATTACCGTCGTGCCCTTACCCTTGAGTCGCTTCAGGGCGGCGAAGATGTGGTCCAGCGCGGCCACGTCGATGCCGGAGTCCGGTTCGTCCATCATGACCACCTTGGGATCCATTGCCAGGATCGAGGCCAACTCGACGCGCTTGCGTTCGCCGCCGCTGAGCGTACGGTCCACGGCCCGGTACATGTAGGTTGCTGGATCGAGATCCACCAGACGAAGGGCCTTCTTGACGGCATCGAGGCTCTTGTCTTTGGCGCCGGCCTGGATAAACTGGCGTACGCCGAGGCCTTGGTACCGCGCGGGCTCCTGCCAGGCCAGCGTAAGGCCAAGCCGCGCGCGTTCGTCGACACTCAGGCCTTTGATCGATTCGCCCTCGAATCGGATATCGCCGCCGATGTGCCGGTAGCCGGCCAGGCCCATGATGGCGCTCGCGAAGGTGGACTTGCCGGCGCCGTTCGGGCCGATGAGCGCGTGGATATGACCTTCCCAGAAGTCAATGGTCAGGCCGTCCAACACGCGTTTGCCGCCGAGTTCCAGCGTCAGGTTCTCGACTTCGAGTATGCCCATGACGGTCTTCCTCCCGACACGACGGATCGTTGAGAAAAAAAGAATGGCGGAGAGACTGGGATTCGAACCCAGGGTACGGGTATAAGCCGCACAACGCCTTAGCAGGGCGCCACCTTCGACCACTCGGTCATCTCTCCGCGAGGGCAATTATAACTTTAGCACGAAGACCGCCGTCGGTGCAACCGAAGGGACTGTGCGGCCCGGGTGCTCTGGTATCTGGTTGGCTGGTGCGCGGTGTGGCCGGCCTCCCGGCAGAGCCACGCGTATGACCAAGGTCTCGGGTATTGGCTCGCTCCGCGTGAGCGCCCACGCAGGAGCATGGGATAGAGCCAGCTGAAGTGCGTCCGGCTCGAATTGGAGACAACGGCGAGCGCCTACGTATAGGCGTATACCGGAGCGTGCGTCCTCGGTTCGGCGTGGTCTTTGATGAGCCCCTCAATGTGCCGGATTGTGTTCGGAGCGAGGAGCGTATCGGAGCACACGTCGCAGACTTCCGCAGGAACACCCTCGAACACGAGGACGTCGTCGCCACGTTTCACCGTATGCACAATTGCCCGGTGTTCGTATTCACCAGGACATCCTTGAACGCTGCATTTCATCTCTGTGCGCCTCTCTCGAACGGCGTAGCCCATTTCGGCGGTCTAGGCTCATACGCCGTGATGATTATAGCCGTTCTTAGCGATGTTGTACACACCACGTGCACATGTCGCCCTCGCGACGTCTTGCCGCAAACCAGGCAACACGGCCCACGTTTATGCTGTGCGTAATTCTCGACCACTGTGGCGCCGAGAAGGACATCGCAGACGTCTTGAAGCGAGATCTCCTCTTCGACCATCTCCTGATGCGCATGTACCGTGATGCGAATCGCATCGGCTTCGCCCTGCTCTCGAAGACGGGCTGCGATAGCATCATGATCCTGAAAATCGATGGTAGTCATTGCCATACAAGCTACACAAGACAGCGGATCGCTTCAAACTCACGACTCGCCTCAGGTCACTGTCGTGGCCGGCCTCCCGGCCGAGCCACGCGCAAGACCTTCCGAGTCGAGAGGTGATATACTGACCGGCATGAAAAGGAAGGTGTACATCGAAACGAGCATTGTCAGCTACTTGGCCAATCGCCGGAGCCGAGACATGGTCATCGCCGCGCACCAGGAGATTACGCTGCAATGGTGGGAGCAGCGGGCCGGTGCGTTCGCCCTCGTGATCTCGGAGCTTGTGCGAGAGGAAGCCGGTGGAGGAGATCCCGCTGCCGCAACGGAGCGCCTCGCGGCCATTGAGAACCTGCCCATTCTGGCGGTCAGCAATGAAGCGGTTGCACTCGCGGAGCATTTGGTCACGGCCGGCCCCATTCCGAATTCCTCTGCGGCAGACGCGCTTCACGTTGCCATTGCGGCGGTGAACGGTATCGATTATCTCCTCACGTGGAACTGCAAGCACCTCGCAAACGCAGTGCATCGGCACCAAATCGAGGCCCTGGTGCAGGAAGCAGGTTACGCATGCCCGGTTATCTGCACTCCGGAAGAACTCATGGAGGACTAGCCGTGTGCAACGACCCGATTGTCGAGGAGGTGCGGCGCATCCGCGAGGAATACGCCAAGCGGTTCAACTACGATCTGCGCGCTATGGCGGCCGACTTGCGTCAACGCGAACAAGAGCACCGCGACAAGCTGGTGACATTCCCTCCCAAGCCTGCTCGGAGGCGGCATAGCGCGCAAGCGTAGCGAGCCGGAGCCTCGAGAGGGATTAGATGGGTTGAGCGCTCGGCGCAGGATCGTGGGCGCGAGCGAGGGGCAGTCCCAGGACTGCGGCGCCTATCGAAACCGGCGCGTTGGCTTTGGTACACTCGGCGCATGGCGGCGTGTAGACCCTTTCAACTCCTCATCAAGCCGGTAAGCGCGGACTGCAACATGCGGTGCCGGTACTGTTTCTATCTGCGGGCACATGAGCTGTACCCGGATCAGAAACGTCATGTCATGCCGGATCCCGTGCTCGAGCGGATGATCTCCAGCCTGTTACAGCTCCGGTTTCCGGAAACGGTGTTTGCGTGGCAAGGCGGCGAACCGACCACGGCCGGCCTCGACTTCTTCCGGCGGGCGGTCGAGTTCGAGAAGCGGTACGGCGCCTCGGGCCAGTCGGTGGGCAACGCGCTCCAAACCAACGGATTGCTCATCGACGATGCATGGTGCGCCTTCTTCGACGAGTACAAGTTCCTCGTCGGCCTAAGCATCGACGGGCCGCAGGAAATCCACGACAAGTACCGCGTCACGGCGGGCGGCCAAGGCACGTGGGAGAAATGCATGGACTCCGCGCGCCGGCTCGGCCAACACGAGGTGCCGTTCAACATCCTGTGCGTGCTGAATCCGGATAACGTCAAGCTCGGCAAGGACTTGGTGCGCTGGTTCGTGGATCGCGGTTTCAACTACCTCCAGTTCATTCCGTGCCTCGAACCGAACTCGCCGTACAACGTGGATCCGGAGGACTACGGCCGGTTCTTGTGCGACACGTTCGATTTCTGGTCGCGCGAGGGATTCGGACGCGTCTCGATCCGCGATTTCGACGCCATGCTCACGGCCGAGCTCGGCCAAGCCAGTCCTCTATGCACCTTCGGCCGCGTGTGCAACCACTACATCGTCATCGAGCACAACGGCGATGTGTATCCGTGCGACTTCTTCGTGTACGACGAGTGGAAACTCGGCAATATCATGAACGCGCCCATCGAGTCGTTCATCGAAACCGAGCGCTACAAGCAGTTTGCTTATCAGAAGGACAAGGTGCCGGAGTGCCGCGGGTGTGCCTGGCGCACCATGTGTCACGGCGGTTGTCAGAAGGATCGCGTGTCCTCGCGGACGCATTCGGACCCGACGCCGTTGTGCTCAGCTTACAAGATGTTCTTCGAGCACGCGACGCCACGCCTACGAACGCTCGCCAAGCGCGTCCGCCAACAGACGCCGCCTCAAGGCATCCGCTAGCCTCGCGAATCGTTCGCGAAACGCCTTGTCCAATGGGGATTCGCCGCGGGTAAGTGCACGAAGAAACGCCGCGAACACGTCTTCCTCCATCAAGCTCTGGTTGGCACCCGTATTCGAGTCCGTCTTTCCCCGTATCCTCCCGTGGACGCCGGCGCGGGATGCGATTCTGGTTGACAAGATGGTTAGGGTCTCCTATAATTAGTTACGCTAACAAATACAGTGACTAACTGTACGGAGGTCTACCGGATATGGAAGCCAACACGCGCGAGCAGGCACGGTTCCTCTTCGAGACGATTGAGTTCCTTCGAGGTCGATTTGCGCCGCGCCTGTGGGAGGTCTTCACGGAGCATGACGCGGCAAGGACTCAACTCACGCTGACGCAGCACCACATGTTGGCAGTAGTTCGGAAGTACGGCCCGGTCACGATCAAGGATCTGGCGCGCGTGTTGGCGGTGTCGTCTCCGTCGGTCTCAGTCATGGTTGACCGGCTCGTCGACATGGGTTTGGTGAACCGGGAGCCGGGCCAAGATGATCGGCGGGTGGTCCAGGTAACGATCACGACGCGAGGGTCGGCAATCATCGGTCGAATGGAAGAGATCATGGTGAGTTCGATCTCGGACTTGCTGGAGGAGCTGGGGCCGGAATGCGCGCGGAAATGGCATGAGGTTTATGAGCGAATCCGGGAAGTCTTGGTGGAAAAGGATGCCCACGCGGCGACTACGTCGCCTGAAGAATAGAGGATGCTTATGCTGAAGGCACTTCGAATCGCGATTCCTTGTATGGTGGTTCTGGTGGCCGGTGTGGCCGGGATGAAGGTCTTGGCAAGCATGAAGCGTCCGCCGGCCAAGGCCCATGCGAGCGAGCAAGCCATTCGCGTGGAGGCGATTCGCGTTGCGGCGGAGGATGTGCCGGTGGTCATCACGGGCTACGGAACCGTGCGGGCGCTGAACACGGTGGCGATCGCGCCGGAAGTGAGCGGTCGCGTAACGGAGATCCACCCTCGGCTTGAGGTCGGGGAGGTAATTCCGTCGGGCGAGACACTGCTGGTCATCGATCCCCGGACGTATGAGGCGATGGTGGCCGATGCCCAGGCCATGGTGAACCAGTTGGAGAGCACCGTGAAGCGGCTGAGTGTTC
>DAIPKA010000071.1:0-31154 GCA_036769985.1 Candidatus Hydrogenedentota bacterium | reverse complement strand
CAGGCAGACTCAAGAGGACAAGGAATAGTCCGAGAACTCGGTACTCTCAAGTAAGTAGATAAGCCCAGAATTCGGCCATCATGTAGCTGAGCCCGTCCGGCCAAGACCTTCTCGGGCCGAACAACATCAACAGCAGCCGATGCCCCGGCCTCTTTCCTTGCGCTGGATCCCAGGCATCCGCCGTGGCCATCCACGTCTCATACTCGGCTTTGCTCTGCGTTGCGCCCCATGCAGATCGCGTGTTATGTAGAAAGACTCGTAGTAGCGAAATCATGTGCGCATTCTGCCATAGTTCGCAGCGAAAGGCAACCGCGCTGGGGCGGCCGGAACAAACCGAGGGTTCAGCGGCCGCCCCGCTTGCGGGGAGGATGGGAGGGGTGGTTTTCTCCACGCGCGGCACAGCCGCAACCCAACGGACAGAACCCGCAAGATGGGAGTCATGGGAGGCACGGGACGGATGGGACGAACGGGACGAACGGGCGCGGCATTTCCCATTGTTACAATTCCTGTCGGTTCGGCCCGGCCTTATCTTCCCCAAAAAGAAGTGTGATTCTGACCGGTAATCTTACATATTGTGTTGTTGAGAATTCCGATGATACAATATATGGTATAGTTTGTAGCGTCGTGGTAGCCGCTGGGAAGTGGATCGTGATGAAGACCGTCCGGAAGGCATTTGTGTGAAGCCGGATACGCATTACCATACAGGACACGCGGTTTCTCGTGTGTTCTTGTGCCTGGTGTCTTTGTTGCTGGTTGGCGTGTGTTCCGGGGCGTGGGCGGGGGTAGTTGTCCGGGCGATGATCGAGCCGGGGGTTTTCGCGGTGCTGAAGAATGCGCGGGTGTTGAGTCTCGAGTGCCGAGTCCCACCGGACCCCTCGGCGGCGGAGGCGATCTGGAAGGGGTACCTGGATGCCCCGGAGCGCTGGAAGCAATACGAGGGTCGTCAAGCGGTAGGGGTGTCATTCGCTCAACTGAGTGCGCAGGCCCAACGGAAGGTACTGCTGGCGGTTTTCAAGGAGGACGCGGTTACGGAGGAAGGCTGGTGGCATGTCGTCCAGTTTGAGGGCGAAGAAGGCCTCGAGACGCTGTGGACACTATGCGAGTGGCTGACGGGCAAGGGCACGGACCACAAGGCGGTGCTCGCACATCCCAAGAATGCGTTCTCGGATCCGACGCTGGCACGAGGGCAGCGGGTGTTTGTCCCGCGTGAACTGCTGTTGCCGGCGTTGCGCGCCGTGACGCCGGATCGGGAGCCGCCGGCGCCTGAGCCGATGCAACCGGCTCCGCCGCTTCGTCCGTCGAGGTCGGACGAGGAGATAGTGATCCTGCCGTCGGATATGCCGCCGTTGGAGACGTACTCGAACGGGGAGGTGGTTCCGGAGCCCGCGATTGATCTCGAGGCGGTCAGTCGCGACCTTGAATACGGCTCGGATAGTGAGGGTGACTACGCGATGTACCGTCTGAAGGAGGGCGAGGCCCTCTACTCGGCCGTCGTGGTTCGGTTCACCGATTTCAGCGAGAACGCGGAGATTCTCGAGGCCTGCCGCGTCGTCCAGCAGCGGAGCGGCATCAAGAACGTACACCAGATGAAGCCGGGCCAGAAGGTCCTGATTCCGCTGGAGATACTGTCGGATCGGTACTATCCGCAGAGCAGCGATCGCCGTCAGCAGTATGAGGCGGCCCTGCGCGAGGCGGATCGGCTCAAGGGCGAGCAGGTGGCCACGCGTGACCTGGAAGGTGTGGTGGTCGTGATCGATCCGGGCCATGGCGGCCGCGATCACGGAGCCGCGCCGAACAGCGGCTCGGGTCTGTATGAAGACGAGTTGAACTACGATATCGCCTGTCGGGTCAAGCGGCTGCTCGAGTCTCAGACGCGTGCGCGCGTGCACATGCTGGTGAAAGATCTGAGCCAGGGCTATACGCCGGCGGACAGCAAACGGTTTGCTCACGATACCGATGAGGTGGTGCTGACGTCACCGCCCTATGAGAATACGGATGCGCGCGTGTCGGCGAATCTGCGGTGGTACTTGGCGAACTCGATCTTCCGGCGGGAGGTGGCAGCCGGCGTCGATCCGAGGAAGGTCGTCTTCACAAGTCTCCACACGGATGCCTTGTTCAACGAGAAGTTGCGCGGGGCCATGGTGTACATTCCGGGCGCGGCGTACCGGCGGGACAGCGAAGAGCATTCGGGCAGTTCCTACGATCGCTACAAGGAAGTCCGCGAGCAGCCGTGCGCGCGCACGACCGCGTCGGAGCGAACGCGGGACGAGGCGTTGTCGAGGAACTTCGCCGAAGCCTTGCTCAAGGCCCTGGGGACGCACAATCCGCCGATCAAACGGCACAGCGCGGGTGATCCGATACGCTCGCAAATCCGACAAAGCGGCGGCCGCGTCTACGTGCCGGCCGTGTTGCGGAACGCGCAGATCCCCACGAAAGTGCTGGTCGAAGCGGCGAACATGACCAACAGCACCGATTGCGAACGTTTGGCGGATCCGGAGTGGCGCGAGTGGTTTGCGGAGGCGTACGTGGACGCCTTGAGGGACTACTTCGGTTCTTGATGGGGGTCTTGGGCGCGTTCCTCCTTCCAGCGGCGTCCGAGGGTGAGTCCGTGGGCGCGGAGGGGGTCGTCGGCTAGGGCGTTTCGCTGCATTTTGTCGGAAAGCCAGGCGTCCAGTTGTTCCTGCAAGACCTGCGCGGTGCGGGGCTCCTCGTCCATGATGTTATGCCGTTCATCCGGGTCGGACGCGAGATCATAGAGTTCCCGGGGCGGCGTTCCGTAGAAGTCTTCGTCGCGGGCGCAGATGAGCTTGTGAGTCCCCGTGCGAATGGCCCATTTCATCTGCCACGTGCATTCCTGGGTGACGACAAAGTCGCGGAGAGCGGCCTTGGATTCGCCGGTCAGCAGCGGCCGTAGGTCGAGGCCCTCCATGGTTTCCGGAGGGACGATGCCGCAGAAGCCGAGCACGGTGGGGGCGATGTCCACGTGGGCCACCATGTGCGGCAGGCGAGCCGGTGGGAGGCTGGGATGGCGAAAGAGGAGAGGGACGTGGATGTTGCCATCGTAAAGCCCATGGTGATCGAAGAAGATGCCGTGGTGATACATGAGTTCGCCGTGGTCGCCGGTGATGATCACGAGGGTGTCGTCGGCGAGACCGAGTCCGTCGAGCGTATCAACGAGTTGGCCCAAGCCTTCGTCGCAATACCGGATCTCGCCATCGTACAGGGCCGTGATGTACTCGGCGTCGGTGACGTGGCCTTTGAGTTGACTGAACCATGTTTCGCGCCACATCTTGCCCAGGGGATGCCGCTCCATTCCGTCGAGGGAGTGGTTGTTGGGGTCGCAAGGGTCCGCGCCTTCGTAGAACAGCTCGCGGTAGGCCCTGGGCGGCAGATAGGGCGTATGGGGGTCCCAATAGTGAACGAGCAGAAAGAATTTCTCGGCGGTGTGCTGTTGGAGCCACGGAATGGCGCGGGCGTTGATCTCGCGGTTGTCGGCGTTGATGTTGAGGACGCGTTTCCGAGTCGGATCGATGTAGAACTCGTATCCGCGGTCGAAGCCGAGCCGGAAATCGCCGAGGTTATCGACGGCACAGGTAGTGTAACCGTTCTTGTTGAGGATCTCCGGCAGCCACGGCATGGTTCGCGGGATCTCTCGTTTGCCGCCGTGGGCGACGACGCCGTGGGTGATTGAGTATTGGCCGGTGTACATGGTAGTGAAGGCCGGATGGGTGGGGATAGCGGTGGAAAACGCGGACTCGCAGAGCACACCGGACGCGGCGATGGTGTCGATATGCGGCGAGGTGGCGCGTCGGTAGCCGTAGCAGCCGAGGTGGTCGGCACGCAAGGTATCGATGACGATCATGAGCACGTTCACGGCGGAGAACACTTTCGCTTGGGTGTTTGGCGGCACGATCACCGGAGGCACCCGAGAGGATTCGTGCCGCCCGATGGCCGCTTATGGTACTGCTTTCCGATGGCGATCCCCAAACGGACCATCGGAATCCTCCGCGGTGGGAAGTGAAGTCAAGGGAAACGGCGTTGTGGGAGATGGCCGGTGTGCTTGGGGTACAACAGGCGTGGGGATGCCTTGGTCTGTAGTTGGGAGAGGAGAAAGGTGTGCGCCCGGCAACGGAGACAGGAGTCTCTCGGAGCCTGACGACGCAGGTCCGCGGAGGCCCCCACCCCACCCGGCCTCCCCGTGGAACGGGGAGGTGGCCGTACACCCCGCATGCAGACGGGGAAATGCCATCCCCCCGCGAGGGGCCTTCCAGGCCGCGAAGAAGGAGGTTCTCATCGCTCAGTAGACACGGTCTTTCCGAGATGTTGACCCGGCCTGTTGCGTTGCTTGGTGATGGGTCCTGTTGGCCGTATTGACCACATTGACCAGCGCTGGACCTTGGTTGCAGCCCGGGCGAGATTGTCAGGTGGATGATCTGGGTGGTCGTTTCGCTCGTCCAAGAACGTGGCATACCATTCGCGCGGGGCTGTCTGAGATGCTAGAATCCGCGTGGGAGGTGCAAGCGATGGGAGAACGCATGACATCGCGTGAGCGGCTGGTGGCGGCGATCGAGCATCGGGATCCGGATCGTGTGCCCATCGACCTCGGCGGGTTTCAGACGGGCATTCACGTGCGGGCGTACAGGCCGCTCCTCGAGTATCTCGGGATTGAGGATGACGAGCGTATCCTCGATCCGGTGCAGCAGTTGGCGGTGCCGTGCGAGGCCGTGCTCGAGCGCCTTCACGTCGACACGCGCTACCTCTGCGCCCACGCGCCGGAAGGCGCTACGGGTGGGATCGAGCAGCACGTCCGCGATGGCCGACTCTGGCACGATCTCAAGGACGATTTCGGGGTGGTGTGGTCGATGCCGGATGACCAGCAGCTCTTCATGGACATTTCGCATCATCCGCTGGCTGACGCGACGGCTGAGGACCTGGACGACTATCCGTGGCCGAACGGCAAGGATTGGTCGCGGTTCACGGGCCTCCGGGAGCAGGCGCAGCGGATGCGCCGCGACACGCCTTACGCCCTCTCGACGGGCATCGGCGGCGTCGTCTACGAGATCGGTTGGTATCTGCGCGGGCTCGACCAATGGTTCTCAGACATGCTGGTGGATCCGTCGTTCTGCGCGGCGGTGCTGGATCACACGCTCGCGTTCTGGATGGATTACTACACCGGTTTCATGGGAGAGGTCGGTGATCTGGTCGACGTCGTGATGATTGGTGACGACCTCGCCGGGCAGTCGGGACCGCTGTTCTCGCCGGATTTCTACCGGACGGTGGTGAAACCGCGTCAGAAGCGGCTCGTGCAGCACATCAAGTCGCTGACGTCGGCGAAGATCTGGTATCACACGTGCGGCGGATGCGCGGCGTATATCCCGGACTTGCTCGACAACGGCATCGACGCATTGAACCCCGTCCAGATCAGCGCCGCGGGCATGGATCCTGCGGTATTGAAGCGCGAGTTCGGCGCCCGGCTCGTGTTCTGGGGCGGCGGCATCGACGCGCAACACGTGCTGCCTTTCGCCACGCCGGAGGAGGTGCGCGAGCACGTCCGCCGCAATATCGAGGCGTTCAAGCCTGGCGGCGGCTACGTGTTCAACAACGTCCACAACATCCAATACGGGGTGCCGCCGGAGAACATCGTGGCGTTGTTCGATGCGGCCTTCGCGTTCGGTGGATACGCATGAGGCGCTGAGGGCTTGAGGCGTGGCCTTCGGCGGCGTTGGCGCTATTCGGGAGCGGGCGCGGCGGCGACGAGTGCGCGAAACCACTTCCGTTCGCGAACAGCCTCGAGGTAGTGGTGTTCGAGGAGCTTCGTGCGAGGCGGAAGTGTACCCAGTTTCTTGGCGCGATCAAGCCACTTGCGGCAGAGGTTCTCTTGTTCCTGCGCCGAGGCGATACAGGCCAGGAGCCATGCGCCGGCGCCGGGCGCGGCATGTTCGGCCGTCAGGAGGGCATCCTTGGCCTCAGCCAGGAGGATGGCTCGGCCTTCGCGGTCGGCGAAATCGGCCTGGAGCATCTTGGCTTCGGCATGCTCGATGCGCTGGCGCACTGGGGCCGTCATAGCGGGTTCTACGTTCGTTTTCCGTTGAAGAGCGTCTCTCATTGAGCCCTGAAAACCTACACAAAGCTCCCGGATGTTACCTGTCGGAATGCTGGGTTGTCATGATAGTGTGGCCGTGTCGCTGGATCAATCCGCAGTCCTGCAATGGAAGTCCAACTGCACGCGCAACACGGTGGATTTCGCGTTCCCCAAGGCCGGAAGCGCTGCATTTCGGCGAGCTTGAGCCGGGAACGTACGCGATGGTCCTGCTCGCCATTGAGGGGTCCTATCTAGGCCTGCCTGAAGCCGAACAGCTTGCGCATGGCCGGATAGGGACCGAGGTCATCCGCGTCGACAGGGACACGATAAACGCGGTGGAGTTCTCATTGCCGTCGGCGGAGTGAGGATACTTGAAAACAGGACAGGACCCAAGGAGCATCAAGGGGGAAAGGGATGCTCCATCCTCCGAGACCGTTCGGTCGGGCGTGTCACGCGTCGTCCTTCGCTACGGTGACGACGGCAATCCCGTACACGTTGATGGTTGGCACAGTGAAGGAAATCATGCCTCCTTCTTGTTTGAAGGGCAGTGGCACGGCTTGCTCGTGTTCGGGACTGATCAACTCGACCGCAGTCGCATGGGTGTGCCGAGGCGGTTCGAGCGAGATCGCGATATCGTTGGCCGCCCCTTCGGCGTGGTAGTTCACGAGATGCACCAGACGCCGCCCCGACTGGTCGGTCACCTCGGCGCAGATTCCCGCAGGCGCTTGGACGGAGAGCGTGACTCCATCGGCGGATGCACGCCGGATAGCCTCCATCACATCGCCGGATTCATCGATTCGCATCACGCTCGCATCAGGCAATCCATCCAGCCCGGGTGAGCGCGGCCGCATCCATTCGTCGTGGGTGGCCACGTCTCCGATGATACACAACCGCCCGCCGGCCTCGACGTAGCGCCGGATATGCCTGATCTGATCGTCCGGCAAGGCGACGCAGCCGGCCAGGACAAGGACGCGGTACCGTGCCAGATCGTCGAGGTGGTGCTCGTAGATGATCTGGAAGCAGGTGGGGTGCTCGATGAGCTGCTGTTCGACCTTGGCCGTCAGTGCGGCGTGTTTCGGATTGGCGAATACTTGCGAAGGGTAGCTGCGAAGCACGGCCACATCGGCCACGATGTCAGCATCGCGGAGGAGATCGCGGCGCTGATGGAAGAACGCGATGAAGGGGGCAAGTTCCGACGCCACGGTTTCCTTCGATCCGGGCTTCCTCTCGATTTCACCGTACTCGAACCAGCACACACAGCCCAAGCAGTCGAGATTGAAGGCCATGGCCTCGGCGAGCTCGAGCGGCGTGGTGCAGTAGGCAAAGGCCATGTTATCCATGCGGCGGGCGACCTTGTAGGTGCGGACGCGCGTCTCGAGCACGCCGTCGTGGTAGCCGGGATGGCGCCCCTCGTCCCAAAACGCCTCGCCGTACGGGAGGAGACGGCCGTGGTCGACGCGATCGCCGATCTGCTTCCCCGGCCCACCGGGATTGCATTCGAGGAGGACATCCTTGCGGAGCGAACGCGCAAACTGCCCCATCTCGCGATAGGAATCCGCGAGAGACTGCGCGTGGAAATCCAGCCACGCCCGACGCAGCAGGTTATCGGGCGGCCCGGCAAGCGCCGGGTTGACCGCGCCGAGGTCGGTGACGCCCATTTCGTGTAACTCGGACTCGGAGAAGGTGTTGCGGAGGTATTCACGGAACCGCCGTGTCGAATTGGGATCGCTGCCGGGACCATACGAGTAGTTGTCGAAATGGAGCAAATCCGTGCCGATGTCCTGCACGGCGAAGGCGACGATGCCCTGGTAAAACGCTTGGGCGGCCGGATGGTTGCGATCCCAGTAGCAGCGATACTGGGCGCTGCCGTAACGCCGCATCTCGCCGTGTTCGTCGAGCAGCACCCAGTCGCGGGCCTCGGGGTGCTCCTTGAAGAACAACTCCCAGATGAAGGCGCCGCTATAGCAGTAGACGCCGACCTTAAGACCAGCCTCGTGACAGAGCCCCGCGAATCGCACCGCATCCGCCATGCTCTCGCGTTCGGCCTCGAGTCCCGCGCCCTTGTAGCAGTGCATCATCACGAAGTTGACACCGGCATCCTTGAGTTGCTGCACCATCTCGGCGCTGTGCTCGCGTTCGTAGGCGGCGCGCTGTTCGGGCGTGGGCGTGTAGCCATCACTGCCATCACGCCGCACGCGGAACAGCAGCGGCTCCCAGCTCCCGGCCATGACGATACCGTCCTGGCGCACCCATTCGGGGCGTTCGTGGAGAGGCAAGGTCAGTGGCTCGGCGAAGGCCGAGGCGACGAGCAGGAAGGCCAATCCGAGTAGGCAGATGAACGATGCACGGTCCCTGTAGCGGTGCAAGATCATGGTTTCGCGCCTTTCCCAGGGCACGGTCGTGTCGTGCCGCGCGTTCCAAACCGGCGTCCACGTCGCTTGCGGCCATGATAGCATGGAGGCTGGTAGAAAGGCCCTGGGGACCTCAATGGGGAAGAAACCCAGCGCGGCGGTTGGCGGCAACCAGGCCAAGCCGGCTAGAATGAGGACCGTATTGACCCGAGCGCGGCCTCGCCATGGGAGAACGATCATGCGCAAGACGAAAGTCGGATGGTTGGCGATCGCATGGGCGATTGCGGTGGCCTGGATGGCGGCGGCGGAAACCTTACCGGATCCGGAACAGGCCGGGCCGTACCCGGTCGGCGTGACCACGGTGCTCATCGAGGATCACAGTCGCACGTGCGAGGAAACCGGCGGGCCGCGTCCTCTGTTGACGGAGATCTGGTATCCGGCGGCGGACGACGCGAAGGCGATGCCACAGGGACATCTGCTCGACACGTACCTGTTCAATTTCGATGACACGCTAATCAACCTGATCCAGTCCATGTTCAAGGTGGACTTGCACGCGTATGACGCCACGTTCCGGTGCATCGGTCACCGCGACGCGCGTGTTCGCGACGGGGTGTTTCCGCTCATCGTGTTCTCGCACGGCTCGAACGCGGTGCGGTGCCAGAGCGTGTCGTGGTGCGAGCATATGGCCAGTCACGGCTACATCGTTGCCGCGCCCGATCACACCGGCAACTGCATCGTGACCTTCGTGGCCGGCCGCATGATCCTGTCGAAGAAGGGCGCCATGGAGGAGTCGGCCGTGGAGCGGCCCAAGGACACCGCGTTCGTCATCGACACGCTGGAACGCATGAACAAGGGGACGGACAGCCGGTTCTTCCGCACGATCGACGTTGAGCACATCGGCGTGGCGGGCCACTCGCTCGGCGGCTACACGACTACGGCCTCGGCGGATCACGATGCGCGCGTGGATGCCATCGTGCCGATGGCCGGCGCGTATGTGGCGGGCCGCACCAACTACACGTGCCCGGTCCTGGTGCTCGCCGCGACCGAAGACCTCGTCATGAAGGAGACGCGGATCCAGGAGATGCGGCAGTATTACGCGGAGTCTAAAGGGCCGCACTACCTTGTCGAATTCGTGAACGGCGGCCACTTCACCTTCACGGACATCGCCCAGTTCGTGCCCGACTTCGGCGATGGCATCGGTGCGGGCACGCGCCTCACGAACGGTGAGCCCATCACGTACATCGACGCCGAGACGGCGCACACGCTGATCAATGGCTACACAACGGCCTTCTTCGGGCGCTACCTCAAGGGGCAGGCGGACTACGACCTGTATCTCAAGGCGAACCGCAATCCGGCCGAACTCATCGTGAAGTGGAGTCCCGGCGAGTCGGAAACCGCTGCGCCAGCGAGGCCGACGCCTTGAGCGGAAAAGAGCCCGACCGCCACCGAATGCACGGAGCCCACTGAACGCCGCGCCGTCTTCTTGTGTCGTCCAATGCGAAGATGATTCGTGTGCAGGCATGGAGACCGGCCACAGCGGTGAAGTGCCACAACCTTCGTGGCGCGGGAGACCGCAGGGAGGTTACCCATGCCCCGTCCGCCTACCCCCTACAACCTGTGGCCTACAGCCTAACCTACAGCTTCTCGCCCGCGGCGATACGTGCGAGGGCGGTCGCATCAAGGATGGCGATCGCGCGGCCGTCGACCTCGATGATCCGACGCTGCTGCATCTTCTTGAGTGTGCGGCTGAGCGTCTCGGCAATGGTGCCAAGCTTCGCGGCCAGGACGGCCTTGGTCATGTCCAACTCGACCGTGGGATTCCCCGAGCGGACGTGAAGGTCGAGCAAGTGTTTGGCCAGACGCGCGGACACCTCTTTGAGCGACAGGTCGTCGATGAGCGCCACGAATTCACGCAACCGAAACGAGAGCACGGCGAGCATCTCGACGTATACCTCCGGATGCTCGTTACCGACGTGCCGGAAATCGGCCGCCGGCACATACAACGCCTGCGTCGGCCTCGCGGCGACCGCGCCCGCCGGATAGTTTCGGCCTTTGAACACCGGCACTTCGCCGCACAACTCGCCTGGCCCGAACAGGTGTAGGATCTGCTCGCGGCCATCATTGCCGATGCGATGGACACGCACCTGGCCCTTGATGATAACGTAGAAACCGTCGGCGGGCATGTCCTGCAGGAACAAGTACTCGCCGGCATCGTAGCGCCGGAGCATCGTCACCACGGCCACGGCGCGCCGCTTCGCCATGGGTAACGCCTCGAACAGCGGACACTTCGTCAACAGCCGTGCGCGCTCCTCGGCACCGACCTGGATCGTGCGCATCGCTCTATGCCTCCCCGACAACGCGTGTCCAATAGAGAACACAGCCGCCGGGCCCAAGTCAAGGAGGCCTCCGCAGGAAGGCCGCGGTGAGAAATGAAGACAGGGGAAACGGCGTTGTGGAAGAGGGCCGGTGTTCTTGGGGTGCAACAGGCGTGGAGCCGTGGCTCTTGCCGGATAAGGCTCTTGACGAGCGGTGCGCGCGAGGTACCGAGCTGGTCGGGGTCGATGACGGCAAGCCCGTTGGTCATCTGGCGCGGGCACAGGACGGTGTCGCTCTTGGTGCGGCTGAGCGTGCACCAGTTGCCCCGGAACCGGAGGTCGTCCGAGACACGGTCCAACGGGCCCAACGGGCCGGCGACCATACGTGTATTTACTTAGCGCTCTAGCGTCAAGGAGAATCTTGCTTCGCGTCCCGGATTGGTTGAGCGCAATTCTCCCGTCAGTATGCCCCCATGCACCGCGCGAGGAATCCCCCTTTCGCACCGAGGTTCCCCGCCCCATTCCCGGCGCACCCACCATGGGCGAAATGCCCGTGCCGCTATCCCGACTCCGCTCGCGACCGTCGACGCGCGGATTCCTATGCCTATCGGTCTTTTTCACTTTCGTAACGGATTCGTGGCACAATGGGTGTATCCGGCGCAGATTCTCGGTGGAAGCGCTCATCTCTTGCACGTAGGTAAGGGAGATCCTTTTTTTGCTTCCGCCGAGGCGCCGGTAGACGCCATCTCGATCGGGGGATGGCGCAAACCGATTCAGGAGTGGATGAGACCATGATTGGCATCGCGTTACCGGACGGCTCACGCATGGAGATCGAGGATGGGGCCACCGTGCTCGACGTCGCGCAGCAGATCGGCCCACGACTGGCCAAAGCCGCCACGGCGGCCGAGGTCAACGGAACCGTCGTCGACCTGACGACGCCGCTCCATGAAGGCGATACGGTGACGATTCTCACGTTCGATTCCGAGAAGGGCCGCGAGGTATTCCGGCACAGCGCATCGCATGTCATGGCGGCCGCCATCAAGCGCCTCTGGCCCGAGGCGAAGCTGGCCATCGGCCCGGCCATCGAGGACGGTTTCTACTACGACATCGATGTGCCCAAGACCTTCGTCCAGGACGACCTCCAGGCCATCGAGGCCGAGATGGCCAAGGTTGTCCAGGAAGATGTCCCCTTCGTGCGCAAGGAAATGTCCAAGGCGGATGCCCTCGCCTACTTTCGCGCGCGCGGCGATCAGTACAAGGTTGAGCTCATCGAGGGCCTCGAAGACGGCACGATCACCTTTTACGAAACGGGCGACTTCATCGACCTCTGCCGAGGGCCGCACGTACCGTCGACCGGCGCCATCAAGGCCGTCAAGCTCCAGAGCATCGCCGGCGCCTACTGGCGCGGTGACGAGCGGCGCCAAATGCTCCAGCGCATCTACGGTACGGCCTTCCCCAAACCCAACGATCTCGAGGAACACCTCGAGCGCCTGGCCGAGGCCGAGCGCCGCGACCATCGTCGACTCGGCAAGGAACTCGACCTGTTCAGCTTCCACGAGGAAGGGCCCGGATTCCCCTTCTTCCATCCCAAAGGTATGGTCGTCATGAACGCCTTGCTCGACTACTGGCGCGAGGAGCACCGCAAACGCGGGTACGGAGAGCTGCGTACGCCCATCGTCCTCAATCGCTCGCTCTGGGAACAGTCCGGCCACTGGGACCATTACAGAGAAAACATGTACTTCACCAAGATCGACGACCGCGACTTCGCCGTCAAACCCATGAACTGCCCCGGCGGCATGCTTGTCTACAAAACGCGCATGCGTAGCTACCGGGATCTCCCCATGCGCTGGGCCGAGTTGGGCCTCGTCCATCGCCACGAGAAGTCCGGCGTCCTCCACGGCCTGTCCCGCGTGCGCATGTTCACCCAGGACGACGCCCACGTCTTCATGACCGAAGACCAGATCCAGGACGAGGTCATCGGCATCATTGATTTTGTCGATGAGGTGTATTCGACGTTCGGTCTCGACTACGCCGTCGAACTGAGCACCCGTCCCGCCAACTCGATCGGTACCGACGAGATGTGGGAGGTCGCCACGAAGGGCCTGCGCGACGCCCTCGAGGCCAAGGGCATGGAGTACAAACTCAACGAGGGCGACGGTGCCTTCTACGGCCCGAAGATCGACTTCCACGTGCGCGACAGCCTCAAGCGCTCGTGGCAGTGCGCTACGATCCAGCTCGATTTCGCCATGCCCGAGAAGTTCGACCTCGAGTACATCGGCCCCGACGGCGAAGCCCATCGCCCCGTCATGGTGCACCGCGTAATCTTCGGCGCCGTCGAGCGGTTCCTCGGCATTCTCATCGAGCATTTCGCCGGCGCGTTTCCCGTGTGGTTCGCGCCCGTTCAGGCCGTGGTGATTCCAGTGACGGACGACGTCGCCCCCTACGCCACGGAGGTGCGCGACCGGTTCTTCGACGCCGGCCTACGGGTCGAGACGGATCTCAGCGACGAGACCATGCGCTACAAGATCCGCCAGGCGCAGACGCAGCGCATCCCCTACATGCTCGTTGTGGGCCGGCGCGAAGCCGAAAACGGCGCTGTCGCCGTCCGCCACCGCCGCCACGGCGACCTCGGAGCCATGCCCCTCGACGCATTCCTTGAGCGCATTCGGAGCGAAATCGTTGCGAAGACCCGAGATTAGCTCTTGAAAGA
The DNA here is from genome assembly GCA_036769985.1 of Candidatus Hydrogenedentota bacterium. Taxonomy (GTDB): domain Bacteria; phylum Hydrogenedentota; class Hydrogenedentia; order Hydrogenedentales; family SLHB01; genus DAIPKA01. The sequence goes on along the minus strand of DAIPKA010000071.1, from coordinate 17,696 downwards.
AGAGCGCTTACCGTGTACAATAAGAATTATGAATAAGATGAGCTAAAGGGGAGGAATGCCAGATGGGTGCCGTTCGAGGCTCGACGAGTTGTGTGAACCATCCAGGTATCGAGGCGGTTGCCCGCTGCAAGCAGTGTGGCAAACCCGTGTGCGGTATCTGTGTGGTGGCGGGCGCGACGGGGCAGTTCTGTTCCGAGGAGTGCCGCGAGAAGCACCAGGAATTCGTCAAGCGCGCCCAGCAGTTGGATCTCAAAAAGAGCCGCAGCGTTGGCCTTGTCCACCGGCTGACGAGGTGGGTGGGCAAGCTGGTCGTGCTGGCGTTGCTCCTATTGTTTGTGGCCGCGCTAGTGACCTTCTTTACGGATATCCGGATTCCGGTGATTGGTGATATGATAAGGGGTTTCATGAAGTAGTGAGCGGTGGTCCGGCAATGGCGCCGGCGGGAAGGAGGGAACGATGGATCTCAGTGGATTGAAGTGGCCGTTGATCATCGTTGTCGTTGTCGGGGTGGGCTTTCTGCTGAGTAGCAGCGGCACGAATTACATGTTCAAGAAATTCACCCAGTCTGAGGCGGGCGTTGACGCGGCGAAGGACAAGCACGACGAGGCCGGGCTGTCCAAACTGGGCGGTTTCTTGCTGATGACGTTCCGCTATCAGAAGGCCAACGAGGTGTTTGGCACGGCAGTGGGGCGATATCCCCAAGGCGCCAACGTGTGGTACAACAAGTACCGCATGGTGAAGTGCGCTGAGAAACTGAAGAACTACGCGGGGGCCGCCGCTATCCTCAACGAGCTGATGAACGCCCGGGCGAGCGAGGTCGATTCGCGTGTCCCGGAAGAGGCCAACCTGCGACTACGACGAGACAAACTGATCGAGATTCATCAGCTCTAGTCTCGATGCACCATGAACGAACGTCTGGTTGGTCGGATTCCTGTACTCGAAAGCCTACGCGCGGGCAAACGCGCCCCGCGTAGGCTTTTCGTGCTTGAGAACGCGACCGGCCTCGACGCGATCCTCGAGGCAGCCCACGGCGTGCCCATCGACCGCGTGGATCGCGGCGAACTGGAGGTGCTGGCCGGGGGCGCCGTTCACCAGGGTGTGGTCCTCGAGGCCGGCCCCCTCCCCATCCTCAAGGCCGAGGATTGGCTGCGTCGCGCTTTTGAAGCGGATGCCATCGTCGTCATGCTGGACGGCGTTGAAGATCCACACAACTTCGGAGCCATTGTGCGTTCCGCCGCCGCATGCGGCGCGTGCGGCGTGCTGTTCGGCAAACGGCGCTCGGCACCGGTATCGCCCGCCAGCGCCAAGAGTGCCGCCGGCGCCATGGAATACGTGGACCTCGTTCAGACGGCGAATGTTGCTCGGACGTTGCGCGGTCTCAAGGAGGTTGGATTCTGGATCATGGGCCTGGATGCCCAGGGCGAAGGCGTGATCTGGAAAGCCGACCTGACGGGCCGCGTCGCCCTGGTCGTGGGCAGTGAAGGCAAAGGAATGGGACGCCTCGTGAGCGAGACGTGCGACATGCGCCTGCGCATCCCCCTCACAGGGCCTATCACAAGCCTGAATGCCTCCGTCAGCGCCGCCGTTGCGTTGGCGGAATGCCTGCGGCAGCGTCAGGCATAGTGCCACCTCTCCGCGCGCAGCACAGCCTGCCGCGAGATTGGTCAGTCCTCGTCGTCCTCGATGGGCGGAGTCTTCATATCGCGCTCGCGGAGGCGCTTGGCATAGTGCGTTACGATCCGCCGCAGCAGCTCGTCGCGCCGCATGCCCTCGGTCTCCGCCTTCCAGCGCAGGAATGCCGCCACAGAACGCGGCAACGTCACCGTCATCTTCACGGACGTTGTAGGGTCGTTGCCCTTTAGGCTGAGGTCATCCAGTATGTCTTCGTTCGATAGATCCGCCATGATTCCTCACCTCGACCGATCTCAAGAACTCACGGGCCTATCCTTGGTTATTAGGTCTGAACAGATTATACCGTTGAGCAGCGCATTCCGCAAAATCCTCGAGTGACTTCTTGGCATGAACACGTAGGTTTTGCTGAAGCGTATTTCCCTAGGACTCCCGAAGCTTGAGCCCCTTCATGCTTTCGGCATACCGCGTCCTGCAGGTATAATGCTCTCCAATCTCCTGAGGAGGCGTCGCGCAGTGAACATCCTAGGCATCGGCGGCTATTCGCACGACTCGGCGGCCGCGCTTGTGTGCGACGGTATTCTGGTGGCGGGCGTCGCCGAGGAGCGTCTAACGCGGAAGAAGCACCAGGGGGGTGTGCCGAGAAAAGCGGTAGCCTATTGTTTGGAGGCGGCGGGGCTCGGGCCAAACGACGTCGACCACATCGGCGTGTACATGCGCCCCTTCCTGAGGCTCGGGCGTCGTCTGCCCTACCGGGTCACCCAGATGGTGCACAGCCCGGTCTACTCGCTTGGGTTCATGGCCTACGAGGTGCTGCACAACGCCCAATACCTGTGGGGCATGCGCAGCCTGCGCGGAACCAAGGCAAAGCTTCACTTCATGGAGCACCATCCTGCCCACGCCGCCAGTGCCTTCCTCGTGAGTCCCTACGACGAAGCCGCGCTCCTGACCATCGACTACGTCGGCGAGTTCTCGGCTACCTGGGCCGGTGTGGGACACGGCACAACGATCCGGCGCCTGCGCGCCACCGACTACCCGCACTCCCTCGGGGTGTTCTACTCCGCCATCACGGACTACCTGGGTTTTCTCCGCGCCAGCGATGAGTACAAGGTTATGGGCTTGGCTTCCTACGGCGAGCCGGAATTTTTCGACGACTTCAAGGCGATCCTCCAGGAACGTCCGGACGGTTGGTATGCCACCGACCGATCATGGCTCGTGTGCCACTACGCGCCCGGTTCCCGAACCGGCTACTTCTCGAAGAAGTTCATCGACCGTTTCGGCCCGCCGCGCGCCAAGGGCGAACCCATCGAGGCGCGCCACCGGAACATCGCGGCCTCGGCCCAACGGCTCCTTGAGGAACGCGTGTTGGGCATTGCCCGCTGGCTCGCCGAGGCCACCGGGCAACGCCGGCTCTGCCTGGCCGGCGGCGTTGCCCTGAACTGCGCCATGAACGGGCGACTCCGGCGCGAGTCGCCCTTTGACGACATCTACGTGCAGGCGGCCGCGGGCGATGACGGTATCGCCATAGGCGCCGCCTACCAACTGCATCATCAACTGACACGGGCCGGCCGGGCGTTCGTTATGCGCGATACCCGAATTGGCCCCTCGTTCTCGAACGAGACCATCCGGGCGTTTCTCGAGGGGGCGAAGATCAGATTCGAGACGCCCGCCAGTCTCGAGGAGCGCGCCGCCGATCTCCTGGCCGAAGGCAAGATCGTGGGTTGGTTTCAGGATCGTATGGAGTTCGGGCCGCGCGCCCTCGGCGCGCGGAGCATTCTGGCGGATCCCACCCGGCCTGAGATGAAAGACCTTCTCAACAAGTACGTCAAACACCGCGAGGACTTCCGCCCCTTCGCGCCAAGCGTCGCCGAGGAGGATGCCTCCGCCTTCTTCACCGGCTGCCAATCATCGCCCTTCATGTTGTTTGTCTATCCCGTGGAGCCTGACAAGCGCGCCCTAGTTCCCGCCATCACCCATGTTGACGGAACAGCCCGGGTGCAGACTGTCTCGAAGGACGTCCATCCGAAGTTCCACCGACTAATCCGCGCTTTCGAGCGGCGCCGAGGCGTCCCGATGGTGCTCAACACGTCCTTCAATGTCATGGGCGAACCTATCGTGAACACACCAGGCGAGGCCGTCCGCTGCTTCTTTAGCACCGGTATGGATGCCTTGGTCATCGGCGACTACGTGGTGGTCAAGCAGTGAGGATTCTCATTCCCACAGCCGACTACCCGCCCATCGAGGGCGGCATCAGCACGGTGGCGCTCTCTCTGTCGCGCGAGCTGGCCCGCCAAGGCCACGAGGTGACCGTCATCGCGCCCCACTTCGACGGCCAGGAGGCCTTCGACGCCGCCGAGCCGGTCGCCGTCGTGCGCTACCGAGGCTACGGACTTGGCTGGCTGCGGTTGGGACCCATGCTGCGCGCGACCTGGCCCTACCTTCGCGTAACGGACCTCGCGCTGGGCATCAACATTGCCTATGGCGGCCTGATCGGATGGGTCGGCAAGACGTGTTTCTCGAAACCCTATGTAACCTTCGCGTATGCATACGAGTTTCTGAAGTTTCCGAAAGCATCGCCGCTCGGCTGGTTTCTCCGACGCCTCTACGCCGGGGCGGAACGCGTGGTAGCCATCAGCGAATTCACGCGTGATCGACTGGCCGAATTCGGCGTGCAACCTAGTTCGATCGCGGTGGTTCTTCCGGGCACGGACGGAGCCAAGGACATTTCGGCCGAGGCGGCCCGGCGCGCCCGGGAACGATTCGCCCTCGAGTGCGGCCCGGTCATCCTCGGCGTCGGCCGCTTCGTCCGGCGCAAAGGACACCTCACGCTCGTCCAGGCCATGCCGCGTATTCTCGAACGCGTGCCCGGGGCCCAGTTGGTATTGGTGGGGCGAGGCCCCCGCATGAACGCCGTCATCCAGGAAGCCTATCGCCTCGGCGTGCGCGAGCAAGTCGTGTTGCCCGGGCGCATCTCGGACGAGGAGCTCGCCGGGCTCTACCAAGCCTGCACGGTGTTCGCCCTTCCCACAGGCCAAGACCGGCGAGGCCAGGTCGAAGGTTTTGGCCTCGTATTCACCGAGGCCCACGGGTACGGCAAGCCCGTGGTGGCCGGCCGTTCCGGGGGCGCGGCCGAGGCCGTCCTCGATGGCGAGACCGGCCTCATCGTCGAGCCGAATCAACCCGACGCGTTGGCCGAGGCTATCCTTCGCATCCTCGAAGACCCCGCCCTGGCGGAACGTCTCGGCGCGAACGGCCGCCAACGCGTCGAGACCACCCTGAATTGGCGGGTATTTGCCACGGGCGTGCTCGAAGCGGTATCGAGGCGACCATGAAGCGATTTCGCGTAGCCCACGTGATCACGCGCCTGTGTCGAGGCGGCGCGCAGGAGAACACCTTCCATACCGTGCGCCTGGCCAGCCGTGAGCGCTTTGACGCAGATCTCATCAGCGGCCCCACGCACGGCCCCGAAGGGAGTATCGAGGACGACGTGACCAACGCCGGCATTCCCATCGTGCGCGAACCCTTTCTCGTCCGTAACATCGCGCCCATCCGAGATGCCATCGCGCTACGCCGCCTGACCCGCCTGTTTCAATCCAGGCAATATGACATCGTCCACACGCACACCTCCAAAGCGGGATTCCTGGGCCGACTGGCGGCGGAACGGGCCGGCGTCCCGGCCGTCGTTCATACGCCGCACGGCAACATCTTCCATGGCTATTTCCCGAAACCGGTCACGCGCGCGTTCGTATGGATGGAACGCCACGCCGCACGCCGGACGGATCGGATCATCGAACTGACCTCGGGCGGGGTCCGCGAGCATCTCGACGAGGACATTGGGCAACCGGATCAGTTTCGCGTGATCTTCAGTGGTATCGATTTCGGCCCCTTCGACGAGGCGATCCGACGACGCAACGAAACGCGGCGCGCCCTCGGCATCGCCCCACACGAGGTGCTCGTCGGCGCCGTAGGCCGCCTTGAACCCGTGAAGGGATTCGCGTATTTTGTAGCCGCCGCTGAGGCCATTGCGCAGGCCGCGGCCGAGGCCCGATTCATCTTGGCGGGCGCCGGCTCGCTAGACGACGAGTTGCGTCGTCGAGCGCGCCCGTTGGGTGAGCGGTTCCGGTTCTTGGGACTACGGCACGACGTGCCCGATCTCATGGCGGCGATGGACATACTCGCGATGCCTTCCATTAATGAAGGCATGGGGCGGGTCCTGATCGAGGCAGGCGCCGCGTCTACGCCGGCCGTGGCCGCGTCCGTGGGCGGGATTCCCGACGTGCTGGACGACGGGGCTACGGGGATCTTAGTTCCGCCGGGTGACGCGGGCCGGTTGGCAGCGGCCGTGCTCGAACTGATTCGAGACGCCGACCGGAGGCGAGGTATGGGCGACATGGCCCGCCGAAGGGTGGTACCGGCCTTTGGCCTTGATCGCATGGTCGAGCGCATCGAAGCCGTGTATGAAGAGCTGATCGAGGAGAAACACCTTGACCCCTGAGGACCAATTTCTCGCACAACAGCGTCTGCTGGTCATCGCACCCCATGCCGACGACGAGAGTTTCGGATGCGCGGGAACCATGGCGCGGATCAAGAGCCTCGGCGGCGAAGTGTACGTGACCGTGTGCTCCGTGGGCGATCTCAAGCATTACGACGGCACGGACCACATCGTCTCCGGCGAGGCTCGCGAGGCGGAACTGGCGCAGGTGATGAGCTTCCTTGAGGTCGACGATTGGGACATCCTGTACCGGGAACCGGAACGCCACCTCCGACTGGACGCTATCCCTCGGCGGGATCTCATCGCCCGCATCGAGCGCGAGGGCAAGTTAGCCATTGATCGGATTCGGCCCACGATGCTCGCAATTCCCGTGTCCTCCTACAACCAGGATCACGAGGCCGTGTTCCGCGCGGCATTCACTGCCGCCCGGCCCGGCGTCCGCTCGCTGAAGCCGTTTCAGACCATCGTGATCGGCTACGACAACACCTCGCTGTTCTGGAGCCTCGAGCGCGAGAAGTTCCATCCTAACTTCTACATCGACATCTCGGCGTTCCTCGACAAGAAGCTCGCTGCGCTCTCGATGCATCGCTCGCAGATGCGCGATGCGCTCCATCACTCGAGCGTGCAGAACGTCGAATTCATCGCTCGGGTGCGAGGACGAGAAATCAGCGTCGAGGCCGCCGAAGGCTACATGGTCTTCCGGCACGTGCTCTAACCGTTTCGGCCAATGGGGAGTTCAGGCAATCATGAAGGACGAGAAGCTGATCATCGGATTACCGGCCGGTTCCTTGGCCGACACGTCGCGGGGCGGGAACCTGATTCGACTTCTTCACGACGCCGGGTTCACGAGCAGCGGATACGAGCGCGGAGGACCAAGCACGTTCCCGGTCAATGCCTTCCTCATGGGATGGGATGGACGCCCCCAGGAGTTCGGCGCCCAGTTGGCCCTGGGTGAAGTGGATATTGCCATCGCCGGCGACGACTGGATCCGCGAACGGACCCTCGAGCTTCGCTACGAATACGGTACGGAAGCCCTGCTCCAACGCGTGTTGCCCCTCGGACGCGGCACCGTCCGGATCGTCATCATCAAAGCCGGCGCGTGCGACGGCGATGCATGGCTCAAGAGCCTGCTCGCAGAGAAGCCGCTCATCACGATCGCGTCCGAGATGCCCTATCTTTCCGTCGAGTGGTTCTTGAAGAAGGCCGACGAGCTCGGTTTCGGCAAGAGCCACCGTGCCTACGCCGTCCAGCGGTTCAAAACCCCACCGCGCATCGAGCGCGGCGTTCTGATCTACGAGACGTGGGGAAAGACCGAGGCCAAGGTCAAGAACGGGTCCGTGGATTTCGGCGTCGAGATCACGCAGACGGGCAGCGCCATCCACAACTACGGACTGGCCGTGGTCGACGAAATCATGGCCTCGGAAGCAGCAGTGTGGGCCAATCCGGCCATCCGCGAGAACGCCGCGAAGCATGATTTGGCGCGGATGTTTCTCCTCAACCTCTACGGTGCCATGTACGCCGAGAACAAGGTCTTGCTGCTGTTCAATACCCGCAAGGAATGCGTGCCGGGACTCCTGGAGTACCTGGAAGCCAATCGCCTGTTTGCCGATGAGCCGACCATGAGTGAGGGACTTCACTTCACCGAGTTCAGCGTCGAGATGGCTTCCGACAATCCGGATCTGCCCTTGGCCCAAGTGCGCTACGAGCTGGCCACAATGGGGGCCACCCACATCGAAACCATCCCCCTTGAGTCCTCGATTCCAGGCCTGGATGTCATCGATTTCTGACACCGCCCATGCTATTCGGCCGTCCAGAACCGCGAGGGGCTACCCCCGGGCGCCACAGGAATGGTAAGCTTCTTAGCGCATTTCGGACAGAATCCGGCGTACGCCGTACCGTCCTTGTTCAGATGCACCCGGGCGTAGACGTTACAGCACTTGAAGAGCACTCCAATGTAAGGGCGCTGTGTGGATTTCATGACCGCGCTGCTCCCCGCTCCTATTCCGCTGACTTGGCCGGCTGATCCGCCTCGGCCTTATCTTCGTTGGTAGTCTCTTCCGACGCAGGCTTGGCCTTGCTCTTGCGCTGCGCTCGAGCCATCTCGAACAGATCGATACCGAACCAGACGAATCCGGCGGCCACAAACCCCACCATGAGCGAAATGATGATCATGCGGATAATCACGGTGCGTCCTCCGTCGGCGTTCGCTCGATGGGCACCAGCGGCGACGAAACCGACGCCTCGACATGCGTTGCCGCCTGTTTGAGCGCGCCCACTTCATCGCGTAGATCTTTCACTTCTTCATACAGCAACCACAGTTGCTCCATCAAGGCATCGTTCGTGTTCTGCAACTCGTTGACGGTTTGCTTGAGCGTGGCCTGCGCATCAAGAAGTTGCTCAATGCGCGCGCGATCCACCGCCGGTTCCGCCCCCGCCACCGACGCCGCTTCTTCCTCGGGACCCGATTCCTCCGGCAACCCGGCCGTTGGTTCCTCCACCTCGCTCAGTGCCATATCATCAAACCAGGCCGTGCCGCAACCCAACAACACGCAACGGACAACGACGAAGTCGGTGCCCTCAGGGATCTTCATCGAGGCGGAGACATCACGCCAGTCCTGTGTTCCGGACACCGGCCCCGACGTCGAGGAAGTGACGAAGTCAACGAGGGTTGAGGGCTTCCTCCAGCATTGAAGCCACAGTGCGGCCTCCGTGGCCTCGCGCGTCTTAACGAAACCGGACAACACAAGGCGTTTTCCACTGAGGGGCCGCGAGACGCTTTGGCTCCAGTTGTTGGCCGGATCTCGCTCATAGGGCTGCGGCGTGTGCAACACGGCCGCCCACTCGCCGCTGTGGGCGGTCGATTCGCGCCCGGCCGTGGCGCCGGGCTGGGGCATCACAAAGGACTTCCATGGACCCGCCTTCGCCCCGTGCCACGCCTCGAACCCGGCGTTCTCGAGCAGGTTCTCGGCGCCGGCGCTCCACGCGATGGCGAGCAGGATGGCTGTGTGTCGGAGCATCTGTGTTAGGTGCATGAATGGACAGGCTCTGTAACCACCGGACGGCGCCAAGGCCCTACTCTCTGCCGAGACCGTCCATTCGGAGTTTGAGATCCTTGGGACTGGTGGCGTAGTGCAACGCGATGGTCTCCGAAATGCGGCCCTCCTTGAACAGCTTGAAGAGGGCCTGGTCGAAGGTCTGCATGCCGTACTGGGACTCGCCTTCTTCGATAAGCTTGACGATGTTCTTGAAACTCTTGCCTTGCTCAATGAAATCGCGCACGGTGCGATTGCCGATAAGCACCTCGACGGCCACCGTCCGGCCAGCCCCCTCTTTCAACGGAAGGATACGCTGCGACATCACACCGCGTAACACGCTGGCCAACTGCTTGCGTATTTGGAGCTGTTGATGCGGCTCGAAGAAATCGATGATGCGGTTGAGCGTCTCGACCGCGTCCACGGTATGCAGCGTCGAGAACACGAGGTGGCCCGTCTCCGCCGAGGCCAGCGCCGTGCGTACGGTCTCCGCGTCGCGCATCTCGCCGATGAGAATCACATCCGGGTCTTGGCGCAGCGCGCCACGCAGGGCGTTGGCAAACGATAGCGTGTCGTGACCGACCTCGCGCTGGGTGATGATCGCCATCTTGTCCTGATGCACGAACTCGAGTGGATCCTCGACCGTGATGATATGGACAGGCCGAGTCGAGTTGATCTCATCGATAATGGCCGCCAGCGACGTGGACTTGCCGCTGCCGGTCGGCCCGGTCACAAGCACCAACCCGTTGGCAAGACGAGCGATCTTCTTGAGAACCACCGGCAATCCCAGGTCCTCGATCTTCTTGATACTGAGCGGGATCAGACGCAGGACGATGCGCGTGTCGCCGTCATCCCGGCAGACGTTCACGCGGAAGCGAGCCACATCCTCGAGAACGTACGACAGATCCAGCTCTTTCACCTTCAGGAACTTGTTCACGTCGGACTCGCCGGCGATCTCGCTCAGCAGCCCCTGAACCATCTCCTCGGTGAGGAACTCGCTGTCCATGCGAACCAGATCGCCATCGATACGATAGATGACCTGATTACCCGTCTTGAGGTGAATATCCGATGCGTTTCGATCGACGGCATCGGCCATGATTTCCTTGAGCGTATACATGGACTCGCTTGCCCTCCCGATTCCCGCCGCCGGCCCCATGCCTTCGGCCAGCCGGACTCCTCCAGCACCACGATTCAGGATATCATGAAGCGCGCCGATTTCCCTAGTGACCGGACCCTATGCCATCAGCGGCAGGCTGGGACTGGGTGTGGTGGTCCAGTCACCGAGCAGGCCGTGCTCGAGCCGAGACACGGCCGCGGCCGCAATCATGGCACCATTGTCGACGCACAGCTTTAGCGATGGCATGAACACCGGGATCGACAACTCAGCGTCGAGCCGCTGCCGCAGCAGACGGTTCGCCGCGACTCCCCCGGCCAGCACCAGCCGCTGCGCACCGGTCTCGGCGATGGCGCGCTTGGTCTTGACCAAGAGGACATCGATCGCCGCAGCCTGGAAACTCGCGGCCACATCTTCCACCGCGCATCCGCCCTTGCGAAGCTCGTACAAGACCGCCGTCTTCAGTCCGCTGTAGCTGAACTCGAGCGACTCGGAATGAACCAGGCCTCGCGGAAAGGAAATCGCCTTCGGATTGCCGTTCTCGGCCGTGTGCTGAATCGAAGGACCGCCCGGATAGGATAGGCCGAGCAGACGTGCCACCTTGTCGAAGGACTCGCCCACCGCATCATCGCGCGTCGCGCCCAGGGTTACGTAGTGATGCGGCCGGTCGCACGCCAGCAGGCAGGTGTGTCCACCGCTGACCACCAGCGCCAGAAAGGGAAACGCCGGAGGCGAATCCGTATCGAGAAACACCGAGAAGATGTGGCCTTCAATGTGGTGAACCGGGACGAACGGCACGTTCCAGGTGTATGCCAGCGCCTTGGCGAAATTGACGCCCACCAGCAGGGAACCCATCAGGCCGGGACCATTGGTCGCCGCCACAGCATCCACGGAAACGCGGGCATCGGCGATGACTTTCGCGGCGAGTTGCGAGATGCATTCGAGATGCTTGCGCGAGGCAATCTCGGGAACTACGCCGCCGAACTCGGCGTGGACCTCGACCTGCGATGCCACCCGTCCGGCCCGGATCTTCCACGCCTCGTCCACGATGGCCACGCCGGTCTCATCGCACGACGTCTCTATACCCAGCACACACGTCATTGCAGCAACTCCGACACGTGAACGAGGGCGATATCCCTCTTCTTCAGCTCGGGCAACAGTTTCGACAGCATATCGGCCGTCCTCGCCCGGAAGTGGCATATGGCGATAGCGCTGCCTTCCTGCAAGGCGATCCGCACAAGTCGGTCGAATTGGGCGCGGATGCTGGCTTCTGTGTTCTCATGGTCGATGAACACGCGGCGCTGCGCCGCGGGCACGCCTATGCTCCGGGCCACATCGAAAGCCACCGTATCCGCTGTAGTCCGACTATCCACGAAGAAGAGCGGTCCTCCGCGCAGCACGTTCAGGAAGCGCATCATGGCGTTGCGATCCGCTGTGAAGACCGAACCGGCATGGTTATTGATTCCCACCGCGCCCGGCACCTCAGCGAGGGCTTTCAGCGTCAAGTCCCGGATCTCGGCCTCCTTCATCGCACTGCTCAGGCAGCCCGGGAAATCCGTCTTCTCCATCGGCATGTGGAGCAGGACCTCGAAGCCGAGTCCGGTTGCACGGCGCGCCGTTTCCTCGGCGTGAGGCGTGTAGGGCAGAATCGCCAGCGTGAGGCTCGGATCCAGCCCGAGCATCCGTTCCGTCACCGGCCCGCCATAGCCACCGTCATCGACGACGATGGCCACGCGCTTGGAGGATGTCCCTTCCGGAAGCCCCATCGGTATGTGCGCCGCGTCGGCATCGTTGATCGTGTCCGACTCGAGGTCCAACTCATAGAGATCCGGGAGCGCGGTTTCGAGCGCCTCGTCCACCGACGTCGGCGACACATGGGCCAACACCGGGAGTTCCACCCCGGGCAGCGCGGCCGGCGTAGGCCCAACAGCCTCTTCGGCGGGCGCCGGGAGCGGCGTCGCCGCCTGTTCGGCTCCCGCGTCGCGCAACTGCGCGGTGACACAGCAATGGTCGCCGCACGACAGGGATATGGTCGTACCTCCTTGCGGCGTCGGCCCAAGAGTAGACACTGCTACGCCGAGACGCAGCATGTGCCGACGAATAAGCCCCTCGATGCCTTCGACGTTGAGTTCCGGCGGCAGCATGATTTCGAAACGGTGGAGGCACCAATGGGCCGTATCGTCTCGAAACGCATCCGGGACGGCACGCGAAACGCGCGCCGCGATCACGCCGTTGTCGACCAACAGCGTCTCGAACTCATCTGCCACGCGGTGGCACTCATCGCGGAGATCCAGCGGGCGGCTCCGAAGATAATCGACGCAGAAAGCACCGGCGATTCCGGCGGCAACACACAACGCGAAGAGACTCGCGCTGAGGCGCAACCACCAGAACAGACCGGAAGAACTCGGCGCCGATAACGCGGCAACGTCTTTCTCTTGCTGCTCTTCGGCCATCAGAAGTCCACCCATTCCACGTCGTCGATCGCACAGCCCAGGAACCGCGCGCCCACGCGGACAAATGAGCCGGGATCATCGCTCACCAAGTACCGATGATGCGTCCGTGAGGCCCCGTCACGCAACCTACCCAGCCCCGCAAGGGTCTGCTCGACCACCTCGGCCGTGGCCGCGGCACTGTCCACCAGCGACACCGCTTGGCCCATGGCGTCCGCAATCACCCCGGCTAACAAGGGATAGTGGGTGCAACCGAGCACCAAGGTATCGATATCGCATTTTCCCAACCCAGCCAGATAGGTGCGCGCCGTTTCGCGCGGTACCGGGCCGTCGATCCATCCTTCCTCCGCCAACGGCACGAAGAGCGGACAGGCCTTCGAGAAGACCTTAACCTCCGGAGCCACGGCATGGATAACATCCGCATATGTTCCACTGGCCACCGTGCCGGCCGTACCGATCACGCCTATCCGCCCATTCCGGGTCGCCGCTGCCGCACGACGCGCTCCCGGCTCAACCACGCCGATCACCGGAACGTCGAGCTCCGCACGCAACGCATCCAACGCATGGGACGAGGCCGTGTTGCAGGCAACGACAAGGAGTTTGATTCCCCGCTCGAGCAACGCCGCCGCGCACGCCCGCGCATAGCGGATCACGGTGTGGGGCGATTTCGTACCGTAGGGAACGCGGGCCGTGTCGCCGAGATATACGATCTCCTCGGCGGGAAGGCGTTCCATGATCCGCCGCACCACCGTCAGGCCTCCCACACCCGAGTCGAACACACCGATGGATGCGCCACCGTCCGAAACGTCCGCGTGCTTGACTTGGCCACTCGTGCATCGAGACATACTTGTCCCATCACTCCTTAGGGTCCTACTACGTGCCGAGAAACGCACCCTGGGGCTTCGGCAAGCCGAAAGACCAGTATCGCTCACATCGGGGATAAGGAATGGCGCTATCGGCACGACGGCCATCCGGCTTCGGACGCATCCGCGTCCCTCCGGTCCGCGCCACACACAAGGCTTACCCACGCCTGCGGCCGAGTCTGGGCCTATGCCGCCCTATTCAGTCCGGACATAGTATACGCACTCCGCCACAGCGGGCCAACTCGAAGCCTTGTCATGCGGCGGGCACGGCGAGCCACTGTGGATCCGGCACGATCGGCACGGAAGCGTCAAGATGGGCCGGGAACGACTCCGGCGGGGGCGCGCCCTCGATGAGAACACGGACACTGCGTACCGACTCGCCCTCCACGCCGCGCAGGGCATCCTGCGTCAGTGTTTGTACCACGCCATAGAGCATCAGCGCCTCGACAGAGACGCTCTTCAAGTCCTTGTACCCGACGATCAGCTCGCGCGAGAAATCCACCACCAGCTCGCCCCCGCTCAGCAGGTACAAGGCGCGCACGCGCGTGGCTTCCGGCAGTATGGCGCGGAGGTTCTCGCGGTCCTGAGGCCCCTGGATGAGCGCCTCGAGCGCACTCCGGCAATTCTCGACCGTGGAATCCGAGGAGCGCACGCTTCTTATCTCCGGTTCCAGGCGACGCCCGGCACCGTCGCCGAAGTAGAGGAGGACCTCCTCGGTGGCCGCCGTTTCTCCGGCCGGAGCCGCCGGCGTCGCTTCCGCCGCCGTTTTGGACGGAACGAGTTCCAGCGGCCATTGGCCGCGCTGCACCATTTCGTAGACAAGCATGCCAAGGCAAACCAGCAGGACCAAGGTCACCATGGCCCACACGGTGAAGAAGACTTGTTTGGTCAGTGAAGGCCTCTCGGAACGATTCACCGATCTCTCCCCATTCGATTCGCCTGAGTGAGGTAGTCCTTGATGCCGGCGGCGATGCCCTGCGCCAATCGGCGCTGGTAGGCTTCCATACCCAGGAGCTCTTCCTCGGCCATATTGGTCAAGAAGCCCACCTCGATCAGCAAGGCCGGCATCGAGACATCCTTCAGCACCTTGCAGCGAACATCACTGATACCGCGATTCTCCGCGCCTGAGGACTCCGCCAACTTCGACGCGATCCGCTCGCCGAGTGTTCCGCAAACCATCGAGTAGTCCGCAGGAGGCGGCGATGAGTCCTTCCCTTCGACAACCTTGTACACATCGGTGCCCGTCGAGAAGAACACCTCGATCCCGTGGGCGGTCGGCGAAAGACTGGCGCCCGTATGGATGCTAATCAGGAGGTCGCCCGATCGACTGTTGGCGGTGTTGGCGCGATCTCGTGAACTCAGGTCGGTGTCATCACTCCGCGTCATCTCGACCTTGAGGCCCGGCACCGTGCCGAGTTCCTCCTTGAGACACCGCGTCACGGCGAGGGCGACGTCCTTCTCCTTCACGCCTTGGGCGCCCAGGCTCCCGACATCTTTGCCTCCGTGGCCTGCGTCCAGAATCACCGTGCTCACACGTGGCAACGCCGTCGACGGAGTGCTGACCACCGGCTCCTGAGGCCGCTCGCCTCGTGTATCCTCTGGAGACCCGACCTTGGGCTCATCCCCCGGCAGAGCCACCGGCTCCCAGAGCGACTCATCCGACGGACTCGACGCCGGCACTTCCGACGCGCTCACGTGCCCGTCGGCTGCGGCCCCTTCCGGAAGTGTTGCCAATTCGTCGGACTCGGCGCGGATCACCGCGACGCGGAACGCTTTGGCGAAGAACGGAATAACATCGACCAACGCCATGAGCACCCGATCCCCCTCACCGCTAAGGGGATGCTGAAGCGGGAACTGATTCAGCGACCCGTCCACACGGGTATCGCCCATCTTCATCCAAGCGGTTTGGCGGGCAAAATCCAATTGCACACGGCCGGGCTGGACGCGCCCGTCTCCCCCCAGATCCCGGGCAACCGTCAGAAGACTCACATGGGGAATGCCGCCCACATCGACAATCGGTGCGGTTGCCACGCGGTCCGAACCGTCAAGGCGAGTGCGGAAGACAACCGCCGAGGTCTGGCCAACGGTCGCCGTAGCGAGAACAAGCGCCCACGCCGCAGTCATGGCCCACACCCAGCGCACCGCCAGCAAAGAAAGAAAATGCTTCATATCGAAGAAGGGTCACCTACTCTTTTGGACATTGATCATCCGCCATTTCACAAAGAAGCTGTCTTTGGCGGGATGGTTGCGATCGCCTCCGCTCAACAACATGAGCGCTCCGAAGAAGATGAACAGTGCGATCAGCACACCGAGGGCGATCTTCATTTTCCTCGTCATCGTTTGCTCTCACCCACGCGCCGTGAACCGAATCCACGCCACGACACGGGACGCTGGCCTAGGTCCGCCGCTTGCCCTTAAAGGCCGAATGCGTGCCGCCCAAGGCCTGACCAATCTGAACTTCCTTTTTGTCATCGAGCCGCATCTGCGACTGCACCTGGATCACGCGAGCGTTGAGCTTCTCGAGGCAGGCCTGGCACAGCTTCTTGCTCGCACTGATCGCCGGGGCGCCGCACATCCCGCACTTGACTCGACCATCGAGCAGCGCCACGTTCGCCACAAGCCCCTCTTCGACCATGCGCAGCACGCATTCGATGTCGACCCCTGTCGCCTCAGCCACCTGCTCGGCGTTCAGGTTGGGCTGTTCGCTCAGCGTGTGCCGAACCTTGTCGTAGTCCCGTTCCTCGGCATCCTGGCACTTGGTGCACACCTGAGATCGGATCTTCTCGAAGAGCTTCCCACACCGCGGACATTTCGTCAATGCCATTCTCGACCTCCTGAGCAGAGCCTTTCTTTCGGCCCGCTGACAGCCCAGCGGACGCCCCGCAACACGTCCACCACGGCATCACCACATCTGAATGAGATCCCGCTCGAACTCCACGTTTCCAATCACACTAGCCTTCAAAACGAACCCATCCGTGGCCACGTTGATGCCAACGGTCATCTCACGGATCGGACGTCCGAACTCGTTCCGGGGCGCATGCCTTTCGTCTGGATAGATCACGCGTATCCACATTCGCTCGGCCACGTCCTTCGCCAAGTCATCGCGACCGGCATCGCGGCGCACCACCGACAACACGGCTCCGGGTGCGAACACATATTGATCTTCAATCCCTTCAGGCCGCAATTGGTTGCCCTCTACCGAATATGTCGCCAACCGACGACGGAGATCCGCCGCAGCCTGCTCGACACCGGACGAATCGGGCCATTCCAGCCGCACCCGGTCGAGCCGCTCCTGCATCCACCACGTCAGACCAATGACGCGATCAAAATCCCGCCGCTGGAACGCACAGGCATATTCCCATGCGGGACCATCATCCAACACTCGACCGAGGGCCTGAACCGGTTCAACTCTCGTGCCCGCATTCGTCGTCTTCAATTCAACAACACGATCATCGCCGTCCACTAGGGACCACCAGCATGCCACGCCGGCGGCTATGCCGACCCCAGCGGCGACAAACCATCGGACGGCCCTTCTGCTCGATCGTGGCACCACACAACCATCCTAGCAGAGCCGCTCGTTCACCGTCAAACCCAACGACATCGGCACAAACGCCGTAAAGCACCGCCACAAAATGAGTTACGACCCAATCAATCGAGTCTTGAGTTCGGACCACGATGGCGTTATGCTGGGAGACCGCGCTCGCGGCGGCTGCGGCTCCCGGCGACGCGATCGACTCGGTAGATTTGGTGAAGGAGAAGGAACCATGGACTCGAGGCGCGTTCTCGTGCGTTTTCTGATGATGGCCCTGATCGGCCTACTGATGGAGGTGTTCTTCACCGGCGCGGGCAGACTCATCCACGAAGGAGACTGGAACATGCGCGGCCACACCTCGCCGTGGATGATGCTGGACTACGGTCTGCTGGCCATCCTCATCATGCCGATGGCTCGATTCCTTATCACGAGGAAAGTCCCCCTGGCCGCGCGCGCCATCGTGTACATGCTGGGCATCTATGTGATCGAGTTCGTCAGCGGTTGGGTCTTCGATCTCTGCGGCCTCGAGATTTGGGATTATAGCCATCTCCCACTCAACGTCTGCGGCTATATCACGTTCACCT
>DAIPKA010000020.1:0-116318 GCA_036769985.1 Candidatus Hydrogenedentota bacterium | reverse complement strand
GCAAGTATACTGTTGCCAACGAGTCCCCCTTCGATGTATGTTAACGTCGTCCGAAGAACAGGGACGGATCGTTGAATGCAACTGGAGTTCGAGTTTCCTGAAGCGGATAGTCTTTGCACGAAAGCCGACGTTCAAACCGCGCCGCAAGAACGTCCTGTTTTCGAGGCTCGGGATTCGCTGCCCATCGAACGCGTGGAACGATTGCGGCTTGAACTCGAGCGGCACAGCAAACAGGCCGTTCGCTTGACGGTGACCGACAATCGTTCGCGCATGATCGTAGCTCGGCCCGACAGCCACCGGAAGATCATCAACCTGCGCCTCCATCACATGTTCCTCACCGCGCCCCCCGAAGTGGTTTGCGCGCTCGGACACTGGATCGCCCACCCGCGGTCGAGCGTGGCCGGAGAAACCGTCGACCGGTTCATCCGGGAGCATCAGCATTGCATTCGCCCCGCGGTTAGACGGCCGCCTCAACTGCGCACGCAAGGACACCACTTCGATCTGCAAGCCATCTTCGATGAGCTCAACGCCAGTCAATTCGGAAACGCCGTTACGGCCTCCATCACCTGGGGTTCCATGCCCGCCACGCGACGGACACGGCGGTTCTCGATCCGGTTTGGCAGCTACATCGAGGAGGACAACCTGGTCCGGATTCATCCCCTTCTCGACCAGGACTTCGTGCCGTCGTTCTTCGTGCGCTATATCGTGTTTCACGAGATGCTGCACGCCTACGTAGGTTTCGCGCGCACGCCCGGCGGACGGAGAAGGATTCACTCGCCCGAGTTTCAGCGTCTTGAACGCAGTTTCCCGGACTATGGCCGTTCCCTGGCATGGCAGGAGGCCAATCTTGGCCGACTCTTGCGGTGCCGCCGGGCCTTCGCCTCATAGACACGCGCCGCAAAAAACGTATCCTGTCCTCAATACGTCTTTTGTACAAAAAGCGCAGTTCATGTAATGTTTCGTTTCTTCCGATGTAATAGGAGGTGCGGCTGAAATTCGGAAGAGGTTACGTCGCCATCGCGGCTGCCCTTCATGTATAGTGAGCCTGTGCCTTCAGAAGAACGTACAGACGAAGCCTTGATGGCGCGCGTGTGCCAAGGCGATGAGGACTCCCTAACGGAGTTGCTCAACCGATATCAGATGGATGTTTTTCGTTTCTGTATGCATTACTTGCGTGAGGTGGAACGGGCGAAGGAGATGACTCAGGAGACGTTCCTGAGACTGTACGTGGCGCGCCATCGCTTTGACACCGACCGCCGGTTCAAGCCGTGGATCTTGTGTATTGCGCGCAACCTATGCCTGAATGAGTTGAAACGAAGCCGAGTCGTGGCGATGGAGTCTCTCGACCTGATCGCCACATCAGGACGCGAAACGCTCGGCGGCCCTTTGGTGCCCAGGCCGGAAGACAGCCCTGACGCCCGGGCCATGGCCACCGAGCGTCGCGAGATACTGGAACGCGCCCTGGACACGCTGGACGATGAAGCGCGAGAGATCGTGACTTTGCGCTTCTTCGAGCGAATGCAGGCGCGGGATATCGCCGAGATTGTCGGGAGCACGGAAGGAGCGATCCGAACGCGAGTTCACCGGATACTCAGAACGTTGCGGAGCCAGATGGAACAGGACGCCCATGCCGAACTGTGAGCCATACGACAACGCCTTTGCCCAGTACCTCGACGGCGCGTTGAGTGACGACGCCCGCCGCGAGTTCCTGGCGCATGCCGAGCGTTGCCCGGCATGTCGCGAGCACCTCGCCTGGACTGAGCAACTCCGGTATGAGTTGGGGCAAATTGCTGACGAAGAGGCCAACAAGCTCCCCCCCATCGACGTCACCGCCGACGTGATCGCCCGGATCCGAACGGCCACCCACGCCACGGCACCGGAACCCATGTCCAATCCCCGACGACGCTCCCCCATGATCTGGCCGTGGATCACCGCGGCAGCCGCGGTCTGCCTCGTCGTGCTGGGATGGTGGCTGTACGACGCGGTGCTCGACCGCGCCCCCGACATGGCCCAACCGGCGCGCGTGGCCCGTGTTTTTTCAACGGAATCGCCTCATTCGCAGAGCGAATCACCCAACTCGGCGGAATCCGAAACGCCCTCGTCGCATGAAGCATCAGGAGATCGGGCCGACCTCCTCCTTGACAGAGCCCGACCCAACCGGCACGAAAGACCGGCCTTGGACGGGTTCTCGCAGGAACAGGTGACCTCGGCCCGGCTAACCCTCGAGAATATCCTCAACGCACGCCGCGAAGGCGTCACGGACGATGGTGCGCTAGATCGTCTCCGCGCCTGGGCCATGCTCTCGCCCGAAGAGGCTCGCGCACTGCTGTTCGCCCCGGGTACGGACGCGGAGGCGCTGTTGGGCGCGGCCTCGTTCCTGTCCCCGGAAGAGGCCGAAGCCGCCGCTCGGCAGGCCACCGCAGCGTCGCCGGACGATCCCTACGCCCATCTTCTCCTGGCCAAAGCCCTCCAATCGCAACCAGGAAAGGAGGACGAGGCCGCCGCCGAGTTCGAAAAGGCCGCTCAACTCGATCCGGAAAACGCCCTTCCGCAGTACATGCAAGCCGCCGGCGCCTTCGGGGAACAGCACGTGGATGAAGGGCTCCAACTCCTGGCCACCGCGCAGGAGAAATCCAAGGTCAGCGCCTATGCACTGAAAGGGGCGGTATGCCGTGAGCAGGCCTTGGTTGAGTCCGGCAAAACGGACAACACGACCGCGCGGGTGCTCGCGGCCCTGACTTCCGGCATGGAGGAATACGTGGCTCTCTGGGAGTTGGGGGCGCAGCTCCTAGGCTTGGGCCAGGAATTCGAGGCGGCGGGCGACCTGGCGACGGCGCAGCAGTTGTACGAATCGACGAATGCCTTGGGCCTGCAGGTCGCCGAGGACTCGGCAACCAGCACGGAGCAGTTGGCGGGAGTGGATATCCAACGAGCCGCCGTCGACTACCTCGAGTCGGTGTACACGGCCCAGGAAGACGAAGAGGGCCTCGCCTGGCTCCAAGCCCAGGTGGACTCCCTGGCAAGCCAGATCGAGGAAATTGTCGCCTTCCTCGACACACTCAATCAGATCTTCCTCGGCGAGCTCAGTCAGGACGCCCTCCTCGACATTGCCGATCGGATCTTCCAGTTTGGCGATCTCCTTCTCTTCGGCAGCCCATAGAAGGCGCCGCGGCGAGCCCTGGTCTTTTCCTGCGCACCGATGACGGCCAGCCTAGTCAGAGACGGGC
Source organism: Candidatus Hydrogenedentota bacterium (assembly GCA_036769985.1). Lineage (GTDB taxonomy): Bacteria > Hydrogenedentota > Hydrogenedentia > Hydrogenedentales > SLHB01 > DAIPKA01. The sequence goes on along the minus strand of DAIPKA010000020.1, from coordinate 113,091 downwards.
GAGTCCAGCATCTCCCGAACTTTCTGCAAGAGCGCCCGTGGCTCATAGGGCTTCTCGATGAGCTGACCGCCCGCGCTCAGAATCGACCGCATACCCGCCATGCTGGCGCCGTAGCCGCTACTGAACAACAGACGCACGTCAGACCGAAGCGCCTTGATCTTCTCGGCGGCGGCGGGTGCGCCCAGCTTCGGCATCACAACGTCCAGCACGACCAGATCGATTTCGTTGGCATGGGCCGCGAACGCCTCCACCGCCTCCTCGCCGTCAACCGCCGAAAGAACGGTGTATCCGGCCCGCTCGAGGATGCGAATGCCCAATGCCCGAATCGCCCTGTCATCCTCGGCAAACAGGATCGTCTCCGTCCCGCCGGCCACGGCCGCCGGTGACGCTTGCCCGACCTCCGTGTCCACGGGTTCCACCGCCGGAAGGTATACCTTGAACACGGTTCCGCGGCCGGGCTCGCTGTAGACGTTGACCATGCCGTCGTGTTGCTTGACGATTCCGTACACGGTGGCCAATCCCAGCCCCGTCCCTTGTCCCACCTCCTTCGTGGTAAAAAACGGATCGAAGATCCGTTTCTGCGTTTCGCTATCCATTCCTATACCCGTATCCATGATTTTCAGCACAACGTACGAGCCCAATTGGGCCCAAGGGTTCGCCTGGCGGTAGACCTCGTCGATAACCGCGTTCTCCACCCGAATCGTCAGCCCTCCGCCATCAGGCATGGCATCCCGGGCGTTAATGCACAAGTTGAGCACCACCTGCTCGAGCTGCCCGGCATCGCCGTGGACCGCGCTCAGCCCCTGAACGTAAGAGAAATCGAGCTGAATGTTCTCCCCGATGACGCGCCGGATCATCTTCAGCAGGCCATTCACCAATTCGCCCAAGTCGACGTCCGAGCGACGCAACACTTGCTGCCGGCTGAATGCCAGCAACTGCCGCGTCAGGTTGGCCGCGTGTTCAGCGCCCTTCATCACCTGCACCAGGTTGTCGTATTGCTCGCTCTCAGGCTCGGCGGCATCGATGGCAAACGTCGTATAGCCCATGATCGCCTGGAGCACATTGTTGAAATCGTGCGCCACACCGCCAGCCAACTGGCCAATGGCCTCCATCTTCTGGGCTTGGCGCAATTGACCCTCCGCGAAAACACGCCGCTTCTCTTGTTGGTCTCGCTGCAACCGTGCGTTGAGGATGGGGGCCACCGCATTGGCGATCGACTCGAGAAGACGCACGTCCTGTTCGTCATAGTCGCTCTTCTTGTTGGCCGCTTGAAAAAGGCCCACCACTTGGCCTTGGTTGATAATGGGGACCGTGATCACTCTGTCGATGGGCACGTGCCCCTCAGGCACACGAAAACACGGTTCATTGGAGCACAGCGTCCGCCTCTCTTGAATCGCCTGGGCCCAGATGGTGTCGCCCCACGAGTCGCACGGAAACACGATGCGCTTATCCGGCACATTGCACGTGTCCCAGACATGACGCGTCATACTCGGAACCACGAGCGCCCCGTTCTCGTCGAGGTAGCCGAACACGCCAATCTCGCTATCGAGGACTTCGAGGACTATGGGCAGGACATCGGCAAACACCTCTTCGTCGGACACCGTGAGGAACTTCCCGGCAATACGACTGCGAACATTCAGCTCCTTTTCGGATCGCTTCAGGGCCTCCTCGGTGCGCATCCGCTCGGCCACCTCGGCCTCCAAAGATGCCTTGGCCGCCCCGAGTTCGACGAGCTTGTCCTCCAGCTTCCGGATCAGCGCCTGGTTGTACTCCCGAAAGTAAACCGTGTCCTCGATAACCTCATTGTGTTCCGGAAGCAATCGACCCGCCTTGTGCTCGGCGATGACTTCCTCGATGATCTCGAGGAGCGCTTCCGGTTCCTGCGGCTTCAGAATGAACCGCTGTACTCCCATGTTCAGCGCCAGTTCCTCGTCGCGAGGATCCGTGTACGTGGCCGTATAGACCACATAGGGGATATCCTTGAGCATCTCATCCCGCTTCCACGCGCGACACAACTGGTAACCGTCCATCCCCGGCATCAGGATGTCCGTGATGATTAGGTCGGGCGGGTTGGCTCGCGCCTTCTCAAGCGCCTCGATGCCATCGGCCGCAACCATCACCTCATAACCGTTCCCTGACAGGAGCGCCTGAAGCAGGTAGCGGTTCTGCTCGTTGTCATCGACGACCAGTAGCTTCGTCATTCAGCACTTCCCTTCCGACCTGTACGAGGAGTTAGAAAACTCCCTACGTCCGTCATGAATGTATCCGGATTAATGGGCTTCTCGATGTATCCCGTGCACCCCGCGGCCAGGGCACGCTCGCGGTCGCCGACCATGGCGTAGCTGGTGACCGCCACAATAGGCACATGGGCGAGCGTTGCGTTGTTCCGCAAGGCCCGCGCTACCGCATAGCCGTCCATACCGGGCAATTGGATATCGAGTAGAATCAGGTCCGGCATGATCCGGCCGGCCACGTCGATGCCCTCCCGGCCATCCCGCGCCGCCACCACAGTGTATCCGCTGTTTTCCAGCAGAAACGTGACCAGATAGAGATTCTGCTCGTTATCCTCTATCACCAACACACTCTTGCTCATCCTCGTCTCCTAGTCCTTAACCAATGGGAGGCAGAAGGCGAAGGTACTCCCGAAGCCCCATTCGCTCTCAACCCAGATCCGGCCATCGAGTCTCTCGACAAGTCGCTTGCAGATTGACAGCCCCAATCCCGTCCCTTCATGGCTCCGGGTCAGTCCCACGTCAATCTGCTGGAAGGCCTGAAACAGCTTGTCCATATCCTTCGCTTTGATACCGATGCCGGTGTCCGTCACGCGCGTCACGAGCGCTCCGTTCTGGGCCACGCACTCCACGCGCACGCCCCCTTTCTCACTGAACTTCACACCGTTGTTGATCAGGTTGATGAGAACCTGCTCGAAGCGCCGGCGATCACTCGTCAGGGATCTCACCTCGGGCGAAATTGTCGCCGACAGCGTGAGCCCGCGCTTCTCCGCGAGCGGCATCACCCCAGCCACCACCTTCTCGACGGCCTCGCGCACGTCAAAAGGCTTCTTACTGACCTCGAGCTGACCCGCCTCGATTTTCGATAGATCCAGCACGTCATTGATGAGGTCGAGGAGATGGCGAGAACTCGCTTGGACCATGCCGAGCTGCTTCTTCTGCTCGTCATTCAGCGGGCCGGCTAAACCCTGCAAAACGATGCCGGTGAACCCGATGATCGAGTTGAGCGGTGTGCGCAACTCGTGCGACATGGCCGCCAGAAAGGCCGACTTGAGCCGATCCGCCGATTCGGCCCGTTCCTTGGCCAACGCCAATTCCGCCGTACGCTCTTCAACACGCCGCTCGAGTGCCTCGTTCAGCGCCTTAAGGTCTTCTTCCGCTCGGATCCGAGCCGAGATATCGGCCAATGACACGAACACGCGCGACCATGTCTCCTCATGACCCGGCACAATCGCCACCGTTATACTCACAGAAACCTTCTCGCCTCGCCGATTGCGAATTACCGTCTCATCGCGAAAGACGGCATTGCCCGAGGCTAATGAAACAAGCTCATCGCGAAAGAGGTCGTAGGAATCCTCCTGAAACATCTCGCTCAGGTACGCACACAGATCCTCGCGCCGGTCATCCTGGAGAAGCTCAAGGGTCGCCCGATTCACATCGAGAACTTTCACCATCGATGCACATTGACGCAGCACATCGCGATGGGCTTGAAAGTACCTTCCGAGATCCGTCATGCCTGAGCGGCGCAATCCGTCCAGGAGTGTCTTCACCGCCGAGAAGTCCTCCTCCCATAGCGATGTCGGCGAATCCTCGAACAGTCCTCGATAGCGTGCTTCGCTCTCGCGCAGGGTGGTCTCGGCTTCATCCCTCTCTTTCCTCCGCTGATCGATATTCTGGAGCATCTCGTCAAAGCCGTTACACAGGATCCCAATCTCATCGTCTCTATCACTGCGCACGCGCATGGAGTAGTCGCCTGTCTCCGAGACGTCGCGTATGACCTGAACGAGCGACTGAATCGGCGTCGAGATGGCCCGCTGAAACAGCATCGAGAGCGCCAAGGCCACGGCCATGCCAATCAGCAACGCCGCCACCGCCAGCACGCCACTCCGCACCGCAACCGACTGAAGACGCTCCGTCGTCAAACGTACGGACGCAATGCCAAGCACTTCCCCACGTTGCACGATCTCGCAGGAAACCGTGAGGAATCCGGGCTGGGACTCCTCGATGCCCACCTTGCTCGCCGGAAAATCGAAGTCGTCGTGGCCCGGCCTGCTATACGAAGCGAACCGATCGCCCGCGGCGTCGCGGATCCACGCGTTGACAATATCGTTGTCGGCCCGGGCCGACGCCAGGATCTCCTCGGCAGACGCGACATCCAGGAAGTCCAGAGGCGCCGTACAGTTCTTGGCGATCATCTGCGCCAAGGTCTCGCTCTTTCGTATCAACGCCACGCGATGCAGACGGGTCTCGTTGATGACGCTGAAGAGGCCGTAGAGCACCAGCACCGCAAGTGTGGTCACCATCTGGATTACAATGAGTTTCTTACGTATGGAGGCCGCCGTGAACCAAGTCATTCCGACGCTCCCTTCGCTTCCGACGCGCGATCTCCTCCCACCAGGATCGCGAGCTTCGTGAGTTGCGAGCTGACCTTCAGTCCGGCTCGCTGCACCGCGTCCAGATTCATCTCGAATCCGACGCGATCTTCGGTCGAGACGAAATCGACCGCCGCCCCCTTCTCGGCGAGCCCTTCCCGGCTTCCTACGGTGAGTATCCTCTCGGCCTCCGCCTTCTTCACGATGGCCGGCAAGTACTCCTCCATCGATTCCGCGATCAGCACGATGTGGGCGCCTGAGATTTCATCGACCTTCGTGCACTCCCTGATCACGACCGACCGGGAATCGACTTGTCTCTTCTCGGCGATCTTCCGGAGCGGCGGCAGCAGGCCGCTCGATCCCAAGACCGCGATGGTGAACGTTTCGGCCTCGTCGTCCGGCCATGTCACATAGCCTGTGAACTTGTAGATGAACACGGCCTTGATATCATTCGTGCGGCTGCTCTCGCTCTCCGTGGCCGCCATCACGACGGATCCGGAGACAAGGAGCACCGCCACGATCAACAGGGCACTCGTGGCCGTGGCCATGGCGAGTGTCTTGCTCTGCATACCTTCAATACCTCGCTTGGCGCTATCAGAACTGCTTGGCAACTTTCAGCATGACGCTGGATTGTGGCTGCCGATAGCGGCTCACCGACGTGTCCGACGTGTGGTAATACTCCTCGTCCAGGAGGTTCTTTGCCGCCACCTGGATATCGAAACCGTGGAGGTCCACCACGCTCAGCGTTCCGTGAACGACGAAGGCGTCATCGATCCACCAGTCTCCCGGAAATCCGATCGCGTGTGTGTTCTTACGCTCGCCGAGGTATTGGCCGCGCAGGTCCAGCCTCAACCGATCGGTGAAGGCGTACTGAAGGCCCACATTGGCCATATGCCGGGCAATCTCGGGAACCATCGAGCCGTCATCATCCTCGGAATCCGTGTACGTGTAGTTTGCGTACGACTTCCATTTCCCCTTTCGATACTCCACGGAACCCTCCACCCCCAGCGTGTCTACGCGGCCCAGATTCTCCCAGCGCCAGCCCACCCCGATCTCTTCACGCGTGAGGCAGTTCTTGAGCCGGTTACGGTACGTGGCCAGCTCCGCCCTGATATGGTCGCTGAACGAGTACCCAACAGCCAACTCCACGGACTGCATCTCCTCGGGAACCAGATCCGCATTGCCGAGCCCGTCCTTGAAATCCCACATCTTGGGCGCGCGATAGGCCTCCGTGTACAGCACCTTCGCCGTCAGCTTATCCTTGTTGAGAACAAGTCCAAGCCTCGGCGTGAAAACCGTATCGTACACATCGCTGTCGTCGTAGCGCGCACCAAGGGTCAAACTCAACGGATCGATCATACGCCACTGAAGCTGGGCATAAACGCTTCCCAAGTCGTTCGACTCCATATTCGGATCGCGCGGGCGGGCGGCCCGAAGGTACTGAGAACGACTACGGGATTCTGAGAAACCCTCCGAGAGAGACTCGTGCTCGCCCACGACGCCCACGGTGAGCGAAACACGGGAAGTGATGTCATAGCCAAACCTGCTCTCGAGTCCCGCGAGATGATTCGGGCGATACCAGCGCTCCTGGTAGCCCGGAGCCGTTCCCGCACCGGTATCGATGACCGGCCGCGTATCGTCCATCACCGTGGTGTCGCGGAAGTAGAGTATCGAGTGCCAAGACCAGTGCTCCGGTTCTTCGTAGTCGTATTTCGCATAGGCGTTCAAGAAGCGAATGTGCCAGTCGATGCCGTCGTCATCGAATGTAGTCCCGAGCGTCCTTTCCTTCGTCGCCCGCGAAACATCCTTGTCCTGTAGGGCCAAGCCAAGCGCAAATGACTTGTACTGGAACTTGGCGTCGAAGGACACATCCTCCTCGCCGTTATCCATCGACTCCGTCCAGTTGTAGTCGCCTCGAGCGCCGCCAACATCGGCCTTGTCGCTCTTCTTGAACATGCCCGAGAGGCTGAACCCGAGATCGCGCTTGTCGTTGTAGTAGCCGTACCGGAGCGTGTGCTCTTGGGTGTCGAAGTTGCCTACCAACGAACTCGCCCGGAGGCCCTGAACATCCTTCGGAGCCTTCGTGATGATGTTGATGACGCCCGATACGGCATGCGTGCCATACAGGGCCGAGCCGGGACCGTACACGACCTCGATTCGCTCGACGTTGGACAAGTTGTACTGCCCGCCGCCGTAAAAGCCGCCCGAGTTGAGTTCGTTGATCTGTACGCCATCGATCATCAGGAGTATCAGGTTGTTCTGACTCGGCACACCCCTCATGAAAACATAGCTGTTGAATCCGACGATGTTGCGGAACTGCATCCCAGGCAGATCGGAAAGGGCATCCTCGAGTGTGAAGTAGCCGCGTTCCTCGATCTCTTCGGCGGTGATGACTCGGACGGTCGCCGGTGTCTCGAACAGCTTTTGAGCGGACTTCGTCGGCGTCGTGACGCTCAGGTTGACCAACTCCTCGATGCTGAGATCCAGCATTTCTTCGAGTTCCATCTCCTCACCGAAAGCGACGACGGGCTGGAGAGCAAGTCCGACGCCGAACAGGATTCCCAAACCCAACGTGACTCGCCTGAGCCCCATGAACGGCATCGGACGCACCACGGCTCGCCGCCGCATCCGCCGCCACATCCCGTCTGTTCGGAAGCTGTCCATCCAACGTATCTCCACGTTGAGGCCGAGCCGAGTTACGATACAGGAAGTTGCGTTTCTATGCCAAGGTTGCATGGGTACGACACGCTCCTCGTCACGAGAGGAAACGCCGAAACCCACCTATCGACACCATCGGCCGCCGATACGAACCGCACTCCAATTGCTGTTCCTCTTTGTCTCGCGATGCTCTTCCGCACTAGACCGTCTTTGACATCACCCGGATGTCCTCACGGCGCTCCCAGCCCAGATGCTCCCAGAAGCGCTGCCCGTCCGAATGCCGCTCGAAAACGAGGAGGTGGCACTTGCGGATACCCTCGGCCTTCAAACGGTCGAGAGCCGCCTCCACAAGTCGACGCCCCAAACCCTTTCCGCGGCAGTCGGGATGCACAGCGAGATGGTGAAGGAAGCCGCGTCGACCATCATGCCCGCCGAGTACCGCGCCCACGATCCGGCCGTCGTCCGTTGCCACGACACTCAGACCGGGATTTCGGTCAAGGTACGCCGCGATGCTCTCCCTCGAGTCGGCGTCACTAAGACCGACGCCCTCGCACTGCTGCCACAGCGCGAAGACCTCGTCGTAAAGCTCAATGGTGAAGGGAGATAGGAGGAAGCACATATACACCCTCAGCTTCCGGCGAACGACAATCGCCATCCGGCTCCGGACCCGTGGATCCTTGCCGTCGCCGCCACATAGCTTGCCCTCGGCCCTACGCAAATTCTGCGGCCTACCACACACCACTCCTCATTAATGACGTCTGAGAGGACCGATTCCGTGCCGGCATCGATCCTGTTACCCGGCGGCGGCAGGCGTGCCGCCTGTTTCGGCCGCGGGTTCCGCGCTGTGTTGAACGACCCGCCCCTTGCCGTGCTGCTTCACAGCGGCCAGCGTCGCGGTCACCTGCGTCATGAGCGCGCGAAAGTCGGCGCCGTCCCGAGGGGTCTCGACAATCCCCGCCGAGAACGTGATATCGAGTCCCGTCATGTAGTCGGCCGCTTCACGGAAGCGCTCCAGGATGCGCTCGGCGAGCACTTGGGCGCCGTCGCCCTGCGTTTCGGGCAAGAACAGCAGAAACTGGTCGCTACGATACCGGCCGGCCACATCAATCCGGCGCCGAATGTCGGTGATGATTCCGGCCAGGCACGTAAGCAGGAAATCGCCCATGGCTTGCCCTTGCTCCTCGTTAACCTTGCAGAAGCTATCGAGATCGATCAGAACTAGGCTCGCCACGCGATCATAGCGCCGAACGCGCTCGAGTTCGCCCACAATCTGCTTCTCGAGCGTACGTCGGTTCAGCAACCGAGTCAGGTTGTCTACCTGGACCATCTCCTCGTATATCCGCCGCCGCTCGATCGTCGCCTCAGCTCGCGCCACAACCATCACAGGATCGAAGGGCTTCTGGACATGGCCGTCGACACCACTCCGCAGACCCCGAATCTGCCATTCGCGGATGCCTTCTCGCGTCAGATAGAGAAAAGGAACATCGCGTAAACCCGGATCCAGCAACGACTTCTCGCGCATACTCGACCCATCGGTCTCCGCCAGGTCCAGTTCGGCAATCACCAAGTCCGTGGAGTCCGCCTTGAGGGACTTCAGTGCCTCCCAGCCATTGGCGGCCCTCTCGACGCGATGACCCGCGCGCGAGAGATGCTGCTCCAACGCCTTGAGCAAGTCCGCGTTATCCTCGACAATGAGGATCTTGTAGCCCTGCCACGTCGTCATGGCCTATGCCCCGCTCCTATGCCGCCGTTTCGTGTCCATCCGACGCCACCATCCGAGCCACGACACTTCGACGCCCGGCCTTTCATTGTGCGTCTCAGTGTACCGCATCCCCTCCGCAGACACAATCCCCCGACGCCTCACGGGTTTAGGATGGGGGCTGCCCTCATCTCTGGCACCGGCACCGTCCGGCGCATCGCAGACACAGTCCATGCCCACCTGAGGCGCAGGATTGGTACCCCGATGGTGTATGTAGGCGGAGGCTTGGATTCTTGCATTGGGAAGCCATGGTGCGTCAAAATGCGCTTTGAACAGATGCGAGGATCGCGCCATGAAAAGGATCTCAAGTTCATGGTGGTTGGGCGTGTACCTCTTGGGCGTGGTTGTCCCCGCCGGAGCACGGGGCGACCTCGCGCTGACCTTGCCGAATGGGGGCGAGACCTGGGGCTGCGGAACAACGCATGCTATCGAATGGATCAATCCGAGCGCGGACGCCGGCGCCGATGTGCGTCTAGGACTCGAGAAGGGCGGCGAGTTCGTTGACTGGATCATCCGCCGAACCGCGAACGACGGCGCCTACTACTGGATTGTCTGGGACGACATCGAACCGGCGGATGACTACGCCATCCGCGTGCAGTCTTTCACGGACAGCGCCTACCGCGACATGAGCGATGCGCCGTTCTCGATTGCGCCGCTGACGGTCAGGACGCCCAATGGCGGCGAAGCGTGGGCTATGGGTAGCGTCTACGTTATCGAGTGGGCCAATCACGCCACCGTGGTCGGGCCCGATGTCCGAATCGGACTCCATTACGGCATCGATTTCCTCGACTGGATCGATCGCAGGACGGCCAACGACGGACGCTACTTCTGGAAGATACCCGCATCGCTTGACTCAGGAGCGGGCTACCGAATCCGCGTCCAATCCTACGCCGACAGCGCCCTGCGCGACCTCTCGGACACACCATTCAGCGTCGCCCTACCCGTCTTGATGTGGACATTCCCCGACTTCCACGACAACCTGGCCCTTGGATCGGCGTACAACGTCACCTGGGGGTGTAGCAACAAGGCGGCCGTGGGCGCCAACGTGCGCATCGGCCTACACAAGGGCGGCGCATTCATCGATTGGATCCGCCGTACCACCCCGAACGATGGCGCGTTCGAGTGGGACGTCGGCGCCCGGCTAGGCCCCCTCGTTCCCGCCGACAGTTACCGCCTTCGGCTACAATCCTACGCGGACAGTACCATTCGCTGCATGAGTCCGGCGTTCACCATCTCGCTGGCCGGTGAGGGCGAGGGCGAGGGCGAGGGCGAGGGCGAGGGCGAGGGCGAGGGCGAGGGCGAAGGCGAGGGCGAGGGCGAAGGCGAAGGTGAAGGCGAGGGCGAAGGTGAAGGTGAGGGTGAAGGCGAAGGTGAGGGCGAGGGCGAAGGCGAGGGCGAGTGCCCTGACGAAACACCCCCGTATCCGATTGGCCACGTTGGGAAGACCTACTACGATCCCTCACGCGGCAACCAAGCCATCTCGACCCAGATCTACTATCCGGCGGAATACGGTGGCAACGATGTGCCGGTAGCCGGGCCACCATGCCGAGCGTTCCCGCTGGTGGTCTTCGGCCACGGTTACCAGACATCGATCAGTCACTATGCGTATATCTGGCAATCATTGGCACCTCAAGGCTACTTCGTCGTGATGTGCGACTCGCACAACGAACTCGTGTGGGACTTCTCCGATTTCGGACTAGATCTGGCATTCTTGATCGAGGCATTGCAGGCCGAGGCCGTAGCACCAAGTTCGCTGTTCTACGGCAAGATCACCGACACAGCGGCGCTCATGGGCCACAGCATGGGCGGCGGCGCGATCATGTTCGGCGGAAAGCACTCGAGCCGAGCCACAACGATTGTTGGCTTGGCCCCTTCGGCGGTGGATTCGGGCGTCATCAGCGCTGCGGCACAGGTTCAAGCTACGGCGCTAGTTGTCGCCGCAGGACACGATTGCATTGTAAACGCCGACAACCACGCGGTTCCCATCTACGAAGCCATCCCGAGCCTGTGCAAATACTACGCCGAGATATTCGACGGCAGCCATTGCGGATTCGCGGAGAGTCCCGACGCCTGCGATCTCGCGCAGACGCTGCTATGCCCGTTCGCCGATTTCATCGACGAGGGGCACCAGCGCGGTATCGCGGTGAATCTTGTGCTACCGTGGCTGGACTTCACGCTGAAGCTTCGTCCTGAGGCCCTTGGGACGTTCTACGACCAGCTCGGCGTGTATGCCGTCTCCGGGGCAATCGCCTACACCGGTTCGTGCAACTGAGGAAGACCTCGCCTGCGCCACGCACATCGCTGAGTAGCGCTTGCGCGCGGGTCGCTACATAGCTTTCCCAGCCTGGAATGGCCTATCGTGTCACCTCCGCGACGTAGAGTCGAGCAACGGAAGGAGAAGCTGGTTTGTATGCGCAGTTAATGACACTCACCTGCGCCACGCTTGCCGTGGCCGCCGCCGAAGGAACCTCTACGGACACGCCGGCGATGTACTACACGGACACGGTCAACGGCACGCGCTTCGCGAAGGATCCGGACGTAGCCCGCTTCAACGGTCGCTACTACATGTACTATACGGCGCGCACCCCCGGCAAGGAACTCGCTGTGGGCATCGCCGCCAGCGATGATCTCACCCATTGGCAGAAGGTCGGCGAAGTGCTGCCGGAACAGGAGTGCGAGCGGAAAGGTATCGCCGCGCCTGCGGCCATCGTCCTCGACGGCAAACTCCATCTCTTCTACCAATCCTACGGCAACGGCCCGAAGGACGCCATCTGCCACGCCGTATCAGATGATGGACTTCGATTCGCGCGCGATCCGTCGAATCCCATCTTCGCGCCTACCGGCGCCTGGACAGTCGGCCGCGCCATCGACGCCGACGTCATACCGTGGCACGGGCAGTTGCTGCTGTATTACGCCACGCGTGATCCGGATATGCGCCTCCAGATGATCGGTGTCGCCAGCGCCCCCCTCGACTCGGACTACAGCCGGAGTACGTGGACACAGCGGTGCGACGCGCCCATCCTCAAACCCGAACTGCCTTGGGAACAGCAGTGCATCGAGGCGCCATCCGTCTGCGAGCATCGCGGCCACCTCTACATGTTCTACGCCGGCGCGTACAACAACAAGCCGCAGCAGATCGGCGTGGCCTCGAGCGACGACGGCATCCGCTGGACCCGGCTCTCGCAGTCTCCGCTGCTCGCTAACGGGGCGCCGCACGAGTGGAACGCGAGCGAATCCGGCCATCCCGGCATCTTCGTCGACGACGACGGTGCCATGCACTTGTTCTTCCAGGGCAACAACGACCACGGCAAATCGTGGTACCTCTCGCGCATGGACGTCGGTTGGGAAAGCGCCGGTCCCTACCTCATCCGCGCGCGAGACAAGAAGGAGTTTCATCTCGACCAGGCACAGGAAGCGGCCACGGCAATCTCCCTCTCAGGCCAATGGCGCTTCGCCATCGATCACAACGATGTGGGTATCGACGAACGCTGGTTCCAGCGAACGTTGCCGGAACGCATACAGCTTCCAGGCTCGATGGCGGAGAACGGCCTCGGAGACGACGTGATACCCGACACGCCATGGACGGGCACCGTGCGTAACCGTATGTGGCATGAAGACGCCCGATTCGCCAAGTATCGCGAGCCGGGAAACATCAAGATCACGTTCTGGCTGCAGCCCGACAAGCACTACGTCGGCCCGGCCTGGTATCAGCGTGACGTGGTGGTCCCGGATGACTTCGCCACAAGACACCTCGTGCTCATTCTCGAACGGTGCCATTGGGAAACGCAGATCTGGGTGGACGACACGCCCATCGGCATGCAGAACAGCCTGTCCGTACCCCATGAGTACGATCTGAGCGCCGCGCTCACGCCGGGTGACCACACGCTGACCATTCGTGTGGACAACCGGCTCAAGATCGACGTCGGACAGGACGCGCACAGCGTCTCCGACAACACGCAGGGCAACTGGAACGGCATCGTCGGAGCCATGACCCTTGTCGCCCGCGACAAGGTATGGATCGACGACGTCCAGGTCTATCCGGATCTGGCGTCCCGCACGGCCGAGGTACGCGTCGACGTATCCAACGCCACAGGCACCCCTTCCGAGGGCTCGATCACGCTGGCCGCCGAAAGCTGGAACTGTCCCGAGAGTCACACCGTGTCGCCCATATCCATCGCCGTATCCATCCCAAAGGACGGTAAGACGTTCACCATCGACTATCCCCTCGGGGAAGACATCCAGAACTGGGACGAGTTCTCCCCCGCTCTGTACACACTGAACGTCAGCGTCGATGCGCGGCAAGGAGACGCGTCCTATCGCGATGCGAAGCGCGTGGACTTCGGCATGCGCACGTTCTCGACGGATGGAACGCAATTCGCCCTGAACGGCCGCAAGATCTTCCTGCGCGGCACGCTCGAGTGTTGCATCTTCCCACGCGCGGGATATCCGCCCACCGACATCGACGCCTGGACGCATATCCTCGAAGTCGCCAAGGACCACGGGCTCAACCATCTCCGGTTTCACTCGTGGTGTCCGCCCGAGGCCGCCTTCGCCGCCGCGGATCGACTTGGGATCATATTCCAGATCGAGTGCGCGGCGTGGGCGCGCATCGGCGACGGCGAGCCCGTCGACGACTTCGTCCGCGCCGAGGGCAATCGTATCCTGAAGGCCTACGGCAATCACCCGTCATTCTGCATGCTCGCCTACGGAAACGAACCTGCCGGAGGAAAGCAGAAGGAGTTTCTGTCCGATCTTGTCTCGTACTGGAAGGCCAAGGATTGCAGACGGCTCTATACAAGCGCCGGCGGGTGGCCCATCCTCGATGAGAACGACTACCACTCGACGCCGAAACCACGCGTTCATTCGTGGGGCGGCGGACTCAAGTGTAGGTTCAACGCCCAGCCTTTCGAGAGCCGAACGGACTACCGCGATTTCGTCGGCCAGTACGATGTCCCCGTGGTCAGTCACGAGATCGGCCAGTGGTGCGTGTATCCCAACTTCGACGAAATCGCGAAGTACACCGGCCCGCTCAAGGCGCGCAATTTCGAAGTCTTCCGCGACATGCTCGAGGCAAATCACATGCTCGATCAGGCTCACGACTTCCTTATTGCCTCGGGCAAACTGCAAGCCCTCTGCTACAAGGAGGAAATCGAGGCCGCCTTGCGTACGCCCGGATTCGGCGGATTCCAGTTGCTCGACCTGCACGATTTCCCCGGCCAGGGCACAGCCCTTGTCGGCGTACTGGACCCCTTCTGGGAAGAGAAGGGATACATCACGGCCGACGAGTATCGACGTTTCGCCGGACCCACCGTTCCCCTGTTGCGCATGGACAAGTGCGTATGGACAACAGACGGGGTCTTCGAGGCGGACGCCGAGATCGCCCATTTCGGCCCTGCGCCGCTCATCGCGGCACGCCCCCATTGGTATATCACGGACGCAGCGGGACAACGCGTCGACTCAGGCGAGTTCGGGCAGAAAGACATTCCCATCGGCAACGCGTATCCACTCGGCCACGTTGCCATCCCCCTCGATAACATCGATGCGCCCAGGAAACTCACGATCACAGTCGAGATCCTCGGCACAACCTTCGCCAACGCTTGGGATCTCTGGGTCTACGCGCCCGACGTCGATACCGCGCCGCCCGAAAGTGTCGTCGTTACCGAGCGGCTTGACGAAGCGCTGGCCCGGTTGGCTGAAGGCAAACGCGTCCTTCTCTTGCCCGAACTCGGTTCCGTTCTCGGCGATGACCGCGGCCCCGTCCCGCCAGGCTTCTCACCTATCTTCTGGAACACCTTCTGGACGCTGAACCAGCCGCCGCATACGTTGGGAATTCTCTGCGATCCCGCACACCCCGCCCTGGCCGGATTTCCAACCGAATTCCACGGCAACTGGCAGTGGTGGGACGTAGTCCACGACTCGCAGATCATGATCCTGAACACCCTGCCCGAGACATTGCGCCCCCTGGTTCAAGTCATCGACGACTGGAACACGAATCGGCGACTCGCCCTCGCCTTCGAAGCGCGTGTTGGGCTCGGCAGACTGCTCGTGTGCGGCTCCAATCTCGCCGATGACCTCGACGAACGGCCTGTAGCTCGCCAAATGCGCCGTAGCCTCCTCGATTACATGGCCTCAGACGCGTTTAACCCAATGATCCCCCTGATTCCCGACGATCTCCAATCCATCTTCCAGACGTCGCCTGCAGATGGGAGCAACGCAGGCCAGCACGTTCAGTAGGGGCCACCGACTGCGCGACCCGTTTGACCGCGGCGGCTACGGTCGGTATCATCCTCGAAACATCGGGGAGTGGAGTGCATGATGTCGCAATGCAGCCGCCGGCAATTCCTACGCAATATTTCCATGGCCAGCCTGGCAGCGGGCGCCGCAGTCGCTACGTCCGGATGCCCTTCGCTGACGACGCCGCCGTATGCGCCGTCCACCGGCACGGCTGAAGTCGTCGCCGTTCGAGGACGTGACCTCTACCAGATGGCCCGCGATGCCCTCGACGCGTGGGGTGGCGCCAAGGCTATCATCAATCGCGGCGAATCCGTGTTTCTGAAGCCTAATCTCCTCACCGTCGACTGGATCACCGCAAACCCGGTCACCAGCGGCGAGTGCACAAAGGTCGAGATCGTCGTGGCCGTCGCCGAGGCGTGCCTCGAGGCCGGGGCGCGCGAAGTCATCATCGGCGATGGCGCTCAGATCGACCAGTTCAGTTACTCGCAATGGCCTACGCTCGACGGTCAGAGCGATATGGCTGCCGAAGCGACGCGGCTCAACAACCGCTACGGCAACCGTGTCCGCCTGGCGTGCCTTTCCGTCGATTCGCCAGCTTGGGACACCATCCTCTCGCCGTGGTCCGGCCTGGGCAAGATCCACGTGTCGAGTCTCGCCGCCCGCGCGGATCGCATTATCTCGCTGCCCGTGGCCAAGACCCATCTCATCACCCAGGTCACCTTTGCCCTCAAGAACATGATGGGCGTCACGAGTCCCATTCACTACGGCATGGGCACGCCGTCGCGACTCGGCCTTCACTTCGCCAAAGGCGGCATCGAACAGGCCTTTCTCGACATCGTCCGCGCCCTCCAACCGGATTTCACCATCATTGATTTCTCGATCTGCTGCGAAGGCAACGGCCCGGCGGTTGTCCCGGACATCATGAGCGAGACCGTCGATATGCGCGACCGCCTCGGCGACTGGCTGCTTCTCGCCGGCCGCGATCTCGCCGCGGCAAGCGCCGTCGGCTCGCGCATCATGGGCATCGAGCCGGAGAACGTCAAGCACCTCCGCATGGCTCACGAGCAAGGCTTCGGCCAGATCCGTGCCGACTCCATCGATTTGCGCGGCGAGCGCCTTGAAGACCTCCAAGTGGCCTGGACGCCGGCCTCGATGGCTACGCTCTTCACCAAGGGCCTTGGGCCCGAGTACCCAGAGGATCCGCCCGAGCGGTGGATGCTCGAGTATCTCGCCGGCGCGTGAGCGGTTTGACACAGCCGGGGGTGCACGCGCCACAATACCGGTTCCGGACACCAGAACCCGCGCCACGTTCGTGATGGGCGTGGAGCCTCATTGAGGCCTTGTGACAAGAAAAGGAGAACATGGAATGAAGGGCATATCGATCGTATTAGCCATCCTGGGCGTGATCGTCTCCACCGGTGCGTTGGCCGAGGAAGAAGGCTGGATTTCGCTGTTCAACGGCAAGGATCTCGACGGGTGGGAGCAGAAGAATGGCCTAGCCTCCTACACGGTCGAGGACGGCGTCATCGTCGGCACGTCGGCACCGAACAGCAAGAACTCATTCCTGTGCACGAAACAGCATTTCGGCGATTTCATCCTCGAATTCGAATTCAAAGCCAATCCATCGCTGAATTCGGGCGTTCAGATCCGGTCAAATAGCTTCGAGAAGTTCGACAAGGGCCGCGTCCACGGTTATCAGTGCGAGCTCGAGGACGAGGCCCAGAACCGCGACTGGTGGTGCGGCATCTACGATGAGGGCCGGCGCGGCTGGCTCTGTCCGGCCAAGGAAGACGAGGCGTTCGGCAAGGAGTTCGGCGACAAGGGCCGTGCGCTCTGGAAGAACGGCGAGTGGAACCAGATCCGTATTGAGGCGAAAGGCGACCACATCCAGACGTGGCTGAACGGCGAATTGCGCGCCGATCTCCATGACAGCATGACGCCTAGCGGATTCATCGCGCTCCAAGTCCATGGCGTCGGCGACCGCACCGAGCCGCTGTCTGTCTGCTGGCGCAACATTCGCGTCCAGGGTACGCCCGTCGAACCGCCCGCCGCCCCGTGACCGGGGAACGCGGGTTAGGGAGGCGCCGGAATGAACCGTGTAGGATTGCTTGTGCTGTGCAGCCTAGTCGGCCTTGGGACTGCCGCGTCGGCTCAAATCACCGCCGGCGACCTTGACGCCCTGATACGTCACCAGGACTACGAAGCCCGGCGTGAAAGCAGCTCGAGTCCGGACCTCAACGCCAATGGTGACGCCCGGAGTATCCCGGCCGGAGGCACGCTGGTCCTCGCCGACATCGATGGCCCGGGCATCATCACGCAGTTCTGGCACACCGCGGCAGCCTACGATCCTTTCTACGGCCGCTCGCTGGTGCTGCGCATCTACTACGACGGCAACGAGAGGCCCAGCGTCCTCACGCCTCTCGGCGACTTCTTTGCCGAGGGTCACGGCAATCTGCACACGGACTTCTCGTCTGCGCCCGTCGTCGTCACGGGTCTAGGCCGATCGCGCACCTGTTTCTGGCGCATGCCGTTCAAGAATCACCTCAAGATGACAGTAACCAATGACTCCACCGAGGAGGTGGACTCGTTCTACTACCACCTCAACTGGCGCAAGCTGGAGCGGCTACCGGACGACACTCCCTACTTCCACGCCCATTACCGCCAGGAATTCCCCGCCAAACCGGGCCACTACACCGTCCTCGACACCAAGGGCCGCGGCCACTACGTCGGCACGGTGTACTCGGCGCATCAAGTTGAGATGGGCTGGTATGGCGAAGGCGATGACTTCTTCTACATCGACGGGGCCGAAACGCCGCAGTTGCGCGGCACCGGCACCGAGGAGTACTTCCTCGACGCGTGGGGCTTCCGCGAGTACACCTCGCCATACGCCGGAGTGACCGCCTACGAAGGCGTGTTGCCCGGCGATCGCGTCACCGTGTACCGCTGGCACATTCCCGATCCGATTCCTTTCCGCGAGTCGCTCCGGTTCGTATTCGAGCACAAGGGTAGCGTCTTCAACGAGAAGGGCGGCCTCACCAACCTCGAGCTCGGCAGTTTCATCGAGCGCCCGGACTGGCTCAGCTCGGTGGCCTTCTGGTACCAGCAGCCCATCGTTGGCCTCGACGAAGACCTGCCGCCAGCCGACCAACGCATTGCGCCCTATCGCGTCATCGATCCCGGCACGCTCACCCGCCGCGCCGATCCGCCCCTGCTCGTCATGGCCAGCGAACTCGGCCTGAGCTATGTCCCGAACAAGCAAGAAGCCGCCATCGAGATCGACTTCACCCTCGACGAGCCGGGCCGATACCAGATCTCCGGCATCTTCATGTACGGCATCATCGCCGGCATCTACCAAGCCTACTTAGACGGCAAGAGGATCGGCGGACCCATCGACTTCGTCATCGTCAATTACAGTCCCGGCTTCGCGTTACTGGACACGCATGACCTCGAGGCCGGAACGCACACCTTGCGATTCGAGAGCGTGCCGGGCGATCCAGCCGTCCCATTGCGCCAACTCGTGCCGAGTTTCAACGGATTCCACATCGTTCGCCTGATCCTGCTGCGTCTCGAGGACATGGCCGGCTACCATGAGGTCTACAACCAGCTCGTGAAACCGAAATGACGCCCGCACCGGCGCCCGCCCAAGAAGGAGAACAGGATGCGGTTTGTCGGACTCACTCTACTCGGAGGTCTTATGGCTATGCTGGCGCATGCTCACGAAGCGCCCGGCGCCCGTTGGTCCGCCGAGCAGGCCAACGCATGGTATGCGGCTCAGCCTTGGATCGTCGGCTGCAACTTCATTCCGAGCACAGCGATCAACCAGCTCGAGATGTGGCAGGCCGACACCTTCGATGCCGCCGCCATCGACCGCGAACTCGGTTGGGCGGCCGGCCTCGGCATGAACGCCGTGCGCGTCTACCTGCACGACCTCGCGTGGGAAACTGACGCCGACGGCTTCACAAAGCGCATGGACCAGTACCTGGCCATCGCCGACAAACACGGCATCCGGACGCTGTTCGTCATCTTCGACGACTGCTGGAACGCCGATCCCAAGGCCGGGCCGCAACCGGCGCCCAAACCCGGCGTGCACAACTCAGGCTGGCTCCAAAGCCCCGGCCAACGTGTGGTCAACGCGCCGGACGAATGGGGGCGCCTCGAACGGTACCTCAAAGACATCCTCTCGACCTTTGCCAAGGATCGCCGTGTGCTGCTCTGGGACCTCTATAACGAGCCCGGCAACGAAGGCCAAGGCGAGAAGTCGCTACCGCTGCTCAAACAGGCGTTCGAATGGGCACAGGCCGTCCGGCCCGACCAGCCGCTCAGCGTCGGCATTTGGAATAAGAACGCCCTTTACGGAGATTTCCTCCTCGACGCCGTGGACGTGATCACCTTCCACAACTACGGCCCCCTCGACGACATCGAGGGGCAAGTGCGCGACCTCAAGACCCACGAGCGCCCGGTGATCTGCACCGAATGGTTACGCCGTACCGGCGGCAGCGACGTTGCCTCGCACCTCCCCTTCTTCAAACGCGAACGCGTCGGTTGCTTCAACTGGGGCCTCGTATCCGGCAAGACCCAGACCATCTACCCCTGGGGATCGAAGGAAGGCGGCCCCGAGCCGCCCGTCTGGTTCCACGACCTCCTCCGGCCCGACGGCACGCCCTTCAGCGCCGACGAAGCCGAGCTGTTCCGCAGCCTGACCCAATCGGCCGGCAAAGAGTAGCGGGCCGCGCGCACCGAGTTTGACCCTACCAGCTCGATGAAGGCATCTTGTCGCAATGTAGAGCAACGTGAGGGTAGGATCATGACGAGTCGCAGAGCTTGTTCGGTCCCAGCAAGCCTCTCGCCCTCAGTTGTCAACTGGGCGCGATGGCGCTACTGCGTTGCGTTCCTGGCCGTTTTCCTGAGCACCGCCGCCGCCGGTGACCAACGCATGGCGGGCCTTCCTCCATCCGACGCAAGTCGTCCGGGCGCATCCTGGCCGAGCAGTATCCTCGTCGACGTCGGAGACATCGAGACGCGTATCGAGAGTCGCTCGTTCTGGACACTGTACCGAGTCGACTATCGCGGCGGCCGCATCGGCATCGACGCCTTCGGCAGTCATTACGGCACAGTGGTCTCGTTCCCGGAGATAGGATTCATCGGCTCGGGCCACACCGAGAATGAAAACGAACAAGTCCTCTCGTTACGGATCGATATCGACGGCGAGGAACAGCTCCAGCCGGCGGACGCCATCCAGGCCAAGTCCGTCAGGCTGCACAAGCGATCCCGAATCAGGTCCCTCATCGTCGAAACGGACATCGTCATCGAAGGCGACCGAATCGTCGAAGATGTCGTACTGAAGGCCGACGCGCCGACTCCCGTGAACCGGATCTACCATTTCATGCATCCGTGGACGCCCACGGCCACCGAGTTCGCCGCAGAGCGCGCCGATGGCGAGATGATTTCGGGCGCCTTCAACGGCCAGCGCGACTTCAAGGTCGATGCGCCCACGCGATGGTCAGCCGTGTATGACGAACCTACCGGCAAGGGCGCCGTCATCATCGTCCTCGACACGCCCGAAGACGAGCCCTGGAAAACGTGGTATTGGGATATTGACGGCCGATACAGGAAGCACTACCTCGTCACCTTCCTGAACCAGACCGTACCGCCGGGAAGAGACTTCCGCTACCGCGTCGCCATCGTGCCCTTCGCGGCAGAGAAAGCAACGTGGCGCGAGGAGGCCCGTCGAATCGGGCAGACTGGCTGAATCGTTGTGCCCGGCGCTACACGTTCTGTCGAAGCGGAACTTGATGTTGCCGAGGCGGTGGGCGATGTTCGCCATGTGCACATCAGTACCCGTCCGCGACAAGCCGCCGGTCAACCCCGGCAATGAATATAGAGCACAGATCCAGTACAATGGGTTCATTCGCACTGAGGAAATCGAAATGAAGGGAATGACCTTATTGACGTGATTGACGTGATTGACCCCATTGACCTGGTTGTCAATCCGGTCAATGAGGTCAATAGGGTCCTCTCTCCCAAACCGCATAGGATCATCCCACCATGCCCGACCTCTTCGACAAACACGGCGGTTTCCGTAGGTTGCACTCCTTCACACTCGCCACCATCATTCAGATCGAGACACTTCGGTTCTGCCGGCGTTTCCTCACCCACGATGCCCGCGATGCCGGAACCAAGCGCTACGACCCCAAAGGACGGCAACACGACCAAATGACCCAAGCTGCCCGCAGCGGGCGGCAGAACATCATCGAAGGGTCCGAACGCGCGGCGACCTCCAAAGACACCGAGATGAAACTCACCGATGTGGCGCGCGCGAGTCTCAGCGAACTCCGAGGCGACTACGAGATCTGGATTCTCGACAGCGACCAGGTCCCGTGGTCCGCGCATGCGTCCGAGGCCGAGGCCGTGAACGCCATCTCCCTCGACCCAGCGGCCTTTGACGACGACATGGTCCACGAATCCGCCAAGCACGCCCTGACGCAGCGCAAGAAATACGCCCCCTGGCTCGATTCCGACGACCCCGTCATCGTGGCCAACGCCATGCTCATCATCATCGGCCGCGCCCTCAAGATGCTCAAGAGCCAGATCGAGGCCCAAGGCAAAGCCTTCGAAGAAACCGGCGGTTTCAGCGAACGCCTCACCACCAAACGCATCGAGGCCCGCGAAAAGGACAAGGAATTCGCGCCCGAATGCCCCCTCTGCGGCAAACCCATGCGCCAGCGCAAATCTGCAAAGGGGCCCTTCTGGGGCTGCGCCGCCTTCCCCGACTGCAAAGGAACGAGACCATTGTGACCGAACTGACCCCATTGACCAGATTGACCTGATTGTCAATGAGGTCAATGGGGTCAATCTGGTCACGCCCCTTTTCCCCCCACCGCCTCCCCTACTCCCCCTCCGGCAACATCAGCGGCAGGAGGTCGTCCAACAACGTCAATTCGGTCAATCGGGTCAACGGGGTCAAGCCCTCCCCAAAAGCCTGCGCCCGTGCCCCATTCCGTCTCGCCTACTCCCCCTGCGGGTCCATCGGCGGCGGCAACTCCCCCTGCAACGTTAATTCGGTCAATTGGGTCAATGCGGTCCCCTCCTCCCCACCCGTGGGGAGGCCAGGAAGGGTCGCCCCGCCCGCATGACCTCCCCCGACACCCCCTACGTGACAACGCCCACAAATCGCTTGAAAAACAGCACATGAGCTGTATAACGTACGCGCATTCTTTGACGTGACGTAGTAACCTTGTGCTAGAGGTTTGTGGGGCCAGGGGGTTCGTCCAGCAGCAAAGATCCGGGGCGAATTGCCAAAGCTACTCCCACCGAGCGCAAGCGCACAGTTGAAGAGGCGCGACACAATGCGCTAAGCGACGTGTCAGAGCATTACCCAAGAAGCATCTGAGTACCGCCCCGATTATCGAAGGCATCAATGGGGCTATGTACTACTTTAGGCCTAAGCGAGGTGAAGGTCTTCAATGGATACTCTTCTCGGAAGGGCCAGGCCTCGTAGAGCAACGGAGTTCTCCGGTTGGCGAGGAGAAGGACATAGTGTTTCGGCTGGAGATTCTGAACGGTGATTAGGATGTAGATCGTCCGCTGCAAGATGGACTGGACTACATTCCGAGCAAGGGGTTCGCCAAGATCTCGTGGTTGTTGGACTTCACGAAATGGTTCATGGCGCATCATGGTGCCCATGCATCTCCCCCCCGCCGGCCCCCCTACCCCCCCTCCGGGAGCATCAGCGGCAGGAGGTCGTCCAGGTGGCGGCCGATGGCGCTGTCTTCGGTGATTTCCCAGAGCGAGGTGTCCATGTGCCGCATGGAGAGGACCGCGGTGATCCAGCCGCAGGTCCAGCCGCTCTCGATGGACCACGCGCCCCAGCCGAGGTCGGCGCTGCTGGCCCAGTATTCCCACCGGTCGAAGTCGAAGGCGCGGAACCATGCGCCGTCGAGTTCGGGATGCGCTTCGGAACGCACCTGGATCCGGCACAGGAATCGCGCGAGCCGGGTCTCGGCGTCGCGGTAGAAGGCGTCACCGGTGGCCTCGGCGGCCTCGTGGAGCCCGAGGAAGGCGAAGTTCGTCGTGTACAGGAGGTCGCACAGGGGATCGCCGTTTGCCTGGATGAGCGGCGCTTCGCTGGTGCCGTAGGCCTCGTTCGAGGCCGGCGGCGCGTAGGCGCCCTTGCCGGCCGGGCCGAGCTCTTCGCGGATGGCGCCACACGCCGCCTGGCCCTTGACCAACTCGCCGGCCATGAACCGCAGCCACTCGCGATGCTCGGGCGTGTCGTCAACGCGCACGAGCCACGCCAGCGGTAGCAGGAGCCGCGCGCGCTCTTGCTGGAGGCCATTCGTCCACTGCCACTGCTCGGGATATGCTGCCATGGTCATGCCGATGGCGTTTCGCGTGCGTTCGAGGAACGGCGCGTACCCGGTGCGCGCGTACGCCCACAGGAAACACGCCCAGAGGTACGCCTCGTAGTGCGGCGCGTAGAACGTCCGCTCCGTATCAAAGTAGTGACGCCAGCCGTTGGCGTGGAGCGGGCCTTCGTCGATGCGGCCGCCGCGAAATCCCAGCGGGCCGGTGGTGCGCAGGTTGGCCAGCAGACACCGGAGCTGCTTGTAGTCCCAGCGGTCTTCATCGAGCAGGCCAGCGCACGCAAGCGCGCCGAGCAGGCTTCGCGCGTTATCGTCGCCGTAGAACACGCCGAGGCTGCGGTTCAGATCCCAGCTCATCAGGCCGAAGGACGGACTCGAGGGATCATCGCGGGGACCTTTGGTGGCTTCCGAGCCGAAATAGATGAAATCGGCCAGGTTCTTCGCGGTGTTTCTACTACGCTCGTCGTGCTCAATCACAGCGTCGAAGGCCAACGCCATCGCGCCCTCGCCCATACAATCGTTTCGGAGCCAGAACCGCGTTGGTTGCCGGCCCTGGTAATCGATAGCCGCGTTGAATCCCTCGAGCATTCCGAGCGAGCCATCGCCGACCGGCCACGCGCGGTCATCCCTGACACCGATGCGGTCCTCGGCCTCGTAGGAATCGCCATTCTCCGGCCAGTCCTTGTGAACGAAGAGCTTGGCGTTGAAGAACCATTGCGCGCCACGCCGGGCAGCCTGCGCCTCGACGTCCTCCGGCAATTCGGCGTCGGCGGCGAAACTCGGCCGGACCGTCGGCGTCCAGGCAGGCTCGGGCACGTCCACTTCGGGCGCAAGCCACGCTACGATCCGCGCGATGACCGCACGCCAGGCATCCGTCGGCGCGTACCGGGCCGTCACGAACTGGCTCAGTTTCGTCGTGGCCACGAGCAGGTTGCCGTGCTCGAACAGGATAGGCGCGGCATTTTCCGGCAGTCCGTAGACCGCCGTATCGAATCCGGCCACGCGGGCCATAACGATGTAGGGATTCTCGGCCTCGACCGGCAGGTACCGGCACCCGTGGATGGCCAGGATCCGCTGCTTGTCGAGCGCCGGGCCGAACCAGTCCGACACCACCACGGCCCGCTCCCATTGGATGCCGCGCGGCGCGCCAAGCTCGAGGCCGGGCAGGACGGCCGGATACTCGACGTAGACGCGCAACGATTTCGCCGCCGCACTATCGAACAGCGCGTCATCGACGGGCGTCGGCGTGTCCGGATAGCCGTCCGCGAGTATTAACACCGGCGAGCCCGCCTCCGCATTCTCGACGGCGTCGTTTGGCGTGTCATATCGGGCCACGGATACGCCCGCGTTCATTAACACCACAAGAAGATCATTATCGGCCCTGCATGCCGCGGTAATAGACAACGCTTTCCCCTCCTCAGCCGCCATCACGGCAGACACCATTAACATAATGAGTGCAGAGGAAACCACGATAACCCCAACTATTCAGGCGATTTCAGGAACTCGATTAACACCGGATTGACCTCGTCGGCGTGATCGTAGTTGGCGCCGTGGCCTCCGCCGTCTATGGTGTAGAGGTCGAGGAACGGTATCAACTCCCGCACGCGCGCATGCAACGCGTACGGCACCACGGTGTCATCGGTGCCCCAGAAGAGCAGTCCTCGGCGATCCTGCTTTCCGACGCGCCCGTACGCGGCCTCCTGCCCCGCCATCGGAACGGCGTCGAGCGTCGCCACGAGGGCGCGCCGGTATCCTCGGTAGCGAAGTTGTTCGGCATACCGGCTGCGAATTGCCTCGGCCACGGCCGGATCGGCCGAAAACTGGTTCGGGGCGGTGCGCAACAGCATCGGAGTGGCCAGTACACGCACGAGCCATGGCCCCAGCAACGGAATTCGGAACATCTTCGGGCCGCGAGGCGCCACACCGATGCCGGCCGGCGCGAACAAGGCCATGGCACCGACGCGTTCGGGACGGCGATCCGCGAAATGGACGGCTATCGAGCCGCCCATGCTCAATCCAACGACATGCACCGGCTCAGCGACATGCTGCGAATCCAGTAACTCGTCGAGTTGGCGGACGAACAAGTCGTAGCCGTACTCGCCCATCGGGCGATCCGACAGGCCGCGGCCATAGAGGTCGTAGCGCAACACGCGGAACCCGGCCTCCGCCAGCACACCGAAGGACTTGTCCCAGACGAACATCGGCGTCGAGAAGCCATGGATCAACACCACGGGCGTGCCGTCCTCCGGCCCGACCCATTCGTAGTGCGTGACGCCGTCCGAGAGGCTTGCGAAGCATTCGCCGGCCATGGCGGCCCGCGTTTCCTCGTTGAGATCGATCTGCTCCATATCCGGCAGAACGAGCGGAAGGCCCAACACGACCACCAACAACGCCACCACGATGACAATACCGACTGCCATGTTCCTGCCCCTCCTTGATACCTGCGTATCGCGCGCCTATGGTAACGAAAGCACAACGCGGCGTCCATTTTGGTACACTGGACGCCAATCGGACGAGATTCTGGAGGAACAGCACGATGAAAACGCTCGGATTTGTTGCGATTGCGCTGGGTGTCGCGGTGGCCGCCAACGCCGAGGCGCTGTGGATGCAGGCCTACTCCTACGATATGCCCGGCGAGGCGGAGTACTACGAGGCGTTGGCGAAGGCCTTCGAGCACGAGGCGGGCCTCTCGGCCGGCGCGATCCGGATCGCCCTCGAGAAATGGGACGACGCCCACGCGCAAATCGCCGGTTGGCTCGAAGCCGGTGCCGGCCCGGACCTCGTGGTCGTGCCGGACATCTGGCTCGCCGAGTTCGCCGACGGCATCGAACCCTTCGACCGTTATGTCTCGTCTGCGCTACGCGATGATTTCTTCGAAGTGCTCTACAAGAAAGGCATCTACAAGGATAAGCTCCTCGGCCTGGTGTGGGCTACGTCGACTAAAGCCCTGTTCTACCGCGCCGATCTCTTCCGCGAGGCCGGGATCGAGCCGCCCACGAACTGGCAAGAGCAACTCGCGGCTGCCGTCGCCCTCAACGATCCGCCGCGCGTCCACGGCATCGGCCTGCCCGGCGCACGCGAGTACGAGACCGACGATAACTTCTTCTTCTACCTCTGGTCGGCCGGCGGCGATTTCTTCGATGCCGACGGCGCCTGTGCCCTCAACAGCGAGGCCGGGGTCAAGGCGCTGCAGTTCTACTGCGATCTCGTGAACAAATATCACGTCACCCAGCCCGAGGTGACCACCTGGAATCGCAAGCAAACGCGTCGGTTGTTCGAGGCCGGGAAACTCGCCATGTTTGCCACGGGGCCGTGGGGCGTCGAGCAGATGCGCAAGAACGCGCCCGATGTCGAGTTCGGCGTCGTGCCCTTGCCGAAAGACAAGGAGTCGATCACGCAGATCATCACCGACCACCTCGTTCTGGCGCGGTATTCCGAGCGCAAAGACCTCGCCGCGCGATTTGTCGAGTTCGCGTACCGCCGCGAGAACCGGCTCGCCTTCACCTCGCTCGGCATCCTGCCCGAGCTCCAGAGCGTCGCAGCCGACGAGCATTTCCAGGGCGATCCCGACTGGAAGGTCTTCGTCGACGTCATTCCCTACGGCCGCACCATTCCGCTGATCCAATGGGAGAAAGTCGGCATCGCCATCCGCGAGGCCATGTTCCAGGCTCTCACCGAACGCAAGACGCCCCGACAGGCCCTCGACGATGTCGCGAAGGAAATCGACGAGATCGTCGCGAATCAAGGCCGATAGCTGCGGAATGCGGGCTACTTCGCTGTGTCGCCGGTCTCCTGAGCCGGCAGAACGTCAACGTTCTGCCAGGCGGCAATATGGTAGCGCGTGTTGGAGTAGTCGCCTTCGCGGCGGACGTCGCCGGCGCCGGCATTCCACTCGAGCGTCACGCGGTTAAGCCGTCCGCTTTCGTAGGCGAAGGACTCGCCGTCATCCTCGATGAGTGTGAAGGACGCCGGCGTATCGCCGTAGGCGCGCACGGTGATCTCGAACACGGTATCCGGCGCGACGTGTGCTACCGGTTCGGCCACCGGCAGTAGAACGTTCTCCCTGACGAACAGCGGCGCATCGCCCGCCTGGCCTTTGACGACGCTCCGTGTTCCGCCCGGATAGCGCCGGTTGGTACGGAAATCGATCCAGTTGCAGGCCTTCGGGAAGTAGAGTTCGCGTTCGCATGCCGCGCCGATGAAGGGCGCGGCCATGAGGCAATCGCCGAACACGTATTGGTCATCGATGCCGTAAGTTTCGGGGTCATCCGGAAACTCGAGCACGAGCGCGCGCACCGGCGGCAGACCCTCTTCGTGATAGCGGAAGAACGCCGCGTACAGGTACGGCAGGAGGCTCATGCGCAAGCCGACAATGTCGCGAAGGCGCCCGGCCATGGCCTCCTGTTCCTCGGCCGACAGCAGTTCATGGCGTTCATTCTTGCCGCGCTCGAACTGTTCCCACAGCGGATGCGGCATGAACCAGATATTGAGGCACATCTGCGGCGCGAGACTGCTCATGGCCACACGGTTGAGCACCTCATCGCGCGTCGGCGCCTCGCGCACTTCCGGCGACCACAGCAGGCCGGCAAACGACGCGTTCACGAGCTGGCGCAGGTACTGATCGAATCCGTAGGCGTCGCTGTAGAGGCAGAACGGCAACGGCGCCGCGAGGGCCGTTGTCGCCCGCACATCGCCCCACGTCCGCGCGCCCTTCTTCTTGAACACCGAGTAGATCGAGCGCTGATAGAGATAGCCGTAGAGCTGCGTCATCTGATCGCCGTCGATGCCCGAGGGAAACGCGCTGCAATAGGGATAGTTGAACGGCGTCACATCGTCGACGAACTGGCGGTCGCATTCATCGGCCTTGAATGCGCTGATGCCGTGGTCGACAAGATTCTGTTCGTGGTAGTCGGCGAAGATCTCAGACGCCTCGGCATCCGCGAAATCGACCACGAGGCCGCCCCACACCAAGTAATCGCCCGAACGCTCCATCAGCGGCTCGAACAGAGGCGACGTCGGATGGATGTAGGCGTGCTCCCAGAGATTCACGTGGAACCCGAGGTCCTTCAACTGCGCGACCATCGCGTCGTGATTCGGGAAACGCTTCTCGGACCACGCCAGCGAACACGAGTAGGCGTTGGTCTGCCAGCCGGGTTCGAGGCCGAACATGTCGCACGGAATGTTCATCTCGCGGAACGACTTCGCCAATCCGAGCACTTCGTCCTCGACGGCATTCGAGTGCGTGCGATATTTCAGGCCGAGGCCCCACATCGGCGGCAGGCAACCGCCGCCGGAGAACAGATTGAAGCGCTGCACGGCGTCGCGCGCGGTTGGTCCCGCGAACACGAAGACGTCGACGCCTTGACTGTTGCCGGGGAGGTCAAACACGACCTGCCGCTTGCCTTGCGCCTCACGCGCCGCATACAACTCCTGCTCGCTCGTGGACAGCTTCTCGGAGTGCTCGGCGCGCCGATCAACGACCACGGATTTCCGCGCGAGCCGAGCCACATGCACGAAGGGCACGCGCGCCGTGTCGACGTAGACGCCGTAGCCTTCCGTGCTCACATAGAACGGCACCGGCCCGTGGCTCACGCCCGTCTTGCCGACCACCGACGCGGACACGGATAGCCATTTGCGTAGGCCCTTCTGGTCAAACGCGCCGGGATCCAGGCCAAAGCCGTAGATATGGCTGGACGGCTCATCGCACGGCACGCACACCACCGTGCGCGACGCGCGGACATCGCCCGTGATGCCCTCGAGATCGAACGGTAACTCGGCATCGGCCGGCAGGCGCTCGATGGCGTCGACGCGCGGCTCGCGCTCGCGGAACGCGTTCGGCGTGAACGCTTCCGGTTCGCCAAAACGAATTCGCCACACGCCGTTCGCCAGCTCAACGGTCTCGCGCTGCATAGAATCCACTCCGCTGGAACCCGCCATTGCCAACAGCATCACCATCGTCTCAATCATCAACGGACAATCTCCAACACTTGAGAACCGGACACCGGCTGAAACAGCCGGAATGCGAGTGTATCACGATGTCGGACATTTGACGGGTGTTTTCCGGTGGCTCGCCGTGTTGGGAACGGTACAAGCCCGATGCCTACCGCGCACCGGCACGATCGAAATCAATCCCCAGCGGATCGCCATCGAACTGAGGCCATTTGTCGTAGTCTCGCGGTTGAGGACGTCCATCGACGGACGCGATGACCCAGCGGCCCCGAGGCACATTCACGTTGTACGTGACTGTGCTGCCGTCTGGCCAGACGAACCGCGTCTTCACGGCGGAGGGCGATGGATTCGCTTTCGCAATGCGATCAAGCAACTCCTGGGGCGACTCGGAAGACTCGGGAAACAAGGCGATCAGACCGAACGCCTCGTCACTGAATGTAGCCACGCGCAGACGAGGCACAGCCCCCGGCGAGAAGACCTTCCATACGTCGTCTTCCGCCTCCGGCGTGTATTGCTTCGGGATGGCGACCGGTCCGTTGCCGCACGCAAACCGTCGATAGACCCCCGTGTTGTTCCAGCGCGTGTACAGCCCTCGGCCCATAATGTGGAAACACTCGCGCAGGTCGATAGCCCCGTCCGAAAGCATGAGCGAGGTCGGCCGCGCCGCAATCATCGAGCGAATACCACGGTTCACACCGCCTGCGCTTAGGAGGTAGCCCGGCCCGCCGCTGTAGATCTCCGGAGAGGCCGCCGATCCTCGGCCAAACCGGACGAAGTACTCGTGCGGTTTCGCCAAAACCCACGCCCGAACGTCGGGGGCCAACCGATACGGCAGGAGCTCCGCCACGAGTCCGAACCGGTTATGCCCCTCTGCCGCGGGCAGCGCCTGCCCCTCAACGTACGGCTCGCTCACCCACACGCGCATCGCGTCCGTATGCGGATCCTGATCGAGCCTCGTCCAGCCGGCCCTCTCGACACGGCGACGGAAGGGCGCGCACCGCCGCAGATCCAGGCTACCCAAGGCGTACTGAAGATTCATCGTGTCGAGGAGGTACCGCGCCGTCATCGAGAGATCGTCTGAACGGGCGAAAGCCTCGATGGTAAGCAGCGCCTGGATAGTAAAACCGAGATAGGGAATCGAGTTGAATTCGTAGACCCCCTCACGCACCATTTCCTGAAGATAGCCGAGCAGCCAGGCCTCGAGCCCGTTGGCGGCATTATCGTACTGCGCCTCCGCGTGGCCATGGTCAAACAACCACTGGTTTCTGAGGTAGCGCGTAACCTCTGTCATCAGGTGGTGGTTCTCGGTGTCCGTCACCAGCCCAAGCGTCTTGGGCACCGCGATCCGAGGCGTGCTGCCCTTCTCGATGAGCAGCCGATCCACAATGTGGTCGCGGACCTCCGGATGGAGTCGGTCGGGCTGCTCCCCATAAAGGTACAAGAGCCCCGTCAGCGTGATCTCGGTGAAATCGTAGTCACCCTTCTGCAGAAGCCAAGTCGAGCCACTGGCACGGGGAACGTACGCTTCCAAGAGGTTCCGATTGACCAGGTCAACATCCTCGCCCAGAGCCAGCTTGGCCAGCAAGATCCGCGGCGCCGTCACCTTCGACGAGGTCTCCCAGTCATGTAGCGGCGTGCCCGCCCAATCCGCCAGCAGGGCTTGCCCTCGCGCCGTGGGCTGTGGGACAAGCGCGCTGGACCGCGGACTTCGACTCATGGCCACCGCCACCGGGCCTGCTGGAACCGGCCGAGTACCGAGACGCCCCGCCCCAAACCACCCCCAGTCGATCAGGACAAGACCAAGATAGCCGACCAAAGCGACATTGGCGGTTAGCGTGATGAGCGCGGCGAATCCCCGGCTCTCAGAATGGACCAGAGACATTCCCCTCATAATCCTTAACGTCGGAAACCACGGACACGTCCGAGGAGATTCTGCCAGCATCGACACTCTGAAAGAAAGAACGGTCCGCCTCTTCTTGGGAGGCGGACCACACAGACTGCTCTTCCGCCTCACGAATCCCCCGCAAGCGTCCAGAGAACTCGTACCTGTCCACTCGCAACCGGATTCGTGGATTGGCTCCTCCGGCACACACCAAACTTCCATCCGCGAACCGGAGGGCTACAAAAACGACGGACTACTGCTGCTGCTGCCGCTGCTCGTCCAGCCAGGGGAAAAGAAGCCCAGCGATAGCCGACAGCGCAATGACCGGCGCCAACAGAATCATCAGCGGAATGCGAATCATCCAGAACGAGTAAGCGTCACCCTCGGTCGTACGAATTTCCAAATCCATGTCACTTCCTCCTTGGTTGCCAGACTCTACAAATGATTGTATTCCTAGTTTTAGTCAAGAGTCAAGCCGCCACTTCTGTTCGTTTTCGCCACGACACCCGAGGCGTGCGAAAAGAACTCTCCCTTGGTTATTCTTGACCTATTATACCATTTCCTCGATGTGATTCAACCCTCTCGTTTCACCTGCGAACAGCGCAAGCTTCTGCAACACCTGTGCTTAGCGCCTGGATTCCTGTATCACGATCGACACCGATCCTGCAGTCGCTTCGGTTGTGTGGCGCAGGAACACACGGTTGACATCCTGCCCCCACAACCAATACCTATCCGAAAACTGGGAATATGTTGTCGGCTGTTACCGACGGGTTAATCCTTTCCAGGCGGCCATAGAGCGCGTAAGGTTGGAGTGCACGTCCCCGTCGATTCCATATCCCTGCAACCCCACAGGCCCCGAGTAACCGGAGCGTTTGAGTGCAGCCAGGAATCCGGACAGGTCGAACTCGCCGGAGTCCAGCGGCTCGATAGTGCCTTGCCGCGCCGAGCCGTTGATGGTGACGAGTCGTAGGAACGGCATCGCCTCCGGCAATACCGTATCGAGGCTGTCGGCGCCGTCCGTCACGAGCCAATGATAGAGATTGAACGTCGCGCCTACGTTATCCCGCTCGACCTTGCGCGCTACACGCACCGCGTCCGACACGCGCTCGAGCCACGAGTGAACGTGCGGATAGAGCGCCACGCGCACCCCGTACGGCGCCGCGGCCTCGGCAATCTCGCGCACGGCCTGGACGGCGCACTCATCACCTTCGGGCGAGGATACGCCGTAGGTCGTGCTCGTAATGGTCAGCCACAACGTCGTGCCACGGCCTTTCAAGAGCGGCAAGTTGTCCGCGAGTTCCTTCGAGTACTCGGGGCCGTCGGGCTCGATTTTGACACCCAGGTAAATCGTGAAGAGGGCCAAGTGATGCCTGTCCAGCGCTGCGAGCAGGTCGGGCAATTCGTTGAACGCCGTCCAGCCAATGCCGGCATATCCCAACTCGGCGAGCATCGCCACCTGCTGCTCCGGCGTTTGATGGGCGGCATCGCGCGTGCCCGTGTCCATCGCGAAGAAAGGCTGACTCGCAGACGAAGGCTGCGGCGCCCCTTCGTCCGCGTGCGCAGCGGCACACACCGTCGTCGCCACTGTACCGACAACGAGAATGAGGCACAGGTAATTCATAATCGATTCCCCTCTCCGGATCTCCGTTTGCTTCCGCCGATAAGCCAGGCCAGGTCAGCGCCAAACGTGCCCGTAACCAGCGGCTCCATCATACGCGAAGCCCCTCGCTGAATCCCACCGCCACCAAGCGCCACGGCGCCGGGCGACGTGCCCCCAGACAGCCTAGAAGGCCCGCCAACCTTGCGGCGGGTTCGGGGGCAATGTGGAGTGCGTAAGCTTGCTTGCGCTTTGTCGAAGCGAGCTTGCTCGCGCGTGCTCGCCCCGGCAGCAAGCTGCCCGGGGCAAGAGCGGTAGCAGGCTACCGCACTCCAAAGCACTCCGTGCCGGAAAGCGACTTCCCGCCGGACGGTCACTCGCTCCGCTACCGTTCCGGTAGCACTTTCTTGGGAAAGAGGCGCTTGACCACCAAGCCAAGCGCAACAAACGGCAAAGAGCGACTGAGGAACGCCTTCAGAGCATAGTGGCGCATGCCCGGAACTTGAGCATCCGATAGTATATCGATCGTGGGCAGCATAAGCAGAACGAGTGCGCCGCGGAACACACCCTACAGCATCACAGCGACTCCAACGTACAATCTCGTCTTGCGCATAGCGTACTCGCACTTCACTCCGCTCTGGCCAACGCAGCGGAAACCTACGTCGTAGACCATGTACTCCGGGACTTATTCCAACACCCTACCACAGACGATCGGTAAAGGCAACAACCTTGGCGTAAGTCTTGAGTCGCTGGCGCTGCCACGCCTGCGGGCCACGAAGTCCGCTGTTGGCGCACGATGATCGTACGCACTCTCTCCGTTCCCATGCTAAGGAGGCGGAACGAGGGTATCCATTCTTCGTGTCCTTCGTGGCCGTCGTGGTAGAAATCTTCAAGACAACATGGCTACCACGAAGTACACGAAGAACACGAAGGAAGGGACTCTGTTCGTCTTTGATGCGTGCACGGCGTCAAGGCATGTTGAGGCATGGAGGAAGCCGTGGTTTCAATGCCGGCGTTCGGATTCAACCGCTTCTTGTCGCTGTGCATCTGAAGAAACTGACTGCAACGGGGCGTGCATTGGCTGCAAGTACCAGAACAGGTCAAAAGACCTTTCCAGGTATGCATTCTTCGTGTTCTTCGTGTCCTTTGTGGTGGGGATTCCCATCAGTCTGTCAGGCCGATCTCTCGGCCGGTGCGGCTGGACTCGTAGGCCGCGAAGACGGCGGCGACGGCTTGGCGTCCGTCACGTCCGGAAGCGCGCGGCTCGCGATCGTTGCGGATGGCGTCGACGAGGTCGTCGAGGACGTGGCGATAGGATTCGAGCCGATTGGGATCGAGGAAGCCTTGGCCTGCCCAGTCGATGGAAGGTTGGACGGCAATGGTCTCCCACGGCCCGCCGTCAATCGAGGCGCGCGTCTCGGCATAGGGATCGAGATCGACGAGGCCACGCTCGCACACGATCCGCGCGCCGACTTCGCTGCGCGGAAACCCCGGCTTCGGCACCTCGAAGGAGCAGAACACGTAATGCACGGACCCGTCGTCCATAGTGAGGATGACGTCGGACGTCGCCTCGACGGGTGCGCCGGTCATGGTGCGGCACTTCGCAAACACCGAGCGGATCTCGCGGCCAGTGAGCGTTCGTACGGCGTCGATGTTGTGAATTCCGTGGCCGAAAAGGAGGCCGATATTCTCGGGTTCGAGCTGCCACTTCGGCACGGCGCCGAGTCCGCCAGGCACGATCTGATACGTTCGGATCTCGCGGACACGGCCGAGGCGTCCGGAGTCGATAGTCTCCTTGGCTCTGACGAAGCCGATGCGCCCACGCAAGGTGAAGGTCACCGCGCATTTCAGGCCGCGCTCATCGCAGGCATCGAGGATAACGTCGCAGGCCTCGACGGACGTGGCCATGGGTTTGTCGATTTGGACATGCTTGCCGGCCTGTGCGGCGGCGAGTGCCTGCGGGCCGTGGCAGGCGTGCGGCGTGGCGATGCACACGGCGTCGATCTCGTCGCTGGCCAGCAAGGCCTCATAGGAATCGAACCGCGTGACGCCGTACGTCTCGGCGAGTTGCGCCGCGCGCGAGCCGCCGGTCACGCCTACCAACCGCGCGCCGTCGACCATTGTCCCGAGGGTCTTCGCATAGGTCTGGCCCATGAAACCCGAGCCGACGATTCCGAATCCGAGCGTTCCATCAGCCATGGCCAGCCTCTCCCCTACGCCGCATGCGGCGTTTGCGTACGAGCAGTTGAACCCCGAGCCCGGCGACGACCAGGATCCCGCCGACCGTCATGGACAAATGGCCTTGATCGAAGGGCACCGTGAGCCAGACCGTTAAGGCCAACACGGCGCCGATGGCCGCCGAAGCCAAACCAATGACCTGGATTGCGATAGCCGGCTTGTTTTCGACCTCTTCGGCGTCATCGGCTTCGACCGGCGCCTCCTCCGTCGCATCGAGGCCGTCCAGGAATCGGCCGATCTGTTGACGCTTCACCTCGGAATCGCGGATAAAGGCGCTCACCAACACCATAACGCCCAAGGTGGGCAGCGTTGTGATCCACGTGAGATACGGCAGCGTCCGCAGGAACTCGAAGCTCGGGCCAAGATAGCTTGCCGCGTAGGCAGACAGGCCGCAGACAACGCCGGCCAGGAATCCGGCCGTGCCGCCCGCATTCGACACACGACGCGAGAGCAGGCCGGTCATCATAGGAATCGCAAAGGGCGGTAGTAGCACGCCGAAGAGGCGAGCCATAACCTCGACGAGCTCGGGCTCCTTCTCGGCACTGGCCAATACCAGTCCCACGCCCAGCGCCACAAGGCCGATCAGCAACGTCGCCACGCGTCCGACGCGCACCAGCGAGCGCTCCGAGGCATTGCGGCCGATGAGGCGCTTGTAGACATCGTTGGTCAGCACGGCAGCGACGGCATTGTAGTCGCTCGAGAGCATGGACATCGTGGCCGAGAACATGGCGGCGATCATCATGCCGACCATGCCCACCGGGAGGAGTTCTTTGCACAGGAGCGGATACACCGAGTTGCCGTCCTCGATGCCCGGCATGAAGATGCGCGCCGCAATGGCCGGCAGGAACAGAAATGGCACGCCGATGAACGTGAGTGCCGCCACAAGGTAGCCGACCTTGCGCGCCTCGGCATCGGTGCGTACGGCGTAGTATCGCTGCACGAGCGACCAGCGCGTCGTGTAGGAGAACATCTGGACCGGCATGTACGCGATGAGCCAGGCCCAGGTGTATGTGCCGCCCGTCGGTTTCCAGAAGCCCTCGGGCAATCCTCGCGCGAGACTGCCCAGGCCACCGACGCGCGCCAACACCAGCGGGATCAACACGATCACCGCTGTGGCCATGACGATGAACTGGACGAAATCGGTGACCATGACCGCCCAAAGCCCGCCGAGGAAGGTATAGGTCAGCATGATGCTGCCGCAGACCACAACGGAAATCAGCAGCGCTTCCTTCGAGTCGGCGCCGAGGCTCACGCTGACCATCTTGCCGATGACGAAGAGCTTGAGGGCGTCATCGATGACGATGAGCGGCACGCCGGACCACGCGAAGCCCTGCCGCAACGGCGCGCCGTACCGCGTCTCAATGTACTCGAGGGGACTCGTTGACGCCGCGCGCCGCCAACGCGCCGAGAAGATCCGCGCCGAAAGGATCCAGCACGGCACGCCCATCCACCACACAAAGATGGCCACGAATCCGTGCTGGTAGGCCAGGGAGGAGTAGGCCACGAAGGCGAAGGCGCTGAAAGTCGACATGTACAGCGATACGCTCGACACCCACCACGGAATCCGACTACCGCCGCCAAAGAAGTCTTTGAGACTCTTCATGCGGCCGGCAAAGAAGATGCCGATTCCGAGCATGACCACAAAGAACCCCGCCACAATCAGATAGTCGGCAATGGCCAGTCCGTGTCCCACCGTTTTTCCCTCCGGATGTCGCGTACGCAGCCGTCAGAGCGGGTACTTGCCGCACTCGCGCACGGTTTCATACAGCGCGATGAGATTCTCCGCCGAGGTCTGGGCCTGCACATTATGGATCGTGTTGAAAACGAAGCCGCCGCCGGGCCCAAAGGTCTCGATGCGGTAGCGGACATCCTCGCAGACCTCGACCGGCGTGCCGAAGGGCAGGGTCTGCTGCGTGTTCACGCCGCCGCCCCAGAACACCAGTTGGTCGCCGTACGCCTGCTTGAGTTCACGGGCGCCCATGTCGGCCGCCGTCGTTTGCACGGGATTGAGGATATCGAAACCGGCCTCGATGAAGTCCGGAATGAGCGCGCGCACCGAACCGCAGGAGTGGATGAAGGTCTTCCACGTAGTGTGCGTATGCACCCAGTCGTTGACCGCCTTGTTGAAGGGCATGAAGAGATCGCGGTAGGTCTGCGGCGCGATGAACGGGCCGGCCTGCGTGCCGAAATCCGTGCCGGTCAAGAACGCGGCTGCCACCTTATCGCCTACGGCCTCGTGAATCCGATCGAGATTGGCCAGGGCAATCTCGCACTGGCGTTCGAAGAGCCGATACACGTAGTCGCGCCGCATCATCGGACTGATGTACCACTCGGCGATATCGCGGATGCCTTTGGGATGCTTGAGCCACGGCCCGGGCACCAGGGCAATATCGCCGAAGGCCGTGCCGCCGAAACTGGCCAGGATCGCCTTGTCGGTCTGCGTATGGAGGCGCTCCGCCTCGGCCCGGAAGTGATCGAGGTCATCATCCGAAATCGGACCGAATTCCTCGAGGTTGTCTTCGACGTTGAGCGCGGCTTCATCGATGGGTGGTTGGCGGACGATCGTGTCGAAGTACCAGCCCCCCTTTGGCATGTGCCCACTCGGCGGAGCAGACTTGTCGCCCTCGGGATACATCAGTATATCGCCGTTGGGCTCCGGATCCGTGTTGAAGACCTCCGGAACCAAGACGGGCGTGCCATCGAAGGTCGTCCACGGTTTCCAGTCTCGGTTCTCGAAGCCGAACAGCGTGCGGCGACCGCCGAGACCGACGACATCGACGCCGAGGGCGTCCACGAGGTCCGGGGCGATTTCGCCGAGCATCTGATACGGCTCGACCACCTTGACCGGCGTTCCGGGCACATCCAAGCCCAGGGCCTGCCGCAATTTGTACACGGCGCTGACGTGCATGCCGGTCACGGCCGACGCCCCAAGGTCCAGCGGAATCCGATCGGGCTCCTTGTGGGCCAGCGCCTTCTCCACTCGTTTTCGCGAAGTCATGGGTGCACCTCATCCACATGTCACGGGAAATCACAGTCTACAGGATTCGCGCCGGTCGTGCACGCCAGCCTACATGTCCTTGAAGGCCACCGGCCCGGCCGGGCGGGTCACGGTGAACGTCACCTTGTCCAGCGCCCCGGAGGACCCGAGGCACGCGAGCCGGTGCTCGCCCGGTTCGAGTTCAAGCATCAGCGGGCCATCGGGATCGCTCCGGCCGAGGTATCGGTCATCGAGGTACCAATGGAGATCCTGCTGGGCGTCCGTCGAGGCACGCACCCGAACGCAATCCCCTCCGGGCTGTCCGGTCAACACAAACTCGGCGCCCTGAGCCGGAGCAAGGATCCGCAGTTGATCGTGGCGCCCCAAGGCTACCGGCTCCGAATCCACGCGACACGCGACTCGGGCAAGGTCCCATCCCTTGGCCGTAGACGGCCAGCATTCACCGACCTGCCCCGGCCGATGCACATCGCACCGGCGATGGATATACTGAGCCGTGGGCAGCCACTCGATTTTCCGATGGGTACACCATTCCGAAGCCGGCAGGCCCGTGATCGAGCAGACCTCGACCGGCCGCAGGTCATCGCCGATCCCCGGCCATTCCGGTTTGGATGTCGGCGTCGTCAGGCGGAACAAGTCGGCCGCCATCGGCAGTGCGGACTGAAGGCCGACCAGGCGGTTCGACGGTCGGCCCGAGTTGTTGCCGAGCCACACACCGACGACGTACTGTCGGTTGAACACGAAGGCCCAGGCATCGTGATGGCCCGTGGAGGTGCCCGTTTTCCAGCAGACGCGTCGCGTCCGGCCGGTGGCCGAGATGAGACCGCGGCCCAGCTCCTTCGGGAGCGTCTGCTCGAGCATGTCGAATAGCGCGACGCACACCCCGCGCGACAACAGACGGACGTCCTGCCCCGGCGCCTCGGAGCGGATGCACCGGAGCGGGCGATACATGCCCTCACGGGCCAGCATGACGTAGGCGGCTGTCAACTCGTCGAGGCGGACAGCGCAGTTGCCCAGCGTAAGGCCGAGGCCGTATTGCTGAGGCACGTTTGAGATGGTGGTGAGACCGGCCGCGCACAGGAGGTTATGAATGGGCCGCACCCCGATCCGATCGAGTACGGTGATGGCCGGAACATTCAGCGAACGGCGAAGCGCTTCATCGGCCGATATGAGGCCTCGATACTCATCGTCGTAGTTGCCGGGGTTATACAGCCCGTAGTCGAGCGTGTCGTCGAGAAGCTTCTCGCACGCGTAGAGTTGTTGGCGTTCCATGGCCAGCGCGTAGGTGAAGGGTTTCAGGGCGGATCCCGGCGAGCGGAGCGCGCGGCACGCGTCGACTTGTCCGCCGCCTGGTGTCGACCAGAAATCCGCCGAGCCGACGCGGGCAAGCACGGTGCCCTGCTCCGCATCCGCAATGATCGCCGCACCGTTGGTAATGGCGCCGTCGAATCGCTTGAGCTCGCGGGTCACGATCCCCTCCGCAGCGGCCTGCAGAGGGCCTTCGAGCGTCGTCTCGATCCTCGACGTCCGGTCCAGGTGATCACGTAACGTCATAGCGAGATGCGGGGCGAGCGCGGGAAGATCGTGCCAGGCCACGCCGGCCGGCTGCCGCATGGCATCCTCGTAGTCCGCGTTCGTGATGTAGCCCTCGTCGAGCATCCGCGTCAGCACATAGCCTCGCCGAGCCACGGCACGCTCCGCATGATCGAGCGGCATGAGCCGCGTGGGCGATTTGGGCAGGCCGGCCAAGAGGGCCGCCTCGGCCAGGGTCAGTTCACCGGCCGTCTTGCCGAAGTAGCGGCGCGACGCCGCCTCGCACCCCACCAGGTTCAAGCCATACGGCGCGCGGTTGAGGTAGGCCTCGAGGATAGCGTCCTTGTTGGCCCGGCGCTCGATGCGCAGCGCCCTAACGGCCTGCGCGATCTTCTCCGCCATCGAGTTGACGCGGCCGCGCTTGGCTACCTGCATTGTCAGCGTCGAAGCGCCCGAGACCACGGCGCGGCCGCGCACGTTCTGCGCCACGGCGCGCGCGACGGACACGGGGTCCATGCCGGGATGCACGTAAAACCGCGCATCCTCGGCCGCCAACGTCGCGTGAATCAGATAGGGACTGATCGCATCGAGCGGCCGCGGGAAACACCACTGATCGTCGCCATTCAGGAACGCGTGGAGCAGTCGTCCCTGGCAATCCTCGATCTCGCCCGATTCCTTGACATCGAGATAGGGCCGGGGATCCATCGGCCACAATACCAGCACGGCCGTGGCCGCCGCGGCGGCGACAAGAACGACTGCTATCGCGCGTTTGGTCTTCATGTCGGCCCTATGGACGGATCTCGACGACTCTCAAGTCGCTGGTGGCTTGCACGCTGCCATCGTACATGCACTCGGCCTCCGTCGCCGGATACGTGAATCGGCCCGGCGTCACCGCCCGCACGACGTAGTAGAGTCTCGACAACCCTTGCGGCAGCGTATCGAAGGCGAACACCACGCGATCGTCGCGCACATCGAGATACGTCGGCCTCAAGGCATCGCCGAATCTCCCGGCCGGAAGTGATTCCGGATTCAGACGCGGGTTCTCGACCTCGAAGCCGCCGCCGAATAGGTCGCAAACGACCACGTTCTCGAGGGGGGATTCGGCCTCGATGGCGATTTCCACGACATATGCCGCGCTGTGCGGAAAGGCGGCCTCTTCGAAGCGCCGGCCATCAGCGGTATAGAACCGGCGCTCGACACGTAGTCCGCCTTGGCTCGTCGCCTCGGTGACGGGTTGGGCCGGCACGCCGCGTGTTGTAACGCTCACGTACATGGGAACCTGGCCGGTATTATTCACCCTGAACCAGGCGCCCGGCCCTTCGACGGCCTTGCTAAACAGCTCGCCGCCAACAATACTCGCGGCAAGCTCGGCGCCCTCGATGGCGGCGGCGGCATTCTCGATGCCGGCCGCCAGCCCGTTCAGGTAGCCGGCTAACGCCGTGACAACAAAAGCCGTCTCGTGCGTCGTGCCGTGGCGCTCGGCAGCCACCCATCGCAGTAGCTGTTCGGCGAGCTCGGCCTGGGCGGACGGTTCGACGCCGATATGTGGTGCCACCAGTAACTCGATGGCGGTGTTCTTGATGCTCGAATTCAGTGTGCCGCCCATCTCACGCTGGTCGAACACCTCCGCCGGCCGCGCCGCGAGGTACTGCCGCACGCGATCCATGTCCTGCGTGCTGTGCGCCAGCGCGGCCGCCAGCAGCAGGCGAGCCGCT
Organism: Candidatus Hydrogenedentota bacterium; assembly: GCA_036769985.1. Classification (GTDB taxonomy): domain Bacteria; phylum Hydrogenedentota; class Hydrogenedentia; order Hydrogenedentales; family SLHB01; genus DAIPKA01. Next base: position 71,565 of record DAIPKA010000020.1, on the reverse strand, counting down.
CTCGGCACCGCCACCGTGTCAAACCGCCCGATCTGCTCGATCGCCTCGAGATTGCCGTCGAGGGCCAACGTGTAGAGCGCATAGGCCCGCTGAAACCGCGAGGACATCGACGCGTCCGTCCAGTCCTCGACGAGGCCGCTCACATAGCGCTGGAGCGCCGCGTAGTTCTCCTCTTGGACGTCGAACGCCCGCGTGTTCTTGGCTAACGCAAGAAAGTGAAGCGCATACACCGAGCCATAGGGATACGGATCGCGCAGGCCCGGCCAGTAGGCCAGCCCGCCCGCGTACGTCTGCATCGTGAATAACCGATCAATGCCCGCCTGGATATTGGCGCGCACCTCATCCTGGCTTCCCGGTCTCACGTCGGATAGCACGCCCAACTGGTGCAGGATCAGCATGGGCATGAGCTGCGACGTGGTCTGTTCAACGCAACCATAGGGATAGCCAACGACATAGTCGAGGGCGTCGCGCACCTGTATCAGCGGATTCGCGCCGACGACGACCTGCATGCTCACCTGATCGTCATCGACAAAGACCTCATTCTTGACCACGACGGACTCACCCGGCGGCAACGCCCGTAGGTCATTGTGGGACTGGTAGACGGCCGGCGGGCGCACCGGGATGTTGGCCTGTTCGGCTAGACGCTCAAGTTCAGCGCCCTGCTCGTCGCCCACAACCACCGACCAATCGATACGGCCTTGCCCGATGCGCTGTTGTGCCTGGACCTCGACACGAACCGACGCTTCACCGTGGGCGGGCACGGCGACCTTCTCGCGGCCGTCTCCCGGGCTGAGCGCCCCGACAGCTTGCCAGTCGACCGTCGCGATGCACGGTGTGTCGCTGTTATTGAAGACCACTGCGTTGCACACGGCGGCATCGCCCGGCAAGAGGAAACGCGGCATGCTCGTGCGCAACAAGTACGTTCTGCGGACAAACACATGGGCGCTTGAGGCGCCCACCCCGTCCGCGGTACAGGCTACGGCGACCAGACGCAACTGGCCGGTGAACTCCGGCACGTCCATCTCGATGGTGGCGCGGCCACTCGCATCGGTTTGCGCAACGCCCGACCACAAAGCCACCGGCCGTATCCAGTTCTCCCCCACGGAGGATGCACGCCGCCCAAGGCCCAAAGCGTCGCCGCCAATGGCCGGCGCGGCAAAATCGTACGCGATCTTGTCGTAGTAGTGGGCGCGCCGGACATCGGGTTGTCTTGGGCGGAACAGCCAGCCGTAGGGATCCGGGTCGGCGTAATCCGTAATCGCGTGAATGCCCTCGTCAACCGCGGCCAACGTGAGCTCCGCAGACACCGGCGCGCCGGCGTTGGTGCGCGTCTCGACGACGAAGGCGGCCTTCGTCGCCGGTCGAATCTCGGCCGGCACGTCCGGCATGGCCACGTCAACGCGCTTGGCCGGATCGATAACCTTCAGATTGGCCATGGCGAAGCTGGACGCGGGATGGAGCGTGGCCTCGGAAGTCTCGACGCGATGGATGACTGTCACCTCGACCCACACGTTGGGGCACTGCGCCTCCGCCACATGCAAGTCGACCAAGCCGACATTGTCCTTGATGGCCACAGGCCGCACCTGCTGGATCTCGGCGCCCTGCACCACCACCACGCCCTGGCCGTCAAAGGGCGATTCGATCCGAACGTGGGCCACGTCGCCGACGGCATACTCCTCCTTGTCCAAGGCGATCTTGATCAGGCTTGGCCGCGCCTCCTCGACGGTCTCAAACCACGAACCGTAGAGGTAGAAACTCTGCGTCGAGTACTGGCGCGTGGCGTCGGAGTGCACGCGGACGCGGTAGTAACCGTATCCGTCCACCGTGAACGCCGTTTCGCCTACCCCCGCCACCAAAGCCACCTCCTTGGTCTCGAGTTCCTCGAAGGATTCCGACCAGTGCGGCTCGTGATGGCTGTAGTACCGGCGGACGTAGTAGTTCCAGGCCTGTTTCTCGAGCGTGACGCGCACGGACGCGAGGCCGGCCGGACTGCCATCGGGCTTCACCGCCGCCACGTGCGCCCGGATCTCGCCGGAAGCCTCTCGCTGCATACGCACGCCCAAGCAGACGTCCGACGGGAAAAGCGGCACCTCTTGGCGTGAGATGACGGCCCGACCACCCAACTCGAATACGCGGCCGATCACGACCGCCGCAAGCGGGAACGTCACTTCTGCCGGGGCAGCATAGTTAAAACTGAATTGGGCATTGCCCTCCGCGTCCGTAACGGCCTCACCGCACTCAAGGCTTGCCGGCGTGAAGGCCGTATCATTGCCGAAGCGATAGCTCTTCCAACTATCCGACGCAATGCCGCCTTGCTGAACAGTCACACTTGCCTCGCACCTGCGATCCTTCGCGGGCGCGCCGAAGAGGTGTTGAGCACTGAGTCGGAACGAGTAGTCATTCGCCGCGAGCCAGTGCATTTCGGCAATACCGAGGTCGACCTTGATCCGGTTCGGCACGAATTCCTCGAGATGAAACGCGTAGCTGCCGATGGAAGACTCGCTACCGGGAACCGAGAGTTGGATCGTGTACAGACCGGTGGGATAGGCCTTCTCCGTCGTGATATCCCACGCGCCCGTGCCCAACGAGGAAAGCACACGGATCCCCTCGAAAAGCACCCGGCCGTTCGGCTTCACTACCTTGAGCGTCAACGGAACATCGGCCACCAGCGCCCGCGCACCCGTTCGGACGATCCATCGCGCGTGTACGGTCTCGCCCGGCCGATACAGGTCTCGATCCGCGTACACGAACGCCTCATAGCCGTCGCGATTGTACGAAGGCATCGAGCCGGACACGCCCTCCTCATCGCCCTCGCGCGCGTCGAGTTCAAGAAACGTGTAGTCATCGCCCGACTCGACTACCGCCACCCTCGGGATGCCCAGCGATGTATCGAAAGGCCCAAGACGCGCTATGCCGTCGCGATCGGTGTTGGCGGCACCCAACAACTGGTTCTTGGTCGAGTAGACAGTGACTTTGGCCAGGGACTTGGGAGCCAGCGACGTGAGTTCGTGGGCAAACACGGCGAGCTCCTCGTCGCGCCAATGCGCCAGCACGCCGAGGTCCGTCAAAAGAACAAGCTTCGAGACCTCCGGGCCATCCTCGGCCGAGACGTCCAGGACGAAGACCCCTTTCTTGTCCGGTGGGAAACACTCATCCACGCGAAGAGGCGTTTCGACGATCCTGTCCGGGCGGCGGGCAATGGTGATCTCGGTTGTCGAGATCGCTTCGCTCCACTTGGCACTCATGAGGCCGACACGGTCATCCTCCAGATCGTCCAGCGCCGCCGCTACGTTCGAGGGGAACATCCGTGCCAGCGAGATCGTTGCCCTGTCGAGATTGCGCGACTCGACCGTCAGCGTCCCGCCGGATCGTCTGGGGAAGTAGCATTTCCCGTCGTAACCGATACCGATGTACGGCGGAATCTCCTCCGACGTGGTGCGAAACTCCAAGTCCTGATCGAGCACGGCCGTCTTGTCATCCGAGGGGCGATACTCCAGGCCGCTCCGAATGCGAAGCGTGTAGAGCTGTTTCGACATCCACTCACCCTTGATACCTACCCCGTTGCTCCAGCCCGGCTCGATATGCACGTTTCCGATAGGCGGATCGATTTCGAGGTGCTCCTTCAGGCTCGCCACCGTAACCGGCTCGTTGAACCGCACGTGCAACTGCGCACCATTCTTGTCCCAGCGTGCCCGCCAACAGTCCCAGTATGTGTCCTCGACGCGGAGTCCGGGCGGCGCGGCCGCCTCGAGCACACGCCTCACCTGGGCTTCATACGGTTCCTTCAGCACCGCGGCGTCTTCGCCGGCAAGTCCGTTCTCGATGCGTACCCCCACGCCAAGATAGGGATCGTCCGAGACCACGGTCACCTGATGCCGGGTCGACAATCCGCTCGACGTCACCTCCGCACTGAACGCGAAATCCTCCCGTTCAGGCGACAGTGAGAGGAAGCGTTTGAGTTCGTCGGCATCTACGGCCGCGTTGAATTCGAGGACAACTTGTTGCTCGTGATCGCCCTCTCCCTCGAGCGAGGCCGATAGGACCGCGAGCGCCGACGCCTCCCACTTCACACCGAAACGGGCCGTCTTCCCGAGAACGCGTCGGCCCGCACCCGGCAGCGTGCCGTCAATCACGATCGCCACGTCCTCGCCGGCAACCGCGGTCGTGTCAACCAGCAGTTCCAATTCCTCGCTCCGGCGGCCGGCGTCGGCCATCCGGAACGGTACCGCCTGGCCACGGCTAGTGAACACCTCCGCGTGCGAGGCAAAATCCGCCGCTGCCACCTTCACGTTGAATCGCACCGCCAAGCTGGATTCGATCGCACCCCGCTTCGCCCACTCCTGGGCCACAACTCGGAAAAACGGACTCTCCGGGTAGTGCAGTCGGTACGGCCGGGCAAGATGCAGCAGGCCCAAGGCTTCCGGCAGGTCCTCAGCGAATAGAAAAGCGACGGGCCAACAGACCTCGCCGGCAACGGTCGCGCGGACGGTCTCCGGATTGGTGCCTTCCCTCACAGCCGTCACGACGCCTCTGCCCCCGGCGTCTTCACACCGGAGAAACCGCTGCACGTCTTCGACGCGCACGGCCGCCGTAAACGCAATGGCCACCGTCGTCGTATCGGCATTCTCGTCCTCGAGGACAATGCTCTCCGGTTTGAACGTGAAGTCGGCCACGACAAACTCGCGATCGGACTCAGCCAGCGGCCGGCCGTCCGTTGAACGGAGCCCCGGACTCAGCGAAACGCGGTAGATGCTGCTGCCCGCGGCGCCCGGCTCAGCGAAAAAGTACCCGATCGAGTTCGGCCCAACGCGGATCTCGCCCGGCCGCTCCGGCGTCAGGGCGATGAGGGGAGAGTCCGGCTGGTCGGGCACGGCGATAGGCGCATCGAAGAACACCGCGATCTGGTCCGTAAGCACTTCGCTCTCCATCGGTACGCGACCGGCCACATGAAAACACTCAGCAGAATCAGGCATGACCGCCTCCTGATCCTCCTGGGCCGTCGGGGGCGGGGGAGACGCGGCAAGCGACTCCGTGGACGGCGAGGGCGGCGCACTGGTGTCGCCATCGCCACCCAGCCAGACGAGCAGCGCGACCACGACAAGGCCAAGCACGGCGACCGCAATGGGGTGTTTCGAGACGAGTTCTCGCATGGCAGGACAATCCTCTCCTCTGGCGGACCGCGATCCGCCGTTTCACCGCCCAAGGCCCGGCCGCACGCCCTACATCCATCGCCCCTCGATGCGCCAACGAGGGCCGGCCTCACGACCGCGTTGTCGATTCTACTCCATGTCGCCACAACACCAAAAGGTTCCGGAACACACCAATGGTCATGACGGAACATGGGGATTCCAGGAGGACACCGCCACGATGACCGTGCCACCTCGCCCCTACGTACCAACCACCAGCGCACCAGCCCCAGCGGACGCCCCTTGCTTCACGGGACGGTTTGAGGCATACTGAGGTCACCTAGGGGCTTGGTATCACTCGGAGTAGGCGCATGCAACTCGAGACAACCCGTTTCGGAATCATTGAGGTTGCGGAGGATTCCGTGATCACGTTCACGCAGCCCATCGTGGGTTTTCAGAATTACCGCCGATTCATCTTGCTCCCCGGCCCCGAGGGAAGCGTCGTCAAGTGGCTGCAATCCGTCGAGGTCGCCGACTTGGCCTTTATTCTCATGGATCCGCGACTCGTCGTGCCGGATTACGACGTGCCGCTATCTCGCAGCGAATTGGATGAGCTCGCCGTGACCGGAACGGATGGGCTCGACATCTACACGCTGCTGGTGGTGCCTACGGACCACACCAAGATTAGGACGAATCTGAAAGCGCCCGTGCTGATCAACGCCACCCAGCGTCTGGCCAAACAGACCATTCTCGAACGCAGCGATTATCCCATTCAGTTTTTCCTGGCTCAGGCGCAGCAGAGTGATGAGGAGCACAAGGAGGTCCAGCATGCTCGTTCTGACTCGTAGGGAAAACGAGAGCATCATGATCGGCGACGATATCGAGGTCAAGGTACTAGACCTCAAGGAGAGTCAGGTGAAACTCGGCATCGTCGCGCCGCGATCCGTTACTGTCCACCGTCGCGAGGTGTACCTGGCCATACAGGAAGAAAATGCTCAGGCCGCCGCGCCCGCGCAAGTCGACGCCCTGACGAATCTCATCCCGCGCTAGGAAATCCTGGCGTGACGACAGAAGAAACTCGGACGAAAGGGGTATTGCACATGGAGGTGATTCTCGACGGGGTGCCCGGTTTCGTTGTCGAAGGCGATCCGCAAGACGCGTTAGCCGTCGTGGTTGCGGCCAGTGACTACTTGCAGGAACAGGGCCGTGCCGTGCTGTCACTGGCGATGGACGGCCAAGCGATATCCCCGGACGGGCTCGCAGACGCCCTCAAGGACAGGCCGCTGGATTCGATCCGGAAGATCGAGATCACCTCGGAAAGCCTGCTGGACCTGGTCGACCAGACGCTGCGCGAACTCGAGGAAGTCCTGCCCGAGTTGCCTCAAGCGTGCCACGATCTGGCGGAGGTGTTTCAGGGCGACGATCCCGAGGCCGGTTTCACGCCGTTCCACCAACTGGCCGAGATCTGGCGCAACGTCAAGATCCGCGAGACCCAGGTTCTCCACGCCCTCAACGAGGACGCCGAGTCGCTCGCCGTGCGCGAGGCCCCACTGAGCAAGGTCCACAATGAACTCAACGAGTTTCTGACTGAAGCCGCCCAGGCCATCGAGGCCGGCGACCTTATCCTCCTGGGCGACTTGCTCGAGTACGAACTGGCGCCACGGGCCGAAATGGAGATCGATATTGTCGCCTTGCTCCGTCAGCGCGCCGCGCGCCTGACGGAGGGATGATGGGCACGCCGCTGCGCATCCTCACCTTCAACTTCCACGAGCCCTATCTCTGCCTGATGGCCCAGACGGGCCTCCGTTTCTTCGTTGGCCAATACGGGTCGCCTCCGCTGGCCCGGCCATGGCAGTCCCACTACCGACCGATTCCCCCGAACATCACCTTGCTGGACGAGGCCGAATGGCAGGCCGAGCTGATGGCGGGCCGGTTCGATGTAGCCATCGCACACAATGAAACGAACGCGCTCAACATCTTCCCGGCGCCATGCCCGAAAATCCTCGTGTGCCACAACCGGAAAACCTTCCTCAAGACCACGGTCACCGTCCATCGAGGCGACGCCCTTCTCCAGTTCAACCGAGCCTTGGCTAAACTCCAGGAGCGCTTCGAGTTTGTCTTCATCTCCGAGTCCAAACGGGATGACTACGGAATTCCCGGCCGCGTGATCCTCCCCGGCATCGACGTGGAGACCTATGGCGGCTACACCGGCGACACCGCCGAGGTGCTCCGCGTCGGCAACATGATGCGCGAGCGCAACCTCATGTTCGACGTCGACTTCCAGGAACGCGCGTGCCGGGGCCTCGCCAATCGGGTCGTGGGCGACAATCCGACGATTCCCGGCGCCAACTCCGCGGCCTCGTTCAGCGAGCTTCGAAACACGTTCCGTCAGCTCCGGTGCCTCCTGCATGTCAGTCGGGAGGAGTATGAAGACGGCTACAACCTCTCCATGCTCGAGGCCATGGCCACCGGCATGCCCGTCGTCGCCCTGGCCAATCCCTCCTCGCCCATCACCGACGGCGAGGACGGATTCCTTTCGTACGATGCGGAAGTGCTGCACGCACGACTGGCCGACCTGCTCCGGGATCTTGACTTGGCGCGCGCCGTTGGTGAACGCGGCCGTGAGACCGTCGCCCGCAAGTTCTCTATCGATGCATTCACCGCGAAGTGGCGCGAGGTCATCGAAACCGCCGCCGAGAAGGGCGGCCGCGCCTGGCGCCCCCGCCCCGTCTCGGCCACGGATCGGCGCAGCATCCTGGCCCACTACGCGGCCTCGCCGCTGACCACGGGCCGCTACATCGACCGCGCGCTCCGAAAGCGCCACCGGGTCGTCGCGGCGGGATTCCGAGTTCCCGAACCCGTTCTCGAGGGCTGGGGATTCACCGGGCCGCCCCCGGCCTACAGCCCCCATGAAATCGATCTCCCCCTCGAACACACTTTCGCGGATATCGTCAACGCCCTACCGGAAGGTTTCAAGCCCGACATCTATCTCTGGATCGACTCCGGACCCAAACAAGTGCCCCACGATCTCGACTACCCCGGCATGCTCAAGGCCGGCTATCTCATCGACACGCACGTGGGCCTCGAGTATCGCATCGAGATGGCCCGCCACTTCGACGTCACGTTTCTCGCCCAGAAGGCCCAAGTCGATGCGTTCCGCGAGGCCGGCATCCGCAACGTCCATTGGATGCCGCTGGCCTGTTCGCCCGAGCTGCACGACGTCGGGCACTTCGAGCGAACCTACGATGTGGCCTTCATCTCGAATCCACGCTCCGATCCCAACGACCGCCGGACACGCATGATGGCCGCGCTCGAGGCACGGTTCCCCAACAGCCGAATCGGTCAGTTCTGGCCGGCCGAAATGGCCCGCCTCTACGCCCAATCCAAAATCGTGGTCAATGCCAGTGTGAATCAGGACGTAAACATGCGGGTGTTCGAGGCTCTGGGCTCGGGTGCCCTCCTCATCACCGATGCCGCCGCGGGCCTTGAAGACCTGTTCGAGGACGGCACGCATCTCGTAATCTACCGGCGCGACGAGGATCTGATTCCCCTGGTTGAACGCTACCTAGCCGATGAGGCCACTCGCTGGCAAATCGCCTCGGCCGGACGCGACCTCGTTCTGCGCGAGCACACCTACGACCGGCGCGTCGAGGAAATGCTGCATATCGCGTCGCAAGGGTCGCGCGGCGGCCCGTCGCCTTTCGACCGTCATCGCTTCACTCAACGCGAACTAATGGACAATGTACCGCGCGGCGCCGATGCCGTGCTCCACGTTCGATGCGGCAACGGCCATCTCGGCGCACGGGTCAAACAACGCGGCGCCCGGAACGTCATCGGCGTTGAGGCAGACGCGAAGGCCGCGGCGCAGGCCCGCGTCGAACTCGACCGCGTCATCGAGTGCAGCCTCGATGGGTTGCTCCTTCCCTTCGGCGACGGGCATTTCGACTGCGTGTTATGCCTCGACGCCATCGAGGATGTGCGCTCGCCGGGAGCATTACTGCGCGAATGCGCCCGTCTCACGGCTACCGACGGCGTCGTCCTTGTGTCGTTTCCCAATGCCCGGTACTTCGAATTCCTGGATCGAACCGTCAACGGCGCGTCGAGTTTTGAGGACGTTTCCATCGTCGAGAAGGAGCATTCGCGCTGTTTCCTCCGCGAAATCGTGGAGACCATGATCCGTGAAGCCGGCCTCGAGATCCTCGAGATCGGCCCGCTGCGAATGGCCCCCCGGCACCGACTGCCGCGCGATGAAGGCGGCTCCATCAGGCTGGCGCGTATGACCCTCGGCCCGTTGTCTGACGCCGAACACGACGACCTGCTCACCTATCAGTACCTCATCGCAGCCGGCAAGCCCGGCGGTAATCGCCTGGCCAAGGCCCGACGCTTCCTCGAGGCCCGAAAGGATCAAGCCGCGTACCTTGTGGCTTCCGACGCCTACGGGGTGGATGAGGCGGCGCGTCGGAACATCATGGCCACCGCCTTGGCACGCCTGGGTGATGTCGCCGCCGCGGAACACCTGTTCGCGGAGGCCTTGGCCATCAGACCGAATGACGCCGCCGTCACCGGTAACCTCGGGCTCCTCTATCTCGCCGCCAACCGGCATGCGGACGCCAGACCACTCCTCGAAACCGCGCTCGCCAAGGATCCCGGGAACAGCCGGGTGCGAGGCGGGCTCGGACTCATCGCCCTGAGCGACGGACGCCTAGACGAGGCCTACACGTATCTCCTGCAGGCCATGGACCAAGACTTCCAGAACCACTCCCTGCTCCCCCATCTGGTCGCCATCGCGCGCGAACTCGGCCGCACGAGAGATATCGAGCCACTGGTCCGGCGGTTCGCCGACTTCTACCTCGGCAACGCCGACATCGTATCCACCTACGCCGCCCTCCTGCGCGACACCGACCGCGCCGCCGAGGCCCGCCAACGCCTCGAGTCCTTCCTCGTGCTCGACCCCCGAAACGAACAGGCCAAGGCCCTGCTGGACGACTTGGCCTAACAAGCCGGAATCAACGCCGTGTGACAAGGATAATCCTCGCTCCCATCGCCCGTCAGGAGGAGATTGGATTTCCCATGTGCTATGATTCGTGCATATCAAGTGAGTCAATGCTTCTCGCGGAGTGCATCGGATGACAACGGACGCGGAATCGCCCCGAGCACCGGAACTGAGAGTGCCTCGGATCGAGCATCTGCTCGTGGAGAACTACCGGGCGTTGAAACGCTTGGAGATGGCCAACATCAGGCCACTTTCCGTCCTGCTCGGCCCAAACGGCAGTGGCAAGTCGACGGTTTTCGATGTATTCGCTTTCTTGTCCGAGTGTTTCACACAGGGCTTGCGGAAGGCGCTCGACAAGCGGGGCCGCCTGCGTGAACTGCGCACACGCGGGTGCGATGGCCCGGTCGTGATCGAGCTCAAGTATCGAGAAGCCCCATACGCAAAGGGCGATCCGAAAACCAAGCTCATCACATATCATCTGGCCATTCAAGATTCGGCCAAGGGGCCCGTCGTCGAAGAGGAGTGGTTGAGTTGGACACGGCCCGTGGGAAGTTCCGGCCGCCCCTTCAACTTCCTCGAACTTCGTAGAGGCGAAGGAACCGTGGTGTCCGGCGAGCTTCCCGAGGAAGAGGACCAGCGGATACCGGTCCGTCTCGAGTCTCCCGATATCCTGGGCGTGAGCACCCTCGGCCAGTTCGCCGACCATCCACGCGTTAGCGCCTTGCGGCGTTTCATCACAGGCTGGTACCTGTCGTACCTTTCAGCGGACAGTGCCCGAGGAATTCAAGAGGCCGGCCCCCAGGAACGCCTCGCCTCCAAAGGCGACAACCTGCCCAACGTTATCCAATACCTGCGCGAGTCTAACCCCGATCGGCTCAATCGTATCTTGGAAGTGCTGACTCGGAGGGTTCCTCGACTCGAGAGTGTAACGGCGGACATGATGCCGGACGGCCGGCTTCTCTTGCAGATCAAGGACGGCCCTTTTGACACGCCGATCCAAGCCAAGTTCGCTTCCGATGGCACCTTGAAGATGCTGGCGTATCTGCTCGTGCTATATGATCCCGATCCGCCGCCATTCATCGGCCTCGAGGAGCCTGAGAACCACCTTCATCCGCGTCTGTTGGCAGAACTTGCCGAAGAATGCCGTGAGGCCTCGGCCCGTTCTCAGCTCATGGTCACAACGCACTCGCCTTTCTTTGTCAACGGCCTCCGTCCCGAAGAGTTGTGGATCTTGTATCGTGACGGGAAAGGCTTCACGAATGCCAAGTGCGCTCGGCAGATGCCCGGCGTGCCGGACTTCGTGAAGCACGGCGCATTTCTCGGCGACTTGTGGATGGAAAGCCAGTTTGAGTTTGGCGATCCGTTAAGCAACCAGGGCGGGCCGCTCCGCCACTCCAGATCGAGAAGATGAGTCCCCCCGCAGTGAATATCGAGCTGGTATTCCTCGTGGAGGAAGAGACGGCTCGCATCGTCCTTGACGCAATCGTTCCACGGATAGTCGGAGACATCCCTTTCCACGTACACTGCTCTCGTGGCAAACAGGACCTCTTGCGAAAGCTTCCCCATCGTCTCGCCGCATATCAATCTATGCCGTCTGATGCCACGTGTGTGGTCGTCCTGATCGATGAGGATCGCCAGGACTGCCATGTTCTCAAGGCAACTCTCGAGGAGCACGCGCTCAAGGCAGGTTTCGCGACGAAAAGCTCGCGGCGAGAAGAACGCTTCAGAGTGCTGAACCGCATCGCGGTCGAAGAGCTGGAGGCATGGTTCTTCGGAGACATCGAGGCTCTGACCTCGGCCTATCCTCACGTGCCAAGGACACTCCATCTCAAGCGTGGTCTTCGCGATCCGGACGCGATCAAAGGAGGAACCTGGGAAGCCCTCGAGAGGGTGCTTATGAAGGCCGGCTATCACAAAGGCGGACTCCAGAAGATACGCGCCGCGCGGGAAGTCACCGCGTATATGGATCCGGCGCGAAACCAATCACACAGTTTCCAGGTGTTTATGGATGGCCTCCGGGCGCTGATCAACCAGTTTTCTGACAATTGACCATGAAACCTCTTCACGAGTGGCATGATAGACTGAACGCCGTCGCGGCGGACGACCGATTCCACATCGAAACCGGACGGGGCGGCGATTGCACGCTCCGGGCGGGCGACGTGTATTTTCACAGCCGCTATCGGCCTCGCGAGGAGGCCGCCCGCCTCGTCGACGCCGCCCAGTTGGATCCGGCGCGCCCCGTCTTCGTGGTCGGCCTCGGCCTGGGCTATCACGTACTCGAACTCCAGCAACGCGGCATCAAGGATATCGCCGTGGTCGAGCCTGAACCGGCGATCGCTCGACTGGCCCTCGAGGCCGGCACCATCGCCGGCGAGGATTTCCTGCTTGGTATCGGCGCGCCCGACGAGATCGCCGCGGCGGATGCGTTCCGCGCGTTCGCCCGGCGCCAACCCCAGGTGCTCGTCCATCCGCCAACGGCGCGCCTATCTCCCGACTTCGCCGAGGCGGTCGTCGAGCAATTGGCGGTCAACGCGTTCGCCGGCCAGCGTCTCCACATCGCCGTCGTGGGCCCCATGTACGGCGGGTCGGCTCCTATCGCCGGCCACATCGAGCGTGCGTTCCGTCACCTCGGCCACCAAACCTTGTTCGTAGACAATACCAGCGCGTGGCCGCTCTATGCAGCGATGACCGCCTCACTCGAGTCCAAGAAGGCTTCCGAACAACTCGGCGCCATGCTCACACAGTATCTATCGGAGTGGAGCTACGCGCGCGTCGCCGAATTTGATCCGGATATCTGTCTCGTCATGGCCCAAGCGCCCGTCCGTCAGGATTTCCCCACGCGCGTCGCCTGCCATGGCGCCATCACGGCGTTCTGGTACGTCGAGAACTGGCGGCACCTACCCTACTGGCGAGAAGTCGCGCCGCACTACGACTACTTCTTTCACATCCAGCCGGGCGAGTTCGACGACATGCTCCGCGAGGCCGGCTGCCCTGCCCACGCATTCGTCCAGACGGCGTGCGATCCGGAAGTCCACCGCCCCGTCGAACTCGATCCGCAGGAGCGTCACGAGTTTCAGTGCGACCTCTCCTTCGCCGGCGCCGGCTACCATAACCGCGTGCAGGTGTTCAAAGGACTGACGGACTACGACTTCAAGATCTGGGGAGTCAACTGGCCCGGCCCGGAGCTTCGCCATCATCTCTGCCGCCCGGAGCAGCGATTCGATGCCGCCCTTTTCGCCAAAATCGTCGCCGGCTCGAAGATCAATCTTAACCTCCACTCGAGTGCGACAGCGGAAGGCGTCGACGCGAAATGCGACGCCATCAATCCACGGGTCTTCGAGATCGCTGCGTGCGGCGGATTCCAGGTGTGCGATCCGGCCATCGGCCTGGATCGCCACTTCGATTTCGAGACGGAACTCCCGATCTACCGCGACATCAATGAGTTGCGCGCATGCATCGAGCACTTCCTGGCCCATCCCGACGAACGAGCGGCCTTTGCCCAGCGGGCTCGCGAACGCGTGCTCCGCGAGCACACGTATGAGCATCGCGCACAACAAATGCTCGACTTGATCCTCAAACGCTACGGCAAGCGCCTGCTCAGGAAAGGCATCCGCGTTCAGAACACCGTGGCGGAGATGGCCGAGCGCATCGCGCCCGACACATCGCTGGGCCAGTACCTGCGTTCGTTGCCTCAAGACATGCTGTTCACGTATGAGAGCATCAAGAAACACATCGAGACGTCCAACCTGCCCCTGACCGAAACCGAGAAGATCTTCTCATACTTGCGTGAAGTGCGCGAGTTCGCCGAGGCGGTCCTGGACATCCAACGTTGAGGTGAACCAGCCCGAATGGCCGACACGACCCAAATGAATGAGGCGCCCCAGGAAGGTGAAGGCGGAGCCACCGGATCGCGAAGGCGCATTCACCGCGCCGTCCGCTACGCGTTGTACTGCACCGTCGCCTCCTACATCCTCGTCGAGCTGGCATTCAGCACCCTCTACACCTTCGGCCTGGTGTTTCCGCCACCTCCTTTCAGTCTCGTCGAAGGAAACGGCGGCGGATACCGCTTCGACCCGATCCGAGGGTTCTGGCTCTTACCGCAGCCCTCGCGTTGGGCACGCATTGCCGACGGGCGTCCGCAGTATGTCGGTTGCCTCAGAGGCAATGACCAGGGCTTTCCTGACCGCGATCACGTCGGGCCTCAGCGGCAGACGCCGGGGCGGCGACGCATCGCCGTGTTCGGGGATTCCTTCACCGCCGCGCAGTTTCTCGGGCTGAACTGGCCCGACCGCGCGGAGGACCTCGCCCGGCAAGCGGGCGAAGATGTCCAACTTCTGAACCTTGCCGTTGACGGCGGAGGCCTCGTAAACTGGTGGAGCATCTGCACGAAGCTCCTTGATGCCGATCACTATGAGCTCGATGGCGTGGTCTTCGCCGTGTACGATGCCATGTTCGGCGAGCTGGACAGACCGTTCGCTTTGGGGGACACATGTTCGGGCCAGAGAGCACTCCGAGGCTACGTCGATTGCGCGGAACACCAATCCCTTACGGAAAGCTTCGAACAGGCCCGACCGTATCTCAGCGAATCGGAGGAGTTCATCGTTCCCTCCAACCTGTTCGAGTTGGCGCTCGATGGCAAGTGGCGGCCCGATTTGCCCCGTCCTTGGCGTCTTCGCCTGGCCGCCTATGCCTGCGCCTGCGCGCAACAACTGATCCGAACCGGCACGCTCCCGCAGCTGTTTAGTGCCCTTTCGACGTGCCTGGGGAATCCCATCGCTTACGCGGATGCGCTTTCGCACCTCCCGGAGAATATTCGTCAAGACATCAGCCCGTGGCATCCTCTGCCGTTGTCCACCAACCATCTGCGACTTGCCGAAGACATCCACGCATATCTCGTCAAGAAAGGTCTGCCGGCCCTGGTAGTCGTCATTGCGCAGCCCATGAGGCCCCCCATCCCTCCGTCCACCAAGGTCCGTCAGTTCGCCGAGGTGTTGGGTGCTCAGATCGTGGACGGCCGCGATGCCTTCGACGGCCTCGATCGCGACCAGATTGCCGCGCTCTGGCTCGAACACGACGGCCACTGGAACCAGGCCGGCTCAGATCGGTTCGCCGCTTACATGGGGGAGGTCCTGCAGAACTGGCCGCCGTCCCCCTCCGACGCAAACCAACCCTAGCCGCACCACAATGGGTTCGACGAGGTCCACCATGACGTGTTTCAAGCGGCTCGTGCTCGGCGTAGGCCTGCTCGGCATGGCCGACACGGCGCTCGTGCTGGCCATCGCAGGTGGCATCAATCTCGGCACGTTGTTGCCGGGCACGGTAGGCACGCTACTCGTGGCGTGGGCAATGGTCACGCCGCGCACGAAAGTGGAACTCTCTTTCCTGCACCAATGGAACCTGAAAGCCTTCGCGTTCCTCCTTGGTCTGGTTGGGCTGATCTCGTTCCTGACAGTGCAAGGACTCATGCTGTACTACGCTCTGGAAGGAGCCAACGCCGATTCAGAAGGGGCCGATTGGTGTATTGTTCTCGGCGCAGGCCTGCGCGGCGACAATCCCTCACTGACGCTAAGACGCCGACTCGACAAGGCCCTCGCCGTTGTCAGGGAACAACCGGAACTCCGGGTCGTCGTCAGCGGCGGACAAGGGCCGGGCGAAACCATCTCGGAAGCGGAAGCCATGCGACGCTGGTTGCTCGAACGCGGCATCGCGCCCGCGCGCATACTCATTGAGGACAACGCGACGAGCACGATCGAGAACCTCCGCTACTCCAAGGAAGCCATGGCCACGGCCGGCGCCCAACCCGACGCCCGCGTGATCGTCGTCAGCAACGACTTCCACCTGTTGCGTGTGAGGATACTGGCGCGGCGGATAGGCCTGAACGCCCATACGATTGCCGCACCCACGCCGTGGTACCTCTTGCCCAATGTCTGCCTCCGGGAGTTCTTCGCCATCGCGAAGTCGTTCGCTCTTGACAGATAAACCTACCAATAACGCAGAATACGCCCGCGTCCCGCAACACGGCAAAGACAAGAAGGGACCGTTCCGCAAGCACCAAGAAAGTATCGAGTCTATGAGCAGTTTCTCCAAATACCTGCAACGCTACAACGTGCTCCTACGCGCGTTATCGGTGGTCGTCGTGCCGGGGTCGATATATGCGCTTTCGGGCAGCGTTCTGTCCGCCTGCTCACTTGGGCCACTGCTTCTCGTAGCCACCTCGGCGTACTGCCTCACGGCACTGGTCGCGACCTTCGCATGCGTGCTCTCCGTGTACGCACTTCCCCTTGTTGCCGAGGCAGGAACGCAGGGCGCCCTGTTCCTGGTCGAGTCATCATCTCTCGCCGCCGCGCTTCTCGCGTTGGCCGTCATCGGAGCGGCGCGGCACCGCCTCATCATTCTTCCCGACGCCGCGTCACGGATCGGCCGGTTCTCCGCACGTCACGCGAGGGGATTCCGAAGCGTGCTCCTTGCCGCGTCCGTTATCCTCGCCATCGCCGTGTTCTTTGAAGCGTCGGATCCGGTTCAGGCTATGCTCTGGGCAATCCTACTTTTCCTGATTCGCCGCCAGTTCCCTGCGCCGGCCCCTGCTCGAACTTCCAGCGCCCGATCCGCGATGATCAGTGTGGCCATCGTTCTCGTCCTCACTATCCTTCTGGCCGCACTCCTCGAGTTCCTCACGAGAAAGATGTACCGAGACTCCGAAGCCGTGCTCTGGACACAATCCGGGGGCGTCTATCAGCCCGACGAAGAATACCTCTTCACGACGCGCCCCAGCGCATCCGCCTCGTACTCGATTTGTGTTGGTCCCGGGAAAAGGCGGGCCGCGGAGCAGCATACCTCTTCTCAGGGCCTCTTCGACCACGAAATCGGCCCCAAAGAACCGGGGGAATTCCGCATCCTAATGCTCGGAGACTCGTTCACAGCCGGTCACGGCGTGCAAAGCGAGTGTTCGATCCCCAAAATGCTTGAGAGAACCCTTCGAAAGGCGATGCCCGCCGCCCCCTTGTCGGTGGTCAATGCGGGGGTGGGCGGGTACGCTCCCTGGCAGGAACGCGGGTTCCTCAACCGGACCGGATTCGTCTTCGAGCCGGACTTGGTGATCCTCCAGTTGTATCCGGCCAACGACGTCGAGAACACCCTCATCAAGTCAGGAAAGTACCTACGAACATACGAAATCGAATGGCGAGAGCGCGTCCGAAAGGCCGTGTACAGCTATCGATGGCAAGTCAAGGCATCCCGGTGGATCCGCGGCCATTGCTCGGCACTCACCCTGTTGGGGCACGTCAGTGACCCGCCCTTCGACTTCGTTCGGTTCTGGAACGCCCTGCGGTTCGTTCCCGACTGCGCCATGGATCCCTTGCCTGAACGGCAGGACCGTTCGGAACTGCTCGAATGCGAACTGGACGAGTACTATCCCGAGCTCCAGGAAGCCATGTCCACCATGATCGAGGATGTCCGGGGGATTATCCAGGATTGCCGAGGACGAGGGATCGACGTCATCACGTTCTGTATCCCCTGCCTGGATGTCCTGACGGATGATCGATTCGAGGCAGCGGCCGGACAACTCAAACCTCCCCTTGCATACGACCGATTCAAAAGCACACGCCTCATCCACGCAGCGCTGGACGGGGATAATGCGTCCTATCTAGACCTAACCGCGGACCTACGCGCACAGCCCAATCCGGAGGACTTCTACTTCATCTACGATGGCCACTTGAACGAAGATGGCGACCGCTTCGTGGCCGAGCGTTTGGCGGACTACCTCGTGAACGAGTACTTGCCTGAGCGCGGGTTGCCCGGCCCCGGCTGAGATCCCGTACCGTCGGCGGGATCTTCCCGACGGTGCGTCTTGCCGTGCCCGCCGGCGACGTGCGAGAATGGGCAGCAGTGAATACCCGAGCGCAGGACGCCATGCGAATCCTCATTCTCCAGACGACGCGGATGGGCGATGTCATTCAGACGACTCCCCTCATTCGGGCCGTGCGCAACAGGTACCCCGACGCCCAAATCACCGTCATGATCCGCCAGATGGGCAAGGCCATCATCGAACGCAATCCCGACGTGAACGACACCATCCTGTACGACGAGAACGCCATGTTCCTCGACCTGCGTTCGCGCGATTCGGAACGCCTGTTGCGGGCCTTCCAGTCCACCGAAGACTACATCGAGATGCTCCGCGGACGCGGCTTCGACCTCGCCTACAACTGCTCGCACAGTCTCGCCTCGGCCATGCTCCTCAAGCTCGCCGGGATTCCCAAGGTCGTTGGCGCCCACATGAGCGACGACTGGCACTTCGTGATCCGCGGCGGCTGGGTCACCTACTTCTTCACCAGCGTGTTCCACCGAGAGTACAACGACCTCAACCTCTGCGACATCACGCGCCGCTTCGTCGTAGATGCCGCGGCGCCAACGGCCACCGGGTGCGCGGGAACCCCGCGCCGCCTCGTGTTTGAGGTCAGCGACGCGGACCGGGCTTCTGTCCAAACGCTCCTTGCCGAACACCGCATCGGCCCGGACGACTTCGTGGCCTGCTTCCAGTTGGGCGCGAGCGAGCAGAACAAGCAGTGGCCGCCTCACCGGTTTGCCGAACTGGCCCGGCGGATGCACGACCAGTACCACGCCCGGATCTTCCTGGTGGGCGTAGCGTCGGAATCGGTGCTTGGCGAGGCGTTCCAAAAAGCGGCCCCCGGCCTCGCTGCGCCTCTCTACGGGAAAACCTCGGTCGGTCAGCTCGGCGCCCTGCTCGAGCGCGCCGCGGTATTGGTCACAAACGATACCGGCACCATGCACCTCGCCGCTGCCGTCGGCTGTCCGGTGGCCTTGGTCTCCGTCGGCTACGTGCACTATCGCGAGACCGGCCCTTACGGCCCTGGCCATTGCGCCGTCGAGTGGCGCGAGACGCGGGTCGGTGCCGTGAGTCGCGACCTCGACAGCCAAGAACGCCGAGAACGGATACAGGCCGCGCACGTGCTCGAAGCCGTCAGGCTCGCCGTCGACAAGGGCCGTACCGTTCCGGCGGAGAACACGGCGGAACTCGCCGGTGTGGACATCCTCGTGACGCGGTTTGCGCCCGATGGTTGTCTCCAGTGGTATCCAGCGGTCCTGCGCCCGATCACAGAAATGGACGTCTTGCGGATTGCCTACCGAGCGCTCTGGATCGATCATCTCGGCGCGACGCGCGGCGATCCGAAACGCGAACGCAGCAGCCTCGAAGAACTGCTCCGCTGCTATGCCGCCCCCGAGGAAGACACCGTAGAGACCTGGGCAGACCGACATTCGGGCGATTTTGCCGCGTTTGCCGACCTAGCCCAGAAGGGCGTTCGCGCTACGGAGCGCCTGATCGTGATGCTCGAGAAGGGCGAGAGCATGCGCAAGGCCCAGGAAATCGTCGCCGGACTGATGGAACTCGATGACGAGATGCGGCTGTTCAGCGAATTGCATCACGCGGCACGCCCTCTCGTGCGGATCGCGCGATACGAACGCGACAACCTGGAGGGCGCGGACCCGCGTCATCTCGCCGAGACCACATTGCGGATCTACCGCGATGCTTTCGCGCGCGCGCGGCTCATGGAACGCAAGGTGCGCCGCCTTGCCGATGTCTGGAAAGCCCTTGCCCTGAGCGGAAGCATCGGTTCAGCAGCCGACGGCCGGCGTGAATGAGTCCGTCGCGTGCTCGGATGGACTGCCCGCAGCCGGAGTCGTCTCACTCGTACCCATCGAAGACTCGCGCGGCCACAGCCGTTTCTCCATCTCAGTCAACAGGGACTGAAAGGTGGACCGGTCTAGGGCGCACAGTGGGATCCCGCCGTAGCGCGAGGTCAGCCCCGCGATAGTCTCGGGCTCGCACGTGTCTACCTTGTTCAGAACCACGAGGATCGGCTTGTCATCGAGTCCGAGGCGGTTCAGCAGTCCTCGCACCGTCTCGTGCTGCGTCTCGATGTCTTTGCTCGATGCGTCCATGACGTGGATCAGCAAGTCGGAGTCGTGCAACTCCTCGAAGGTGGTGGCAAAAGCCTCCATCAAGTCGGGCGGCAGGTTCCGGATAAAACCCACGGTGTCGGTGATGATGACTTCCCGTTCTTCGGGAAACCTCAGGCGGCGCGAGACAGGATTCAGTGTGGCGAATAGGGCGTTTTCCGCGATGACCTTGCTCTCGGTCAAGTTATTGAGCAGCGTGGACTTGCCCGCGTTCGTATACCCCACGATTGAGGCCGTCGGCAATTCCCGTTCCGTTCTCCGGGATCGCCGCAGCGTGCGGCGATCGCCGAGCTTCTTGACTTCGCGCGAGAGCAACGTAACTCGTTCCTGGGCACGGCGGCGGTCGATCTCGAGCTTGGTCTCACCAGGACCGCGACCTCCGATGCCGCCCGTCAGCCTCGACATCGCCGTATGCTTGGCGCTGAGCCTCGGCAGAAGGTACCGCAGTTGGGCCAACTCGACCTGAAGCTTGCCTTCCCGGGTCTGCGCGTGAAGCGCGAAGATGTCAAGGATGACCTGCGTCCTGTCCAGCACTTTGAGATCGGTGTAGTCTGCAATCGCCTTGACTTGGGCCGGCGAGAGGTTCATGTCGAACACAATGACCTCGGCACCGAGCTGCATGGCCTTGATCACCGTCTGTTTAAGTCCGCCCTGGCCCATGACATAGCGCGGGTCAACGGGGCGTCGCTGGATGACGTGATGAAGCACCTCGATACCCGCGCTCCGCGCTAACTCGCGCAGTTCGTCCAACGAATCCTCCGCAAGACTCTTGGGCTCGGGTGAGACATGCACCAAGATCGCCCTGTCGCGATGGTCTCCGGCACGTCGAGGCTTTCGGTGACGCGCAATCTCATCGACCAGCGCGTCGACCATCTCCTCGAAGTCATCCGTTAGGTCGTGAACCAACACCGGCGCTAGAACTTCCCACGCCTCGTTGCGCTCGTTGTCCGGAAGCAGGTGGGCCGCGTGGACCTTGCCCGGGAGGCCGTCGGGCAAGACTTCGACCGCCACCACGAAATCGAGGCGGAGTAACGCCAAGTCGGTCAAGTCGTCATCGCTGAGCGGTTCCCGATTCAGGTGCGTATGGACCAATCGAAGGCCGCAGAGACGGTCATGTCCGCGGCGATACGCACTGAGATCGGGCAAGAACACCCCCCGAGCGTCTCCGACAATCACGAAATGCACGTACCCTTGACGGTCGAGGAGCACGCCCACTTGGCGCTGAATCTCGCTCGATACCTCCGTCAGGGCACGCGCCATCTCGGGCGACACCATCCGATTCACATGACTGCGCCGTTTCCCGAGTCGCTCGAGTCGCTGAAGAGCGGAGGCCTTGAGGCCGCCGGTGTTTCCCGTGAGGCGAATGCCCTATCTCCTACCTGTTTCCGAATCGACCAACGCCTTGGGGGCAACGCCACGCCCCAAAATCGAACACCGAGCAAGGCCTATGACGCGGCCTGCCCGGTGTGTCTCCCATCCGATGTGGTCGAGGTCATGCCCTTGGGTTTAGCCCTGCAACATGGCACGCCGTATGATCCGCTGGCTCTCGACGGCATCCAACGTGCGCTGCGCTTTCCTCAATTCGATGGTATCCATCTTCTCAAGCCGTTTCCAGAGGATCGACAGGTTGCCAACCGCAATCTGGCATGCCTGACTCGGGTCAATACGTTGGGGCAGCATATCTAAAGTAAGGTAGCCCTTGTACTTGGTCGCCTTAAGATAGAACAGAGCCTCCATCGTTTCCCAGAGGTGAATGCCGCCGGGCACCATCATGTCGTCCCAAATCCGATACGAATCGCTGAAGTACATCTGAAACAGCTTGTTCGAACGTGTCAGAAACGCGATCGACTCCGCCGGACTCTCGCCGGCCATCAGCGCATTCGAGAAATTCAGGCCCACGCCGACGTTCTTCATCGCGATTTCCTGACACAAAGACAACGCCTTACCTACCGACGCCACCGTGAGGTACTTCCGCGGCTCACGCGACTTGTACACAATGGACACATTGATGTCGGGCGAGGCATACTTCGCAATAGTCTTAATCGACGAAATCAGCGTATTCCAATGGGCCGTATAGTCGATATGGAACGGATAGTCAAAGCCGTCCGTGTAGAGGCGCAAACTGACATCGGTAGCGCCGAGAAGTCGCGCCAGATCCACCGCCCGTCGGCCTTCATCGATGGCCGCGTTACGCGTCTTCTGATGCTGATGGCCGAATGCCGCCAAAGCAAACCGACGATCATGGGCGAGACTGGCCGTAACGCCCGAGCACGCCAGCCCGTACTCCTTGAGCAGGCGCTTGAGTTCTTTGGCCGGGAAATCGGCGGACACGTCGGTCTGCGATACTTCGACCGCCTTGATGCCCTTAATCTTGGCCGCCGTAGCCAAGCGCTCTTGAACACGTAGGGGCTCTCTGTATCCTCGGGTGCAATATCGGTCTGCCCCTCCCGAGAAGACCCACAAACCTGTGGAGAATTTGGGGATCATCGTCATCTCCTTCTCACGGAAATCCACTCTGCGTTGCTCGTGTGTCGGCTGAGCGACCACCAACGATTAGCTATCCGACCATCCGCGGCGTCCATACGTTTCACCCGCTGAAAGCCTGTCTTCAACACCTAGGCCCCCTGCGGACGACGCTCAACCGTGGTCGCCTTCATTCGAGACGCTTGCTTGTCCCTTTGATGCTCCTCAACACCACGGACCTATTCTAGATAATTTGTAACAAAAAGTCAATAGAGAACTTAAGACGGTCCGGATACGGCATCCTGAGGCGTCCTTCGACAAAGCGGACACCGACTATATATCAAATTTCATACTATTGTAAACTGATCAGAAGAGGCAAAAAGAGGGGGCGAGTGCGGGCAGCGGGGGAACTACCTTTGACGCACTCGCCATTGGTGGGGAACAGTCATTGCTGACTGTGGCTAAGCAAATGACCCGGGGGAGAGGCCTTCGCTCAGCTATATGTACAAACACCCAGTATTCCGGTCCTATTCCCTGATTCCCGTACTTTCTTGATTTTTTTTCTGAATGGCTTCGATCCCCACGTCCCTCTTACCGCCGACTGCCTGTCGTGGCGATTGACAACGTTGAATGCCCCACGGATAATGAGATGTCCCAGGAGGCCGGAAGGTGCTGCTACTGACAGTCATGGCGTTCTTCTTGACGCCCCTGTGCGGTCAAACCGAAGTCCCTGTCTCGCCGGTCATTCCCACCGACCCACTCTCCGAAACCCTTTCTGAAGCCGATCTGCGTTCCGCGTTGCGCGCTGCGGAACTCCTCGACGTGACAGCCATTGATTGGCCCAAGTCGTCCTATTCAAATGGTTTACCCGGGACGGAGGCACGCGAAGCCGGGCGGCCCGTCTTGACAACCATGACGGGAGCCCCCGATGCAACGTCCAAGGTCTCGGCCCTGACCGGACTTGGAGACCATGGTGACGAGAGCGATGTCAAACCGGCGGTGGCCGCGGTGTTCAGTCCCGATCCGGCCGTGCGGCAGGCGGCAGTGGAATGCCTGGCCACGCTGGAGCCGGGCATGGTAGCGCGGCGTCTCTTGGAGGCGTTCTCCCAGCGGTGGCCAACCCAAAAAGAACTCCTGAAGGACATCATGCCCGGGCTTCCGGGGGCATGCCAGAAGTGGTTTGAGGAAGTTCTCACATCGCAGGGCCATCCTCCGGTTCAGCGGGCAGTTGCCGCATTCTGTCTTGGCGCTTCGCAGGACACCAAGGCGGCAGGCGCGCTGGCCGCCGTCGCCGAGGAAAGTCACGATCCCGTGCTGGCGCCGGCCTGTGCGACCGCGCTGGCCGATATGGCCCACGCGTCGTGCGTTCCGTACATGATAGGTCTGCTTGACCACCCCCTCGATGACGTGCGGGTCGCCGCCATCGAGGGACTCGGTCTCACGGCCACCCCCGAGGCCGTCGACGCGGTGGCGGCCGTCGCCAGGGACAAGGACGGCCAGACCCAGGGCGCGGCGGCGTGCGCGGTGACCGCGCTCGGCCGGATACCGAACGAACGGGCCATCCCGGCGCTCATCGACGCCGCGCGGCTGAACTCGCGCGTGCGCGAGCAGGCCATCGAGGTCCTCCGGAAGAAGGTCGGCGAGGATCTCGGCGAAGACCCCGAGGAATGGCAGGCGTGGTACGACCAAACCCGACAGGGCTACTCCGGCCCGCCGCCGTTGGTGCCCTACGACTCCTGGCCGCCACCTTGGCTGGATCCCGCCTATGATCCTATGGAATAGCACCGCCTACCGCGGGTTACCCGGCGGGTTGACTAGTTCCGCCGCGAGCGGATAGCATGGGGGCGTTGGGACGCTGGATAGGCGAGTTCCGGGAGTAGTGTCGTGGCCAGGTTCTTCTTGAGTCGATATGGACGATACACCGAACTGGCGGTTCTTATAGCCTTGGGAGTCGCGCTGTCGTCGCTCGCGGCGGGCTGTTCGCAGGGCCGCCTTCCCGAGAACCGGCCTGTCGGCGAGGCGACGCCGCCGCCGAGCGGCCCGGGCTGGGAGAATCTGCTGGATGCGGCGCACTACACGGACTGGAAGACGGTGAAGGGCGCCGATGTCTTCCGCATCGAAGACGGGGTACTCCATATTCCAGGCTCGGTTCGTGGTGGGTACGCGGGCTACATGCGCGAGAAGCTCGGCGATTTCGAGCTCCACATCGAGTTCAAGGTGGCCAAGGGCTCGAACAGCGGCGTATTCGTCCGGTCGCCGGCCGAGGATCCGGTGTTTCGCGGCATGGAAATCCAGGTGCTCGGCGATTACGGCTACGCGCCCTCGACCCATTCCAGCGGCGCGTTGTATGATGTGGCCTCGCCGATGTTCAACATGTCGCGTCCGTGCGGCGAATGGAACTCGTACGATATCACGTGCCAAAGCCGTCATATCGACGTGAGAATGAACGGATGGAAGGTCGTGGATGTTGACCTGTCGGCGCTGACGATGCCCGTGGGCAAGTTCCCGACGCCTTTTGCTGAGTTGGCCACCGAAGGTTACGTATTCCTTCAAGACCACCACAATGAGGTTTGGTACCGGAACATCCGGGTGAAGAAGCTATAGGATTCCCGATGCGTCTTACCGATGAGCAACGCGAATGGCTGTCGCTGGCCATGGTGCCAGGTATCGGCACGGCGCATTTCGTGCAACTCTTGGCCCGGTTCCGCACACCGCACCAGATCCTGAACGCGTCGGAGAGCGCCTTGCACGACGTGGTCGGGCCAAAGCTTGCCGAGCGCGTGGCACACTATCGCGACGTGGTCGACGCAGCCGCTCAAGAACGCCGGATGGCCGAGTACAACGCGCAACTCATCACCCTCGACGATGCAAGCTATCCGGTGCGTCTGGCCGAGATCTACAATCCGCCGCTGGTGCTCTTCATGCGCGGCGCGTTGTTTGAGGCAGACCAGCATTGCGTCGCCGTGGTTGGTACACGGCGCCCGACCCCCTACGGCATCCGCATGGCGGAGAGATTGGGTGGCGGGCTGGCCGCACGCGGCATCACCGTCGTCAGCGGTATGGCCGCGGGTATCGATGCAGCGGCGCATCGCGGCGCGCTCGACGCGGGCGGCCGTACGATCGCTATCCTCGGAAACGGCGTGGACGTGGTGTATCCGCCGGCCCATGGGGAACTCATGGATCGCATTATCCAGCACGGTTGCGTCCTCTCGGAGTTCGAGATGGGCACCGCGCCATCCAAGGGGAATTTCCCGCACCGGAATCGGATCATCAGCGGCATGACGCTCGGCACGGTCATCGTCGAGGCGCCAATCAAGAGCGGGGCGCTGATCACGGCCAAACAAGCCGCCGAGCAGGGCCGCGAAGTCTTCGCCGTGCCGGGACAAGTGGGCGTTCACAACGCCGAAGGCCCCCACTCCCTCATTCGTGAGGGTGCCAAGCTTGTCGAGACGGTTGAGGACATCCTGGTCGAGCTCGAGTTGCCCGCCGAGATCCGTCAACCTTCGGCCGCCGCGCGTGTGGCACCGCCGCCGGTCGAGGAAGGCGACACACCGGCGCCGCGTCCTGAGCCTGCCGCGAGGCCAAAAGCTGAGACCAACGATGTCGAGAAGGACGTGTTGTCGGTCCTGTCGCCGGATGGCTCCTTTGTGGACGAGATCGCCCAGGCTTGTCGTATATCCGTGTCCGAGGCGTTGAGCTCTCTGACGATGCTCGAGCTGAAAGGGCTCGTCCGCCAGTTCAGCGGCAAACGGTTCGCGCCACGATGATTCCCGCCTTGTTCTACTCCCTCGAAGAGCGGATCCGCCGTGGTAGGCCGATCCCATTCCCGTTGGCCGCCCTACTGTCGGCGATGACGCCGGCGTGGCGACTCGGCATGATGCGGCGGCTCCGCCAAGACCGCCAACGCGTCGACGCCTATGTCGTGAGCTTCGGCAATATCACCGCCGGCGGCACCGGCAAGACCCCGGGCGTAATCGAGCGTGCGCGCGCCGAGATCGCCGCCGGGAAGAGGGTCGCGGTGATCACGCGCGGCTACGGGGCCAAGCAAGGACTTCCGCCGGTCATTGTCGAAGGCGTGACCTCGCTGGCCAAGCTTGTCAACGCCATCGGCGACGAGCCGGCCCTGATCGCGCGCCGAGCGCCGGGTGTCGCCATCGTGAAGTGCGCTGACCGTGTCGCAGCGGCACGTGCGGCGCTTCGTGAATGCAAGAGCGAAGTACTCATCCTCGACGACGGCTTCCAGTGCGTCGCGCTCGAACGCGACGAGGATATCCTGGTCATCGACGCCACGAACCCCTTCGGTAACGGCCATTTGGTGCCTCGCGGCATCCTCCGAGAGCCCATGACGCATGCGCGAAGGGCAACACACATCGTGATGACGCGTTGCGATCAGGTGTCGAACCTTCCGGCCCTGGTCGAGCAGGTGAGGATGCTGTGCCCCGATGCGCCTGTCCGCCTGACCCGTCACGCCCCGACGGGCTTGTGGCGCCCGACGAACAACGAGGATCTGCCGCTCGATATGCTCAAGGGCGCGTCAGTCAGGGCCGTCTGTGGCATCGGCAATCCGGAAGCTTTCTTCCGGACGCTCCAGGATCTCGGCGCCGACCTGGCGGCGACCATGCCGTTTCGCGATCACTCAGCCATTCCGCCGCGCGCCCTCGTGTCGGACGGCGTGATCGTGACCACGGAAAAGGATGCCGTGCGCATACCGAATCCCCCTGAGAACCTGCTGGCGTTGCGCATCGAGCTCAAAGACATGGCCGCGAACTCATAGAGGTCGGATCTCGACCTTGTCCGCGACGGCCACCACCTCTTCCACCGAGAAATGGCCGATGTCCCACGACATGGCATTGGCCGTGCCTGCGGCCACGCCGAGCCGGGCCATCTCGTCAAGCCGCATGCCCTCGAGCAGGCCGATGGCGAATCCAGCCACCAAGGCGTCACCACTCCCCACCGGATTCACCTCGCGGATGGCCGGCGGCGTCACGTGGAGTCGCTCGCTCCCGCGCGACACAAGCGCGCCGGCCTTGCCGAGGGAGAGCGCCACGAGTTCCACGCCACGCTCGTGGAAGAAGTCGACGGCGCGCCACTTGGCCTCGTCCGTGTCGAGCCGGAATCCGACGAGTTCTTCCGTCTCGGCGACGTTCGGCTTGACCATGTACGGCACGGCCTCGAGTCCAAGGGCGAACTCGGGGCCATGGGCATCGAGTATCGTCGTTACGCCCGCCGCCCGGGCAATAGGTATGAGGCGCTGATACAGGTCCTCAATGGCAGGATCCGGCACGGTGCCGTTGAAAGTCACCACGGAGGCGCCGGCGACCCGCTCGACGAACTGGTCCACCAGTTGGTCAGCTTCGGCGAGGGTAACGCGCGATCCAGGCTCGAAGAAGGCCGTCTGGCGATGCATGGGTTCCTCGAGTACGGTGGTGATGGTCCGCGTCGGCGAAGCCACCCAAACCGGCGCACAGTCGACGCCGTCTTGCTCGCGGATCATATCGACTACATGGGTGCCCGGATGCCCACCGACGATGACCATGGCCGTCGTCGCGCGACCAAGAACTTTCACCGCGCGCGACGCATTGGCGCCTTTGCCGCCCGGAACGCAGGTGCACTTGTTCGCGCGCATGAAGGTACCCACCTCGAGGTGGTCAATGAACACCGTCTTGTCGACGCACGGATTCGGTGTGACGGTCAGGATCATCGCTCTGCGCTCAAACCTGTCGCTTCTCAGCGGCCGCGGACATCAGCCTTGGTAGCGAGCCAGCGCACAGCCGGCCGTGCCGATGACGCCCGAGTCCGAGCCAAGTCCCGCCGGCAAGATCTGCACGCGATTGCCCGGAACCTCGAAGGTGTTGGCCTTCACCGTTTCTCGGATCGGGTTGAACAGGACATCACCGGCGGCGATCATGCCGCCGCACAATACGACCTTTTCCGGATTCAGAAGATTCACGAGGCTGGCGATGCCGAGGCCGAGCCAGACGCCGGTCTCGGTCATAACCCAGCGCGCGAAATCATCGTTCTTGGCGATGGCCTCCGAGATCATCTTGCCCGTGATCTTGCCCAGATCGCCGCCGCACATGTCGCTCAGCAGGGTCTTGCTCCCGGCCTCGATGCCCTCGACAGCCGTCCTGACCATGCCGGTGACGGATCCATAGGCCTCGAGGCATCCTCGGCTACCGCAGCCGCACATCCGGCCGTCGCGCAGCACCTTGAGATGCCCGATTTCGGCCGCCGTGCCGTCGATGCCTCGGAGCAATTGACCGAATACGACAATGCCGCCGCCGACGCCGGTACCGAGCGTCAGCGTGCACATGCTGTCCACGCCCTGTCCGGCGCCGAGCCAGTACTCGCCGTAACAGGCCACGTTGGCATCGTTGTCGACGAAGCAGGGAAACCCGAGCCGTTTGGTCATCGCTTCGCCGAGGGGAACGTTCTTCCACCCCTTGAGATTCGGCGGCGCGAAAACGACGCCGGTTTGCCAGTTCATGGGCCCCGGCGCGCCAAATCCGGCGGCGAGCACGTTGCTGCGATCGAGGCCGGCGCCGGCCAACACGTCGTCGATGGCCTGGACCATGACATCCATGACGGGCCCCGGCGAGCTATCTTCCGGCGTCGGACGCGAATCCTTGGCCAGTATCTCCTTGTTGCGTGAGACGAGGGCCGTTTTCACATTGGTTCCGCCGAGGTCGACACCGATGATCACTTCGCTCACGACTGGTCTCCTCCCATGCTTTCCACATACGTCATTGCACGTTCCATCCGGGCAATGCAGGTCTCACGTCCGAGCAACGTCGCCAGCTCGAAGAGGCCCGGGCCGACACTCTTGCCGGTCAGCGCCAGCCGCGTCGGATGCACGAGCCTGCCGAGTCCGGATCCGAGGCGCTCGGCCAAGGCGTTGTATACCGCGTGGAGCGCGTCCGGTGTCCACAACTCGACGGCGCGCATCGCATCCGCCAAGAGCCGCATGTCCGCCATCGCGCCGTCCTTGGCCCAGTGCTTCTGGGCGGCCTTCTCTTCGTACTCGCAGGGCTCTGCGAAGAAGAAATCGGCTTGCGCCACGATATCGTTGAGCGTGCGCAGCTTCTCCTGGCAAATCGCGACGATCTCGAGCAACCAGTCGCGCGGCTTCGAATCCACATCGAGGCCGGCGTTGCGCAAGACGGGCAGCAATCGGTCGAGAAGCGCTTCGCGCGATAGCATGCGGATATGCTGCCCATTCAGCCACTGAATCTTCTTGAGGTCGAAACGACCCGCGGAAAGGCCCATCCGTTCAAGCGAGAACTCCTTGATGAGTTCGTCGACGGTGAACAGTTCGCGGTCATCGCTGGGCGCCCAGCCGAGTAACGCGAGATAGTTGAGAAGGGTCTCGGGGAGGTAACCGTCGGTGCGCCAATCTAGGACGTTTGCGCCATGCAGCCGCTTGCTGTACTTCTTGCCGTGCTCGTCGTGAACGAGCGAGTGATGGGCGAACTTGGGCACCGTATACCCGAGCGCCTCGAAGAGCATGACGTGCTTGGCCGCGTTGGTCAGGTGGTCGTCGCCACGGATGACGTGAGTTACCTTCATGAGCCCGTCGTCGACGACGACGGCGAGGTGAAAGACCGGATCGCCGCTAGGTCGAACAATGATGAAATCGTCCACTTCCTTGTTGTCGACCCGCACCACGCCTTGCACCAGGTCATGGACCTCGGTGACGCCTTCCGGAACACGGAACCGGATGGCGTACGGCGCGTCGCCCTCGGCCGCCACCCGCTCCGGCGTGGCGTCGCGCCACGGGCTTCGACACGTGGCGCGCTTCTCCTGACGGGCCAGCTCGCGCTCGGCTTCGATGTCGTCCAGCGACCAGAAACACCGGTAGGCTTTGCCCTCGGTCACCAGGCGTTCGGCTTCACGGACGTACAGCGCGTGGCGCTGGGATTGGCGGTATGGGCCGTAATCACCCGTGTCCGGTTGGCCGTGGAATCCCGGCCCCTCGTCCCAGTTGATTCCCAGCCACGTGAGCGCCTCGCCGATGATATCGGCGTACTCATCTCTGCTACGCTCGACATCGGTATCCTCGAGGCGCAAGATGAACGTGCCGTTGTTCTGGCGCGCGACCAGCCAGTTGTACAACGCCGTTTTGGCGTTCCCAATGTGAAAAAAGCCCGTTGGCGATGGGGCTATTCGTGTTCGGACTTCCGTCATAGACACTCCTAATCGTTCGATAAATCGGTACTGAGGAGGCCTTAAGCATACTCGCGCCCGCTTGTTGAAGTCCACTTCGTTTCCGTCGCGCGGACGCCCAGATTCGCCATTTCATCGGTTTTTCACATCTTTGCGCGCCGAGGGGCATTTGTGCTTCAATGGCCGGAGCGTGAGGCTCTGGGGTGTGAAGGAGAATCGACGTGGAACACGGCGCGCAGGTACCGGAAGCGTATGTGGCGTTGCAGGAACGTTTGGCCAAAGCGGCCGAGGGGGCGCCGCCGGCGGACGAGTTGTTCGAGATCCTGCAGATCATCTTCACGGAAGAGGAGGCCCGCCTCGGGGCCGTCATGCCGATGCTGCCCACCGACGCGGCCGGCGTCGCCAAGGCGGCCGGAAAGCCTTTCGAGGCGATCAGGGACACGCTCGCCGCGATGGCCGATAAGGGCCTCGTGGTGGACGTAGCCACGCGCGGCGGCACGCTGTACATGCTGGCGCCGCCCGTCATCGGTTTTCTCGAGTACACCTTCATGAAACGCGCCGAGGGCCTTCCGATGAAGCTCCTTGCCGAACTGGCCGAGAAGTACCTCGTCGAACACCTCTTGCCTCACGAGTTGGCCCTTGCCAAGACGGCGCGCACACGTGTCGTGCCTTACGTGAGCGCCTTCGGCGGCGAGATGTCGTCCGAAGTCGTCACCTACGAGCGCGCGCGAGATCTGATCAGCGCCTCGGGCGGCGGGTCGCTCGGCTCGTGTTTCTGCCGGCATCAGGCGCACCTGCTCGGGAAAGGATGCGATGCGCCCAAGGACGATATCTGCATGGGCCTCGGCAAAGGCGGCGACTACTTGGTGCGCCACGGATTCGCCCGCGCAGCCACCGTGGACGAACTGCTGGCTAAGCTGGATGAAGCGGAAGAACTCGGACTCGTCCATACGACGGATAACGTTCAGAACCGCCCCGTGTTCATGTGCCATTGCTGCGGCTGCTGCTGCCATCTGCTGCGCACGATCAACGAGTTCGATCTGTCGACTATCGCGCCGTCCGGTTTCCGCGCCACCGTCGACGAATCCACCTGCACCGGCTGCGGCATATGCGAGGAGCGGTGCCAGGTGGGCGCCATCGACATGCCGGAGGGCATCGCGCACGTGGACGTCGAGCGGTGCCTCGGCTGCGGCGTGTGCGTGCCGACCTGTCCGAGCGAGACGCTCTCGCTCAGACCCGTCGAAAACCCTCCCGACACGCCCTCGACGATGATGGACATGTACATGCGGCTCGCCGCCGAAAAGGATCGGCTCCAGGGATTCATGGGCGGCTGAGGTCCTTCCACTCCGCGCGAGAGGGCATTTGCATCGTATGGATCGCACCGAGATCGTTCTGGCCACCGCCAACGCGCGGTACTCCCATGCGGCCTTCGGGCTGCGCTACCTCCTCGCCAATCTCGGGCCGTTGCGCGATAGGGCAACCATCCTCGAATCCACCATCGACCAGCGGCCGCAAGACATCGTCGAGTCCATCCTGAGCCTCGGACCTCGCGTGGTCGGCCTAGGCGTTTACATCTGGAACGTGGCGCTCATGACGGACGTCGTGAAGACGCTCAAGGCGGTTCGCCCGGATGTCGTCATCATCATCGGAGGGCCCGAGGTCGGTTACGAGTACGAAGACACCATCCTCTATGAAGCGGCGGACTACCTCGTGCGCGGCGAAGGCGAAGGCGTGTTCGCGCAACTCACCGAGGCAATCCTCGATGGCCGGAGGCCCGAGCCCAAGGTGCGCGAGGCCGCGCCGATGGATCCGGCCGCACTGACGCTGCCGTACGATGCATACTCCGACGAGGACCTGGCCCATCGACTGACCTATGTCGAGGCGAGTCGAGGATGTCCCTTTCGGTGCGCGTTCTGCCTGTCCTCGATCGAGGGCCCTGTGCGGTACTTCCCTCTCGATCCGTTACTCGACGAGGTCGGCACGCTCATCGAGCGCGGCGCGCGCCGATTCAAGTTCGTTGATCGGACATTCAACATCGATGAACAACGCGTTGAACACGTGATGCGCTTCTTCATCGAGCACTGGCGCGACGGCATGCAGGTCCACTTCGAGATCGTGCCGGACCTCCTAACGGAGCGGATGATCGAGGCCATGGAACCCTTTCCCGAGGCCGGATTACGCCTCGAGGTGGGCATCCAGACCTTCAATCCCGATGTCCATGCGGCCATCGCCCGCGTACAGAACCTCGCCAAGACGGAAGACAACATCCGCCTCGTGCGTAGCCGCACCGGCGCGGTGATCCACGTCGATCTGATTGCCGGACTCCCGGGCGAGTCGATCGAGTGCTTCGGCGTCGGATTCGACAGGACGCTCGCCCTCGAACCGCACGAGATTCAGGTCGGCATCCTCAGGCGGCTCAAGGGCACGGCCATCGCGAAAAACGCAGCCGCCGACGGTCTCGTGTTCGCGCCGTATCCGCCCTACGAGATCCTTCAAAACCGGCTGCTGGGTTTCGACGACATCCAGCGCCTGAAGCGATTCGCGCGGATCGTCGATCTCTACCACAACGCCGGCCGATTCCCGCGCAGCCTGCCGTTGCTGTTGCAGAGCTGCGCCTCGCCCTTCGACACGCTCATCGGACTCAGCGATTTCGTGTGGAACACGACCGGGCGCGTGCATGAACTCTCGTTGTCGAAACGCGTCGAGCTCCTGCGCGACTACGCCGCCGAGCGCGGCGTGCCGGCAGCAGAGATGGCGAGGGCCCTCGAAGAGGACTACACGGCCAAGCCTGGGCGCAAAGACAAGCTGACCTTCAATCCGCCGAGCGGATGACGGGGTTGACCTCATTGACGGGATCGGCTGAGGTACTCGGTACGCACACGCGAGGAGACGGGTCTCAGCACTCACGAGCGGCCGCCGAACTCGAAGCCCTGTTTCTCGAACCAATCGCGCAGGCCTTCGTCGTGATCGTGCGGCTTCTCGTGATCATATCCTTGCTCGATCTTGCGGATCTGTTGTGCAAGGTCCGGGCGCTGTGCCACGGTCTCATTGAGGCGTTCGATGAAGGCATGGCTCATCGTGGTGAGATCCTGGATGTCGATCGAGAGCCCGAGAATCTGACTCAGCTTCTGAATGACAGCGGCCATACAGCGTAGGTTCTTGCCTTCCACGTACGCCGGAACCTCGGCTACCAGGCTGACCATGCGGAGTCCACGATCCTTGCACAGACTCGTGAAATACGTCACAAAACTGCCCGGGCCCGCGTAGTTGGATGGCATCACCTCGTTGCGATCAAGAATACCCAGAAGGCTCTCGTCCGACACGGAGCCGAATATGCGCGGGTCGCGCGTGTGCGGAACAAGTCCGGCCACGCTACCGACAAAACAGATCATGGAGACGCCGAGATCCTTGGCCAACGAGAGGATGCACTCGGCATACCGACGCCAGCAGAGGTTGGGTTCCTTGCCGTCGAAGAGAATCACGTTGCTGCCTTCATCGCAGAAGAACGTGCTGGCAGGGGCATGACACATCTTCACCTCGCCGTTCTCGATGCGCGCATGCGGCCGAAATAGGGCGGCGATTTCCATCGGGCCGGGCACGTTCAAGAGGTAGAACGGATCCGGGTCGATCACCGCGAAGGCCCGGGCGCCCAGCTTCGTCGTAAGGTACTCGATCACGCCCGTCGAAACATCGCCCCCGTCCATCCAGCCGGAGAACCCCATGATGAGACACGGGTTCTTCACATCGGGCCGGACCTCCATCTTCAGTACTTCACTCTCCATGCTGCCTCCTGGAGCCTGGCGTATACCCACGAATCACCCTCTCACTCTACCCCACGCCGTAGGCTTTTGCAACGCGCGGTCGTCGGGCACGGGCGGCGTTGTTTCAACCTACCCACGCGTGGCCTCCTCGCCACCATCCCAAAGGTGAAGCAAGTCTCGAGTTGACATGGAGCCCCTGTGAATGTATAATTATTCAGTGAATATCATTCATCGAGAGGTTTCCATGGAACCCACGTTTCAAGGCTTGAACGCTCGCGAGCGTAGCCGGGTCGAGACCCGGCACCGCCTCCTATCCATGGGCCAGGAACTCTTTGCCGAGAAAGGGGTGGCCGATACCCGCGCAGCCGACGTAGCAAAGGCTGCGGGCGTTGCAGTAGGCACGCTGTACCTTCACTTTGGCGACAAGCGCGGTCTTCTCCGCGCCATTCTCTTCGAGGGTATTGAGGAACTCCTGTCCTCGTTGCGGGCGCTCAGCGACCATCCGCCGGCCGACCTACGCGAGGCCTTGCGGATCCACTCCGAGATCATGGTGCGTTTTGCCGAGGAGCATCGCGCTTTGTGCCGGATTCTCTTCGATCCCGAGTCAGTTCGGACCCAGGTCAGCACGGAGATTAATGCGTACCTCGTGTCGATGCAGGAGAAGCGCCTACGCGAGAGCATCGCATCGGGGCTGGTGCGCCGGGATCTCGATCCCGTTGTTGTCGCGCATGCCTTTGTAGGCATGTTCGTCCAGGTTTTGGACTGGTGGACGCGGGATCCCGGGCGTGCCGATCGCGGGGTCGTTGTAGAGACACTGACACGGTTGAGGATCGCGGCGCTTCATCCGCAGTCGTGAAACACGTGAAGGGGTCAGAATGCAGTATCGCTGGCTTGTGAACAGCCCATCGCGGTGGTCTTCCGTACGCCTCCTGTCCTCCCTGTTTGTTGTGCCATATCTCGCCGTCGCGGCGATGGATTCCGCCGCGGAACCGCTTTCCTTTCCGCAAGCCCTCGAACGGGTGCGCTCGCGGAACGAACAAGTGATGGCCGCTCAAGAGGATGTGAACCAACGCTTGGCAGAGCGCGCCGCGGCCCGGGGCATCCGTTATCCGAACGTCGAGCTTGACTTCGAACATATCTTTATCAACGACGTGATTTCAATCAAGATCGATCCGATCCCGTGGGGCCTCTGGATGCAGGACAGCCGCTTCACGCACGCAAACGTCAAGGCCACCTTGCCGCTCTATGCCGGGGGCCTCATCGGCGTGGCCGAGGACGCAGCCGATGCGCGCGTGGCGGAAGCCCGCGCCCAGGGCCGGACAAGCGACGACGAACTGCTCACGCAACTGGCCGAGCGCTACTTCGGTCTCTGCTTGGCCCAACGCGCACGCGATGTCTATGCGCTGAAGGTCGATGTCATGGAGCGCCACGCGTATCGGGCGCAGCGCCTCATGGAGGAAGGGATCATTGCGCGGATCGAGTACCTGAATGCGCAGGTTGCCGTGGCCGACGCCGAGCGCGAGCACCAATCGGCGGCGAGAAACGTCTCCATTGCGCACGAGGGCGTACGCAACATCACCGTGAGCGACGAGCCGCTCGAACCGTCCACCGCCCTCTTCCTCATCGGCGATCTGGAGTCGTGCGAGGAGTTCCAGGCCTACGTCGACCAGGGACACCCCATTCTCGACATGATTGCCGCCAAGTCGGACCTGGCCCACCAAGGCGTGCGCGCCCAGGAGGCCGAGGACAAGCCGACGATCTACGCCTTTGGGATGCACGAGCTCATTGAGGACCAACTGACGGCGTTGGATCCCACATGGGCAGCCGGCCTCGGAATGAAGTGGACCTTGTTCGACGGCTTCCAGACGCGAAACAAGGTCAAGGCGGCCGAGGCGGTCGAACGTAAGGTTGGCTACATGCGTCAGAAGATCCAGCGCGACCTCAAGACACTTGTCCTTAAGCGCTATGAAGAGATGGAGCAGGCGCGCGATGCGTATAGGGCGCTCGACGCAACACTGGCCCTCACGCGCGAGAATCTGCGCGTGCGCAATCGCGCATTCGAAGAAGGGCTGGCCACATCCGTCGAGGTCGTGGACGCCGCACTGTCGCACGCACGGGCGCAACTTGGCCGCGTCAAGGCCGCGTACGATTTCGACGTGGCGTTCTTCCATCTGTTGGAGGCATGCGGCCGCGGCGACCGGTGTGCCGAGTACCTCGAGCGCGCCGTGCCTATCGCCGAACATCCGCCCGAAGCCCTGTTCTCGCAGGCCGAGGGCTCACCGACACTGGAAACCGTCAAGCCGGAGTAATAGGCCATGATCTTTCGTCACCCGAGACTGATTGCGATTCTCATCCTGCTGGTGGTGCTTTCGGGCCTGGCCGGCTCGGCGTGGCTGCTGATCCAGCCGGCCCCCATGTGCATCCAGGGGGAGGTCGAGGCAACCAAAGCCAACGTCTCGGCCAAGGTTCCTGGCCGGATCGAGGAGATGCGCGTCGAAGAGGGCCAACACGTAGCCAAAGGCGACGTGATCGCCATACTCGACAGTCCACAGCTCGAGGCCAAGCGGCAACAGGCCCAGGGCGCTCACAGCGCGGCCTCGGCACAGCGCGACAAGGCCGAGCACGGGGCGCGCGAGGAGCAAATCCGGATGGCGTATAACCAGTGGCAGCAGGCATTGGCCGGTCTGGATTTTGCCCAGAAATCGTTTGCCCGGGTGGATCGCCTGTTTCAGGATGGGATAGTACCGGCCCAGCAGCGCGACGAGGTTAAGGCGAAGCTGGAGATGACCCTCAAGTTGGCGGCCACGGCCGAGGCCCAGTACGACATGGCGGTCAACGGCGCCCGTGAGGAAGACAAGGCGGCGGCGGCCGCCTTGGTCGAACAGGCGCAGGGCGCGGTGAACGAGGTGGACTCCTATCTCGAGGAGGCGCGCGTTCGTGCGCCGATGGATGGAGAGATCGTGGAGTATATCGTCAACGTGGGCGAACTGGCCGCATCCGGCATGCCCATCGTCACGATGGTCGACCTCGACGATGTCTGGGTGACGTTCAACATGCGGGAGGATCATCTGGCGGGCCTGAAGATCGGCGAGCATCTGAAGGGCACGGTACCGGCCCTCAACCACTTGGCCATCGAGATGGAAGTGACGTACATCTCCGCACTCGGCGATTTCGCCGCATGGCGCGCCACGAGCGCCTCGGGCGGCTTCGATCTGCGCACCTTCGAAGTACGCACAAAATCAGTCGAGGCCGTGGACGGACTCCGGCCCGGCATGAGCGTCATTGTCCCCTGGGATCGCGTTCCGCCGCCGGACCCGCTGGCGTGGGTGCGCGACCTGATTCCGTGGGAGATCTGAGCCGGTATGGAGGCACCCTCGACAGAGGCTTCTTCGTTTCGGCTGGGCTTCTTCGCGGTCCTGCGCCGCGAGGTGCATACGATCGCCCACAGCCCCTTCTATCACCTCTTCACCTTCATCTTGCCCCTCATCAGTTTCGGCATCCTCGGTGCGTTGTTCTATCAGGAGAGCCTGACCGATATGCCCATCATCGTCCGGGACGGTGACCATTCGAAGCTCTCGCGTCAACTGGTGCGAATGGCCGACGCATCGGCCACGCTCAAGGTCGTCGCCCACGTGCAGGATCTGTCCGAGGGCACGCGGTACATCCGAGAAGGTAAGGCCTACGCCATGATGTACATTCCGGGCGACCTCGAGCATGACCTCAAACGAGGCGATGCGCCCCCCGTAACGCTCTATTACAACAACCAATGGCTCCTCACCAGCGGCGTGATCTTTCGCGCCGCCCGAGAGGTCATCGGAACGCTGTCGGCCGGGTTGGACATCCGTTCGCGCATGATGAAGGGCGACAGTCCGCCCCAGGCGTGGGAGCAATACGAACCCATCCGCGTCGACCAACACCTGCTCTTCAATCCCAATCTCAACTACCGGTATTTCCTATTGCCGGCCCTGCTGCCAACGATGATCCAGATCTTCATCGCCATGGTGACCGTGCGCGCGGTGGGCACGGAGCTCAAGCACGGGACTGCGGGCGAATGGCTGCGCGTGGCCGGCGGACGGCCTTGGGTCGCGGTGACGGCCAAGCTGTTGCCCTACACCCTCTGCTTCCTGGTGTTGACGAATTTCATGGTCGCGCTGCTGGTTCGATTTGCCGGCGTACCGCTCTACGGCAGCCTCGGCGTGCTGCTGATCGGCTCGTTCCTGTTTGTGCTGGCCTATCAATCGACGGCCTTCGCGCTCGTGGCGGTGTTCGCTAACTTGCGGTTGGCGAATAGCATGGCCGGCTTCTATACGGGCCCCGCCTTCGCCTTTGCCGGAATCACTTACCCGGCCCTGGGCATGCCGCCGCCCGCCAAGCTCATGAGCGTGGCATTGCCGCTGACGCACTACTTGCATGTCGTGCTTCAGCAGGCGCTCAAGGGCGCGCCGCCCGAGGTGTCCGCCAAACCCCTTTTCGTGCTCGCCCTCTTTGTCATCCTGCCTCCGCTTCTACTGATGCCGAGGATGGGCCGGCTCATGCGCGATCCGGCGTACTGGGGGCGGATATGAGGTACATCCTTCGAGTGTTGATCGACGAGTATCGCGCGATCCTCTCCGACAAGGGCGTGCTACTCATCTTCGGGGCCGGCCTGCTCATCTATACCATGTACTACCCGATTCCCTACATGCCGCAGGTGCTAAAAGAGGTGCCGGTCGTCGCCGTGGACCAGGACCACAGCGTCCTGAGCCGCAAGCTGATGCGTTGGGTCGAGGCCACGGAGGAGGTGCGGTTCGTGAACGGCACGGGCGATCTGGTCCAGGCCGAGCAACAAGTCCTGAGCGGCGAAGCGGAGGGCGTATTCGTTATTCCGCAGGGTTTCGAGCGCGACATTCTGCGCGGAGAACAGGCCTCGGTGTCCGTGTACGCGGACGCGTGCTACTTTCTCGTGTACCGCCAGATCGTTACTGGCGCCTACAAAGCCGCGGCCACCCTCTCGGCCGGCATCGAGATCCGTCGATTGACCGCGAAGGGAATCGATGAAGGGACCGCCCGGCGTATGCGCGATCCGTTGCCCCTCACCACCCATCCGCTGTTCAACCCGTCGAGCGGATACGGCATCTACGTCGTGCCGGCGGTGCTGATCATCATCCTGCAACAGACGCTCCTCATCGGCATCGGTATGCTGGGCGGCACACGGAACGAGGAGTTCCGAAAGATGCCGCCGCCACCGCCCGGCGACAAGGAGAGCTACATGGCCATTCTCCTTGGACGCGGCATGGCCTACTTCTCAATCTACATCCTGTATCCGTTGTTCTACTTGCTCGTCGTCTTCCGCGTCTACGACCTGCCGCGCTCGGCGCCGATCGGCCTTGCCATCGTCTTCTTGGTGCCCTTCGTGGGGGCGGTGACCTACCTGGGCCTGGCGCTCAACGCCCTGCTGCACTCGCGCGAGATCTCCATACCGGTGCTGCTCACCGTCTCGGTGCCGGCGGTATTCCTGGTGGGCTTCGCCTGGCCACCCGAGGCCATCCCCCAGTGGTTGCGGAACCTTTCCATTCTGCTGCCCACGACCATGGGCGTGGCCGGTTTCCTCCGCGTCAACCAGATGGGAGCGAGCTTGGCTCAGGTAAAGGCCGAATGGTTCTCGCTTTGGGGCCTGTGCTTCTTCTACTTCACCCTCGCCTGGCTGACCATGTACCGCAAGCGGTCCAACGTGGGGTAGAACGCCAAGGGCATGGCGGACAAAGAAATGGCGCGCCTGGTGCGACTCGAACGCACGACCTACGGCTTAGAAGGCCGTTGCTCTATCCTGTTGAGCTACAGGCGCGCAAGATGTCGGTTATCGGCCTCTCGGGCTACCCTCTCGCCCGATACACCAAGTGTACTACGCCCACGGCCCACGGCTCAACCGGGCCGCCGCAGCGCCCCTACCGAGGCGGCAACAAGGCCATGACGCCCGGCGGGATCTCCTCGCCGCGCGAGGCGCACTCGTCCACCACCAGCCAGGCCTTCCCGGGCAAGTTCGACCGGACGAGGGCGGCCACCAAATCGGGGCGCAGGTTGGGAATGTCCGGATTGTGATCCAGCGCCTTCGTCAGGGCTTCCGCCGCCCGTTCCCACCGGGCGCTGTCGAGGCAGGCCCGCCCGAGGGCCACCCAAACGGCCGGATCGTCCGGATCTCGCACGGCGGCCTGATCGAGCGCCTCGACGGCACCGCCCACCTCTCCGGTTTCCATCAGCGCCAACCCCAGCAGGTAGGAAATCCTGGGCAATTCCGGTACTTCGTCCGCCAGCGCACGCCATGTCGCAATCGCAGCGGACAGCCCGCCCGATTGGCGGAGGTAAACATCCAGTTCATCACAAGCGAGGTTGTCTCGCGGCAGCGCCCGGATGGCCGTCAAGTACCGCTCGATGGCCTCCTCGGATTGGCCTTCCCGGCTGAACTCCCGGGCCTGATCCAACGCAAGCAAGCCTTGCGATCTCATTAGCTCAACGCCCACGGCCGGATCATCCGGTAGCCGCTCAAAGGCCTTTCCGAGCACCTGGACCGACGCTTCGTATTCGCCTGTCTCACGAAGGGCCAGTCCTAGATACAATTGGGAACGCCCCGGCTCGGCCTCTGCGAGTTGCTCCCACACTTCGACACGCCGGGGCAATGGAGCATGTTCGCGAAGCAGTACGTCGAGCCGATCATACAAGTCAGGATCGGACGGCTTCATCCGGACGGCCTCTTCGTACGCGGCAATGGCATCGCGCCAACGCTGCTGCGTAACAAGACGCTCCGCCTCGGCCACTCCCCGGGCCGCCCGCACCGCCTCGATAGCGTCACGCACAGCGCCATCATCCGGCATTTCTTCTGAAGCCGTCCGCAGCACCTCGATCGCCTCTCCCGCCCGGCCAGCGTCCGCGAGCGCCAGACCTAGATGGAAGCGAGCGCGGCCCGGCGGCACGATCTCATCCACCAGCTCGCGCCAAGTGCGGGTTCGCTCTTCGGCCGTACCGACTATCGAGTCCAAGTCCTCGTAGAACTGGGACGCGTGGGGCGTTCGCCGGATGGCCTCCCTTAACCTGGCGACCGCCCCCTCCTTGTCGCCGGACCTCGCAAGGACCAGGGCCTCCTGGTCATCCAGGGCCGACCGAGCGGCGCCGAGGAACTCACGCGCGGCCTCATCGTCGGGCGACAGGTCCACCCAACGCGCGAAGGCATCCACCGCGCCCTGCCAGTCCGAAACATCGCGCAGGCTACTGCCTAGATACGAAAAGGCGAGTGGCGCGTCGCTGAACTCCGCCACCATTCCACGCCACTTGGCCGCCCGGCCCTCAGGAGACAACGTTTGGCGCCAGAGCGCGTCGAGGCGCTCGAAGGATTCCGAGGAACGCCGGGAAATCCGAATGGCACGGCGATACGTTGCCGCCGCCTCGCCATGGTCGCCTAGCTCCTCGATGACATCACCCATTGCGACGATGGCCTTGTAGGCATTGGGATCGAAGCGCAGGCCACGCCGGTAGTCGTTAAGGCCCCCCTCAGGATCGTCCATAGCACAGCGCGTTTTGGCCAAGGCAAAGAGGGCCTTCTCGTCATCGGGATACACACGGCACAGTTGGGTCAATACATCGAGCGCCTCGGGAAGACGTTCCGAAGCGGCCAGCGCCTCGCCGAGCAGCCGCCGGGAATCCCTTCGGAAAGGATGGTATTCCACAAGTTGTTGGGCCTGCTCCAAGGCCTCCGCGTGCCTTCCGGCCTCGAGCAGCTCTTCCGCGCACCGACTTCGGATGATGAAGTCGTTGGGATACCGGGCGAGCACCTCGCGGTAGGCCTCGATAGTCGCCACTGCGTCGTCCGGGCGCGCACGCGCCTCGAGCGAGGCCAGATGTTCTCGAACGGACGGACCGGCATCCTTCTTCCACTGCTCGGCCATGGTAACGATGACGCGCAGGTCCCTTGTCAGCACCAAGTCTGTAAGGGCTAGCTCCTTGGCACACTCTTCTTCGGTCAACGGGCGTGCGGGCCTAGGTTCGGGTTCACGACGGCGCAGTTCGTTGACGAATTCCGGAAGAGCATCGTGGATATACTCGAATAGGCAACGGCCGAGGAGCCAATTGCCTTCGAATGTCAGGTGGCACGTGTCGAAGAGTTGGTCATCTCCCGGGATACCGTGATTGGCCGCTTCGCACACGCTCCGCTCCGCATCAACAAAATGGACATAGGGCGAGGCCATCTCGCTCGCCGTTTGCCTGACGATCTCGTTCAACGCCGAATCCGTTCGACTACGCATGGCGTCGCAGTCGCGGGCCAAGATGAACAGGGACAGCGCCTTCGCGTCTTCTCCCAACTCCAGGAGGCAAGTAGCCATTCGGAACGGCAACTCGGCATAGGTATCGTCAATCTCCGACGCTTCTCCAAACACATCGAGTGCAGCGGCAAAGGCTTTCTGTTCCTGCAACGTAATGCCGGCCTCGTAGCGCTCCTGCCACGCGGTCAAGTCGGCGTCCGTCAAGTCCGGGCGGTGCAGGGATTTCTCGGGCATCCAGTCCCCGAGGTTGCCCGCGACAGAACACAGGACAATGGGAATGCCTGCATTCTTTGCAGAAACGCACATGTCGGCGAGATTTGTACGGAAGTTCTCTTGAACGGAGCCGAGGATAGGGTCATCACGGTGGAAGTACTGCTGAACGGGCGGAAGCATGTTGCGCCAGAGACGCCGCTGATTGCCGGTGGCCACTTGGGCGGTACGCAGTCCGCCGAGCAGCATTCGCCCGCGGACATAGGTCAGATTCATGGCGTAGGGTCTGCCAACGGCCGTCACGGCGCCAAAGGGCCCGTTCACCTCGTTGTTGCCCATGTAGACGATGAACAGGTCCGGATCGGCCGTGGCGCAGGCATGCGCGGCGGCGCGCATGGCATGGGAGTTACATCCGGGATAGGCGGCGCTGTATACCTCGAACTGCGTGTGCGGATAGCAAGCGCGAAGCATCGCTTCGAGCACCCGATAGAAGCTGTAAGCGGGATCCGGATAGCCCTGCGCCGCCGAACCGCCAAACACGAACACCCGGCATACATCGGACGGCGGATCGGGCGTCACGGTCCATTCCGATCCGCGCCAGATCCCCCGCACGGGAAGCTTGAAGAACTGCTGGTAGAACGCGCTATTCGTTACGCGGAACGGACGCCCTTCGAGGCTCTTGTTCAGGAAGAAGCCCGTGGAGAACCCCACGCCGGCCACCCGCAACCCGATCTCAAACAGCGCCAAGACAATGATCGGCGCCAGGCAATAGGCCACCACGCTCTGGAGAAAGGCCACGGTGCGCCGTCGTTTCCATGGCCTTGTCCTACCGCGCCCCTCGGCAGAGCGATCCCCTTGCCTTCTCTTGCCGGCCAATTCCGCGCTCCTCTCATTTCGGATTCCGCACGCAGACCCATCACCGCGAAGAGAGCGTGATCCGATATGGAATCCACACCAGAGTATTGGGAATCCCGGTCACCGATTCAAGGCGACCCCTTGCTTCCCCAGGCACTCCGCAGCAAACCACGGCCCCCTCACCGCCGCAACGGGCCTGGCCGGAAAACAAGCCCCTGAGGCCTGCCGGATGATTGTGGAACATATGCTGAGCGGGGTGTGTTTATCGTGAACAGAACTCGCAATGCAGGAAGGAATCGAAGCCATGCTTCAAGCACGAGAACGGGCGCCTGAATTCGTGCTTCCATCGAGCAACGG
This sequence comes from Candidatus Hydrogenedentota bacterium, assembly GCA_036769985.1. GTDB lineage: Bacteria > Hydrogenedentota > Hydrogenedentia > Hydrogenedentales > SLHB01 > DAIPKA01. The sequence continues at coordinate 27,371 of DAIPKA010000020.1, read as the reverse complement.
AACCGATGTGGCCCTGGGCACCCTGAGAGGCCGTATCGTCGTGCTCTATTTCTATCCAAAAGACAACACCCCAGGCTGCACACTCGAAGCCCAGGAGTTCCGGGACCATCAGGCCGCGTTGGCAGAGCTCGGGGCCACGGTACTCGGTGTCAGTCCGGACAGCGTCAAGTCTCACTGCCGGTTCGCCGAGAAACAGCGCCTGAACTTCGTTCTTCTCGCGGACACCGACCACGTTGTCGCCGAGCGTTACGGCGTTTGGGTGGAAAAGAAGATGTACGGGAAAGCCTTCTGGGGCATTCAGCGGGCCACCTTCCTCATCGATCGCGACGGCCGCATCGCCCATGTCTGGCCCAAGGTGAGTCCTCAAGACCATGCCGAAGAAGTACTTGAAGCGGTCAGAAACCTGTGAAGGTCCTCTTCGTTTGGCCGTATCTCCCCCGAAGCTGTGGTATACTCTTAATGCTGCTGGCGCTGGGAGTGACTGTTCGGATCGGATCGCGAATAGTGAGGAAGTGTGCCATGGATAGGGCGCGCAACCGCTTTTCGCGAAATGAGACAAAAAGAAAAAGCTTGCCTCCGGAATGGAGGTGTGCTATCATAAAGACCGTTGGCCGAGGGGATGCCCCAACAGGTAGTGGCCAAATGGGTCCAAGCCGCAAGATGGAGCGGTTGACCGAGTTCTGGATGATGATGGTTTGCGCGGCGGCAGCCGGTAGCGGTGGTGGCCGGTTGTCATGGGATCGCGACAGCGCGGAATTGAGAAACGATAGAAACAGATGGCTAACCACGACGGGCAAGAGACGGGGAAGGGGAGTTCCCTTGTTCTCGGTGATCGTGGGCGAAAGGGGGACATCATGAAACAACGGAAACGGTTTGCGCTTTCGGGAAATAGTGAGCATTTCGCCGAGGAAGTCCAGAAATGGGTGGGCCAGAACCATTTCGATGCCGAGGCCTATGGCACGGGCAACCGTGTCTTGCTGCTTGTCAATGAGAAAGACGCGGCCCGCGTCACTGATGCTCTGGAACGAGAAGGGCCTGAGAATCTCTGCGACGCCGTGTGCCCGGACATCACACGTTTGATCCAAGGGCGCGGATACGAGAACCGTCTTGAGGAGATCAGGAATTGCCGCGCGTGTCAGGCCAGGGTACGCGCCTTCCCTCCTGAGCTTTGATTGCGCCGTGGGGACGGGGGCTTCGGACGTCGTAAACGGGGAAATTCTGATTGTATTGGGGTTGATAGAAGATGAGTCTTGACTCCTACTCTCACTACCACCGCTATCCTTTGTGTTCACTCTCCGACGCCCCTCTCGACCCGTATGCGCTGGACAATCTGGAATACAGCCCGGAGGACTACGGGATCCTATATGACGAGCTAGAGAGGCTGTTCTTCCCTTACACGCGAGTCTTGTATGGGGCACGGCATCCGGCGCCCTGCCCGGCATGGCGGGCCGAGCACGTTCTCATCGGCAAGAACGAGTACTCGAGATTCGCCAATCGCGTCCACTGCTTCGAGGCCGGAAGCGATGGCGACGAGGATCCGTTCGGCCGTTACGTTGGATACCTTTCTCTTCGACCGGTCCTGATTAAGAAGTACGCGTACACCTTCACCGCCGTTGCCAACCTGGCGCCTCCCCGGTTCATGCTACGTCCAAGGTACCATCTGATAACGTGCCCGTGGGGATCCACGGACGGCGTGAAACCCTTTCGGTGCGTGCCCTTCCGTGTTCCGAACCGGGACACCAACAACTACGCCGCCTGTCTCCATGCGGCCATCAGTCAAGCGCTGTTGCTCAAAATGGAAGCGTTTCGCTTCACGCCCATCAGCAGTCAGGATATCTTGACGCTTATGTGGCGCGAAGGGATCTCCCGGCTGTCCCCCGATGAACTGCGTGATCAGGGCGTCCAGTTGTTGGAGGCACTCGAGGTTCTCCGGCTTGAGGAAGTGAGTGCCGGAGCCGTGTTTGAGGTTTTTCGGCAGCGCGATTTCCGCGGATTGCAGGTGGCAGCGCAACGGGAGGCGGTTCGCTGCATTACCGACTATCTGGCTAACGGAATACCAATAATACTTCTGGTTAATTATGAAGGACAAAACGCCGAGACAATTCCTCATGCCGTCCTCGTGTTCGGAATGCATCTCATGTCTGACCCGGAAGACCCTCCCAGCCCGGAGGGAGATGATGACGAGGCCGCCGGCGACGTTGCCCGCGTCGAACTCCCCGGAAGACTAGTTCTACACGACATTATGACGGGGCCCTTCCGCGAACGTTCCACATGGAGTCTGATGCATCAAGCGTGGATGAAGGATACCCAGGAGGATGGCGACTCCGCGGTTGCGTTCCTCGCGGTTGCCCCGCGCGGCACCACTGTGGGCATCGGGGCTATAAGGCAACGAGCGAAACTGGAGATGTTGTGTCATGATGGACACGTATTGGCGGCTTACGTTAGAAGGACAGCGAATGCGGCGGCCGGTCTCGTGCCTTCCAATCCCTCCGATACCAGTTATATCGACCGCTGGCGTTATGTCACTCGCCTCTTGACCACGGACCAGATCGAACGGCGCTATCTCGCCCAAGAGGTGGACGGAGTCAAGCGCGTGGATGAGCGATGTCGCAACTTCTTTCTTCGTTCGTTCTCGAGCCCCCACAAAGACCGGTGGTGGAGTGTTGAGATACGACTACCCCGGCACTCCCGACATCGAGAAGCGGGCGCCAACGATGAGGACTCGGCCTCCGAGGAACACTTGCCGCCTTTCTCTGTGCTGTTTTGGCGGATTTCACCCGGGATGAGCGGAAGCGCCCACTCCCCTATCCCGCCCCCCGACGCTCGTCTTCAGTACGAGAAGGACAGCGTAATGTCGCTGTGGATTGAGCGAAAATCCTTGAGCTTTGCATATGAATCTCATCGTTCCTGAAGTGAGTCTAATTAGTTCGTGGTTCATGCCCATGGGCCGCGCGCACGACCCCGCGGGCAATGGTCCCGCTGGGGTAACGAGGGCACTCGACGAAGGAGTGAGCGTTCTCGATCTCTATTTCCTTGACCAGCACGACATCCCGTGGTACCGGAAGGCCGCTGGTATTTCGGGGAAGCTGAGCCTCGATCCGCACGTTTTCGCGGCCTCTCTCGAGCCCAAACACCTGGACTCCATCGCGTCGAAGCTCAAGGGGCTCTTGCGTACGGCATCCGGTGGGCAGCCCGTTGGCCGAAGGCCACGATTCGCCGCCCTGGCTACATTCTTCTCGAATGTGAGCATTCCCCAAGAAGAAGAGTATGACCGAGAGACCCATTCCTACCGACGGCAGGACGCGGCGAAGGCCCTCGCCAATGCGCTCTATTTGGCTCGCGCGCTCGGAGCCCACTGCGTCGAGGCGGTCGGAGGAACGTGCGTGCCGACCATGCCCTTGCCTCAGGACGATCACGGCGAAAAGCAAACCTTCCTTGAATACGTTGCCCGCAGGCTCGATGCACTGGCCGATACGATTATCGAAGCCTACGGCGTGGGAGAGCACAATTCCCTCTTCAAGCCCACCGATCTAGAATCCATCCCTCCTCTGGCCTTCGAACTCGAGCCGGGCCCTTCGCTGCTGCTGAACCATCCGAATCGTTTTCAACAGCTTCTGCAGAGAATCCGCGAGAACGCCAAATGCAAGGCTACCTCCGGAGGATGTGGTTTGGACGTTCTCTCGAAAGTATGTCTCAACGTGGACATCGCCCACGCCTTCCTCATCGGCTACAAGCCGGAAGCACTCAGAGTCGGCGAAGGAGAGGAGAATCTTGAGCAACGAGTCATACATATGCACATCTCGGATCATGGCGGAGAGAAGGACAAGGGAGGCGCCCACGCTGCCGACCTACCTCCGGGCGAGTTCCATTTCTACTCCGATTACCGGCCGTGGCTGGAACTCGCCATCAGGAGGAGCAACGCCTCCGATCTCGAGTTCTCGCGCTTCGTGGCGGTGGAACTGGAAGCGTGCATTGAGAGCGGCACCGTGTTGCAGGCGATAGACACGACTCGGGCATGGCTTCACGAGACAGAGAAGCGAATGTCCGAGGGTAAAGACAAAGACGTAGAGAGAGGCAAGGATCGTCCGATCGAGGGAGCCTTGCTGACAGTGGATATTGGCAACTCGACAGAATGCCTAAGCGATTGCTCTATCCTGGAAGAGCTGATCCAAGGGATGTGCCGCGCCGTCCACGAATCGGGTGGTACCGTGATGAGCTATACCGGCGACGGTTTCATTGCCCTGTTCGAGCAGGCGCAGTTCAGCGACTCAGACGATGCCGCCAAGTATGCCCTCAAGGCCGCCATGGAGGGATGTGCCTGTGTCAACAAGAAGGCCCAAAAGGAAGGCCTCAAGAAGCTGACGGCGCGTGCCGCGCTTCACTGGGGCGAGGTGTATGTTCCCACGGCAGGATCGCTCCAGGATCAGGTCATGGGGCCTGATGTCGTGTGTTCGACGAGGCTCTGCGATTGGCTATCTCACGGGATTGAACCCGCTATCCCCAGGCATCACCGGGGCAAACTGATTGCCGCCACCGAGCAGTTCCACAAGAAGCTCCCGAAGAGTAGAAAGAAGAAGCAGGGGGAATACACGTGGATCGAATGGGGCGAGGCCCCGTTCAAGGGCATGAAGGACCCTTACAAGATCTTCATTCTCGCCTTCGAGCTATGCCGCTGAGCCCCTATCGTCCCGGTGTGTAGCGCGGATCCGCTCGAACTCATCTACGTCGGCCAAGAGCACGTCCACAATACGCGCGTCGAACTGCGTATCTCGCCCTTCCTGCATGATGCGGATCGTTTTGGACCTATCGAACGCCTTCTTGTATGAGCGTTCCGTCCGGAGGGCGTCGTACACGTCGGCCACGCTCATGATTCGCGCCTCGAGCGGAATATCTTCACCTTGCAGGCCGTCCGGATAGCCGCCGCCATCGTAACGCTCGTGATGCCTGAGCACCAATCTCTGGGCGATGCGGAACATGTTGAGATCGCAGTAATCCAGTACCGTATCGAGGGCTTCGGCCCCCTTGACCGGATGCGTTCGCATCTCCTTCCATTCCGCCGGCGTCAGATCCCCCGGTTTCAGCAGAACCGAGTCAGGGATCGCCACTTTGCCGATATCGTGTAACGGCGACACGAGGTTCAAGGCATCCACAAAAGCCCCCGTGATAGTCTCTTGGAACAACCCCTGTTCTTGAAGCCGCTTGGCCAACAAGACACAGTAGTCGCGCACGCGCAGGAGATGGGCTCCCGTCTCCGGGTCACGTGATTCCGCCAACTGCGATAACGACAGGATGAGGCCTTGGTGAGCCCGCAACAACTGCAGAGAGGCCACATCGTCGGAGCGCCGCATGTGCCTCGAGATGAGAGCGAGTAGACGCTGCGCAAACACGGGCTCCCGCGCCATCAATGCATCGAAATCTCCACGATCCAGCCGGAACAGACGCACGGGCGTGGACGCTATGATGGTGGCACTCCTCGGCTCGTTGGACACGAGCGCCATCTCCCCGAATGCGTCTCCAGCCACAAGTGCGCCCAGTTCGCGCCGGGCATTGCCCTCGCCCTTTTCCACAACGAGTTCCCCTTCACACACGACATAGAACGAGTCTCCCACCTCGCCTTCGTGGAGGATCACGGCCCCGGCATCATGGTGCTCGTCAGATCCCTGAGCCACCAAGGCATCGAGTAGCACTGGCCCCACGCCCGAGAACACCTGGCTACTCCCCAGCGCATCGTTGACTTTCATAGCAGCGCCCCCCATACCCGCTTGGCATTCGTTTGTTCCCTCACCCTACGAGATCATTCACCCAAAACGCAATGCAGAACACCCGGCAGCTTTCCAGTAACTCTTGGATGGCGCAGCGCTCAGAAGCCATGGGCGAATTGAAACGGTAGGCCTTCTTCTGTATAATTCATCACGCTTCGTCTCGGGGGTATTCTCGCCTTGAGGCGAAGGCGATAGTGCTGCAAAGCGCCTTTCCTTGAGACGCTTGTCGAGCGTTTTAACACCCAAATCGGACAAGGAGTACGTGCAACGATGGCTAAGAAGAGTGTGTATTTCTTCGGCGGTGGCAAGGCCGAAGGCAGAGCGGAAATGAAGAATCTTCTCGGCGGCAAGGGAGCCAATCTGGCCGAGATGTCGAGCCTGGGTATTCCGGTGCCGGCGGGTTTCACGATCACGACCGAGGTCTGCACCGAGTATTACGCCAACGGCGGCAAACTGCCGAAATACGTCATGGACGAAGTGAAGAAGACGCTGGCCAACGTCGAGAAGGTCATGGGCAAGAAGTTCGGCGACGTCAAGAATCCGTTGCTCATGTCGGTGCGGTCGGGCGCGCGGAAATCGATGCCGGGCATGATGGACACGGTGCTCAATATCGGCCTCGATTCGAAGACGCTGCCCGGGCTCGTCGCCAAGACGGGGAACGAGCGCTTCGTGTACGACGCGTACCGGCGCCTCATCATGATGTACGCCGACGTGGTTATGGAGAAGGCCGCCGGCATCGAGCCGGATGGGCTGTCCGTGCGTGAGCAGCTCGAAGAAGCCATGGCGGAGGTCAAGAAGAAGAATGGTGTCACGCTGGACACCGAACTCACCGCCGCCGATCTCAAGGCCCTTTGCGAGCAGTTTAAGGTCATCGTGAAGAAGTGCATCGGCCAGGAGTTTCCCGATGACGCCGAAGCGCAGCTTTGGGGCGGCATCAAGGCCGTGTTCCAGTCCTGGAACGGCAAGCGCGCCATTTCGTATCGCCGCATCGAAGGCATTCCGGATGACTGGGGCACCGCCGTAAACGTACAGTCCATGGTATTCGGTAACCTCGGCGATACCTCCGCCACCGGCGTCGCCTTCACGCGCGACCCCGCCACGGGCGACAACAAGTTCTACGGCGAATGGCTCGTCAACGCCCAAGGCGAGGACGTCGTCGCCGGCATCCGTACGCCGCAGCCGCTCAATGAGGCCACCAAGACCTCCGGCACGAAGCACATGCGCTCGCTCGAGAAGCAGTGGCCGAAACTGTACAAGCAGCTTTTCGACATTCGCTGCAAGCTTGAGAAGCATTACAGCGACATGCAAGACATCGAGTTCACCATCGAGGATCAGAAGCTGTACATGCTTCAGACGCGCGTCGGCAAGCGCACCGGCACGGCAGCCATCCGGATGGCCGTCGACATGGCCGAAGAAGGCCTGATCGACAAGAAGACGGCCCTCATGCGCGTGGTGCCGAACCAGCTCGATGAGTTGTTGCACCCGATGCTCGATCCGAAGGGTGAGAAGGCAGCGACCCTGTTGGCGACGGGCCTTCCGGCAGGACCGGGCGGCGGTGTCGGCCAAGTCTCTTTCACGTCCGAGGACGCTAAGAAGGCGGCCGCGACGGGTGTCAAGGTTATCCTGGTGCGCGCCGAGACCTCGCCGGAAGACGTGGACGGCATGCACGTGGCCGAGGCGATTCTGACGGCCAAGGGCGGCATGACCTCGCACGCGGCGCTCGTGGCGCGCGGCTGGGGCAAATGCTGCATCGTGGGTTGCGGCGCGCTCAACATCGACGCCAAGGCCAAGAAGATGACCGTGGCCGGGCAGACGGTGCAGGAAGGCGATTGGATCTCGCTGAACGGCACGGCCGGCAAGGTTTACGTAGGCAAGGTGCCGGTGCTTCCGGCCGATCCGGATCGGAACCGCTGGTACAAGAAGCTCATGGGGTGGGCCGACGAAATCCGCGAGATCGGCGTGCGTACGAATGCCGACCGCCCCGCGGATGCCGCTCAGGCCGTGAAGTTCGGCGCCCAAGGCATCGGCCTCACGCGCACCGAGCACATGTTCTTCGAGCCGGAGCGTATTGTGCACATGCGCGAGATGATTCTCGCCGAAGACGACGAGACGCGCCGTAAGGCCGTCATGAAGCTCTTGCCGTATCAGAAGAAAGACTTCCTCGGCATCCTGAAGGCGATGAAGGGACTGCCGGTGACCATCCGCTTGCTCGATCCGCCGCTCCACGAGTTCGTCGGTAGCCTTGTTGTGGATGGAAAGCCCACCAAGGAACTCAACGAGTTGTCGAAGATCATCGGTGTTTCGCCCGAGAAGATCCAAGAGCGCGTCGAGGCCCTCCACGAATTCAATCCGATGCTGGGCCATCGCGGCTGTCGCTTGGGCATCGCGTATCCGGAGATCACGGAGATGCAGGCACGCGCCATTCTCGAAGCCGCGGCCGAACTCACCCGAAAGCGCATCGAGGTCCATCCGGAAATCATGGTGCCGCTCGTGGGTCACGTGAACGAATTGCGCAATCAGGTCGCCATCGTCCGTACCGTCGCCGCCGAAGTCGAGAAGAAGTACAAGCTCAAGCTTGACTACATGGTGGGTACGATGATCGAGATCCCGCGCGCGGCCCTCACGGCCGATCAGATCGCGGAAGTGGCCGAGTTCTTCAGCTTCGGCACCAACGACCTCACCCAGATGGGTTTCGGATTCTCGCGTGACGACGTCGGCGGCTTCCTGCCGTACTACCTGAAGCAGGACATCCTGCCGGTGGACCCCTTCCAGCAATTGGATCAAGAAGGCATTGGCCAGTTGGTGCAGATGGGCGTCGAGAAGGGCCGGTCGACACGCAGCAACCTCAAGTGCGGTATCTGCGGCGAGCACGGCGGCGAGCCGAATTCCGTCATGTTCTGCCACCGCGTCGGCCTCAACTACGTGAGTTGCAGCCCGTTCCGCGTGCCGATTGCGCGCTTCGCTGCGGCCCAGGCCGCCGTCCAGTGGCCGCGCAAGGCCGACAAGAAGGCCGGCAAGAAGAAATCCAAGAAGTAGCAACGATACCCACAACGTGAGCATCGCTATCGCCCCCGGACTCGAACGAGCCGGGGGCGATTTCTATGTGCTCAAGTCCGAGTCCTGAGCGCCAGGGAGTGGTGCAATGTCGGCGCACGATGATCGTGTACCGATCCGAAAACCTTGCGCACCAAGCACGGCACCCGAGATAAGGCGCTTCGATGGCGGAGCAAGCTCCGCTCGAGCCAGAGCGCAAGCAAGCTTGCGCAGTCCACAGAGCGCCTCGCCCAAGAACTCCTCGGAAGGATCAGAATCATCCTGCGCCGACGCGTGCCGCGTCGCCCGTTGCACCGGCCATGGCGATTCTCTATAGTCAATCGAGACTCAAGGAGCGGAGGGCGGCTGGCCATGAGCGTGATAGGTGCGTGTGTGCTGATCTCGATGGCGGCGATGCCTCTCGACATCGACGTGGTGCGCATGCGCGGCGGCTACCTGGGCGCGGGCGATATCGACCTGCTGCCCAAGATGGCCGAGACGGGCATGAACACGGCCATCGTCAAGTTCGGAGGTATCGAGTCGCCCGTCGATGCATCGCAGGAGACGCGCCTCGCCCAATGGGCTGCCGCATGCAAGGCCAATGGCATTCTCTTCCTGCCGTGTTTCAACTACTTCGGCGCGCACGAACCGGAATGGGTACCGCCCTACCGGACCTATCGGGATCCGGAAGGGCGCGAATTCCCGCGAACGCCGTGTCCCACGGACGAGGCGTTCTGGCGCGTCACGGTGCGGGACCGTTTCGTGGCTCTGGCCGGTTACGAGGACATTCCCGGCGCGGTGATCGACCTCGAGATGTACGGCGCCGAAAACTGCAGCTACAACGCGCGGTGCGGTTGCGCACGGTGCCGCCAGTTCGAGTCGGACGCGGCCTATGAAGACGCCGTGATGGCCGTGGCCACCGAGTGTCGACAAGCGATCGAGACGGTTCGCCCGGACTTCCTCCTGGGCGGCCTCCACATGGACTTTGACAGCTTCGTGAACCGCGCCGCCTCGCGCGGCTTCAGCACGCCCGACCATCCGGCCATCGCCTTCACGGAGATGACGTATTCGCCGGGATACACGGACTACGTCACGAAGACGGTGGCGCGCCTCCAGAGCCAGAATGGAACCTTGTTGTGCTGCGGTCTGTGGCACAGCAAGTTCCCCGCGGCGAATATCCCCGAGCAGTTGTACTACCTGGCCAAAGACTCGCTCGGATACTGGATCTACACGCTGCAGACCTTCCGGGATCCGAATTACTCGCCTCTGCCCGACACGCCCGAGCGGCATTGGGCGGCCATTGCAGAAGCCAACGGCGAACTCGATCGGCTGGCGGCCGACCCGGCCTATGGGTCGCCACTGAAGATCCGCGCGTTCGTGGTGCCGGTCGCGTTTCCGGTGCCCGATGCCAAACGCATACCGAAGGCACGGCCGGCCGGTCTCGACACCGGCCCGGCACCGGCCGCCGCGCTTCGCGGCCTCCACCACCTCTACGCGCATATTGAGCAAGGCGGAGACGTGGCGTTCACCGTGACGCAGACGCGTCTTGGCAACTACCGCGATCGCGGCGCGGCAGTGCTTGTGGACACCGCCGGTAATGAACTGACGCGCGCGGAACTCAACATCGGGGAACCGGTCACCCTCAAGGCACGTGCGGAGCAGACCGGACTCTACGGCCTACTCGTCAGTTCGGGCGGCAACATCGTCACCATTGATCGCCCTGCCGGATGGGCAATACACGCGGATCGCGAGGTGCACCTGTGCAAGGACTTCCGAGATCTCGTCTTGCTCGCATCGGGTAATAGCGTCCGGCTGCGGATGAACACGCAGGGGCGCGGCGAAGGATTGCATTGCGCTGCCCGAGGCGCCGAAGGTACGGTACTAGGCGAAGTCGACGTCGTCGGCAACCAGGAGCTCGAAGTTGCCGCCCAGGTGGGCGCCTATGTCGTACTCTCCTTTTCGCCGCTGCCCAACGTCGGTATGGAAGATCTGTCCATCGAGATCTTGGCCGGCGCGGAGCCCTTCATCGCCACGGCTCCGGTCGGTTTGCTGACCACCGCCTCGGCCGACGGTAGCAAGTAGCATGGAGAAATCGCCCATGACTCGAAAACAAGCGTGGTTCACGGTGTTTTCAATGGCCACATTGGCCATCGGCCTCGGATCGTTGGCGGAACGACTCACCGTTGAGCCAAATCCTGGGGATCCCCTCAGCGTGCGCATTGACGTCCTCGACCGCCTCGTTCACGCCAACCACTGGAACGAGGGGCTCTACATGCCGTGCGTGATCTTCCCGCCGGCGGGCATCGATCGCCCCGTCGTCGGCAATCACGAAGACGTGGCCGGCCACACAGCCATGTACTTGGCGGCCTGCGCCCACCGCTACGCCGTCACGCAGGATCCCACCGTGCGTGCGCTGGCGGATGAGGTCATGAACGCCATCGTCCAGCTTGAGACGGTGACCGGCGTGCCGGGTGTCGCGGCGCGAAGCTTCTACAAGACCGACATGCCGATGTGGCACGAGCAGGCCTATTTCTTTCCCCTGGAATGGCACGCTTCCACGACGATGCCCGGTTACCGATGGGAAGGCGACCTGAGCAGCGACAAGTTCACTGATTTCGTCTACGGCATTGGAACATATTGGGAGTTCTGCGCCGACGACGAGCACAAGCTCATCGCAGCCGCCTTCATCGACCGCTTCGTCGGCCGGTGCGTCGACCACAACTTCAAGCTCGTGGATGTCGACAACAAGATGACGCTTTGGGGCAACTTCTGTCCCGACTTGGCACACCAGCCGCTGAACGCCCTCGAGATGCTGGCGGGCCTGCGCGTGGCCTACCGCCTGACGGGCAAGGACCGCTACCTCGCCGCGTACCACATGCTGATCCACGAGTACCACTACGACGACCAGGCCATCATGGCCAAAGTGCTCTGGCCTGAGGAGTGGAAGACGTCGTGGGATGATCACTTGGCCGCCAAGTCATTCTACATGCTGATGCGTTGGGAGGATGATCCGGATCTGCTGCGCAAATATCGCATGTCGCTCAACCGCCATTGGTATGATTGGGAAAAGGCCAAGCCCTTGCGCGGCGCCGAAACGTGGTACGTCATGCTCTACCAACTCTTGACCGGCGAGCCGGTCATGGATGCCGAACGCGAGGCAGCGATCCGAAATCTCTCCGCCCTTCAGCGCGGCACAGGCACGTTCAGCGTTCCCACGGAAAACGGCGTCCAGTCCGTCAAGTCCGATTTCGAGGAGGTGTCAAGCCAGGCATTCCGCACATACTGGTTTGGCCGCCAATACGGTTTCATCGCACCGGATTGGTAGTCGCATTCACCTGTCCGGAGGAGCGTCGAGGCGCCTCTTGATCCAGCGGCCTCCAGCGCGAACCGCAGAAAGGAGACCGCGCTGGCGCGCCTCCGAGATCGCCTTTCCGGCCAGATCGCGCAGGCGTTCGGCGCGGGTCATGCGAGCAATGCGCACTTCCTGCCTCAGCGCAATCGAGCGGGCGTTCAGATCTACCGGACACTGCGCACAAGCGGCGGGGATGTGCCCGTTCTTGAGGCTCTCACGGATCTCGTCCATGTAACCGCTATCCCACAAGTCGCGAAGGCTCGCGTTCTGGATAGTGCTGGCCTTCTCGTTCCAGAGAATGCAGCACGGCCCGACGCGGCCATCCTCGTAGATCGCAACGCTCGTCCACGGCTCGAAACAGCGAACCCGATCAATCCATGATGTCGCCACTGCCGTGTGTGAAACGCGCTTGCTGGGCTTCTCCGGAAAACCCATGCTATGGGCCACAAGATTGTGATCCAGTCCCAGCTCTTCCGCGCGCCGACGCGCCTTGTCGATCTCGCGTTCGAGCGACTCGCGCGCGTCCTCAGGCACCTCGAACTCATGGCTGGATGCGCCGTGGATCTGCAGGCGATTCAGCGCCACGGCCTCGGCGCCCAGCGCGTGTACGAACTCGACGTACGGCGTGAGATGCGCGTAGTTCCGGTTCGTGATCACTCCGGCGATATGAATCGAGGGGCAACGCGCGCCCATCTCGCGTTTGATCGCCACGGCCCGCCGGACGCTGTCGGTGGCGCGGTCGAAAGAACCTGGACTGCGGATCGCATCGTTGATTTCCCGGGTGTGCCCATCGATGCTGAAGGCGATGCGTGCCCATCCGGCTCGGACAAGGCGTCGGAAGTGTTCCTGATCGAGCTGGACTCCGTTGGTTTGGATGATGCCGTTCATGTCGCGCGCGCGGATCTGCTCGCAGATCCGAATGGTCAAGTCGGCGCGAACCATCGGCTCTCCCCCGCCCGCGATGACCCACTCCTTGGCCCCCATATCGGCGCATTCATCCACGAGACGCAGGAAACGTTCATCGGCCACTTCGTGGGAGTAGTCGAGTTCGGTGAACCGCTGCCAGCAGATGGCACAATGCAGATTGCAGCGCCGCGTCGGCAGGAGGGTCACATAGTACGGCCCCGGACGTGCTCCGCGTTCCCAACGCAGTAGGCGCTGCGCCGGCGGCTCCAGGCTTCCCGATGGTCGTGCACGCGGTATCACCTCTGTGGCTCAGCCTCCGAGCTGCCGTTCGATACGCACGATGGCCTCGGCGATAGCACGGCGATGGGCGCGCAAACGCGCCGCGTCCTCGCTGTAGGAATCCAGACGCTCGAGCAGATCGCCGGGAACTTCGAGCAGTTCCTCCGCATCGGCCACTCTGAGTCCGGCCTCTTGGGCGCGGCGCACGGCATCGTCGAGCACCCACAGGTACTCGTAATCCTCGATGCCGTCGCGGATATTCTCGAATTGTAGCGTGCTCAGCGGGCCATTCGGGCCGGGGCCGATCAGCTCGCCATCGCCATCCGGGCCGGGCAGGTAGTAGGGCGTCCAGTTGGTCAACGGTCCGCTGTCGATGGGTTTCTCATAGTTCTTCCAGCCGGAGACGCGATAGTAGAGAAACCCGTCCGGTTTGTACTTCCATGTGGCCACGCCCATGAGCAGCCGCGAACGGATGGCCGGAAACTGCGAAAAGAAATTGAGATCGTTACGGCCTCTCGGGCCGCAACATACGTACCACCACGCCTTCTTGCCCTGCGCGCGCCCTTGCGCAATCGTATCGAGATCCTCGACGAATCGCGGCGTGAGCGGACACCAGATGTCGATGGACTTGTCGATGGGGCCTTCCTTGACGCCGTAGCTGCGATCGTAGCCGGTCGTCATCAGCGGAACATCCGGGAATGCGGCCTTGACCTGGCTCGCGGCCGCGTTCAAGGTGTCGAAATCCTTCGTCTCATCGAAGAAGTAGATGCCCAGGTTCTCCCGAGGCCAACCGGCCGCGTCGGCCACATCGAGCGATGCGCGAATCTTCTCAATGAAGACCGGCACATACTCCTCGAAGGGCAGCCCCTCGGCCTTCGCATGAACCGGATGAAGATACCCGAGGTTCCACCACCGCGAGCCTTTTTCCCACAAGCGCTTAAGCTCTTCCGGATCGCTGAGCGTCGGATACCCAACCTCACTCGCACCGACTTGACGCCCGGCGGCCTGCGACGCGTACAGCGAATTGACGGCCAGTCGATGCTCGATGAAGAAATCAAACATGGCGTGCGCCATCTCCCGCGTGTAGCGCTCGCCGTACATCGCCTCATACGTCGGCTCGTTGTTGCCCCAAACCGTCAGGAGATGCTGATCGACGGGCACGGCGAAGTCGAATACCTCAACCGCAATCTCGATCCGTTTCGACTCCAAGTCGGTCGCATGCACGGTCAGTGTTCCCACGTACGCGCCGGCGGGCGTATCCGGACGCGTTCGGACACAGAGCCACAGCGGCTGCAACTCGCCCTGGCCCACGTCCACCGCGTCCATGAAATCAAGGATCGGCGCCGGCCACCAATCGACCCCCTCGATATCGACCGCCGGCTTGATGGACTTCATGTAGCCCATCACGCGCACCGTGATGTCGCCGGAGGGAATACGCGCATCCTCGGGGCCCTCGAGATCCGTCATAGACCATGTCGCGCCGGCGAGCGCCATGTCGATGGGCACTATCACGATCTGGACGGCCTCGAACTCGTTCTTGGCCATGGCCACGCGTGCCACGGACGCGAACTCGCCCTCGAACAGCGCCGGCTGGCGTAAGACGTTCGTCGTGCTGTCGGCGATGGCCAGCGCGAAATCCGTGGCGATGTGCTGCGACTCGTTGAAGGCCGCGGCTCGGGCAATGGTAATCGTATCGGCGACCTCGTCCAGTTCCCTCTGCAGGGCATGCAGGGCGCGAGCGATTTCGTCGAATTGCGCACGCGTCATGTCCTTGGTCGGGTCAAGACGTTCGCCCACCGAGGCGAGCGCCTCGTCGATGCGCTCGCGCGCAGGCCGTAGCTTGTCTCGAACGGTATCAACGCCCTCCTCCGCCCTGTCCGCCGCCGGCTCCAGAAACTCCTTCACGCTGTCCAAGCCATCCTCGACGCTCCGCTTGGCGGCCTTTAGCTTCTCGCGCACCGACTCGACCCTCTCTTGGTCAAGCCCCTTACTGATCTCCTTGCGGGCGCTCTCGAGACTCTCCCGCACGGCCGCCCACCCTTCACCGGCTCCGTCCTTCACGTATGAAAGGCCCTCCTGAATGCTATCACCAGCGCTCCGGAGGTGCGCGCCCACAGGCTTCAGTTGCTCGCGCAGCCGGTTTAGTCGGATCTCTGCGCTCACCAAGGCCGCCTCGGCCCGCCGCGGGCGGCCGTGCTTCTCAACGGCCTCGCGGACCTCATCGAATCGCTGATCCGCGGCATCTAGCGCGCGGAGCGCGAGCGTGTGCGCGTAGTGCCGGGCGGTCTCCTCGGAGAGATCAAGACTCACTACGAGTTTGGGCCTACGCTCGACGTCTCGCGTGATGTCCGAGCTGGCCACGGTCAGGATCTCGCCTTTCTCGCGCGCCTTGGGAGGGCCGATCCGCAATCCGGCATTCGACTGAGGATCATCGATCCAACGCTGAACCACGATGTTGTCGAGTCTGAACTCGATCCAGCCCTCGTGGTCGGCCGGCACTACGGCCGAGCCGGCCGCTGGCGAGAGGTAGTCTATGCCATCGAGGCCAAGGCCCGCCTTACCCGCCCATGCCTTGTCGTCATACCGGAGGTAGTTCCAGCACGCCGTACCGCTCACCGGCACCCGCGTGCCATCGTTGGCGCCCTCGCGCCAAGATCGGTTGGCCTCGGCAATGGCTTGGACCGCCACCTCGATCTCCTTACTTGGCCATTCTTTCGAAACATCGTAGAGCCATAGGCTCGCCCCGAGGACGCGCGCGCCGGGCGGCAAGATACCAAGGTCGAATCGAATCAATGAGACGTACCGCTCGTTCCATCGGTTGATGCCGGCACTAAGGCTCTCGGACGCGCCATAGTTGATATTTGCCACGGAATTCGGCGCGTAGAGAAAGGTGTCTTCCACGCCCTCATAGGCGTCCGCACCTCGCTGAAACGCCAACGTAAGCTCTTCCGCTCGGGCGATCGGGACCGTCAAGAGACCCAAGATGACCCAGAGTCGGACGCGACATGGCTTCATGACACTCTCCCTGGTTCCTCCGCTACTCGATGCGCACGGCATCGAAATAGGCCGCCTCCCATGACCAACCATTGGCACAGTTCAACAATCTCACCGTAGCCTTCCGGCCCGCAAACGGCGTCACATCCACGGCCACGCTCTTCCACGCCCCCTTCGTATCAACCAGCTCCTCGGACACGGCTGCGCCGTCGATGAGCACCCGCAATACGAAGTCGCCCTCGCGATCGGAAGCCACGTCGACCACCAGACGCTTGGCGTCCTGCGGAAAGTCAAGGGTAGCCTCGATAGCGCCGGGCTCCGTCTCGCTCACGGGATGAATGACCAGAACGCTGGGCCGGCCGAACTCCTCGGGGCGCAGGCCGGGCTCCATATCGATGCCGCAGGCCATAACACGCCACGCCGAATCCCAGGCACGGGCTTCGTGTGCCAGAATCGGTTGACTGAGGATTCGCGGCTCATCAACCCATTGCTCCAGCGTGATGGGCGGCAACGGCTCTTGGCGGGCAATGGCGTAACCGGACTCATCGACCGCCCCCCCTGTGCGGGCCACGATCTTGGCCGTGGTGCGTTCACACGCCTCGATCAGCTTCTTGAACGAGTAGTCCGTATAGATGAACTCCTTGTCCTCGATGGCCGCAATCCCGCCGGTCAGCGCCTCGCCGAGGGCCGCATAGCCTTTCATGCAGCCGATAACGCCAGCGGCATTCGACGGATTGCAGTCTGCGTCCTGACCGCAACGCGTCGCGATCTCGGCCGTCTTCAGCATGTCGCCCTCGCCGTAGAGCAAGCCCATGGCAATGTAGGCACCGTTGAGCTTGGCGTCGATGTTGAACGGATTGCCGGGCGCACAGTCCACGTCATCCTGCCACTTGTCCTCAATGGCCTGCCACGCCGCAAGCCATTCGTCCGGGTGTTCATCGTGCCACGCGATGGTATCGCGAATGCACTGATGGTAGGTCGAAGCGGCCGGGATGCAGGCGAGTCCCGCCTCGAGCACGGCACGCACATCGTTGTCTTCGAAGTAGGCCGCCGCGTACATGCCCGAGACGAACATGCCGCCATAGACTCCGTCACCATAGTTCATCAGGTGCCCGAAAACCTCGCACAGCCGGTTCGATTCCTGGGGAAGGCCCGGACAGAGGATCCCGAACAAGTCGGCCTCGATCTGGAAGTCGATGTCATCGGCGTGCCGGTTGTAAAGAGGATGTCCTGAGAGCGGCGGCATGATCCCGGCCCGGATGTTCTCGCGTCCCGCCCGGTTCGCGTGCCACAGCGGGTACTCTGATTGCCCGAAGGCTTCACCCGCCTGCTCATAGGTCACGTCCAGGCCATAATCCTCGATCGCCTCCAGAAACGTCATCTCCACATAGCAGTCATCCTGGCCAATGGCCCCCTTCACGGCCTCGGGCTGCCACGCGGCAAGCTCCTCGGTAATGGGCGCACCGTTGGATCGGAACTCGTACGGCGCGCCATAGCACACCCCGATCATCTGGCCGGCCCAGGCGCCCCGGCATTTGTCCAGGAACCTCGCCTTGTCCATACGGACTTCCTCCGCCAGCGCCAGCGCCGCAACGCTCCCACACAACATGAACACCGCCATGACTCGCTTCATATGCATATCCACGACCCTTTTCCGCTCATGCCCAAATCCGCTCGTGTCAAGCGCTCTCAGAAGAGCCAGCCTTGTTCGCCCGGCTCCGGTTCGCTCGCTTTCTCTTCCTCGCCTTCCAGGAGATCGAGGTTGGCAGAAGCCGTCTCCTCCCGCTCCCACTCGACTGGGGACGGCGTCTCCCTCTTCTCATCCCGCTGATCCTGTGGCTCGGGTTCGACCGCAGCCGCCGCTTCCGGCTCCGCGGCTTCACTCTTGCGCACGTGAACCCAGCCCGGCCCGGCAAGCACTGCGGGCTCGGCCTCTACCTCGAGAGCCTCGGCGTCGGGTACCTCCTCAACAGCCATCATCTCATTCGCGCCAATACCTTCGGGCTCCGGCGACGGGCCCAACGACAGTTCGAGATCAAGGGGTTCGACTTCGTCAAGGATGTCGAACGGCTGAACCGTCTCGCCCAGTCGCGGGGCAACTTCTGCGACGCGCTCGCCCCTCTCAGCCACCTCCAGCGAATCGACGTCGGGAACTGGCTCCCCTGCGTCAAGCGCCGACTCGTACATGCGTTTCATGGCTTGGGCCTCGCGCTTCAGACGCGTGCGAAGCGAGCGCCCTTTCAGTTTTCCGTTCTCATAGTAGTAAATCCACCAGACATTGCCGCGTTTGCGAATGTGCGCCATGAGCGGAATCCCCGCGATGTTAATCGATGTGTTAATAAAACCCACGCGTATCCTATCATGACGCGCGTTAATGTGCAAGACCTCGTCACCGCCCTGGGATCCGCCTGACAACTCCGCAGTGAAGTGATGTGGTGTATACTTCGGCCCATCGGATGGAACGGGAGGAACCCACCATGAAACATGCGCTGCCGCTGCTCGCCGCGCTTGGGCTGATACTAGCCGAGACCGCGTGCGCTGAAGGCGAGCGGACGACGTTGGAGAACGACCAGTTCGCCGTGGTCCTCAATCCCTCGAACGGCACCATCACTTCGTTGAGAATCAAACGGACGGACTGTGAGCTGATCGGCGAGCCGCGGCTCGCGGCCAACTTCCGCCTGCTGTTGCCCTTGCCGGACTACCAGTGTCACTACATCGAGGGCGAGCGGCAAGAGGTCGCCTCCATCGAGTCGTCGCCAACAAGAGCCGATATCCGCTTCTCGGGACTGAAGTCGGAGCGCGGCACCTTCCCGCTCGAATTGGCCTGCGCCATCGAACTAGTCGACGACACAATCCGTTTCCGTTCACGCCTGGTGAATCACAGCGACTACGCCGTGGCCGAGTTGTGGTACCCGAGGATCGGTGGCTGGACACAGTTCGGGCCCGACCGATCCGCGGCCTTGGCCACACCGAACTACACCGGTTGTGGACACGGAGCCCAGGTGTTTCGCTACTTCCCGGGAGGACGTGGCTTGGGCGCGGAGGCGGCGGAGTTTGCCTCGAACTACCCCGGAATGGTGATGCCGTGGTGGGATCTCTACCACCGCGCGTCGGACTACGGCCTATACATGGGCTATCACGACACGACCTTCCGGCTGAGCACGTGGCACATGTACCTCTATCCAAATACCAGCGGCACGCCAGGGGATTCCTGGCTATCCACGGAGCAGGCCGCCGGCGCGCCCGTGGGCATCGTCTTCTCCCATGTCCGCTATCCGTACCTGCAACGAGACGAAACGCTCGACAGCGGCGAGTTCCTGCTGCGCCTTCACCGCGGCGACTGGCACACGGCCTCGAAGGACTACCGCGCCTGGTTCCTCGAACACTTCCCCTTCGACAAGTCCGGTAGTTGGCTCCGCAAGAAGAGTGCTTGGTTCACCTCGATCATCTACCAGCCCGAGGACCGCATCATCGCCGACTACGAGACGTATGACCAGTGGTGTCGCGACGCCGAGGCATGCGGCATCCACTGTTTCGAACTGATCGGCTGGGATCACGGCGGGCTCGAGCGCGCCTATCCGGAGTATGAACCCGAGGACAAGCTCGGCGGCCTCGACGGGTTCCGCAGACTGCTCCAATCCATCGATGCGCGCGGCAGCAAGTGCCTCGTCTTCGCCAATTACAATGTTCTGGACTGCAACACCGACTGGTACCGCCTCGAACTGCACCGATTCACGCATCAGGACACCTTTGGCAACACGCCGAACTGGATGGGCTGGGGTGAAAGCACGCTGACGGCCCGGATCGCGCTCAGCGTCCGGCGCCACGTGTTGGCGTCCGTCGTACCGGAATTCGAGGCTATTCTCGAGGAGCAGTTCGTCGAACTGGTGCGCCACGGCGCCCACGGCCTCCAGCTCGACAAGGTCGTGGCGGGTTCGGCCCTCGATTTCAATCCGCTCAACACGATGAAACCGGACACGGCGTTGTGTGAAGGCCTGGTTCAGGCCATCGGCCGCGTCTACGAGAAATGTCGGGCGGTCGATCCCGAATTCTGTCTCGCGTCGGAAGCCAGCCAGGATCGCCTGATCCCCTACGTAGACGTGTTCTACCGGAATTCGGGCGGTTTTGACATCGCGCCTCTACGGTATGTGTTTCCGGAATGGACGTCGTGCCAGCACCTCGCCGCGCCCTGCGATTTCAACGGCGTGAACGCGGCGGCCGTCACCGGCTCCGTCATCTGCGTCGAGCCGGATAGCTATCAAGGCACGCTGGCCGAGCCGGCGTACAAAACCCTGGGCGAATACATCCGGGAAGTCGAGCGGATCCGAAACGAGTTGGCCGAAACCATCTTCCTCGGGACCTACTACGACACGATGTACGGACACGTGCATGAAGTAACGATCAGCCCCGACGAAACCCTGCCCAAGTACCGCCCGGCCCACACCGGCGCCCTCCCCTATCGCGTTCACGGCCATCGCGACACGGATCGCCGCGCTATCGTCGTCGCCAATACCGGCACCGACGAGCGCACGTACTTCTGGGAGTTCTCGAAGGGCCGCGTGGACACGGCGGAGCTCTACGCGCCTTTCGAGCCGGTTCGAACCGTCCACCGCAACGAGCCCGTCGCCATCCCGGGCCAGCGGTTCCACGTGATCATCGAGCAACGTCAGCCGCATCCCGACGACCTGGCACTTCTCGTGCAGTGTGGTGCCCCTGACGAGATCGCCCTGGCCAACCCCGGCTACGACGTCGCCTTCGAGCAGTGCTTCCAGAGCGCTTGGGGCCCCAAGTGGGTCCCGCCGGTCTATCACTGCCGCGCGCACGAGCAGGAAGTCCGTATCGCCCTGACGGTACCGGCCGGCGTCTCCGGAACGCTACGGCTCTACGTGATCGATCCCGACGAGTTCTATGGCGGCCGCCAACAGGAGATTCGGATCGACGGGACCTCTCTCGGCACCATCGAGGGCTTCGTTGCCGGCCAGTGGATCGAACACCCGTTGTCGGCCGAGATCACGCAAGACGGCACGGTGCTCCTCCAAGTAGTCAACCTTAAGAAAATGGGAAACTGTGTGGTCTCGATCATCGAGTTTCTGGAGCATTCGTAGGTCGTGCGGATCACATGGCCCCCTGTTCTTGACAAGCCGTGTCGGCGTCGCTACCATTCACGCGCGGTGGCGCAGGCCCTGCGTGATTCCGCCCGATGTGGTGCAACCGGGAGACATCCATTCGATGCCTGGAACGATTCCCCAACTCGCGTTCTTCGAAACGGTGTGCGTTGATCCCTACGCCACGGCGCGCAAGGCCGCCGAAGAGGGTTCGAAAGTCGCCGCGTACATGTGCACCTATACGCCGGAAGAGCTGTTTCATGCCGCCGGCTACTTCCCGATGCGGCTGTTCGGACGCAATAGTGGCGCGACGAATCAGGCCGACGCGCACTTGCCGGCCTATGCGTGCGGTTTCCTGCGCAGCGCGTTGGACATGGCCCTTGCCGGCGAACTCGGCTTCGTCGATCTGATGGTGTTCGGCCATACCTGCGACTCGATGCAGAATCTCGCCGACATCTGGAAACACGCAGTACCCAACATGAAACAGTTGGTGATTACGACGCCGGTCGTCGTGGGCACCGAGGCATCTATCGCCTATTTCCGGGAAGAACTGGCCCGGGCCCGCGCGCGTCTTGACGAAATCGCCGGCCCGGTCTCGGACGACGCCATCGTATCGAGCATCGTCCTCTACGACGGACACCGCGCCCTCATGCAACGCCTGTACGCGCTCAGGGCGGCGCGGCCGGGCTGTCTGTCCGGGCGCGAGATGATGGCCATCGTGTTGGCCTCGATGCTGATGCCTCGCGAGGAACACGCCCTGCATCTCGAGGCCTTGCTCGGGGCACTCGATCAGGATGCGGACCGTGTCGTGGCCGCGGGAAAGCCCAAGGTGATCGTCATCGGAAACGTGGTGCAGAACCTGGACTACGCGGCCGTCATCGAGGCGGCTGGATGCGTCGTTCTGGACGAAGACCTCTGCTCGGGACGCCGGGCCTTCGCCATGGCGCCGGCGGAATCCGAGGATCCGCTCGAGCAATTGGCGCGGATGTACCTCACGCCGGCGGCCTGTCCGTCGAAGCATCAGCCCGGCTTCGACATCGGCGGTGCTCTGCTCGAGCGGGCCCAGTCCAGCGGGGCGGAAGGCGTCGTCATCCTACTCACGAAGTTCTGCGAGCCCTGGTGTTTCGACTATCCCTATCTCAAGGAGGTCTTCGATAAGGCCGGCATCCCCTCACTGCTGATCGAGATCGAGTCGAATCAGCCCCCCAGTGAACAATTCCGCAACCGTATTCACGCTTTCGCCGAGATGCTCGGTGCGGCGCACGGCGGATGATCACCATGTTACACGCGGGCATTGACGTTGGATCGGCGAACACGAAGGCCGTGCTGGTGGACGACGAGGCCGTGCTAAAAGGCAGAGCCATCATGCCGAGCGGCGTGGGCCTTGTCGCATCGGCGCGACAAGCCTTAGCCGACGCGATCAAGGAAGCCGGCTCGACCCCTGAGAACGTGGCCACCATCATCGGCACCGGATACGGCCGGGAAATCGTTCCCAACAAGACCAAGGCCATCACGGAGATCACCTGTCACGCCCGGGGCGCGGTCGCGTTGTTTGCCGACACGCGTTTCGTCATCGACATCGGTGGTCAGGACAGCAAAGCCATCGCCCTCGGACCCAATGGAGCCGTGACGGGATTCGAGATGAATGACAAGTGCGCTGCGGGCACGGGCCGTTTCCTCGAGGTCATGGCGCGCGCGCTCGAAGTGGGCTTGGATCGCATGGCCGAAGCTGCGCTTAGCGCCAAGCGCCCCGCCACCATCTCGTCGACATGTACCGTTTTCGCCGAGAGCGAGGTCGTGTCGCTGCTGGCCCAGGGCGAGGAACCGGCAGCGATCCTCGCGGGCCTGTGCCAGGCCGTGGCCGAGCGGGTGCACGGCCTGGCCGCGCGGGTGGGCGTTCGGCGTGAAGTGACAATGACCGGCGGCGTGGCGCGGAACGCGGCGGTCGTGCGGGCCATGGAACGTATCCTCGGATTCGACGTTAACGTGCCTGAGGATCCGCTCATCGTAGGGGCGCTCGGGGCAGCCCTCATCGCCCGCGACATGAGACTGAGAGGAAACCAATGAGTAGCGAACGCATCCCTATTCAGACCGCAGAGAAGCTTCAGACGCTCATGTTTCAGCACTATATGGGCGCCAAGATGGCCGAGAAGTCCGGCGGAAAGATCGCGTGGGTGACGAGCGGCGCGCCGGTGGAACTGCTTCACGCCTCGGGCATCACCCCCATTTATCCCGAGAACCACGCCGCGCTCTGCGGCGCCCAGAAACTGGGCGTGCCGTACTGCACGGCCGCCGAGGAGAAGGGCTACTCGCGCGAGTTATGTTCGTACGCGCGAACGGATCTCGGCTGCATCTTCAAAGGGGACAGTCCTGTGGGAGGTCTTCCAAAGCCGAACCTACTCGTGTGCTGCAACAACATCTGCGGAACGGTAACCAAGTGGTACCAAGTACTGCAACGACACTTCGACGTTCCGCTCATCTACATCGATACGCCATTCCAGCACGACGAGGTGACGGACTACGCCATCGACTACGTGCTCGCCCAGATGGAAGACGCCCTTCCCGTCATCGAAGCCGTCACCGGAAATCCCTTCGACCTCAACCGATTGGACCGCACGGTGGAGCTATCGGCCCAAGCCACGGACCTCTGGCGCGAAGCCCTCGATCTCTGCGTTCACCGCCCGTCGCCCATGACATCCTTCGACGCCTTCGTGCACATCGCGCCCATCGTCACCATGCGCGGAACACCGGAGTGCGTGGAGTACTACCGCGCCTTCCTGGAGGAAATGCGCCAGCGCGTCGCCGATAACGTAGCCGCTACCCCGGGCGAGGAATTCCGCCTGGGCTGGGATAACATCCCCATCTGGTTCAAACTCGGCGGTTTGTCCAAACGCCTGGCGCAACACAAGGCCTGCCTCGTCGTGGCCACCTATACCGACGCGTGGGCCGTGGACTTGTCGGCCGCCGATCGAACCGATATTCTCCGGCAGCTCTCCAAAGTCTACACCACCGTATACATCAACTGCGGCATGAAACGGCGGTTGCAGATCATCACGGACATGGCCGAGAAGTACGCCCTGGATGGCGTCATTCTGCACTCGAACCGGAGCTGTAAAGCCTATTCCTTCGGCCAATACGACATCGCCCAGATCCTTCAAGACCGCTACGATATTCCCGCCCTCGTTCTCGAGGGCGACATGAACGATAGCCGCAGTTACTCCGAAGAACAAGCCAACAACCGCATCGACGCCTTCATGGAAACACTGAGCGCGCGCAAACACTGAGGAAGATCGAAGACGGCCGGGGATGCACTACACATCCCCGGCCGTGTTACTCACTCGGGCTTGACCCCGCCGCTGCTTCGTGCGTATCGCGCCTTCGCGCTGCCGAAGGAACGCGCACGTTTCCTCCCATGAGCACGATACGGGGCCAACGATCGCGAACAACGGCTGTTCTACTTGCTCGGGGCCTTCACCTTGGCCAGGGCCAAGAGCTCCGCCGGCGTCTCACCGTAGGGCTGCGAATCGACCTTGAGGCACTTGCCGACAATCGTGGTCACCTCGGACGCATTCATGCCCGCCGCCTTGGCCTCGGCAACGACTTCGTGCAACCGCGAAACCAGTTTCTTGCGGACCGCCTCGCGGCACTTGGCCTCGATGCCCTTGTTGATGTAGACGCCCATGCCGCGCCGCGTGTACAGGTATCCCATGACCTCGAGGTCGCGGTACGCCTTGGCTACGGTGTTCGGATTCAGCTTAACCCGCTCCGACAGCTCCCGTACGGATGGAAGCTGATCGCCTTCCTTGAGCCTTCCGGACGCAATGCCAAACTGCACCTCGTTCTCGATCTGAACATACACCGCCACGCTGCTGAAGATATTGACGCTCTCCAACATGTCTTCCACTCTCCTTCTCTTGTTTTTCTTCCCGGATGCCTTGCGCGTTTCTCACGCTCGCTGTATTATGCCTTAAGCAGAGCCTCAAATGCAATACTCCATTCGATATTTTGATTTGCTAGTTCTCTCCGACTTCGCGGCGCGTTTCGATGCGACCCCCTTGGCACACCCTCACCCGCACCGCCCTGCGGCGGAATAGGACGCCCGGGCCCCATCTTGCGTATCACAACACAAAAGGTCGTTTTCCTTCCCGAGATAGCATATACTCAATCCCGCCGGCTTCCACAGGAGTAGGGTCTCCGAATGAAGCACGCCAATTGCGGCATAGGTGAAGACATGTGTGAGAAGGGGGGGCGCTCATGGTCTGACGCCCCAAGACCAGGAGGTACCAAGCATGGCTAACGGTTTGAAGCCCAAAACGAAAGCACAAATTGTTGCGGCCATCGCGGCAAAAACGGGTCTTGCGAAGAAAAGCGTGGAAGACGTGCTCAATGCCCAAGCGGAACTCGCCTACCAAGAGGCCCCCGTGGGAATGACCATCCCCGGCATCGGCAAGCTGGTCGTCGTCGACCGAAAGGCTCGCACCGGCCGAAACCCGGCCACCGGCGAGTCCATCGCCATCCCCGCAAAGAAGACCGTCAAATTCCGCGTCGCCAAGGTGGCGAAAGACGCCGTCGCGGCCGCCGAAGGGACCGACGAGGGCGGCGACGCCGAACGAGCCTCCAGCTTCGGCATGGTGTAGCGCCCGACAAACCATGTCCGTCCTGCGCCGGGCCGTGGATTGAGCATCGCCGCCTGGACAAGGCGAAGGTTATTCTTTTAGCGTGTAGTACTAGATAACTATGCGCAAACCCGACCGATGCGCGAAGGTCGGTACCGCAAAACGCCGACGCCCGGCCGTTGGACGTCAAGGCACTTGCCGGGCACCGGAGCATCTCCCCCTGAGACAAACGGACCGGCGGCCTAAGACGTCCGGAAAACGAAACGCCCCAGGGACCTACGTCATAAATCCCTGGGGCGCCTAGTATTAGCTGGCGGGAGCGACGAGACTCGAACTCGCGACCTCTGCCGTGACAGGGCAGCGTTCTAAACCAACTGAACTACGCCCCCGCTCGAAAGCGGTTCTCAAATCTGTGAATAGTATAGCATGGGGTCTCGCCGGAAATCAACTGCTGCGTCGCGTCCCGAACCCCACATCCCCACAGCCATCCGCCGCTGTCCTCCGACATGGCGGGCCCAGAACCCGCACCCGCAATGGCCCCCGGCAAGACGGGACAACTCTTGACTAAGCGCCTTGATTTCCCTCACGCTCCCACGCTCCGCGCGCAGGCTCGGAACTTCAGAGACCGGTAGCCCGCCGGCGATACGAACGGATAAGACCGCTGAGAACCTTGGCCGTCTCCACGCACTTCGCGTCGAGCGAAGAGAAGTCCTTCTCGCAAACATAACCAAGTCGGTGTGCCAAGGAGACCTGGTACTCGACTTCCCGGACAGAGCCATAGGCCATGTCGAGAAAACGGACGTAGTCCGCCTCGGTATCGCGTGCGCAGCCCTCAACGATATTCGAAGGCACAGACACAGCCGCCCGTCGAAGCTGCGAAGTGAGGCCGAACAGCTCCTCCTTTGGAAACATCCTCGTGACACGATACACAGCCACGGCCAAGTCATCCGCCAACTCAAATGCCCGTAGTTTCCGGTGATTCCGCATGGCACAAGCCTCCTGAAGATCTATGTCACCGTACCATATCCGCTCCGACTTGTCCCAACCAGCCCTGGTTGCGTCCCACCAGCACCCTATCCTCCGGGAACCCCAAGACGCGCCAAAAGCCCGGCTGCTGCCGACAACGACCTTGCGTCAGAGCACCGCTTCCCATTCACTCAGCAAAGGAGAGTGTATCCCGTGTCCTGACTGCGCCTCCAGCCTCCCGCCTACAGCCTACAGCCTACAGCCTACAGCCTGCCGTCTCCCGTCTCCCGCCTACAGCCTGCCGCCTGCCGCCTGCCGCCTGCCGCCTGCCGCCTGCCGCCTGCCGCCTGCCGCCTGC
>DAIPKA010000103.1:0-6963 GCA_036769985.1 Candidatus Hydrogenedentota bacterium | reverse complement strand
CCTTCGCCTTCGCCTTCGCCTTCGCCTTCGCCTTCGCCTTCACCTTCACCTTCACCTTCACCTTCACCTTCGCCTTCGCCTTCACCTTCACCTTCACCTTCACCTTCGCCTTCACCTTCACCTTCACCTTCGCCTTCACCTTCGCCACCGCTCACCACGGTTATTGTCACAGAAACGGAGCCGCTATTATCGTAGTAATAAGATGATGGACTGGTGGCATGCACTCGCTCGTTCATGTGGAGGCAGATCTCGCCATTCTGTCCGGCAGGTACGGTAAATGTGCCATGCTTGCCGACGAGGAACCATGGGCTCGATCCAAAGCGGGCGATCAACTGGCCGAACAGACCGCCCTCGACCAGAACGGGCAACTCTTCAGGATTGGGGCGACCAGGGGTACCGTCGGCATCGCAACATGCGGAGCTGTAGCCCCAACACCAGGTGCCGGTGGCATCGAACGTGACAACATCTCCGGGCGCGACTGACAGCCCGGTGCACGTATCGCTGTACATAGCCGATACTGAGACGAGAAGGGGTTCCTCACCCTCACCCTCACCCTCACCCTCACCCTCACCGCCGGTCAGGCAGAACGCCAAGTCCGCCGGTCCGGTGTAGTAGATACCATCTGCGCGACTGTAAAACGTCAGGACGCTGTTTCCCATGCGGGAGGGCACCCAGACGGACATGCAGCGAGAGGAGTCACCGATACCTTCGATAGAAACCCATCCCGAGGCAAGGCTGACCGGCGGATCCAACATAGCATCGTACCGGTACAATGGGAACGCGGGGCTGTGGACCATACCCGAGTCTTGCCGGAACGGGGTCAGTTCATAGGCGGCGACCACAGATCCGGGTGTTCCCGCATCGTCGCCAAAGAACGTAATTCGGTAGTCGTCGGGGGCGCGGAGGCATGCCCCTCCCGTGTCATCGGCAGCAATACCCCACCAATGAATATCGCCTATGGGGTCCGGCACGCCGTCGAAATCCTCGAAGAACACGAAGTCGCTCTGGGCGTCGCAGGGCATCAAGGAAAACGGCTCGCTCGCCTCGAGGGGGAACTGGCCGTACAACGTGTTGGCCGGGCACACTTCGACGGGCATGAGGTTTGTGTCTACAAGCTCGGCGACGTAGGCGCCTTCGCCGAGGCCGTCGATTCCGAGGTATTCTGTCTTCACGAGACCGACCAGTGGATGGTACCAGTCGTTGCGTGGCTTCTCGAAGACGGTCTCGCTCTTGGCGCCCGTGGCGTACTGCCTGGTGACAACATGACGGATGAAGACGACGGAGCAGTCGAAGACGCCTGCGGGCACCGTGACGCGCTCTTCGCGAAGATAGGTCACACTGACGTCTTCGTACTGATCGTATGATTCATTCGGCGTACCGATTTCTTCATGGAAGAAATGACCGGTTCCCAGGAGGCGATCGGAATCACTCGAGAAGACAAAACGGGGCGTCGCCCCGAACGGTGCATCGTACGTCGTGGTCACCGGATGAGGGGCGGGGCCTTCCGGAGGATTCTCGTTCCCTAGTGCCTTGATAGCGAGTGCTTCAGGTGTGAAGACGCCGTAGGTCCAGTCGATTTCGACAACGTCGGTTCCCTCTTCGTTCATGGTGTTCTGGCGGATGGGCAAGGTGTCGAGGCCATCAACCAATTGGGGTTCCATCACTTCTTGGAATTGGGTTGTCGTCCATGTACGCTTGCCTGACAACTCGTACGTTACGGTGTATTTCCACCAGTTGCCCGGAGTAAGGCAGGTGTCGGGGAGTGTGCTTGCGGGTAGCTCGGCGGCCGTAGCCGGGCCCGCCAGAGCCGTCAGCGCAAGGGCCAGAGCGACGCCAAGAGCCCCGTGTCGCGCGAGATTCCGGGCAATACATGCAGCGTTCATCGGATGACCTCCCTCTTTCATGACCGTTGGGCGGCGGGTGTTTGTCCTGTCGCCCGTGTAGGATTACGTCTAAACGCCCCTGAAGCTACCGCTTTTAATCATTATATCCAGTTCTGCTTCTGCTGTAAACCTTTGTTTCAGCCAGGGCTGCAACCAGACGGCCCCTCCGTGTCGAGTGTGCGGCAGAGAGCCTCCACGAATCCGGCCGCACTTCGAATGGCCGCATCGTCAACGTGGGCCAAGGTGTCGCTACGCTGATACCAGGCCTTGGAGTCGGTGTCCTCTTCCATGGCCGCGATGGTGATGGCCTTGTAGCCGCGCCCCAAGGGAATCCAGGCATCGGTAGGAATGGGCAGGTGCTGGCACGACTGGGCGGCGCAGGCGGTGGCGGCGGCCCTCGCCATGGCGAGGAGCTCGGATGAACTGTGGAGTCGACTCAGCACGCCTTCCGTCTCGACATAGTGGGGGTGCCCGATGCCCACGTGCTCGATATTCACAAAGTACGTCGTTTCTGAGTCGAAGGCGTGGGATTTCAGAAGATGGTGCATCCCATTCATCCATGAGCACTTGCTACCGGTCGCCACGAGCCAGACATCGGTCTCGGCGAGGGGCTCGGCGGCTAGGCGTTCGGCCAGAGACAGCAGGGCGGCCACGCCTGAGGCGTTCCCGTTGGCGCCCCGACTGAAGCCGTCCTGCTGCGAGTTGTAGACGAGCGCGAATGCGGCCGCGAGCAGCAATCCGGCCGCGGACCAGCGGGCGATCGCGTTAACGGGCAGGGGGCCGTTGGCGAACAGGCCGAGGGCGCTGGTGGCGCAGGTGATGAGTACGACCGTCATGGCGGCGACCAGGCCTTGGTGGATTGGCCGGATCCACGGCAGGATGGGAAACCGGGTCGAGAAGTCCTGCCTAGGGGAGTCGTAGTGTGCGGAGAGGACGAGGAGGCGCTTGGGTCGCGCGGCGAGGATTCGGGCGACGACGTTCTGGCTTTCGAACTGGGGGAGGAGTCGGGAGAAGATGTGGTAGCCGAGGAATTCGCCCAGGTAGGTGAGAAAGACGAGGGCGCCGTAGCACAGGGCCATCAAGGGGGACCAGTGGGCCAGCAGGGCGACAACGGTGAACTCGGCGTAGTAGGAGGCGAACAGAACGTGATTGGACTCGAAGGAGTGGAAATCGTCCAGGACGACATCAGGGATGAACTGGCGAAGGCGCCCCTGGATGTACTCGGCCGCAGTGCGCTCCTGCTCCGTGTTGGGCCCGCGGTGCGGCAGCCGCCCCGCGAGGAACTCGATGTCCTGCCGAATTTCGATGTTGCTCATCAACCACCTGCTTGCGGAGGGGCGTATCATAGCACCAACGAGGGGAAATTCAGCGGCCGGTGTTTGCGGGAAGGAACTTGTCGGGGAGCGTGGGGTTTCAGGGAGTGGATGGTTGAGTTGAAATCGAAGCGTGGGCGCACGATGTGGCGTTGCCCCTTACCAAGAGGAGAAACCATCATGAAACCGACCGTGATCACCTTGTTGATTGTTGGGACCGGGCTTGTCGTCGGTTCGGTGTCCTTGGCGCAACCCAGCGAGCCGGTGGGGCCGACGGCTCCGGCCGATGGGCCGCGTGAATGCTTCAAGCGAGCGGATACGAACGGTGACGGTTCCGTGTCGTTCGAGGAGTTCGCCGCTGTGGCACCCCATGTGCCGCGCGGACGATTCGACCGGTGGGACCGCTGCGTCGGCGCCGGTGGCATGGGTGGTCGCGGCGGCGGCATCGAGGGGCGTCGCTCGAAGATGATGAAGCGCCTCCGCGAAGCGGATGCGGATCATGACGAGCGGCTCACATACGGAGAGATCGCCGCGGTCAGGCCGCAGTTCCCGGAAACAGTGTTCAAGCAACTCGACCATAATGCCGACGGCACCCTTTCGAAGGAGGATCGCCCCGAGGGACGCGGATTTGGTCCCGGCCCAGCGGAGACCGCTGGCGGTTCTGGGCGCGGTGACGTTAGGCCATGGTGCGGCAAGGGCTTCGCGGGTAAGGCGGACGCAGATCGCAACGGCGCGCTTACATTTGACGAGTGGGCTGCCGAGAAGGCCCATGTGGACCGCGAGCGGTTCGCGAAGTTGGACACCAATGGAGATGGCGCGTTGACGTCGGCCGACGCGCCGCGTGGCGGCAAGGGAGAAGGGCGTCGCGGTCAACGGGGTCCGGGCGTCACGGAGGCGCAAGGAGGCGGGCCCGGCGGTCGAGATTCGCGCGGGATACGGGCACGGCTTCGGGAGGCGGACTCGGATGGTGACAAGCGGATCACGCCTGAGGAAGCCCAGAAAGCGCAGCCGGACATGACGCCCGAACGATTCAAGAAGATGGATCGCAACGGTGATGGGGTCATTTCTCCGGAAGACAAGCAACACCACTGAAGACATACCCACGCTTTCGGTTCCGGATGCGGCGCCCCGCCGAGGCGGGGCGCATCTCTTTTTGGGGGGCGGATGTCGAGAGGAATCCGGCGCGAGCCGGTCAGGCGGCGCCGGCGGACTGCGCGTTGGTTTTCTCTGTGGCCCGCGTGAGATCGCGTAGTCCCAGGTTCTCCCAGATCAAGCAGAAGAAGCCGAGGGCGAGGATGGGGACTAGGTTGAAGAGATGGGCCAAGATAGCCATGGCTTTGGCGTCGGGCAGGGCAACGGAAGACAGCACGGCCGATACGCCGACCACGATGGCGAAATGGAACTGGCCGATGAAGCCAGGCGCGACGGGCAAACTGACGGCGACGGACACGACGGCGGTTACCACAAAAGGAGCATACCAGGGATACGTGTAGCCGAATGCGGACAGGACGATGGCGTTGATCGCAACGAAGAGGCCCCACGTCACCAGTCCCCAGAAAACGGACTTGGCCATATCGGAAGCGGATCGGAAGACGTGGAGGCCTTGGGCGAACTGATCGAGCAAGTGATGTGACCATCCGGCGAGTCTGCCCGAGACGATTCCAACGGTTCGGTCGGACAAGCGCAGCGCGAGTTCGCGATTCACATAGAGCAACGCGAGGACGCTCACGATGGCAATGAGGAAGAGACCGGTGCCGAGGGCGCCGGAGCGGATGAGGTTGGCGGGCAGGGGGTTGGCGTAGATGTCGGGCGGCAACACGATATCGCCGGCAGGCCGGAAAGCGAAGGCCGCGATGAGCATGGTAACGATGAGTCCGATGAGGTCATTCACACGATCGAGGGTGACCATGGCGAGGCTTTTCGAAAAAGGAATCCTGGTTAGGCGGGTGAGGACGAGCGCGCGGACGCCTTCGCCGATACGCATCGGGAGGAGGAAATTCACCATGAACCCGATCTGGGTGGCACTGAACATGTGACGAAAGGACGCCGGATGGCCGGCGCGGACGATGTAGCGCCAGCGCAAGATGCGGGTGAAGAACGTGGCGGCAATAGCGGCCAGCATGATGGGCAGCCAGAGGGGATTGATTCTCCGAATGGAGGCCCAGACCTCGGCCCAGTCGGTGCCGCGGAAGACCCACCAGAACACGGCGATGCCGATCAGCAGCCCTATGAGGACACGAACGGACTTCTTCCAATTCACGCGGCAATCTCCCGGGAACGCGCGTTGGGACTCCGTAGGCCAGCGCGAGTTCCGGCCGGACCTCCGATTCCCGAAACCAGGTCCTAGTGGTGCGAGAAACAGCGCTCCATGGTGAAGACCATGGTGGCGCCGGCTTCGTTGCAGGCCTCGATGGCCTCGTAGTCGTTGACACTGCCGCCCGGCTGGGCGATGGCCGAGACGCCCTGGGACGTGGCGGCGTCGACCGCGTCCCGGAAGGGGAAGAATCCGTCGGAGGACATGACGGCGCCGTCAAGGGTCTCAGTGCCCTTGAACTTCTCCTTGGCTTTCACGAAGGCCTGCTGGACGGCGCCGACGCGATCCTGTTCGCCGGTGCCGACGCAGATGGTCTGACCGTTCTTAGCGATGACGCAGCCGTTCGACCGCACGTGGATGTTGACGTACCACGCGAAGAGGAGGTCGTCGAGCTCACGCGCCGTGGGCACGCGGGCGATATCGATGCGGCCCTTGGTCTTGTGCTCGTTGTAGGCAGGCACGAAGTCGCCGACGGTTTTGACGCGGGAGAGGTACGGTACCGCCAAGACGATGCTGCCGTCGTCGAACACTTTCATCTCGAGGACGTCCGTTCCGTCGTCGATGAATTTGGGCAAGTTCGAGAAGTCCGGCAGTTTCACCACGCGGATTTCCTTGTTGCGTTTGAATCGGGCAGAGTCGTTAAAGGCATCAAGGGCCTCGGGCGTGTAGCCGGGCGCGGCGACGCCCTCGACGATGGTCTGCATGATTTCGGCGGCGGTATCGGCGTCGACGGTCCTGTTCAGGACGACGACGCTGCCGAAGGCGGCCTGGGCGTCGGCATCGCGGGCGCGTTGGTAGACCTCGACGAGCGGCATGTCGTCGACCTGAATAGCGGCCCCTGAAGGATTGCAGTGTTTCATGACGGCGCAGGCCGGCCGCTGCATAAACTTGAGAATACCGACGGCGTGGTGCATGTCCTCGATGTTGGTTTGAGAAAGGCCGCTCTTGCCGGACTTGAGGATTTCGTGGGCGCCGAGAACGAGGTTCCGCCCGTCGGCCGGGCGGTAGAACGCGGCCGGCTGGTGGGGGTTCGTTCCGTAACGCAGGTTCTCGACCTTGAGATACTTGCGGCCGATAACCTCGAAGGATTCGGGGAAGTCGCCTTCGGTTCGCGTGCGGTACATCTGTTTCAGGTCTTTTTCCGCCATCATTCGCTCCTCAACGGCTATGGCCGCCCCACACAGCAAAGACGCCTGGGCGACCTATCCTCACGCCCAGGCGATCGGCATCATCCCTCGGCGCCGCCGCTTCCTCGTGGTTCGTTCCACGTTGCATCGCCAGTCACGGCAGCCCGCAGTCTCGACGGGCGCATTCTGCCACAGCCGGAGCCGGATGTCAAAACGCGGTCCTCTGGTGGCTGGTGTTCTGGTGCCTGGTTCGCGCGTGGTGAAACCTTCGGGGAAATCGGGGACATCCATGATAGGTAGAAATCAATGGGCAGAGCAGGCGGTCT
>DAIPKA010000019.1:0-116506 GCA_036769985.1 Candidatus Hydrogenedentota bacterium | reverse complement strand
ACAAAACAGACTCAAAACGCATGAGAAAAACCTTGATCTTCAGACACGCTATCTCCGTGCTTTTGTGTGAGCAAACGACACCTCACACCAAGCCGCCAAGGCACGAAGAGGATCGGGAACGATCAGGTTTTCCACCACCACAGCGATTGCACGGATCCTTCGTGTCCCGTCGCCGGCCCATTGCGCGGCGGGGACAGCTGATTCGCCCCGTTTCTTCCGAACCCTCCCCCCGTTTACGGGGGGATTGAGGGGGGTGTGCGTGCGGAGGGCGACCAAAGGGGATAGACCGGCTCCATTGCGCAGAATCAATCTGCGCCAACTTGGCGCCGTAGTTGGCGCACGATCCAGCCAAGTCCCACAGACCGATGCATCTGTAGAAAGTCGCGTCGGTTCATGGGTTTTCTCCCGATTCCGCCATCGGGATTCGTATTTGGCCGCCAACGTCTCATAGAATAGGAGACCGGGTTTTGGTATGACAACACGTTGGGTCGAGCTTGGCGTTTAGGAAATCGGGGACAGACAGCCCTCCTCGAAGACTCGGAGGGAGTCAGTCCCCGTTTTCCGGGGCGACACGATAGGGAGGCGGAACATGAAACCGATGGCGCTTTTCGGGCTGGTTCTGCTGGCAGTGGGTGCGGCGGCGGAGCCGATCACGGCGGGGACGCTGATCGATGAGATGGTCGCCCTGCGCGGTTTGGCCGAGTTTCCGGAGCCGTTCTACAAGACCGTCCAGTTCTCGTCGTACGATCATCAGAGTGTGTTGCCGGGCGGCAAGGAGTGGTTCTACAACATGGACGGTTTCGGTTCGGAGCCGATACCGAACTTCGAGGGCGTTGTGCGCGAGCCTGACGCGGAAGGCATCGGCGAGTACCTGGTATGCGACGTGATAGGGCCCGGTGCGGTGGTTCGCGAGTGGACGGCGCGTATCGACGGCACGATTCGGATGTACCTCGATGATGCCGAGACGCCGGTGTTCGACGGTTCGGCGGATGATTTCTTCCGGTATCCGTACAAGCCGTACGTCGAGCAGGCGGAGATGGATGCCGCGCTCCTCGATGGCACGTTCTATCAGCGCCAGGCGGCGTACTGCCCGTTTCCTTTCGCGAAACGCTGCCGGATCACATGGACGGGCAACCTCAAGCGCACGCATTTCTACCAACTCGAGGTCCGGTGCTATGACGCCGGCGCCGAGGTCGTCACGTTCAGTCCGGACGATCTCAAGAAGTACAAGAAGAGCATCAAGCGTGTGGCCGGCATCATGGCGAATCCGGATGGGGAGTGGCCGTACGCATCGAAGGACAAGCCCGAGACGTTTGAGGTGGCCGTTGCGCCGGGTGATCGTGTCGAGGCGCTCACGATCAAAGGTGCCAGAGCCATCGAGCGTCTGACGTTGTGCGTCGAGGCCGCCGATCGCGACCTGGCGTTGCGTCAGACGATTCTGCACGTCCGGTGCGATCAACACGCCTGGGGGCAAGTGCAATCGCCCGTCGGCGATTTCTTTGGCGCGGCGCCGGGCGTGAATCCGTACATCTCCGTGCCGTTCACCGTCGCGCCGGACGGCACGATGACGTGCCGGTATGTCATGCCGTTCGCCGAGGAGGTCGAGATCGTCTTCGAGAATCTCGGCGATCAGGATGTGATGGTGCGCGGTGAGGCGCAGACGATGCCGTACGCATGGGATCCCGACCGCTCGATGCATTTCCGGGCGCGGTGGCGCATTAACCATGGCCTCACGGGATCCGCGGTGCGCGTGCAGGACATCCCATTCCTCATCGCCAACGGCGCGGGCGTCTATGTCGGTTCGGTGACCTATGTGCTCAATCCGAACGAGGTGCCGAGTTCCGGTGGGAACTGGTGGGGCGAGGGCGACGAGAAGATTTTCACGGACGACGACGTGAGACCGTCTCTGTTCGGCACCGGTTCTGAGGACTACTACAACTACGCGTGGTCGAGCGAGGAGATCTTCGTTTTTCCGTATTGTGGCCAGCCGCGAAACGACGGGCCTGCCAACCGGGGATTTGTGACCAACAACCGGTGGCACATTCTTGATCCGTTGCCTTTCAAGTACCGCATGAGCTTCTACATGGAGCTGTTCCCGCACGAGACCAACGAGAACATGGCCTACGGCCGCATCGGCTATCACTATGGCCGGCCGGGAATTATCGATGATCATGTTGTAATCACGCGCGAAGACGTGCGACGTCAGGAACTTCCGCCTGACTGGCATCCGGCCAGTCGCGGTGGCGCGCGGAACTCGGTGTTCTTTGAGCCCGAAGAGCGCGTTCAGGGCTCGCCGAAGGCTGTGGAAGAGGCGGACAACCTCTGGACCGGCGGGCAATGCTATCGCTGGCTGCCCAAGGCTGTCGGCGACGAGTTGGCGTTCACGTTCCCCGTCGAGGAAGAGGGTATGTACGCGGTGCGCCTCGGCGTGGCCCACGACAGCCGCTCGGGCCGCATCTCATTCACGATTGACGGGCGCAAGACCGGATTCGGCGGCGAGGCGGGTGTGGCGGATGTTTACGATCCGTATCGGACGCTGCTGCGATGCATCGGAACGGCCGCGCTCAAGTTAACACCGGGTGAGCATACGGGCGTACTCCGCTATGAGGGCGGCCCGGAAGGCGTCGAGGCTGGAATCGGACTTGATTTCGTATGGATACAGAAGCAGAAATGAGGCTTTCTTATTAACAGTAAATACTGTTAATTCTGATGGATATTTCCGTTCGGATCACGAGCGAGGTATGCGCTACGTGAATCGAGCTGCAAGGATGGTTCAAGCCATTGTTGTGGGATTGTTTGCGACTATTGTAGTGTTAGTGATTTGGCGTTCTTGTGGGGAGATTGGCATGCAACATGATGCGGTACTTTTCGATCTGGATGGGACGTTGCTCGACACGCTCGAAGACCTCGCGGAAAGCGTTAATGTTATGCTTCGGTCGCGAGGATTCGTCCCCCATCCCGTAGATGCCTACCGGTACTTCGTTGGGGAGGGTGCCATACTGTTGATAACAAGGGCCTTGCCCGAAGAACATCGCGATGAACAAACCATCTCCGCCGCGCTACAGGATTTCCAGGACGCCTATCGCGACCGTTGGTACACGAAGACGACGCCTTACGAGGGTATTCCGGAAATGCTCGACGAGCTGGACGCGCGCGGAGTGAAGAAGGCGGTGCTGTCCAACAAGCCGCACCGGTTCACCGTGCAGTGCGTTGATTCGCTGCTTCCGGAGTGGACCTTTGATGTCGTTTTCGGTCAACGGGAGGGGGTTCCGCGCAAACCGGACCCCACAGTGGCCCTGGAGGTAGCCGCGCGGCTTGGTCTGGCTCCCGATCGAGTGTTGTACGTGGGCGACAGTTCCATCGATATGAAGACGGCCCGGGCGGCGGGCATGGTCGCCGTCGGCGTGTCATGGGGATTCCGGCCACGCGCAGAGCTACTCGAGAACGGGGCGCAGTTCATCATCGATCGCCCAGAAGAACTCATCGACTTGCTGGGATGACCCCGTTCCGTACATAGGCCAGGACGGCGTCGGCTGCGGCGATGTGGCTGCCGGTCGCGCGAAACGAATCGCCGATGAAGCGGCCCCGTTCGCGGAAGGAAGGGTCGGCGATGACGCGTTCGGTGAGAGCCCGGAGTCTCTCGGGGGTGACCTTGTTGCGGTTGAGGTGGATGCCGGCACCCAACTGGTGGACGCGGAGGGCGACCATGAGTTGGTCGCCGCCCTGGGGGATGAGAACCAGGGGAACGCCGTGATAAAGGCTTTCAGAGGCACTATTCATGCCACCATGGGTAATGAAGGCGTCGGCGCGTTCGAGGACCTGGAGCTGGGGTACGGTATTGCGGACGATGGCGTTGGGCGGGATGGGGCCGAGGGCGCCGATGTCGTTGTTGCCGATGGATAGGATGACCTGGAATCGGCCGTCGGCGAACGCCTCGAGGCACTGGCGGTAGAAATCGAGATTCCTGTTGTAGATTGTACCCATCGAGACATAGACCAAGGGACGGTCATCCAGTCGGTCGAGGGGGACATCGCCGAACTGCGGGCGCATGGCCAGTTGTGGGCCGACGAACAGGTATTGCGGACCGAACCGGTTGCCGTGGGGCTGGAAGGCGCGTGAGGTGAATACGAGATTCACCGGTTCGAGGTTGAGGAAGGCGTCGAGGGGGCCGCCGGTGTGGCCATACAGGCGCTGGATCTGGCCACCGATACGGAATGCGCGGATCATCGCGGGCAGGGCCGTTGACACCATACGCAGGATTTCGAGGTCATAACGGAAGAGGCCGGTACTCCTGCCGGGACGCACGGCGAATACGGGACAGGTTGATACGGCGGGCACGCCGAGGCGCGCGGCGGCGATCTTGCCGCCCATGGCGAGGGCGTCGTGGAGGATGTAGTCCGGTTTCTCGGCGGCGACGCGCTCGAGGATGTCGGGCATGAAGTCGCGCGTGACGCTGAGGGCGAACTCGGCTACGTCCACGAGGTTCTCCATCGTCGAGAGGTCGGGCATCGGCATGGGCGGATACGCGCGGAATTCGGCACCGACATGCTCGACCGAGGGGCGAAAGTCCTGTGTCGAGACATATACGACTTGTTCGCCGCGCTGGACGAGTTCACCGACCAAGGCGAGCGTCGGGTTGACGTGACCCGGAACCGGCGTGCTTAGAAAAAGGGCTTTACCCATGGCGGTCTCCTATCCAGTGGTGTTATGCCATAGAAGGCCGCGTGGCGACCAGTGGCCGGGTTTGGGACTATCGCCCTTCGGACCTTCGGACTGCGGTCTTGTTTGTCTGTTGGTGAATGGATAGAATCGGGTTTCCTTGCATGAAGCTGATAACCGGGGTGGTCGGCTGGACGGCTGGCTGTTGGTAGTATGCTGTTTCATAATTGGGTCTTCCTTCTGTTCTTCGCCATCGTTTATCCCGTCTACTTGCTGACGAAGCATACGCGGTTCAGGACGGTTTGGCTACTGGGGGCGTCGTACGTTTTCTACGGCTGGTGGAACGCGCTGTTTCTCTTGCTGATTCTGTACAGCACGACCGTCGACTACCTCGCCGTGTTGGCCATGTCGCGGTGGGGGCGGAAGAAGCAGTTCCTCTTCATAAGCGTGGTGAACAACCTCGGCCTGCTCGGGTTCTACAAATACGCGGGGTTCGTCACGGAGAACGTGAATGCCGTGCTGGGCCATTGGGGTGTGGCTTATACCGTGCCCGATCCGGGCGTCCTGCTGCCGGTAGGTATCTCGTTCTTTGTGTTTCAGTCGATGAGCTACACCATCGATTTCTACCGGGGGCAGGTCGAGAAGGAGCCGAACTTCCTCCGATACGCGACGTTCGTGTCGCTGTTTCCGCAACTGGTGGCGGGGCCCATCGAGCGGGCGCGCAACCTGTTGCCGCAGTTGCAGCAGACGCAGCGTGTGACGTGGCAGGACGTCACGGATGGTCTATCCCTGTTTGCGGTGGGCTTCTTCAAGAAGGTGGCGCTGGCGGACTTCCTGGCAACGTACGTGGACGAAGTCTATCTGATGCCGGATACGTACCAAGCGCCGGCGCTGCTCCTGGCGACCTTCGCGTTCGCGTGGCAGATCTACTTCGATTTCAGCGGCTACACGGACATGGCGCGCGGCGTGGCGCGGATGATGGGTTTTCGGTTGATGCTGAATTTCAACAACCCGTACCTGGCGACCGGGCTCGGCGACTTCTGGGGCCGGTGGCACATCAGCCTGTCGACGTGGTTCAAGGACTACGTGTACATTCCCCTCGGCGGCAACCGGCACGGTACGTTCAGAACCTATGTGAACATGTTTCTGACGATGGTGATCTCGGGCCTGTGGCACGGGGCGAAATGGACGTTCATTGTGTGGGGCGCGCTGCATGCGCTGGGCCGGGTCGTGACGCGTGAACTCGAGCGCACCGCCTTCTACCGCGAGTGCGTGCCGCGCTGCGTGAAACAAGCGCTGGTGTTCGTGTTCGTGTGCTTCTGCTGGGTATTCTTCCGGGCGGATACCTTCTCGGACGCATGCACGATTGTCGGCCGCATCTTCACATCCGGCTGGGCCGATCCCAAGTGTCCGTTGTTGATGCTCGGCTTGGTGGGTTCGGTGTGGGTGTACCAGTTCGTGTATGAGTCGCGGTTGCGACGTCTCGTCGACTGCGCGCCGGTGCGCGTGGCGCTGGTAGTGGCGATGTTCCTCTACGTGGCCGTGTTCGCCACCTCCAGCAACCAAGCGTTTATCTACTTCCAGTTCTGAGTGTCACCCTGTGGGGGATAAGCCATGAGGCGAAGCGAGATGATGCCCGGTGCATGCTGGATCGGTGTTGCCGCGATGGCGATACTGGCCCTGGAGCCGGCGTGGGCCGACGCGGCGCCTAAGGCCTACCTGTGCCGACAGCTCACGGCGGCGCCGGAGTTGGACGGGGACGTGACCGAGGACGCGGCGTGGCGCGATGTCGCGCCGGCCACAGGCTATCGCGTCCTGGGCGAGGCACGGCCCAGCCGGAAACAGACGACATTTCGCGCGGGCTTTACGGCCGACGCGTTGTACGTGGTGGTGGTCTGCGATGAGCCGGATCCCGATAGTATCGTTGCGGATATGGGCGATGGCGAGGACCTGTGGGACGAGGACAGCGTCGAGGTGTTCCTGTCGACCACGGGCGAGGACGAACTCCAGTTCGTGGTGAACGCCATCGGGAGCCGGGCGAGTTCCAAAACGGTGGCCGAGTGGGAGGCGGCGACTTTCATTGACGACGGTGCGTGGACGGTCGAGATCGCGCTGCCGTGGGAGGTCCTTGGCGCGTTTCCGGCCGAGGGGGCCGTCTGGGGCCTCAATGTGACGCGGAACATCGTGGTTGATGGCACGATCGAGCACCACACGTGGGCATCCGTCGAGTTGGGATTCCATGAGCCGAAACGGTTTGGCGCGTTGCGGTTCGAGGCCGTGAATGCGAAGATCCGGAAGGCCATCGAGGCGCGCGTTGCGGCCGAGCCGGTGCTCGATGATCGATTCCTCGTTGTACACCATGACCGCGGCGTGCTGCTACAGACGGGATCGACGGAGAGCCAACTCCTGCTCCGTCAGGGGGTGCCCGTGGCCCCGCGTTTTGCGCCGGACGGTCGACGCGTCTTGTTCAACTCGGTGGAGGGCGGCGCTTCCGGCGTCTGGGTGATCAATGCCGGTGGCGGTACGGCCTCGCGTGTCTGTGACGGCATACAGGGCACGTGGACGCGGGACGGCGCAGGCGTGCTGTGCGTGCGAGACGGACGCATTGTCCGCCATGATCTCGAGACGGGAACGGAGGCATTCGCGAGTCCTGCCGACGCACGGCCGCTCGCGCATCCCGATGCGTTGCCGGAGGGCGGCGTGGTGTGCACGGACGCGGCAGGGGAACGGTTGCTGCTGATTTCGCGCGACGGGTCCGGTCTGCGTGAACTCGACGCCGCCGAGTCCATCGGGACGCCGCGCGTATCGCCGGACGGCACGCGCGTGGCCTATCCGCGCGGGCCGCACATATCTGTTGTCGATGTCGAGACGGGCGTGCGGACGCAAGTGGTGGTCGCGCCGGGCGTTCAGACGGGTCCCGTCTGGGGGACCGACGGCGCGAGCCTGTGTTTCAGTCAGGCACCGGCCCCCTTCGAGACGAATTGGGACGTTTGGCACGTGGCCTTGGCGGATCCGTCGACGGTTCATCGGATCCGGCGAGGCGTGTTGCCGGTGTTCGACTGGATTGGCGTGAGGCCGGCGCCGACGCAGACGTCGCATGTTCTCGGAACCCAAGTGAACCTGTGGCGTCGGAAGGCGCTCTCCCGTTTCCTCGGTCGGGGCGGTCGCGTTCCGCCGAAGGGCTGGAAGACGGTTGTCGGTGAAGTGCCGGCCGCCACCCGCAAAGGCGGCCTTGCCGTGACGAACGACTGGTTCGCCGCAGTGCCGTCGGGCCGTGGTGTCCGGCTTGAGGCAACGCATCCCGAGGTCGACCTCCCGCCAATCGCGTTGGATTTCATTGCGTCGGAGCACGGGGCCG
Source organism: Candidatus Hydrogenedentota bacterium (assembly GCA_036769985.1). GTDB lineage: Bacteria > Hydrogenedentota > Hydrogenedentia > Hydrogenedentales > SLHB01 > DAIPKA01. The sequence continues at coordinate 108,489 of DAIPKA010000019.1, read as the reverse complement.
GGCCGCGGGTTGGCGCGACGGCATGGGCAGAAGGTGCGCGTCTGGCGATCGAGAGCGGAGGCGCGACGTTCCGCGTTGCCGTTGACCGCACGCTACCCTTGGTGCGTGTTGCCGGCAGCGGCCGAGAGGGTGTGCTGACGATTCGAGCGGGAGCGTCGTGGGCATTGTCGATGGATCGCTTGGCAAGCGATGTGCTGCTGCCGGCGGATCGTTTGCCGGAGGACGGATCGACGTGCCTGCCCTCGAGTCCGGTCATTGTATTGGGCCTCACCGACGGCCGGGGTTTGATCGTCGTTATGCCCGGCAATCCGGGGGCCGATGTGCGCGCATCGCGCGGCGCGGAAACCGGCCTCGATCTGGCGGTTGGCTCAGCATCTTCTGGCGAGATCCGGATCGCCGTGTTGGCAGGCGAGGGTTTCTGGCAATGGCTCGAACCGGTACGGAACGCTGGCTCGGCGGCCTGGCGTGCGCCGTGGGACAAGCCGTACTGTGCCGAATGGCGTACGGCGGTTTGCGGCGGCGGGCGGTTCTCGGCGCGGATGTGGAATGAAGAGGCCCTCGGGGGGCAAGAGGACGGGGTCGAGCTTGCGTGGGCCTTCGAGGCGGCGCCTGAATGGGCGCTTGTCTACGCGTGGGGTCGAGACCTCAACACGCCGTTTGAGTTTGTCATGCCCGAGGATATCGCTCTCGGCGCATCCGGCCTGCGTGGGTATATCGAGGCGATGGACGTGGCGGGCGTGCGCGGGTACCGGGCGGCTTCGGTCCCGGTGTCGTTTCCCCAGGTGGCTACGCGGGGCCTGGACTGGGCGCCGTACGGCTCTCACCAGGAGCGTGAGGGATTCGGCGTGCTCGAAGTCATGCGCGGCTTATTCGGGGCGGCAACGGACGGTACGCGCTCGTTTCTCAAACACTTCGGCGGTGAGGCAATCGCCCTAATCGAAGGGCTGGACACACGCACGGGCGAGTACGAGCAATTCATGGCGGACATCCGCCCGGATCTCGGCCGTGGTGGTTTCACGGACTTGGACGCGCGCGCGGTCGAGACCTTGGCGACGGCCGAGGCCAAACCACATACCGACGTAGCCGAGGCCGCGCAGCGGCTCGGTGCATTACTGGCGTTTCTGGATGACAAGCGCGGCGACTTGTCCGATGCCGAGGCCGAAGAGTATCGCAATCGGTTTCGCGCGTTCTCACGGAGTTGCCGCCGGCTCGTCGAAGAACGACGGGCTCTATCGGAGATGTATCGGGGTTTCGCGCGCGAGCTGTGCGACGCCGCCGCCGTGCGGATCATGGAGTCCCCGGAATCGCGGGAGGCGTGCGAACGCCTGCGGGCGGCTTCGCACAGCATCCTCCGGAATCGGTACCATATGGAAGGCGATTGGCACGGGGAGACGCCACTGCCGGACGGAACGGTCAGACTTCCGGGTGAGGAGTGAGCCATGCGACTGGCGGACGTAGGCTGGGTCTGGGAAGGTCAGGGGCTGGATCCGGGAGTGTCCCCGTCCATATTCGGCGTGGGGGAGGGGGCGGTCTTCTTCGGCCTGCGCAAGGTGCGTTTCATCTTCCATCCGACGACGGACTTGGCGCTCGAGAAGCTCGGCGATAAGGAATCGGTGGTCTGTGACATCTCGAAGTGGAAGTTTCGGAATTGCGGTGAACGTGGGGGATCGGAGTGTTTCACAGATTCCACCCTTGATGAGATCTGCGCTGAGGCCGAGAAGGTCGGTCGGTTCTCCAGCAAGTACCCCAATGTGACCGGTTGCTTCTTCGACGATATGAAGGGATTGCTTGATCACCGGGGCCACGGCATCGACGCGGTGGCCGCGATCTACGAGGCGGTGAAGAAGCACAACCCCCACCTCACGCTCACGAGTGTCGTGTATGCACACGAGCTGGACGCGCCGGAGTTCTGGCGCCCATTGGCCTCGTACATCGACGTGGTCAGCTTCTGGATCTGGCGTTATCAGGACCTCTGGGACCTCGATACACATGTCGCCCGGTGTCGCGCCGTGTTTCCGGATAAGCCGATCGTCATGGGCTGTTACTTGCGCGACTACCCGTCGCGGGCCGCCGTGCCAATGGATGCCTTGCAGCATCAATGGACCACGATGGCCCAGGCCATCGACGCAGGAACCCTTGCCGGGTTCGAGATCCTCGGCACGGTGCTCATCGACGGCCATCTCGAACAAGCCACCTGGGTTCGCGACTTCATCCGCGAGCATTCCTGACCGCTGCCCCCGACTTCCCACGCAGCCCATCCTGTCCAGCGCGTCCGTCTCGCCTGCGTTCGCTCCTGCCCGCCCTGTGCAACAGGCTGGGCCACGCTATAGAGGCATTTAAGTGGTCGGAGCAGAAGGGGAGAGAACGGCAATGGCGGAATGGTTGGCATGGCTGCGGAGTGCGCGCAGGGGGCTGACGAAGAGGCGGAATACCGGGGCGAGTTACGCCATTCCCATGGTATCGGAGCGCAGGCCGCCCGAAGCGGAACGCTTCCGCACGGTTTCGTATGCCGAAGATGTATCGAGGCTCGACGGCGCGCTGGGGAGCTTCATCCGGCTTCCGAACAACACACCGTTCTTCATGCTGGACGTGTACCGTTTCCTGCGCGATTCGGTCCCGGACATCTCGGATGCTGTGTGGACGTGGAAGCGGCTGTGTCAGACGGGGTACGACATCGAGATCGTCGACCCGTCGTCGGAGGTGGCGCAGGCGCGTGCCGAACGGCTGCTTCGCGAGCTGGACACGCGGGTGAACAGTGGCGATCGCGGCATGGACGGGCTTCTCGACATCTTCTACGGTTCATTGTTCACCTTTGGAGCGGCCGCGCTCGAAATCGTGCTGTCGCCGAGTCGGGAAACGATTAACGATGTTGTGCCGGTGGACGTGTGGACGGTACGGTTTCGCCGGGAAAGGGGCCGGCTCCAGGCGTACCAGTGGCACGAGGGCGAAGAGATCCCGCTTCCCATGGAGCGCTTCGTGTACGTGGGTTTGGATCGCGACGGCACGAATCCTTACGGCCGTTCGATGCTCCGGTCCATACCGTTCGTGGTCAAGATCCAACAGCGACTGCTCGAAGACATGGCCAAGGCGACGCACAACGCGGGCTGGTCGAAGCTCCACGTGAAGTACGCCCCCGACGACCGGCGTCGCGGGGAGACCGCCGAGGCCTATGAGCGACGCGTGGCCACGACGTTCGACCAGCTCAAGAGCAAGCTCGACGGCCTCGAGGCGGACCAGAATCTCGTCACCTACGACAACGTGACCGTCGAGGTGCTTCGCGGCGACACCCGGTCGCAGGTTTTCTACGAGAATCACAAGGCGATCGAGGAACAGGTGATCACGGGCATGCACCTGATGCCGATCCTGCTCGGCCGCAACTACGGAACCACCGAAACCTACGGCACCGCCCAGTTTGAGATCGTCAATCGGCAAGTCGAGGCGGTGAACCGGAGCGTCAAACGAATTCTTGAGCGGCTGTACCGCTTCGAGCTGGCGCTCATGTGGGGCGACGCGCGCGCCCGGGTCCATATGCGATCGAACCGGACCGTGGATGTCCTGAAGGAAGCCAACGCGCGCGCCAAAGAAATCGAGAACGCGATCGCCTTGCGCAACGAGGGGTTCATCACTCAAGCGGAGGCCGCGAAGTCGTTGGGTGTGGGGTGAACGGGGCATCGGCCAAGGGAAGGGAATTCGACAATGGAATTGGAGCCGTTTGTGTTCAGGCATGAAGGCGTGCTGATCGGCATGCGTGCGGCGGAGACGCGGGATTCGGTGGTCGACGAGGTGAACCAGTTCACGTTGCGCACGTTGGCGGCCGACGAGTTCGTGGTATTCACAATGGACCTGTGCCATAACCAGGTCGACCGCCATTTCAGCCGCTTCCCGGAAGAGGAACTCGAGACCATCAGTCGGATGGTTCCTGGGCGGCCCTTGATGGAACGGCACGACCTGCGCGGGTCGTTGCCCAGGGGGACGTTCTTTCGGTCGCAGCTCTGGCGAGAGAGAGACCGCGTCTCGGTGCGTCCCGACGTGTACGTGCTTCGTACGCGAGAGAACGGGGACTTCATCCTCAACATCGAGGGTGGGGTGTATCGCGAGACGTCCATCGGATTCTCGTTTCGGACGCCGGAATGCACCATCTGCCGGAAGGACCTCCGTACGTGTTCGCACGTGCCGGGGCGGAGCTATAACGGTGAGGTGTGCCACTACCTGATGCGCGGTGTGCTCGATGTGATCGAGGGGTCGGTTGTGCCTTCGGGTTCGCAAGGGACGTCGTTTGTGTCCGAGTCGCGGATGCTGGCTCCGGCACAGGCCCTCGAACGGGCTCGGCAGGTCTACCACGAACCAATCACGGTGTGCTCGACCCGATTCCTGGCTACCGAGTAAGGGCGTTTCCGCGGCGCCACGCTTCTCTTGACAAGGGGACCACTGCGATGAAGAACCGACTGATGACACTTGGTTTGTGCATGCTTGGCGTGCTGGGAATCGGAACGCACCCACGAATGATCGAGGAGGTGCGGGTTGGCGGCGGCTACGGCGACACGTCCGACGGCGGTTTGGACATTGACGGCCAAGGCCATCTGTCGACCGACGGTGTTGTCCACGCCGATGGGGGGATCACCGCGGATATGCTGGGGGTGCCGTCGGACGCGGATCTGCTCGTTCTGGCGCCGGGCGCGCTGACGGTGCGCGGAAGCCTCGGCGTCCGCGATGCGCTGGGTCTGTCCGCTCATCAGAAGAACTACATTGGGTATCTCACCCTAAGGAATCCCTCAGCCACGGAACACGATGGGGACGCCTTCCTCTATGTCTCGCCCAAACGGGCGGCGGGCTCGAACGGCGATCAAGCGGTGATCTTGCTTGGGGCATGCAGCGAGGTCACCGGCGGCGCCTCGGAGGTGCGCATCGAGGTGCCCGGAACCTACACAACGGTCTTTGCGGTCGATGCCGTCACGGGGCACACGAGGATGGCCGGAGACCTGTTGGTGGATGGGGGAGACCTTGGCCTGACGGCCGACCCGGACCTGCTCGGACTGGCCGGCGGGGTGCTGAGCATTCGAGGAACGTGCCTATGCACGAGCGGCGTGGGTGCGAACGGGGGCCTATGGTCGGTCGGTCTCGATACGAACGCCTTGCCGGCTTCGGGAACGGATTCGGTGGCGGCGTTCTACGACGCGGACGAAGACTGGGGCGGCCTTTTTGCGGGGGACCTTTCCGCCTGGCTCAGCTCCGGCTCGGGCCGTCAGGCGCTGCGGCTGATCGCGAACACCATTGCGTTGGGCGACCCCCAGGAGACCACCACGACGACGGCTTACGGGAACGTGCTGCTCACCGGGACGCTGGGCATTCCCACGGATACGGACTTGGCGGAACTGAGCACCGGCCTATTGACCCTGAACGGGAACCTTATTGTGGCGGGCCACGATATCGGTTTGGCGTCGGACCCCGATGTGGTGCAGTTGCTGGAGAATCAGTTGAGAGTTAACAGTGGCCTTTTGGTGGGGACTCCGGATATGGTCCGAGGGAGCATCACGATTGCCGGAGACGGTTTGTATGCCGGGGGCTATGTGACCTTGGGGAACAGCGCGGGGAATGACGATGAGACGGATGCTTGGTTACTCAAAGCCGGCACCGTGGATGACGGCGACCTGTGCATCCATTCATCTCACGGCGGCGGGTTTGACGAGACCCTTCGCATTGATGCCCAGACCTATGACGTGAGCATCAACGAGGGACTTGGGGTAGGAGGCGATCTGGCCGTGGCCGGGGCGTTCTTGCCCAAGCAAGTGGACGACGAGTCGATGGATGCCACGCCGGGCCTCGAGGGGGAGATCGTCTACAACCAACACGACCACCGGTTCTACGGCTGCACGGCAGGTGGTAGTCCGGCCACGTGGTCGGCCCTGAACTGAGCTACGGAGAGAATGACCATGCGAGACGGATGCGAGTCGTGTGTCTACGAGAAGGTGTACGAGGTGCAGTTCAAGGCGCTGGCCGGCGATCTGGCCGAACTGAAGGAGCGGGTCCGACGTCTCGAGGCGACCCTCGGGCGGGGCGTTATCTTGCTTGTGGCGAACCTGGTGGGAGTGGCGATGACGCTGCTCCAGCAATTGCTGGGCGGCTGACCCGCGGGGCGCGAACGAAAGGAGAAGACCATGCTGTGGAAGCTGTCGTTGGTGGAAGGGGCGGAGATACCGGCGAATTGGGACGGCCGTTTCGTGTTGCATCGACACCGCGATGCACAAGGCCCTCACCTGGATTTGCGCCTCGAACACGATGGATTCCTGACGGGCTGGCGCATCGACGGCCTGGCCTTGGGCGACGTGGCCTGGGCAACGGCCAAGCCGCCGCACTCCGCGGCGTGGCTCGACCGTGATGGCGACGCGGTGCGCGAGCGTGCCGGCGTCTATGCCTGGGCCGAACGCGACGCGCACGGGGGCACCCTCGTGCTACACGACCGCGGGGGGCGCGTCACGTGTCTGAAGGTGGAACAGGAACCGGGGTTGCCGGCCGGTGTTGTTCGGTCGGTGATGGAGGTCTTGGCGGGCAGTGGTTTCGCCGAGACGGAGGCTGCGGCGCTCATCGTCGACGGCATGACGGCGCGGCAACGAGCAGTGGGACGGCTCTGCGGCCTGGGCCGTGAGCTGGAGGGCACGGCTTTCGACGAGGCCCTGTGGCGCAAGACGCTGCGGCATCTCTCGCTCGATGAGGTGCACGCGCAGCTCCGGTCGTTCGAGATCCGGTTTGATGCGAAGTATCCGCCTCAACCGGTTTCGCGTCCCGAACGACTCGACGGCGAGGCGGCGCAGGACCGCGAGGAGGTGGCCTTGGCGATCGCGCGCCAGGTGCTGTAGACATGCAACAACCATTCACAAGGAAAGGAAATTCGGACATGGCATACGGAGACATTGGGGGAGCGGTAACGGAACTCGTGATCACGTGCCAGACACCGGCGTCGGGCGCCGTGAGCATTGCCAAGGGCGACGCGGTGAAACTGACGGGTGCTTACACCGTGAGTAACGACACCTCGGACGAGGACCCGGTGTTCGGGCAGGCGTTGGCGGCGGCCACCGAGAACGGCGCGGCCATTCCCGTCAAGGTGCGCGGCATCTGTGTGTTCGCGTACGCCGGCGAGACCGCGCCGACCGTCAATGGGGCGGCGGGCGTCCTGGCATCGGCCACGAATGGCGAGGTGAAGGCCCCGGCGTCGGGCCATGGGGTTGGCATCAACGTGAAAGTGGATACGGGGGCCACGTTGGTCCACGTGTTGCTGTAGAGAGGAGAGAGACCATGACGTATCACGATGGATTGGTGCGCGAACGGCTCGCTTTTCTGAGCCAGGACCAAGACCGGTTGCGGCAGTTCCGAGGCCGCGATCTCTATGAGCGGTTGCAGAACCTGGGGCTCACGCACAGCCACTTCTTCCGGGCGCTGAACACGAACGCGCAGGACTACTGCGCCCAGGAGTTCGGGGTCGACATCGAACGCGTAACGGTCGACCGGTTCTTCCAGTCGGACCCGAACGCGAAGTGGCTGTTCCCGGACGTCGTGCGCGAGGCCGTGATCGCCGGCATGCGCCGCAAGCCGGTGTACCCCGAGCTGATCATTCGCGATGAGCACATCGACAGCACCGCCTATGACGTCCCCTACGTGACCGAGTCGGCGGGCCAGGAGGAACTCCGGGGCGTCGCCGAAGGCGCCGTGATTCCCGAGTCCGAGATCACGTACGGGAATCGCGTGGTCCGGCTGGACAAGAAGGGCCGCGGAGTCATCGCCTCGTACGAGGCCATTCGGCGCATGTCGATCGAGATGCTGCGCGTTCATCTGCAGCGCATCGGCGAACGCCTGGGCCGGAACCTCGACGCGCGCCTGGCCCATGTGCTCGTGCACGGCGATTCCTCGGGTTCCGCGACCGCTGCTGCGACCATCAACACGGAGACGGCGGGTAGTTGGGCCTATGGCGACATTGTGTCCGGTGTGATGGCGCTGACCCACGCGCACTACTTCACGCCGACGCACCTTTTGGCCAACGGCGACCTCTGCAAGACCATCATCGAGATGGACGCCTTCAAGGATTCGCGGTTGTTCGACCTGGCCAAGACCGGAACTCTGCCGACGCCCCTCGGCGTCAAGCTCGTGCCGCTGGCCGACCAGCCCGAGAACAAGTTGACCGTCCTCGATGCGGGGTACGCCGTCCAGAAGCTGACCGAACAGGATCTGCTCATCGAGAGCGACAAACTCATCAACCAGCAGTGGGATCGGACGTACCTCACGGTCGTCACGGACTTCGCCATCATCTACGACGAGGCGCGGTTGGTGGTCCAGAGCGACTGGAGCGCGTAACGGGGGAGGCGGCCGGTCGGCGCGGAGCGATCAGTACCGTTCCGCGCCGGCCCGCCGCTTACACAGGCCCCGGCAATGGGGCCGGGAGGGTGAACAGTGAGTCCTTTCTCAACGGAAGCGGCTGTGCGGCTCAAGTTCGGTCTGACGGACTCCGCCTTGATTCCGCAAACGCTTGTGGCGCAGAGCATCGACGACGCACACGCGGAGTTGCTGGAATCACTCGACCCGGCCTGCGACACGCAGGGGCCGCCGGCCGCACTAGTGTTGGGCGAGACGTTGTTGGCGGGCGCGCATCTGTTCAGGTCGCTGGCCTCCAGGGATGCGTTCGATCAGCAGCGGATCACCATCGGCGGACAGCGGATCGAGGAAGGGGCGCGGTTCGCATCGTTGATGGCTGTAGCGTCGCTTACGGAAGACCGGGCCTGGGTTCTGCTGGCACCTTTTCTCAAGGCCTGCCCCGTAAGAAACGCGGCCTGGACGACGGCGTCGACGCCGGTTCTCGGCGAATCGAACTGATGAGGGAAACCACCGTGGCGATTGCATTGGGCAGCATCGAATTCGATGAAAACACGACGGCCATTCGCGAGGAACTCAAGGAAATCGGTGGACGAGACGCCCGCGCCGTGCGTCTCTCCGGCATCGTCATCGGCGAGCACTCGGTGGAAGCTGTCGAGGCGCGCCTAGACGCGATCCTGGCTATGGTCCCCGAAGACGCCTGCACAACCTCGCTGGCGGTGAGACCGGGACGCCGGTTCTTTGTGCGCCGGACGGGCTTCTCGCGCGAGGTCAACAAGAAGACCCTGACCGGCTCCTTCGTGCTCGACGTTGCCGCCGACGATCCCTTCGAGCAGGCCGTGGTCGAAACGGCGATCCCATGGTCGGTGACGGCCTCGGGAGACCACCTCGCCGTCGAGACGGCGGGCACGGCGAACGCACTATGGACGATCGTCCTTGTTCCCGCCGGCGACATCGTGAGGCCGGCGTTCTCCGATGGCACGCGAACCCTGGTTTACGACGGGGTCGTAGCCGACGGCCAGGGGCTGGAGACCGATGGGGCGGCGGGCCGGGTCACTCTCGATGGCAAGGATGTGACTCCCTACACGGAAGGGCTGTTTCCACGCATCGGCCCTCCCGGCGCAAGCCTCGTCTACACGGATGAAGGCGGTTCCCACGCGGCTTCGGTAACGGTCCGCGTGCGGGACCGGTGGTTCTAAGGAGCGCGCGGTGAACTACGGCATCGAGATCTACGACGTGGCGGGGCGGCGGATCGCACGGTTCGACCAAGTGCCGTTGTTCGAGGCCACGCGCACGATCCCAGGCGAAACGGATCGGGCACAGGGCATGCTGCCCGCCGCCGTCCAGCGCCTGGGTCACGCTTACCGAATCCGCGTCATCGTCGAAGGGCGCGTGTTCTGCGAGGCTACCGTGGATCGGATCGAGGCGTCGTGGGGAGACTTCCAGAGACTCATCCTTGATCGTTACGTGACATTTCACGAAACGGTCGTGGTCGATGCGCAGCAATCGACGGATGAGGCCGGCACGATCGTCGCGTACTCCTATCGCAACCGGCGCGTGGACGCGATGGTGAAGGATGCGATCAACCGGGCGCTCGGCCGGATTCATTACTCCGTAGCCCACGGGGCGTACCCCGAGGGCGCGCATCGGGAATACAGCAAGCTCGAGTGGCGAAAGACGCCCGCGAATGAACTCGAGGTCGGCGGCATCGACTCCGGCCAGTGGGTCGGCGCCGACCGTATCAATGCGGAAGCGGCCTATGCCAAGGATGGCGACACCATCGCTGGGCTCGTGGTCGACGGCGTCCCTTGGCCGGATGTCCGCCTGCTCCTCATCGATTGCGAGGAGAAGGCGCGCAACTCGCACGCGGTCAAGCGTCACCCCGAGGTCGCCGAATGGACCGACGCGCAGTATGCCGCCAGCGGCTACAGGCTGCGCGCTGACGCGGCGACGAACGCGCTCCAAACGTTGATTGATTCGAAAGGTATCGCGTTCATTGAGCTTAATCCTCACCGGGATGCGTCCGGCATCTACGATGATCGGATCGACGCCTACGGCCGGTACATCGGGCTCGTGTACGGCGGGGGCGAATGCTTTAACGCCGCCATGATTGAGCTTGGCCACGCGGACGTCTACCTTTACGAAGACGGGGCATTCCATGTGCCCGAGATGGAGTTGAAAGACTTCTTCTCGTACACCGGCACGCACGAGGACTCGGTTGCCGAGGCCCGAGTCATCCTCGGCCGTTTTGAAGCCGCGTCCGGCGTGTTCGAGGTCCTGACCGGTTTGGCTTACGCCGCGGGCGGCTACGTATGGTCGCTCGACGTCGAGCACGGCGTCCGATTCCGGCCGGCGGAGCGACCGGATCATGTCGTTTCGTTCGACCCGATCCGAACCGCAATCACACTCGGGTCCGATTCCGATCCGGTGGCAAACATCGTCTACCTCGAAGGTAACCCGTTTCTGGGCGCGTTTGAAAAGAGGTATCGCCGCGTCCCGAGTATCGACGCGTACGGCGTGCGCGCGCGGCACCTCGACTACTACGCCTTCTCTCGCGAGGACGATGCCGACAAGGTCATGGCTGGCATGCTCGACGACGTGGCCTACCCAACACCGTGCGGCGCGGTGGTGTTCTTCGGCGGCAACGCCGAGATCGCCCCAGGCGACTTGATCGAGTTGCGCGATGTGCCGCTCCGCCGGCTCGACGAGAGGGTAGCGGGTGAATGGGGCGGGCGGTTCACGGGGCGCCTCGTGGGGCGAGCGGCCGCAGTTACCCATCGGTTCGCAGGGCGCCAGGTTACAACGACCGTCGCCCTTACCTCGCCGCTCCGCTCGGTAGCGGACCCGCTACGGTTCGCCGTTCGCGGCCAGCCAACCGAGCACATGATGCAACAGTTCCGGCTCGACGACGGCAAGGTCGGGCTCGATGCCGGATACCACCTGGACTGAGGGCGCGGAACCCCATGAAGGAATGCCGAGGAGGAGAAGGAAATGGCGGTCAAAGGACGCGGCTACACGAAAACAACCTGGATCTTCGAGGAACGGCCCGTGACATCGTCGAAACTGAATTCCTGGGACGACCGAATCGAGGCCGCCCTTGAGCTGGTGCATTACCTGCTGAGTCAGGCGTGGGGAGGAGGCGACGGCGTTTTGCGCGGCGCGACGGACCACGATCTTGATACGCACGCCACGGACCCCACCAGCCTGTCGGTCATCGTCGAGCCGGGCTACGCCTTCATCGCGCGATTCGCCTTCAAACTCGATGAGGCCGTGCGGACCGCCGCGGTGGTCGCCCCAACGGCCCATCCGCGCATCGACCTCGTCCAGGCCCGACTGACGGGTTGGGACGTGATCGTGAGAACCGGCCAGGAAACCCCATCGCCATCGGTGCCGGCGCCGGACACCGACTGTATTGCCCTGGCCGAACTACACCTGCGACCGGGGATGACGTGTATCAAGGATGAAAACGACGGCACGAACGGCTATGTCGTCAATGCGCGGCGCTTCCTGTAGCAGGCGCGCCGCAACCTGGGGTTTTCAACGGCCATTCCGGCCATACTATGGGGAGATAATGCCATGACGTTGACGAATGTGCTCGGTTCTGACCCGGCGGTGACGCTGTTGGGCGCGATCCTGGGCGCCACGTGGACTTTCTTCAAGTCCTCCGAACTCTACGGGCGTCTCCGGCGGCAGCGATTCCATGCGGCCCTGAACGTCCTCGAGGCCGCCGTCGAGAAGACCTATCGGACCTATGTCGAGGCCATCAAAGAGGCCCGTGCCGATGGCAAACTGACCGATGCCGAGAAGCGCCGGGCCCGGCAACTGGCCCGCGAGACCGCCGTGGCTTTCGGACGCGAACAAGGCGTCGACGTTCTCCGCGAACTCGGTGCCGAGCAGGTCGACCTATGGATCGCCAAGCTCGTGAAACGCCTGAAAGCGAAGTGATCCTTTCGCGTCCACACACCTTGGGAACCAGGCCGGATTGCGGACCGCGCCATGTCCTTTGGGTCGCTTGAGTCGTTTCCGCCCTTTTCCGGAAACACCAGCGCGTCCGCCTTGCCCTATTTGCCCCAGGAACCCGGTGGGGCGTCCCGCCAACGGCATGACGCCATGGACCGCCCTCGATCCCACGATTTCAGCGGGAATACCGACCAGGTCAATGGTATCAACAAGGTCATTCCTGTCCTCTCGGTCACCCCCTCAAGTCCGCCGGGTCATTTCCCGGAGAACTGTACCTCGACGACGGCGAGTGCGCCGGGGTTTAGGTGGGTGTAGAGGCCGTCAGCGCCCACGCTCCATCGGAAGTCGCCGAGTCGCGGAGTGAATCGAAGGGGAACGCGATCGCCGAACGCGAGGACGCAGTTGCGGGCGCCTTCGGGATCGAGCACGGTGGCATGGGTGGGGACCTTGACGATCCCGCTGTTGTTGAGGACGCCGATGACCCAGCCGGTGGCGACGCGGTTGATCAGAACTTCGATGCCGGGTGTCCATTGCACCGGCAGGAACGCGGAGGCCATCGCGCCCAGGACCATTGGGGCGAGGGGCGTGAGTTGCTCGGTCTCGTCGAGCCAGTGATCTGTCGCTGCGACAACAACGAGGCCCTCGCCATAGCGTTGCCAGGTCAAGAGGGGCTCGCCGGATTGCGTCCATGCGAGAACACCGATATCGCGCGCCGGCTTCATGAGTCGGTATCGATAGGGCGATTCGACGGTGTTGCCGCTCCCGAGGGCGCTCTGGATACCGGTGGCAAAGGCGAAGTCCGGGCGGAAGCGGACGCCGAGAAACTCCGTGGAAAACCCGAGGGCGAGCGCGCTGTCGAGCACCAGGATCCCACCTTGCCGGACATACTCGGTGAGGACGTCTCGGTAGGCACTGTCAAGGGATACGGCGCCGATGGGCCATACCATGGCGTAGCTTCGCAGTACGTCGAGGCCGGCGTGGTTGGTCACCGCGTCGAAGATGTCGCCGTAGGGACCGTTGCTAAGGTATCCGCGCTCGAAATCGAGGCGTCCATCCCAAGCGTAAACATGGCGGAAAATGGCCTCGATGGATGTGTCGGGGCGTTCTTGCGGCCACACGCCGTAGATATCCTCGCGGGGCCGCCAACCGTGATCGAAGTCGAGTAGAAACGCCATCGGCGTGTACGGAATGCCTCGGTCGGGATGCTGGCGGACGGCGTTATACCACGTGCGCATGGCCGCGCCGAAACGGGATAGCGAGTAGGCGCCGGGGGCGGTCTCGCGCGTGAAGATCGAGTCGTGGTGCCCGTCGCTCTCGTGATGCACAAACGTGGCGCCCGCGAGGCCCGCGGCGACTTCGAGGCGGAACTCGAGGTAGGGGGAGTGGCCGCACTCCGGACCATCGGCGCAGTCGGGAGGACTCCAGCGCGCCGCCGTCACGCCGTCGCAATAGCGCGTATCGACGACGGCTCCACGGAACCAATTCGATAGGTACGCCCCCCACGGGCGGTTTCCGTACTGCCGCGCGGCGCCGCGGATGAAAGCGAACTGGAGCGGCGCACACGGGATGTTCTCGCCCACCTCGCAGTAGCCCATCGGCGCGCCCCACTCGAAGGCCTGGTGGTGGAACAGGCAGTACCCCTGCCCTTCGTACATCTGCCCGTGGCAGCGGTCGAGCAAGAGGTCGAAATCCTTCTTGAGAATGGCCGTGGCCTCCTGGCGGGTGGCCGGCGGCGGTGTGGCCGGTTCGAGATCGCTTTTCCAGACGTGATACGCCCACTCGTGAACGGGAAATCCGAGGAACCGTTCACCGGCCATGGCGCGGATCGCGGCCACGGTGGCGTCCGGATACTGCTCCTCGGGACGGAAGTAGTCGTTCATCACGAAGAACGGCTTAGCGTCTTTCTCGAACGCGGGCCATGCGGAGTGATCCGGGCCGAAAGGCCCGCCGTCTTTGTTGGCCGGAGCCCAGATCCTCGGAGCGGCTTCTGCGATGAACGGCTCGCCCGCTAGGCCGAAGGATTGCCACTGTTCCGGCATGTATCGCGCCACGTGCCATATGTCCGAACCACATACCTTGGGCAGACGCCACGACACGGGTGTCGTGTACGCCGCCGCACGATCTCGAAGCGCTCCAAGGAATGGCTCCGTGGAGGGCAGCGCCCGCAGCTCCGATGGAACCCGTTTCACTGGGATCCCGGCACGCGCAGACAAGAGACGTCCCTTCGCGTCGTAACAGGCGAGATCCGCCGTGAGTGGGCCGTCGCTGGGCCGCGCAAAGGGCACGACCAGTCTGCGGTCGTCGAGCGGCTTCCACGCGGATCCCACGATCGTACCGCCTATCCGGACGACGGCCAGGACGTCATGGCCTTTCGGGCGCTTGTCGTAGACGACCGCGAGCGTGTTCCACACGCGGTCCTCTGCAAAACCGCCCGCGACGAGTGCGCTGGGGCGCGGGCTTTGCTTTCGCGTCCGATCCGGCGCCTTGAATCGATCCGCGTCAAGTGTCGTCACACTCCCGTCCAGGCGGAACCCAGCGCGCGGATGCGTCCACATCGAGTTGGCTGCATCGCCGTGGCCTACGGCGGCTTCTGTGACGAAGCAGTAGACCTTCGCACACTCCGTTGCGGCGAGCAGCTCGAGTCGGCCATCCGCGTCGGTGTCGGCCAACACGAGACCCTCGAGCGCGTTGCCCTGCATTTTCACGGTCTCCTGGACTTGGCCGTCGAGTCGGGCCACTAGGATCGACCAATCCTGCGTGGCTACGAGCACGTCGGGCGCGCCATCGCCGTGGATGTCAGCGACCAGCGGGCGCGGTACATAGCGTCCTTCCGGCAGGGAGGCCTTCGAGCGAATCCTACCGTCCGACGCGTCGATGAGGGCGAGATGCCCGGCCTCGTCAACCGTGAGAAGATCCCGGCCCGGCGCCGCGTCGACGTCGACAAACGCCGGCGTGCCTAGAGCGCATGATCCCGCCTGAGAGCGCCACACCTGGTGGCCGTCGACGGCATCGACGGCGTATAACCCGCCGGTGACGTCGCTGACCAACACGGCGGCCCCGGTGCCACCGAGCGGCACGACCAGCGGATCGGCCACCGAGGGGAAGCGCGGTGCGGCGTGGTCCATCCGAAACCGCCACTGCGGGAGTCCGGCGCCGCTCACCGCATGAAGGACGCCGTCGGTGGTGACTACGTATACCATGCTCGACGGCTGTTCGGCCGCCGCGGCGTCGGCGGCACGCACCGTGGCCACGGCGGGCGATGAATCGAGCGGCGCACCGGCGTCGAATTGCCACAACGGCGCCGCGGTATCGTCCAGCGCGGTGACGATCCCGTTCCGGCGCGTTAGGACGATCTCGAAGGCGCGGTCGCCGTCCAGATCGGCGAAACACGGCATCGTGCCGATGCAGGCCTCGCCGCCGATGGCCACCTGTTTGGTTTCGCCGGCCTTGTAGTCGCAGAGATTCAGATTGCCCGCGGACTCCTGGAAGGCGAACACGGCGGCCGCGGCACCCGGTTGGACGGCGGCAGCGATGCCCCCCTCGAGCCAATAGGGGTACGTGTAGGGATGGAGCGAGGTGCCTCCGTGCCCCGCCACCCAGACCGTGCCGTCGAACCGCGTGGTGACGAACGCGTGGAGTTGCCCGTCGCCCATGTGGTCCGCCACTACCGGGAGGGATCGCGACGCGCCCAGCGTGTCGCAACTCCACCGCTCGTCCAAGGCGGCGGCGACGCAGGATGACGCGAGCAATACAAAACAGACGGCGGCGTTTCTCAAGGGGAGTCTCCTCATCTAGGTCCGACGATGCCGGTATTGTATCGGCTTGCCCGGGCCACTTGCCAGAACGGGGTGCCGCTCTTGACACGTGTGCGGGCGCGGTGCTACATCTCTGGGTGCGGCAAGGGCAAGCGTCCACCCACGATAAGGAATGCCAACACCATGCCTGAACGCAGCTTCAATGAGTCGAATGTCGAATCGATGCGCGCGGCCGTCACCGAGATCATGAACGCCACGCCGGTGACGGATGTCCACACCCATCTGTACACGCCGGTTTTCGGCGATCTGTTGCTGTGGGGTATCGACGAGACGATCACGTACCACTACCTGATCGCGGAAGTCCTGCGCGCCTCGCAAATCCCTTACGACGCGTATTGGGCCTTGAGCAAGACGGATCAAGCCGACTTGATCTGGCGCGAGCTGTATCTCGACCGGTCGCCGTTTAGCGAGGCGTGCCGAGGCCCGTTGACCGTTCTGAATAGGCTTGGGCTCGACGTGGCCTCGCGCGATCTCGATGCCTACCGCGCCTACTTCGAGCAACAGGATGTGAACGCATACATCGACATCGTATTCCAGAAGGCCAATGTGTCGAGCGTGGTCATGACGAATGATCCCTTCGACGATATCGAGCGGCCGGTCTGGGAGCGCGGCGTCGCGATCGATAAACGATTCCACGCGGCGCTACGGATCGACCCGCTCCTGACCGCGTGGGAGAGTGCCAGCGACCGCCTCGCTGAACTTGGATACAAGGTGACGCCCGTTCTCGACGCCACGACCCTTGCCGAGGTCCGGCGCTTCCTCGACGACTGGATCGAGCGCATGGACGCCCTCTACATGGCCGTATCGCTATCACCCGCCTTCACGTTTCCGGACGAGTCGCCGTGCAGCACGCTCATTGCCGAGGCCGTGCTGCCGGTGGCACGCGAACGCAACATCCCGTTCGCGATGATGATCGGCGTCAAGCGCAAGGTGAATCCGGCCCTCCGTCTCGCGGCCGACGGCGTCGGCGCTTCGGATGTCGGCGCCGTCGAGCGGATGTGCGCTGCCTATCCCGACAACAAGTTCATGGTTACCATGCTGGCGCGCGAGAATCAGCACGAGCTCTGCATCGCCGCGCGGAAGTTCCGGAACCTGTTCCTCTTCGGTTGTTGGTGGTTCCTGAACGATCCGAGCCTTATCGAGGAGATGACGCGTATGCGCTTTGAGCTGCTGGGTTCGAGCGTTCTTCCGCAGCACTCGGATGCGCGGATCCTCGACCAGCTCATCTACAAGTGGTCGCACTCGCGCGCCATCATCGGCCGCGTGCTGGCCGACAAGTACGCCGACCTTATAGCCACCGGTTGGACGTTGACGGAAAGCGAGATTCGCCGCGATGTGGCCCGCTTGCTCGGCGAGAACTTCTGGACATTCATTGGCCGAGAAAACGGGGACTGACACCGTTCGAGTCTTCGAGAACGGCTGTTGATCCCCGCTTTGCGCGACGGAGAACCGACACAATGACTGAGAGCCCGTTGTATTCCTGCGAACGCGTGATTACCTTGAGAGATACCGATGCGGCCGGCATCGTGTTCTTTCCGCGCTACTTGACGTTGGCCCACGATGCCTACGAGACCTTCCTCTTGTCGCGCGGTATCCACTTCGGCCGTGAGTTCACCGAGCATGGCCTCATGCTGCCCGTCGTCCATGCGGAATGCGACTACCGCGCGCCGCTCCGGCTGCATGACGTGGCGCGCATCGCTCTGTGGATCGAGGACTTGGGCACGCGCAAGTTCACGGTGGGCTACGAACTCCGCAACGGCGACGGCCAACTCGCGGCCACGGTGCGGACTATGCACGTGGCGGCGAGCGTCACTCAGGGTGCCGTGGCGCTGCCGGAGCGGCTCATCGCGGTGTTCCAGGCGGGCGGTGTCTAGGGCTAGCCATTCTTCTCGGGCCCTTGTTCAAAGATGCGGCTCACGGCCTCATGACTGCAATGGACGGCATCGTAGAAATCGTCGGCCGTGAGGCTGCACGCGGCCGGATCGTACGAACCGATGATCGGGATTCCATGCTCCGACGCGAAGGCCTCGAAGTAGCGTGCCGCCTCGCCGACGCGCCCGTACACCTCCAGGGTGGACACGTCGGCGTAGGTCACTGGATGATAGGGTGACATGAAGAAGACGACCTCGATGCCTCGCGCGATCAAGTCCGACAAGAACGTCTCGAACACGCGGCAGAGATACGGATCGAGGCGATGGAAGTTGGTGAGTTCGGCGGGATTCTCGTGGGCGAACCGCCGGGCTTTTGTGTCGATGAGTTCCTGATCGCGCAAGCGTCTACTGAGCTCGTACGATAGACTGCCATCGGCCCGCGTCATCGTCTCTCTGGTCTCGAAGGCCGTCGTTGGATAGGGTTCAGGACGTCCTTTCTCCAGCAGGCGGTGGAGGTTGCGTACCGATTCCTGGCAATAGGAGGCGGATACGATGTGCCGGTAGCGAGGACTGATGAGTCGCGCCGATAGAGGAACGCGATCACGGTAGGGCAAGTCGAGGCGGTCCATGGCATGCTCGTAGGCGTCGCGGAGGTAGAGGCGGTTGTTGAAATTGCCATTGAGCATATACGGCTCGACGCCGACGACCACGCACCTCGGAGTCAGGCCCTTCATGTAGAACAACTCGAAATTGGCCACCACGTCGGGCAAGGTGGCCGCGAAGACGCTGGCGTTGAAGAAGGTTCGGCCGGGAAAGAGCGTCGAATCGAGGATCATGCTCCGGCTGGAGCCGAAGGCGAGCACATCCTTCTTCTCGTTCAGGCCTTCGACGTAGAACCGCACGCACTGGCGATCGTCGTGATTGCGCACGTTGGCGACGTTTAGGCCTTCGAGCTGGTATGCCGCGATCCGGCGCTCCTCATCCTGATGGAACAGCCCCGCCGGATCGACCCAAACGTTCAGACCGACCACCGTCAAGCCGATGGGAAGGAGGAGGAGCATCCTAAACGCAAATCGCTTCATCGATCCTCTGCCGTATGTGGAAGCGGCTTCCCGACGCGTGTACGTTTCCGTCCTCGCTTTGTTGTAGCCGGTCTCCCGACCGAGCCACCGGGCCGACCGCAGGTCTTCAAGACACCGGACAGGAACCCTTCGGTCGAGGGCTTGTCGTGGTCAGGAGACCACGACACAACAGCCTATGAAATCGCGCAAAGGAACCCTCTGTCCACGACGTCGGAACATGCACCGTGAGCCTGTGCCCGTTCAGCGATGCAAGATTATCACACCCTCCCTGGCCGAAAAAACTGGGCCGCGACTCGGGCCGGTGTTGGCCGCGCCGGTTGGCGCATGATGATCGTGCACCGGGGAATGGCGTAGGGCCATCCAGTAACCACTGAAGGCACGAAATTCACGGGACCTTGCGCGGTCCAGTCTCGGGTCTCCACGGTGTTTGGCGTTCCGGCAGCGCCACCGCGTGGGATGTAGAAGCGACTTGTAGTCGCTGGATACCGCCCGATGCCGCGTTCACGCCCCTGCCTCCGGCCACGGGGGGTGTGCACGACATCGGTGATCTTGGCTAGACGACACGGGACCTTCTGCGGAAGTGAACGGAAAGAAGGCCTATCGAGAGAATAAGCGCGGTGAGGCCTGCCACGGTGGTGACCGGTAGATCATTGGGCGCCTCGGTTGGGTCGGAATCGTCTAGGAACTCCTCCAGATTGGTCCTGCCGTCTCGGTCGAAGTCATCTCCGGGTTTTACATCGTCAAGGGCAGTGAACTCGTCGAGTGGATCGAAATCGATGATGAACAGCTCGAAATTGTCGCCAAGGCTATCCTCGTCCACGTCTTCCCACTCGTCGGGATTATCCGGGAACGCGTCCTCATCGTCAAAGTAGCCGTCTCCATCGCTATCCACCGGAGCGTCGTACTTGAAGCGCAGGGGCTCGAGCGTCCATGACTGCAGATCGGTGAACCATTCCAGGGGAGTGAGCGCGGTGAAACTGGCATCAGGATCCCTGCCCGCTTCCCGCTCGATATTCGACGCAGGCACGATGTACCCGGGCGTGAGGTGCATGGGCAGTTGAAGTGTTTCCTGCATTGGCGCGGCAGCGTTGCGCAGGCGGATGAACATGGCGCACATCCCGTTGAGGAACTCCGCGGGATTCACGGTGAGCGGCGCGGCCGGCAAGGGAAGATGAATGGTCACATGATAAGGGATGGAGTCGTCCAGGAGGAGGCCTGTGACGGCCGTGGCGAAGGTGGCCATGGTCATTGCGTCGGGAACGCGCAAGTCTCGTGAGACGCCGTCCGAGGGGTTTCCCATCGGTGGCCTAATGAAGTCGGCCACATCCACATGCTCAGGCCATATGCCCGATTTCTGTTCGTCGCCGCTGGGATTGGAGAGGTAGGCGTAGAGGGCGAATTGCAGCGCCTTGAAGAGCGAGGCATTGGACATGAAATCCTCGCCATACCTGATGAACGCCGGGGGGCGGCCCATGTAATTCTGGAGGAAATATGTGGCGGCCTCCTCGAGTTCCGGCATAGTGAAACTCCGCGGGTTTTCCTCGACCAAGCTGGGGATCTCGCCCAGGGAGATGAATCGACTCCCGACGTTGGCCGGGATGAATTCGGTTTGAAGGTAGTCCAACAAGGGTATGAGCGGATCGCCGGGCGACGTGTTATTCACCAAATGGATGACGAAGAAATGTGGGGTGTTCCGGGGTAGTAGATCCAGCTTCTGATCGAGAAACGACACGGGACTGTACCGGCCTTCGATCGAGGCACTCGATATGTGTTTCACGAAGTAGAGTCCCATCATTTTGTACACGTAGAGAAACAACTCCGAGGATGCCAGCGTGAGGTCGCTGGTCCACATCTTCCGGAGCCCGTCGTCGCTGCCGGAAAAGGAATGGGGCGCGCCCTGCGAACAGACGATATGCCGACCTCGCGGGAGAATGTAGGTGTTCCGGAACATCTGACCGACGGCGGCGTAGCGCATCAGGCCGCACTCCGCCACCGTCTTCTTGGTTTCGGTTCCGAAGAACGCTTCCATGAACTGCAGTCCGCCCGCGCGGAGCGGGTCGAGATCGCCGCACGTCATGCAGAGGTGGCCGTATCCGGACAACAGGCACGGTTCCCAGTCGTAGTAGGCGGCTTCCCAGTAGGCGTAGTCGGAGACTGAGCCGTCGAAGGACGCGTTGCCTGCTATCCTGTCTGTCCGGATGGGGACATCCCAGGTCGTGGGATGGAAGTGATAGCCGAGGTTCTGATCGCTATTTGTGAACCAATCGAAGATCTCGGTTGCCGTCGGGTCCTGCCCGCTCAGTTCGAGGTACTGGGCGACGGACACGATGAAATCACTGAAGTACTGGTCCGAGACAATGCCCCGGGAGTCCAGCAACGCCAACTCGTCATACAGGTTGTTCTTGAACGATTGCCACAGCGGAAAGCCGGCAAGACCGTCGCACGGGTTGCCCACGGCTTCCTCATGGTGGATGATGTTGAAGTAAACCGGAGCCCTTCTCTCCGGTCCTGTGGCCCCCGCGTCGACTTGGCCAACGAGAAAGACGAAGAGGACAACCACGGATAGGAAACCGGAAATGCCTTTCACCGCCCGACCCTCCCTATGCAGCAATTGGTTGTGCTTGCCTACGTTCGGCGGGAACGACTTCCACCCATGTCATTATACCATGGCCGGGCGGGCGATGCGTGACGTGTGGCACTCGGCGCTGCGATACTCGTTGGCGCGTGCGCGATCCCGCGTTGCCTGGGACGCGGCAGCGGGAGGATGGGAGGAATAGGGGATGATGCGATTCTCTGGGGAGTCCTTCGCGTGACCCAGACGGCCCAGACGCGGGTTCCGGACTACATCCACTTAACCCATTCATGATGGGTCGCGTAAGCCGCGGCGGCCAGGAGAAGGATCCAGGCCGTGACGTGTACTGCCCAGGGCGGCCGGGATTCGGTTCCTCGTGTCTTGTCCAGGATGGCGCCGATGATCCAACCAACGAGTCCCGCCACGCACCCGACGGCTACGCGGCCGTACCAGCCCATGCTCGGGCCCGCATAGGCGCCTCCGAGGCCCCATGCGTGAGAGGCGGGGTAGTATCGGATGCCGGGGAAGCCATGCACGAAGGTCACGAGGTAGCCCAAGGAGAAGAAGCCCAGCCAAAAGACGGATGCCCAGCGGTGTTTCATCGGTACAGCTCTCCTCTCAGGTCTACTACCACCGCGCCCAACACGAAGGAGTACCAGACGACCACGGCCATCGCGACCACGGCCGCGTAGTGGAACCACCGCTCCCGCTTGTCCAGGTCTTTGACGGACCGCGAGGTCACGAGATAAAAGGGCAGTAGGGCCAGTCCGAGCGCCAACCAGTGCTCCTTGATCTCGAAGAGGCCGGTAGCCCAAGGCGCCCGCTCGTCTTGAACGAGAAACCGAACGTAGTAGCGGTAGGCCGGGTAGATGAAGCAGCCCCAGGCGAAGCATGTGAGATAGCTCACCGCAGCCCAGAAAGAGAACCGGCGTATGGCTTTGGCATGGGTGATACCCCTTCCTCGGACGACAAGCCAGAGGTGATGGGTCACCGCCCCGATCAACACCAGACCCGTCAACAGGTGAACGATGACGTTGACCTGGGCCAACCGTTCACCCCAAATGTAGACAACCGGTTCCATCATGTGCTCCTTTCGCAGACAAGGCCTAATGGGGGCCGAAACTGCGCCGGCGTCAGGCGGCACCGGGCAAAGCCAAGCAGGATCGTAGACGCGGGGCGTTCGGAACAGCAGGCCCTTCTTGCCGGACTACTTCTGTTCCTCCTCGGCTTCGCCGATGCGTTTGGGGCGTTTCGTGACTCCCGGGACTACGTGGATCTCGATGGTGTCCAGATACATCACGCTTCGGCAGAGGTACGGGTCGCCGGGGAAGTAGGTTCGCATGCTGCCTTCGGCGTCCGGCAACGGCTCGCCGTTCTTTTTCAGCACGATCATGGCATGGTGGCCATCGAGGGACTCTGTGAGCTCTTCCCACGAGGCCGTCGCCTGGAACCCATCGATTCCCTTGAACACGACATAGCTGTTGTTCCGGACGTATTGCTCCAGCGCCTGGGCCGCCGGCGCCTTCTCGAGTACGTCGGCAATCGCCGGCCCCTCATAGTCCGCTTTTCCCAGAAGGCCCTCGTGGCGGCCAACCAGAACGCATTCCTTCTCCCGCGCGGCCGGAAGCGCGCGGATCTCGTCCATGGACAGTCTCACCAACGAGCCGTCGACGTCGAGAATGGTGAGGGACTCCTGGCGCGGCGGGTACTCCGGTTCGGAGAAGGATGGGATCGGCAGCAACGCCACCAAAGAGCCGAACAGGACTATCGGCAACGCCAGATGCATCCGCGCGTTCACCATGGGGCATTCCCTTTCTCGGGCGACTCCTCTGCCACCACATTCGCCGGCACCCTCGCGAGTGTAGCAATCGTATCTTGGCGAGGTCAACCCAATCCCGTATTCGTATGCCACGTGCGAGACACATGGCGTTGAGGGCGTGTTGAACGCGCCACCCTGGTTTGCTAGGGTGTCTTTCTTGGCGGATCTTGGCCTGTTACGCGTGAGGGTTTGTCCATGAAGAAGACTCTCGTGATGTTGGCGTTCGCCGTTGTGTTGGCCGGTGCCGCATTGGGCGACGCGACGAAGGTGCGCGTCCTGTGCGGGGCCTCCATGGCCGAGCCGGTCAAGAAGGTCGCGGATGCGTTCGAGCGGGATACCGGTCTTGGCGTTGAGTTAACCCTGGGCGGGTGCGAGACGCTGTTTCCCCAGATGGAGCTCGGTTTTCCCGCGGATGTGTTCGTTGGCCATGCGCCCTTCGCAGAGAAGCTGGCCGAGAAGGGCTTGCGCCAACCTCGGCTGGTTATCCTCGGGGCGCTCCGGCCGACCTTGGTCGTTGCCAAGGGCAATCCCAAGGCGATCCGTGGGGTTGCCGATCTGGGCCGCGAAGGCCTTCGGGTGGGAATGCCCGACGCGCGGTACTCGACCTGTGGCGAGATGTTCGAGAAGGGCGCGGGCGACGCCGGTCTGTTGGCCGCGATCCAAGCGCGAACCGTCTACACGAGTCGCGCCCATCAGGAACTCGCCACCGCGCTCCTGACCGGCAACGTGGACGCCGTCATTGTCTGGAACTTCGTGGCGGCGATGCACAAGGATGCCCTCGACGAGATTCCGATGGAGATGGACTTCCCGAGCGCTTCCGTGTTTGCTGCGGCACTCGCGAAACCCACCAATCCGGACGGCGCGGTGGCGTTTCTCGACTATATCGAGCGTACGGAGTCCCGAGCCGTGTTCGGGGCTATGGGCTACGGCACGGCGTTGGCGGCCGTGACGCCCGGGAAGCTGCTGGTATACTGCGCGGGCGGGGTCAAAAAGCCTATCGACGAATTGGCCCAACGTTTTCAGGCGCAGTGTCCCGGCGCCGAGTTCGAGATGATGTATCAGGGCTCCGGTGCCCTGTTGGCCCAGATCGAGTTGGCCAAGGTGGGCGATCTCTACATCGCGGGCGACGACTTCTTCATGAAGACGGCGCAGGACAAGGGCCTCGTAACGGAGGCGGAGCAGATGGCCGTATTCACGCCCGTGCTCGCCGTGCCCAAGGGCAATCCCGCAGGGCTGACCGGTTTCCAGGACCTTGCCAAGGCTGGCGTACGCGTGGGGATGGGCGACGAGAAGATCACGGCCGTCGGACATGCGTGCCGCGCCTACTTGGACCGGCTGGGGATTCGGGCGCATGTCGAGAAGAACGTCATTGTCTCGGGCAGCACCGTCGATCAGCTTGCGGTGCAATGCGCCTCGGGGCATTTGGATGCCGCCATCATCTGGGATGCCACGGCGTGGCAGTTCGGGGATCGGCTGGATGTTGTGGCCAAGGGCGACGCGGAATCCAGCGTCGGTGTGCCCATCGGCATCCTCGCCGTGTCCAAGAACCCCGCATGCGCTCGCGCCTTCATCGACATGACGATTGCCCCTGAGGCGGCCGCCGTTTTTGAGAAGTACGGCATCGTTTCCGCCTCGACGCCGCGAGGTCAATGATGCGGCTTGACGTGCGCAACCGCGCGTTCACCGTGAGCATGGCCCTCGTGGCTGTGCTCTATCCAGTTTCCATCGCGGTGTTGATCGCATGCTGCTTCGTGTATCCGCGCGATGTGAGTCCCTGGTTGCTCTGGTCGGAACCGGCGTTGCGTCACGCGCTCATGCTCAGCCTCGTGACCTCGATCCTGTCGGCATTGATCGCGTTGTTTCTCGCGATCCCTTCGGGCTATCTGTTGAGCCGGTACCGGGTGCCGGGCTGGCGGGTGCTCGATTTGCTGTTCTATCTGCCGATCGCGTTGCCGCCGCTGGTCATGGGCGTCGCCCTTCTGATCTTCTTTCAGACAGGGCCTGGAAGGTTCATCCAACGCCATCTCTGTGAGTTCACGTTCTCGGTTCCCGGAATCGTTCTCGCGCAGACCATTATGGGCGTTGCTTTCGCAACCCGCATCTGCAAACTCGCCTTCGACAATGTCTCTCCGAAACTGCCGGGCGTAGCACGCACTCTGGGGGCCACGCGGTGGCAGGCCTTCGTCCGCGTGGAACTCGCCGAGGCGCGTAGCGGGCTTGTCGAGGCACTTGTGTTGGCCTGGACGATCGCCTTCGGCGCTTTCGGCCCGATCGCACTGTTTTCCGGGATCACGCGGATGCGCACCGAGATCCTGAGTTCGTCGGTCTTCCTGGAGTTCTCGGTGGGCAATCTCGACCGTGCCCTCGTGGTGTCCCTCTGGATGGTGGCGATCGCGGGCACGGCGCTCGCGATTGTCCGGGGCCGCGGCAAGCGGCCCTTGTGGTGAGCCCATGAGTACGCCCGTCCGCATAGAAGCATTGGCCGGGGCCGTCGGCGCGTTTCGGCTCTTGCCCGTCACGCTTGACGTGATCGAGGGCGAGTACCTCGTCCTGCTCGGGCCCTCGGGATGCGGGAAGACGACCCTGCTCGAACTGCTGTGTGGACTGCGAAAACCCCAGAGCGGCCGCGTATACATCGGCGGCCGAGACGTCACCCATGCCGATCCCGCGGAGCGTCACATCGGCTACGTCCCGCAGGACTACCAGTTGTTCGGATCGCGTACAACGGAATGGAACCTGCGGTTCGCGGCTCGGCTACGCCAATCCTCACGTTTCGATGCGAGCGAGCGTCTTGCTTCGGTGATCCGGATGCTCCGGTTGGAGCCGCTCTTGCGCCAGCCCGCGCAGACCCTGTCCGGCGGCGAGCAGCAGCGCGTCGCGCTGGGCCGTGCCCTCATGGCCAATCCGGATGTGCTGTTGCTGGACGAGCCTGTGTCGGCCTTGCCCGAGTCCATGCGCGACCAGGTCTGTCTTGAACTCAAGCGTCTCCAGCGCGAGTTCCAACTGACTACGGTGCACGTTTGCCACAACCTGGACGAGGCGCTCACCGTGGGCGACCGGCTCGCCCTGATGGAGGTGGGGCGCCTGGTTCAGGTGGGACCGCCGGACGAAGTCCTGGACCGTCCCGTCAACCGGTTCGTGGCGGAGTTCACTCACTGCAGGAACAGTTGGCCCGTCGAGGTCTCGCAGGGCATGATACGCTTGGGCGGCATCGGGATTGCCGCAACCGCCGCGCCCGCAGGTGCCTACCACGCAGTGATCCGGCCCGAGCACGTCGTTACGGGCGACACCGGCCACGCCTGCCGGGTAATCTCGAGCGAGCGCAGACCCTACGCGGTGCTGACCCGGGCGACGCTCGGCGATGTCCAGCTTGCCCTGGTTGATGATCGCGTTCACGCACCGGGTGAAATCGTGCGCGTGGTGTTTCCTCCCGAGCGAATCCATTTGGTCACGGAGTGAGACCTGGTTGTTCCCGAACAAAGCCCTTGACAGACATGGCTTTGGTCTGTTGGAATAGCCATCGAGCGCTGCGCGGCAGTGGCTCGAAGCGATTTCTGGAGTCGGGTTACGAGAAGAAGTGAAGACAGGCAAGGGCGTGCAGCGCAAGGCAGTTCATCATGAAGCAGCTCCGTGAACGAAACGGTTTCACCCTCATCGAGCTTCTGGTTGTTATCGCCATCATTGGAATACTGGCGGCCATCCTGTTGCCTGCCTTGGCGCGTTCCCGCGAAGCGGCGCGCCGCGCGAGCTGCGCCAACAACCTCAAACAACTCGGAACCATCTGCCGCATGTACTCGAGTGAGGCAGACGGCGGTCTGTTCCCCTCCAACGCATTAACCTTGAACAGCCAGGGACAGCTTCAGCCGGGATTCCAGAAGAGCCTCTGGTATCCGAGGCAGCTCTATCCCGAGTATCTGACGGATTTCAACGTGCTGTTCTGCCCGTCCTCGGCAACGGCGGAAGGTCCCCAGCAGGCCCTCGAATGGCTCCAGGACGGGCACGTGATCAGCGTGGATTATCCGCAGGGCGCCAGCACCCTCACCCGCACGTTGAGTTCCGTCCAGGAATTCCTGGACTGGAACGTGATGGGCAAGTTTCTCTCGTACGCCTATCTCGGCTGGGTGACCATGCAGGACTCCGACTACTTCGGCATGCTGGTCGGCCAGAAGTATGGTGGCCCGAACAACACGGCCCCGATGGAACCGTCGGACATGGTGTTCGATCCCGCGAGCGTCGCCGGCGCCGATTCCATGCATCTGGCAAACGTCTATCCGAACGTCGGCGTGACGGGTTCCGGTGGTCAAACCGGCAATCGGGTGACCATCTATCGCCTCCGCGATGGTGTCGAACGGTTTCTCATCAGGGACATCGGCAATCCCGACGCGAGTGCGGTCGCCCAGAGCACGGTGCCTATTGCCTTCGATACCATCACGAGCGGCGGGGCGCTGACGGGCGTCGTCGGCGTAGGAACGATCGCCTTCAACCACATGCCCGGCGGCGGCAATGTCCTCTACATGGACGGCCACGTGAAGTTCATTCGCTATCCCTCAGGCGTGCCGGACGGCCAGACCGCCGGCGACTACCCCATCACGCCCTTTGTCGCGGCGGCCATCGACCGCCCGAAGCCCGGCCATCCCCTCGATCCCTCCATCATCCAGCCCTAGGGATCGGCGGGTGTGATTCGGAAGAGGTCGCGCGCCGGCGGACGGAGCCGGAGGGCAGGGAGGAGCGTGAGCGTAGGCGGGCGAGAGGGTAGAGAAGGAGTGGAGCTCGGTGCAGGGAAGTCCGACGCGTGGAGGTAGGTCCGGGGAGTTCTTCAGCGCAGTTTCGTGGATGGAACCGTTCCGATTGCTCATGGCATGCGGGGCCGTCGTTGGGAGGTGGGATCGGTGATTCTCGAGCTGTTTCAGAACGTGGCCCTCCTGGTGGCCTTGGCGGTGGGGGTCCAGACGTTGGCCCGGCGTGAGGAGAAGCGTGGCGTGGCCTATGGCGTCGCGACGGGGGTTCTGTTCGGTGCCGCGGGGGTGGTGGGGATGATGACCCCCCTGCATTTTGGGCCGGGCGTAATCTACGACGGCCGCTCCATTGTGCTGAGTCTGGCTGGGTTGTTCGGCGGCCCGTTGGCGGCGGTGCTGGGCGCTGTCATGTGTGGTGCGTACCGGTTGTATCTAGGAGGAGCCGGCGCGACGGTGGGGGTGTCTGTGGTGGTCGAGGCGGCCGCACTCGGTACCGTCCTCCACTACCTGCGGCGGCGCGATGAGAAGTGGGTCGGGCCGTTGCAGCTCTGGGTGTTCGGCGTGATTGTGCACACTGGGATGCTCGGCCTGCAATTCCTGATTCCCAATACGGGCTGGGAGGTGATGCGGCGTATTGGCGGCGCGGTTCTGGTGTTCTATCCGATAGGCTTCCTCTTGACGGCCCAGGTGTTCCTGGACGGCGAACGCCGGCGAAAGGCGGAGAAGACGCTATTCGAGAGCGAGCGCCTGATGCGCGGTATTCTGCGGGCCGTGCCGCTGGGCATCGGCGTCGTGCGAGGGCGCACCATGCGGTGGGCCAACGAGCAGATGAGTGCCATGATCGGCTACGCCCCCGAGGAGTATCAGGGGCACAGCACCGCATTGCTCTATGAAGATGACGACACATTCCGGCGTGTCGGCGAGGCCCTTGATGCGGGCATGAACGCGACCGGGGTCGGGTCGGTCGAGACGCGTCTGAAGCGCCAAGATGGCACCACCTTCGCGGCCCTCCTGCTTGCCGCACGTACCGACGCATCCGATCCCCACGCCGACGTCATCGTGGCCCTGTCCGATGTCACCGAGCGCAGGCAGGCGGAGGATGCTCTGCGCGAGAGCGAGGAGCGGTTCCGGGCGCTTTTCGAGACCATTCCCGCGGCGGTCTTCGTGCATCGAGGGCACCATCTCCTGGATGCGAATCCGGCCATGGAGCGCATCACGGGCTATTCGCGGGCGGAACTGCTCGGGATGCCGTTCTGGGAACTCGTCGATCCCGAGTACCGTGACCTGGTGAAGGGGCGTGGCCAAGCCCGTTCCAAGGGCGAGACGCCGCCTTCTCTGTACGAAGCCAAGATGATCACGAAAGGAGGCGAGGGACGATGGGTGGTGATTGCCGCGCAGCATGTGTCCCTTGCCGGCGAGGGGGCCGTCTTGTGCACACTCATTGACATCACCGAGCTGAAAGCGGCGCGAGCGGCCACCGAACGGCAACATCAGCTCCTCATGACGGTCATCGATGCCATGCCGGACTATATTTTCCTCAAGGACACCGAGAGCCGGTTTCTTCTCAGCAACCAGGCCCATCTCCGCCAACTGGGGGCCACCACGCAAGAAGAGCTTGTCGGCAAGACCGATGCCGACTTCCACGCCCCCGAACTGGCCGCTCAGTACCTTACCGACGAACGAGCCGTGATTGGCTCGGGCGAACCGCTGCTCAACCGCGAAGAGAGGACTCGAGATCGCGAAGGCCGTGAGCAGTGGCTGCTGACCACGAAGGTCCCCTTCCGAGACGACCAGGGTCGGGTTATCGGACTTGTCGGTATAGGCCGAGACATCACCGCGCATCGTTTTCTCGAGGAGCAGCTCCGCCAAGCACAGAAACTCGAAGCGGTCGGCCAGCTCGCCGGCGGCGTCGCCCACGACTTCAACAACATCCTACAGGCCATTATGGGTTTCAGCCGCATGCTCATGGAAGGCCTTCCCGAGGGCGGGGAGGCCTACGAATTCGCGGAGGGGATATTCCAGGGCGCGGAACGCGCCGCCCGGTTGACCCGCCAACTGCTGGCCTTCAGCCGCCGGCAGGTCCTCTCCATTGAGGCGCTGGACCTCAATGAGGTCATCGGGCATTTCGCCAAGATGATCAATCGGGTCATCCGAGAAGACATTCGACTGGTCGTAGTTCCAGGCGAACGCCTCGATACGGTGCGCGCAGACCGCGGGCAAGTCGAGCAGATTCTGATGAATCTCTGTGTGAACGCGCACGACGCCATGCCGGCAGGCGGTACCCTGACGGTCGAGACCCGCAATGTGCGGATGGACAAAGGGTACTGCGAATCGCACGCATGGGCCGTTCCCGGACGATACGTACGGATCACCGTCACGGATACCGGCTGCGGCATGGACGATGAGACGCTGGCGCGCATCTTCGATCCGTTTTTTACCACGAAGGAGGTAGGTAAGGGGACGGGACTCGGACTCGCCACGGTCTACGGCATCGTGAGGCAACACGAAGGCATGGTGCAGGTCGACAGCCAGCTTGGACATGGGGCATCATTCAGTGTGTATCTGCCGAGCAGTGAACCCGCGACACCGTCGGTTGCGGTCGCGGCCGCGGAAGACGCCCGAGGCGGCTCCGAGACCATTCTGGTTGCCGAGGATGACGCGATGCTGCGGCGACTCGCGGAACGTATTCTCTCGCGTGCCGGCTACACCGTCCTGTTGGCCGCCGACGGGAATGAGGCGCTGGCCCTGTTCGAGAAACATCCCGACAGGATCGATCTGATTCTGTCCGACGTGATCATGCCGAAGATGGGCGGCAAGGCCGTGTTCGATGTCCTGCATGATCGACGCCCGGGCTTGCGGTTCCTCTTCTCGAGCGGATACAGCGGCGATGCCATGGGCACCGACTTTGTGCTTGATAAGGGCATCACGCTGATTCAGAAGCCCTACTCGCCGCACGTGCTGTTGCGCAAGGTGCGCGAGGTGCTCGACGCGCCGGCGCCATCCAGCAATGCATGACGCCCAGCCAGGGCCGCGCCATGGCCGTCAACCCCGCGAAGCCGCCGCTATCCGGGCGGCACATTAGGCCTTGAAGGCCCCGGAAGTCACTCCCTGAATGAAGGGCTTGGTGGCGTAGATGAAGAGCAGCAGTAACGGCACGCTCGAGATCAGGTACGCCGCAAACAAGGTGCTGAAGTTAGAAGCGTACGGCGAGGTGGCCAGTACGTACAGGCCCGAAGCAATGACGTGGTACTTGCCTTCGGTGTTCGTGATGAACGGCCACAGGAACTCGTTCCAGGTGCCCAGAATCGACATCACCGCAACCACGGAGAGCACCGGTTTCGACAGCGGCAGAACAATGTAGCGGTAGAGTTGGGAATGCCCCGCGCCGTCGAGGCGCGCCGACTCGAACAGCTCCTCGGGCAACCCGTCAAAGAAGCTCTTGAACACAAAGATGGCAAACACCTGGCCCCCGGCGATGTAGGGAAGGATCATGGCCCAGTACGTGTTCAGCAGGCCCAGCTTCTTCACCAACATGAAGCTGGGCACCAGCGTGAGCGCGCCCGGGAACATCATCGTGCCGATGATGTAGAGGTACAAGGCCTTCGCTCCGAAGAACCGCTGGCGCGAGAGAACATAAGCCGTCAGAGAGCCCAGGAGCAGGACGCCGGCCGCCGTTGTTATGGAGACAAACAAGGAATTCAGCATGTAGGGGCGGATGACGTGCCAGGCGTGGCGGTAACCCTTCGTTGCTGTGAGCACGGACACGCCGAGCGCCTTCGCGGGTGCTACCTGCCGCAGGGTTCCCTCCTCGTCTTCCACGGTCATCGGCTCCGTAGCGCCCCGCAGTGCTGCCGGGATCGTCACGATGATCCGCTCGAGCGACTGGGGCAAGCCGAAGAAGGCATGGTATTGCTCCGCGTTGGAACGCAGCGAGTTGTTCATCACGAAGACAAAGGGGAGCAACGTGGCCGCGGCGAAGGCGAGTATCAGTGCGTGGAGTAGGATCTGTTTGCCGTGATTCATCGGCCGCCCTCCAACTCCTCGGTAGAACGGAAGTATTTCATGTTGAGCAAGGTGAGTCCGAAGATGAGTACGAACAGGCATACACCGATGGCGCACGCATAGCCCATGCGCTGAAAACTGAAGGCATTGTAGTACATCCAAAGGCCCGGAACCGTGGTCTTGAAGCCTGGGCCGCCGCGCGTCACGATAAACAGGCCCTGAAATCCCTGGACGCCTCCGATGATCGTCAGAATGAGAACGAGTTTGAGCTGGCTCATGACCATCGGGATATCGATGAGGAAGAACTTGCGGAGGCCGGTGCACCCTTCGAGCCGGGC
The DNA here is from genome assembly GCA_036769985.1 of Candidatus Hydrogenedentota bacterium. Classification (GTDB taxonomy): domain Bacteria; phylum Hydrogenedentota; class Hydrogenedentia; order Hydrogenedentales; family SLHB01; genus DAIPKA01. Next base: position 75,936 of record DAIPKA010000019.1, on the reverse strand, counting down.
CGCCTCGTTCACGCTCTCCGGGATACCCGATAGGCCGGCGTAGTAGATGAGCACCTCGAATCCGCCCACGAAGGGCAAGCCGATCAAGGCAACGGCCGGCAACGCGGTTGTCGGATCGCTCAGCCAGCCGCGCGCCAGCGAGTCGAGTCCCAGCGAACGCAAGGTCTCGTTGACCAGGCCGTTATCGGCGTAGATCAGGCCGCTCCAGATGAGCTGCACGGCCACACCCGGCACCACAATCGGCGTCAGGAACACGATACGGTACACGTAACGCCAACGCTCGACGGGAATCGAGTGGACGAGCTTCGCGACCAGCAGCGGGACCGACAGGCGCATGCACACCGCAAACGTCGTCAGCAGCAGCATGTGCCCCAGCGATGGCCACGTGACCGGATCGGCCGTTAAGAACTCGACGTAGTTCCCGAGGCCGACAAAGACGGACTCGCCGCCGATCTCGAACTGGTAGAGTGACTTGCTGAAGGCCCAGATCACCGGCAAGTAGACGAATAGCGTCAGCAACAAGACGGGGACGGCCACAATCGCGTAGCACGAGAGCGTGGCACGCAGTCGGTGATTCGGAATCCGTTCCCTATTCATTCGGTAGATCTTTCATCGTGGCCCGGGCGGCCGCCTGCGCATCCCACGCGGCCTGCATGCGCGGGATATCGATCGGCTTGCGCATGACGAGATTGTGGCACGCGGCGCCCAGGTTCTTCTCTTGCCACGCCAGGAATTCCTCAAAGGGAATGCCGTCGTTGAGATAGAGTTCGAGCATGCGCCGCTGGATCTCGGAGAACTTCAGATCGAAAGTGTACACCCATTTCGTTGTGGTATAGGGACGCTCAAGAATTTCCTCAAAGGGCTTCAGCGGCGGCAGCACGGGCACGCCGACCACGTTCGGAATGAGACAGGGGTACTCATTCACGACCCGTTCACAATTCTCGGGCAGCGTTAGGAATTGGAGCAAGGCGATGACGCGCTGGAGCCGCTCGGACGTGTTCGGATCGCCGGTATCGCCAAAGGCGCTGTTGGTGACCTCGATCTGATTGGCGGAACCGCCAATGACGCACATGGGTACATGGGATGCGTGGGGCGTCGTCCTATCCGTGAACGGCGGCGGGTAGAACACGCCCCATTCGAATCCCAACTGCTTGTCGGCCAGGAGACGATAGGTGAAATTGCTCGAGTTCCAGTGCATGGCCCCGCGCTGCGTCACGAACTCGCGCGTGAGATCCGTTGTGGCCAGGTTCCTGTTGACGTACTGCCGGAACTCCTTCATGAGCCGCCAAATCTCGCCATAGCGCGGATCGCTTGACGTGAAGAAACCGAGATTGTGAAGGAAGCAAATTTCGTCCCAATCGAGATATCCCTGCAAATACGGTTCGCGCTTGGGATCTTTGAGCAAGTCGATGCCCGGCAGCAGGTTGTTGTACACCTGATCGAAGAAGAGGTCCGTGCACCAGTCGCTGAACATGTCGATGCTCATGAGTACCGGCGTATAGCCCGCGGCTTGTACCTTCCGGCAGACCTCGAGGAAGGACTCCCAGTCCTCCGGCGCTTCGATACCGACCTTCCCGAAGATGTCCTTGTTGTAGAAGATCCCCGTCTCGATCATGTCATAACTGAGGCAATACACCAATCCGTCGGGTGCTGCTTTGCCTCGGCTGATAGCCTGATAGCGGAAGATGTCCCACCACTGCTTGTAGCCGGGCGCGTTGGGATCGCCCTTCTCGACCACGAAGGGATTGGGCTGCTCGAGATAGGGATCCAGGGCCACATACCAGCCCTTCTGCACATCCGTCCAGACATCCTCGACATTCACGTTGATGATGTCCGGTGCGCGGCCGCTGCTGAGTTGCGTGACGAGGTACTCGCGAACGCCGGGCACGTTCAGGAACTCGACCCGCGTGTCGGGAAAACGGGCCTCGAACTCGCGCACCACCGTCTTGAGCCCTTGCAGCGGCTTGCCGATGCCGTAGGGGACACTGTCGGGCATGAAGAAGTAGCCGGGCGAGAACCGGAGTACGTAGCGGACGTCCTGGGAATGGGCCGCGTGGCCTTGCTTGGGCGCGGTGTCGTTCGGTGCCTCATCCGACGGCTGCGGCCAGAGCAGCCATGCGCCGAGGGCCACGACCAGCGCCAAGGATATCCATCGAACACGCATGAGCGTTTCCTGTAGTGATCGCCCAATAATGCGGCGGAATAGGAGATGAACTTACGTGAGTCGCTCGTGCCTGTCAAGTTGGCGATGGCGCAGAGGCGTTCATCAACCACCGAATGCACGGAATCCATAGCGCAGCGGAGCCGCAACCAAGCCTTGCGAGGTCCACGTATCCTACTCTTGCTACAGGACATACGCGAGAAACCTTTGCAGGAAGCAGCGATTCTTGGAGATAGTAGTACGGAACTTCGCAAGGTCTGGTCCTGTGTCGTTCAATGCGATCCGCGGTGGGAGAGGGCTCCCTCGCGAGTGTGGATGGGCCGGCCGCAGCGGAGGACCGCGTTGTGTTCGTAGTGGTTTGTTTTTGGGATCCGAACCACGACGACGCAACGAGCACGACGAACGTAAGCCGCGCCAGCGCCAGGTTTTTGAGTATAATACGTGGAAGCGATATCGCCAGCCTGAGAGGACTTGGCCATGGATGAGACTAACCTGTTGGAACGGATCATGGTGGATCCCAACATTTTCGGCGGCAAACCCGTTATCCGGGGACGGCGCTTGGCGGTCGAGCACGTGCTCGGCATGTTGGCTGCCGGCGACACGGAACAGACCATTCTGGAAGGCTATCCGTGGCTTGAGCCCGAAGACATTCGCGCGTGCCTCGTGTATGCGCAACGGCTTGTTGGGCACGAGCGAGTGGAGCCCGTCGTGCTGGAATCGGTGTGATGAAGCTGCTCTTGGATGCGTGCGTGTGGGGCGGCGCCAAGGCGGTGCTTCGTGACGCCGGCCACGAGGTGGTATGGGCCGGCGATTGGGACCGGGATCCGGGGGATGACGAAATCCTTGCGCAAGCCTATTGTGAAAACCGGGTGTTGATCACACTGGACAAGGATTTCGGGGAACTGGCGATTGTCCGGCGGCGTCCCCATGCAGGCATTCTGCGGTTGGTGGGGTTCTCGGGGCGAGAGCAGGGCGCGGTATGCCTTCGTGTTCTAGCCACGCACGGAGCGGCCCTCGAGTCGGCCGCGATTGTGACCGTGGACCGCCGGCGGATCCGGGTGCGTCCTCTCGAGTGATATCTTGGCGCTGGCCGGATGCCTCGTCAGAACTGGAAGTAGATGAAGGGGGAGTGGGTGAAGACGCCGTAGCCGAGGATGATGCCGATGAAGAGGTAGTAGAGGGGCCAGCGGACGTACCACCGCCAGGTTGAGAGGCGGTCGCGCACGGAGCCTCGGGATTGGAGGAAATGGCCTACCTCGAGCACGATGATGGCAATGACGGCCACGTAGAAGTCTTCGTCGGCGCGGAAACCCAGACTCCGGATGAAACGCATGACCGGCATGCCGCGACACGGATTGGCCCAGCCGTCGAGGAGGTGTCTCAGGATATAGACGCCATCGCCAACACTCTCGGCGCGGAAGAAGACGCCGACGGAGTAGAACATGAGGAATGTGACGGCGACTTGCCAGATGGTGTGAAGGCGTGGGATGCGCTCGAGATGCAGGGCGGCCGCGAGGCGCTTGCGCACGTCGCGCGTGAGAAACGAGAGTACGAGCAAGAGGCCGTGGGCGCTGCCCCAGATGATGAAGGTCCAGCTCGCGCCATGCCACAGGCCCGTGATGAGGAACACGATGAAGAGATTGAAGGCGATCCGCGGCACGGGCACGCGCGTGCCACCGAGGGGAATGAACACGTAGTCGCGGAACCACGAGGTGAGGGAGATGTGCCAGCGCCGCCACAGGTCCGGCAATGACCGCGCCGCATAGGGCCGCCGGAAATTCACCATGAGGTCGAAGCCCAGCACCTGGGCCGTGCCGATGGCGATATCCGAGTAGCCCGAGAAGTCGCAGTAGATCTGATAGGCGAACATGAGCGTGGCCAGGGCGAGCCCGGGGCCGGTATGGGCCTGCGGATCGCCGTAGACGTAGTCGACGAGTACCGCTACTCGGTCCGCGATGACGACCTTCTTGAACAGTCCCCACGCGATCAGCTTGATGCCGTCCGTCACGCGATGGTAGTCGAAGTCGAACTGCTTGCGGAATTGCGGGAGCAGGTTGACCGCGCGCTCGATGGGCCCGGCCACGAGCTGAGGAAAGAAGGCCACGTACAGCGCGAATATGCCGAAGTGTTTCTCGGGCTTGATGTGGCCGCGGTACACGTCGATCGTGTAGCCGAGGGTTTGGAATGTGTAGAACGAAATGCCGACCGGCAGCAACACGCGCGATCTCGGGACGTGGTAGGGCAGGGAGAAGTACTCGAACACCTGCCGGACGGTATCGCCGAAGAAGTTGAAGTACTTGAAAAAGAACAGCATGCCGAGATTCGCGAAGATGCTGAAGTACAGGTAACGCCGACGTGTCTTCAGGTTCTCCGTACGTACCATCAGATTCGAGGCGACGTAGTCGACCAGGGTCGAGGCGAGGATCAGGAAGGCGTACTTGGGAATCCAGGCCATGTAGAAGTAGTAGCTGGCGGCGAGCAGAAAGGACCAGCGCCATCGGTAGGGCAGGGCGAAGTAGACGCCCGCCACGACAGCAAAGAAGATAGCGAAGTGCAGGGAATTGAAAAGCATGCCACACTTGTCGAACACGACCGGCGCCGCCCCGAATCCGGACGCGTGTTCATGGATCGGATCCACGTTTTGGCGGCAGTGGCGAGAGTATAGCGTCAACACGGACGCCGAGACAACACCCGGCCCCATGGCGCGCTATGCGATGAGGTCGTTCGAGGAGAGAACGGCCATCGACCTCGGGGACACGGGGTACGTGTCTAGGATGCTCCCGGCTCGAAGCCCATGCATCGACACAATGTCGTCCGGCGGCGATGCAGCCGTATCAATCCGGACGCTCCAGCGCCCTTCGGGAACGCGGAACAGGAGCTTTTTGTCCGACGGATTGAACATGAGGTAGAGCGACGTGCCGGCATTCACCGAGCCGTCGATGCGGCACGCCAGATCGGACTCGGACTCGTGCCATTGCGGCGTTCGGCCCGAGGCGTCGAACCAAAGGATGTCGGGATGGGCGGCCGCTCGGACCGGCTGTCCTGTGAAGAAGGCCTTTCTCATAAATACCGGATTCTCCCGGCGAAACCGAATCGCTTCGCGGCAGAACCGGTGCAGATCCCGATTGGCCTCGAGTAAGGTCCAGTCATACCACGAGATGGCGTTGTCCTGGCAGTACGCGTTGTTGTTGCCGCGTTGGGTGCGGCCGAACTCATCGCCCCCGAGCATCATCGGCACGCCCAGCGAGAGGAAGAGCGCGGCCAGATGATTCTTGCGCATACGCACGCGCAACGCGTTAATGGCCGGATCGTCGGTTTCGCCTTCGACGCCGCAGTTCCAACTGAAGTTCTCGCGCTGCCCGTCGGCGTTATTCTCGCCGTTGTCGAGATTGTGCTTCTCATTGTATGAAACGAGATCGCGCAAGGTGAACCCGTCGTGGGCCGTCACGAAATTGATGCTGTGCACGGGCGATCGGCCTGCCTTCTGGTAGAGGTCGGAGCTGCCTGTGAGCCGCGAGGCAAAGTCGGATCGGGTGTGGGCATCGCCGCGCCAGAAGCGACGCACGTCGTCGCGGAATCTACCGTTCCATTCGGCCCAGCGTCCGTCGCCGAAGGATCCCACCTGGTAGGCGCCGCCGGCGTCCCAGGCCTCGGCAATGAGCTTGACGCGGCGCAGGAGGGGGTCCTCGGCGATGGTCTCGATAAGGGGCGCGTTTTCCACGACTCGGCCCTTTCGGTCGCGGCCGAGGATCGAGGCCAGATCGAAGCGGAACCCGTCGACGTGCATCGAGGTAACCCAGTGCTGAAGCGAGTCGATGATGTACTGACGCACGAGCGGATGATTGCAGTTCATCGTGTTGCCGCAACCGGAGAAGTTGAGGTACTGGCCCTGCTCGTCCAGGAGGTAGTAGATGGCGTTGTCGATGCCTCGAAAGCTGAGCGTACGCCCGTTGTGGTTTCCCTCGGCGGTGTGGTTGAACACGACGTCGAGGATGACTTCGATACCGGCGCTGTGGAGGGCGCCGACCATCTCGCGAAACTCGACGAGTTGTAGCCCTTCACCGGGGCTTGTCGTGTACAGGTCGGTGGGCGCGAAGAATCCGATGGTGTTGTAGCCCCAGTAATTCCTGAGCTCCTCGTGCGTTTGGGGGTCGAATCGGCCCAAGCCGCGCTCGCCCACTTCATGCACCGGAAGCAGATCCACGGCCGTTACGCCAAGGTCTTTCAGGTAGTCGATCTTCTCGATCAGGCCCAGGTAGGTTCCCGGACACGCAACACCGGACGAGGGATGAACGGTCAATCCGCGGACGTGGGTCTCGTAGATGATCGTTCGATCCATCTCGACTTCGCGACGGGGCTCGTCGAACCAGATCGCGTCGTCGTCCACGACCAGACACTTGCCGTGGCCCCCGCTGACGTCACCCACCAGAACCGTGGCGTAGGGGTCCAATAGGGTCCGGTCGGCGTCGAAACGATGGCCGCTCTCAGGATCGAAGGGGCCATCCATGCGATACGCGTAGATCGTCCCGGCGTCCAGACCCTGTACGAAGAGGCTCCAGATATCGCCCGTGCGGTGCCGTTCCGGATCGAAGGGCAGTTCGACGGCGGGGAGCATGTCGTCGGCGGATTCGAATAGCAGCAGCGACACGCGCGTGGCGTGTCGTGAAAAGACGACGAACCGAACGCCGCCCTTCTGGACCCATGCGCCCAGGGGATACGGATGCCCCGGCAGCGCGTGCAGCAACTTCCTGTCGAGTCGTTGTCTGTCGAGCATCCTAGCAAACACCGTTTGTGCTTGGATTCGGTGATACGGCGGACGGTCAGGTGCCCGCCGCCGCGTCTCGGATCCGAAGCATCCATTCCAGGTTAACGAGGGCCTCGCGGCCGCCGGCGGGCGGCTGGCCGGCCGCCATGCCGCGGATCAGCAAACGCATCGCGTCGGCTTCGTGGTAATCACCGTCCGGGGTCTCGATGCGCGCGCCGTACACGCCCTCCGGATTCGTCTCGCCCTCGACGACAAAGGCGTATCCGTTCAACTTGAAGTGGCGCACATGCGCCGGCGGCTGTGTCGTATTGCGCGTGATCAAATCGCAGGCTATTCGTGTGCCCGCCGCCGCAATCACATCGAATGAGGCGCGCGCCTCATAGCCGTCGAACCGGACCTCCAGCGTCGACCAATCGGCCCGTCCGTTCGGCGCCACCCGCAGCAGGACGCTGAGCAGGTGTGGTGAGAGATCCACCCAGATCCGGAAGGGATCCGCGGCGCGTCCTTTCGCGGGCGCCTCGAGGTGGCCGTGGTATCGTTCGATCGGTTCCGCGCCTCGGCGCTCGCGCCAGATCTTCACAAAACCATCGGCTCCGACGGAGTACTGTGTGCAAACGCCGAACAGGCGCTCCTGTTCCTCGGCGAAGGCCACTAGGTTCCGCGCTTCGGCAAGGAGGGTGTCCGTCGACTGGCCGGGATCGAAGGCAAGTGGTTTCTCGCACAATACATGGCAGCCGGCGGCCAGGGCCATGCGACACAGGGCCACATGGGTGGACGGCGGCGAACAGACGTCCACCACGTCAGGACGTTCGGCCTCGATCAGTCTGTCGAGCGACACGTAGCCACGGCCAGAGAAGGGGAACATAGCCTTGATGGCTTCGTGCGTGCGCGCCACCGACTCCGGTGAAGTGCCCACGAAGCCGCAAACGTCGGCGCCCTCAATGTGCCACCACTTGGCGTGGTGCTTGCCGATGCCACTGGCTCCCACTACCGCTACGCGGAGTCGGCCCTCAGACGCCATCACCAACTCTCCTCGTCGTCGTTCTCCCAGGGATACGGCCCCTCCTGATCCTCCAGTTCCCTCGGAAACATGATTAACCCATCATCCGCCTCTTCGGCGGCCCACCGACGCAGGATGTGCTGACCGCGCCGCCGCTTGCGGAAATAGGCCACGATAACCAGTACCGCCGCTACTTGGAACGCGGAGAATCCTGACACAAGCGATGAGATGAGGGCAACTTTCCAGAGCGATTGCACCCATCCGTCATACAGCGTGCGAGGCGTCAGGCCCGCGACGGCGCGCAGGGCCTCGGGGAAGGTCCTCGTCTTCAGCGAATACACCATTTCCCAAAAGGCCTCCTCGCCTATGCGGCCCATCAGGAACCGCGTCATCGAGAGGCTCTGCGCGTAGGCGTCGCCGAACTGGGAGTCGTCTTCGGGCGCTACGAAGGCGAAATCGAGCGCGTGATACTCGATGATGCGTCCTCGAACGTACATGTTGGCGACGTGCAGCATGCTTTCCCAGCGGAAATCCTTGCCCACCGTCATCGCGATGCCCTCATCGAGCCAGCGCGGCATCACCGCCGTGTCCGTGTTGCGCGCCAGAAGAACATGTACCAGTTCGTGTCGGAGCGTCCCGGAGTAGTCGAATGGATCGCTCCGGAGGGCCGGCGCTTTGACAACGATCACGCCGCCCTCCGACCGCGCGATGCCCTCGACCGGCAACCGGCCCATGCGCTCGGCGGCGGCCTGGAACGCGCCCATCGTCGAGCATACGATCACGCGAATGGGCTCGTTTCCGGTAGGTAACCAGCGCTGGAACTCCGCCCGTGCCTTCTCGAGAATCGCCAGCGTCTCTTCGGCGAGCGTTTCTGCGTCATCTTGGTATTCGATGATGAACGGCGATTTCTCGATGCGCGCGCCTGGTGCGCCCGGTGATGCGACGATCAGGCAGGCTGCCACCACACCCCATACCCTCCACCGAGCGGCGTGTTCGGCCCGGTCGGTCCTCGGCGTTCTCCAAGGAGAAGGCAGGCTTCGGCCGAGGCTGCCGCGTACGAGTCGATGGTGTGGCGCTGTGTGCAACACGCTAGGCGGTCCTTTTCGCGCGCAGGGCCGCGATGATGCGCTGAGCCAAGAGGCCGATGAGCGCCACCGACAGCCCGTCTGTCATGAATCGGTACCGACTCGTCTCACGCGCGTCGAGACAGCAACCCATCACGGCCACAAACACGATGTTGAAGCAGAGGTAGAGGATGACGATCCGTTGCGTGCGCGACAGGCGCGCCGGCCCCGCCTGGCCGCGCGCTGCCGCGATCAACCCGTAGAGAACGGCCGCGGGCAAGCCGATCAGCAGAAACACGTAGGGCACCGCCTGGGCCATCTCGAGGAATCGGCACGATGTCGTGTCGAAAGGCCACCGGCCGTAGAGCACGTTGTCGTAAAACGCCATCGGCCACCGGAGTGCCTCGCGATTACCGGATGACACCGGCAGTGTCGTGGCCGGCGCGAAGTACCGGAACGAGGATATCGCGACGGCGATCAAGAACGCTCGCGGATGATGCAAGAGCACATAGCGCGCGTCCTTGCCGTACTGATCGCTGATGGCGATGGTGGCGAGGTGATTGTAGTTGACGCCGCCCGTCGACTTGTGCGTCTGCCGGAGCACGGGAACCCCCTCGAAGCCGCGGACCGCTCGGTAGGGCGTCGGATACTCGTCGACCGACGACCACCGGTTGATGCGCGACAACTCCGAGATCGCGCCGGATTCGATCAGCGCCTCGCGTTGAGGCCAACTCAGGTTCCCTACGGTCATGATCCATAGGTTCTTGCCGGAGAAGGTGCAGGCGCTGAACCTGCCGAACACCGCATAGTTCTTGGCGTACACGGCGGCCACGAGCAACAGGGGAACGAGGGATAGAGCCAGTACGCGTTGGCGGTAGCCTGGGCAGAAGATGAGGCCTACCGCCAACACAAGCACGAAGTAGAGCAGGTGGAACATACTCCGCAATCCACACAGCGTCATCACCGCCAAGGCGAAGCCCGCGATGGCCCAGGATCGGCGCCTGTCGAGCACCTCGAACAACAGCAGGGAAGCCACCGCTAACAGCATGCCGCATGGGAACGTGTAGAAGAGCCAATGCTCGAACACCAAGAACGACGGGCTGGCCAGGAAGAGCGTTGCCAGGACCGCGGCGATGCGCTGAGACACGCCGAGCCGCACTTGGAGCAAGAATACGGAAAGGTAGAGCGTCAGTCCGAATACCAGGAAGGCGCTGTGAAAGATCGCCCAACCAACGGCCGCGGGGAGTTTCAGCACCAAACCCACGAGGAGATTCATCAACGGCGGCTGGATGTGTAGGTAGAAGCAGGTCTCGATCAGGCGGTGCCGGAGCAACTCCGGATCCATGAAATGCATGATTTCGTCGAGCGTTGTCGCGTCAAACCGGCCCCCCAAGCCGTAGAAGATGGCGTGAACGGCCGCGAACACGAGGGCCAGGCGTAGGAAGACGACGCGAGGCGTCGGCGCAATGGCGTTCTCGATGCTAGGATCGGCCATGATTCTTCTCGAGCATTGTTTCGGCGCGATGCAAAATGGCCGCGGTCTTTGCTTCGGTCACGTCTACGCGGCATAGGGCTCCCGTATCCGCGTAGTAAAGACACGCCTCGGGCACGTCGCGTTTCAGCAGCGCCCGCACGGCGGCCGCGTACAAGCAAAGCTGTGCCTCGTAGCGCGCCTCACGCTCGGCGTGGCGAAGGCCCGTCTTGTAGTCGATGATGGTCCCGTCGGAGAAGAGTACATCGATTGTCCCACTCACGAGGTAGTTCCCCAACCGCAACAGGAAGGGCGCTTCTCGCATCGCGCCGGCATCCTGGGTGAGGCGCGTGGCCACGGCCGAATCGGCGAATCGGGCCGCCACCGCCTCGATATCCGCCGCGAAGACCTCGGACTCATCGGCCCCCGGACACTCGCGCGTCGCCAGCGCGGCCGCCAGGGCGGCCACATCGACCGTCGGCGACCAGCGCTCGAACAGCGCGTGCACGAGCGTGCCGCGCGTGAGCGGATCCACGAGCCGTTTGGGCCCTGTGGCCTCGTCACGATCCTCGGCGAAACCCGTAGCGTCCAACAGCCGCGTCACGGCCACGGTAGGTCGCGCGATGGCCGCAGTCCTGACCGGGCTCACCTGTCGCGCGAGATCTGGCGCCGTATCGGCGGCGCTCGCTCCGGTGCGGTCGTAGCTGGCCACGCGTGCCGTGGCCGGACGCCGGCGCACGACGGCTTCCCAGCCGGCGCCGGACACACGCTCGCCATCCGCCATGCCCACCACGCCGTAGCATGCATCGAGCGCGTCGAGCCAGGATGCGCCTTGCTTCCGCTGGGTTTCCGGCGCGCCGGAAAGGAAGAGCCAGTCTCTCGCGCGCGTCATGGCCACGTACAGCACGCGCGCATGCTCGGCCTCGTCCCTGGCCTTCTTCGCGCGCGTGATGGCGTCAAACACCACCGGCGATGCCGAGGCGCCGGCGCGACTCGTCACGCGTGCCGCCAAACCGAGCCGTCGGTCGAACACGACGGGCCCGTCGTGTTCGCTGCCGCGTCCTCTCGAACAATCCGGCACGAAGACTACAGGGAACTCGAGGCCTTTCGCCTTGTGAATCGTCATCAGCGTCACCGCGCCTTGACCCTGGATTGCGGCGGCGGATTCGCCCTCGCGCACGTCGGGATAGCGGGCCATTTCCTCGAGATACCGCGCGAATGCCCCTAGACTCGGTGGCCGCGTTCGCGAGAAGTCCTCGGCCAAGTCCAAGGTCTTGCGCACGTTCGCGGCCTTCTGCACGCCAAGAAATTGGCTGAGCAGGATCGCCTCGAAACCCGTCGCGGCGAGCATGTAGCGCAGGAACGCCGGCACCGACTGGTCGACGTGCGCGCGCAGGTCGGCCACCAGGGCGCGTGCCCGTTCCAAACGATGCACCTGAACATCATCAAGACCTTCGGGCGCGCCGTCTGACTCGAAAGCGCCCACCAGGCCGCCGTGCGCACAGAGCCGGACGAGGCCATCGTCGGAAAGGCCCGCTATCGGCCCTCGAAGGAAACCGGCCAGCGCTGTTTCGTCCCAGGCGTCCAAGACGACACCGAGGAGATTCCGGAGATCAATCACTTCTTGACGTTCGTAGAAGCCTTGGCCGGCCTCGATTTGATAGGGAATGCCGCTGCGGCGGAGCGCCTCCTCGTAGAGGTGCACATCGCCCATGGCCCGAAAGAGGAGGGCCACATCGCCGAAGGCCGGCGGGCGATCCTCGCCCGACACGGGATCCTGGACTCGAACCGGCCCCGCGGCGTCGCAGAACGCCGAAATGCGATCCGCGATCAGTGCCGCTTCCCGTTTTCGGTACGCTTCGGCGTTGCGGCCTTCATCGACCTCGGGAATGAGGAACTCGATGCGTGGCGCGTTCGATGCCGGTCGGTGCGCGCGTAGCGGATGGTAGTTGCCTTCGACTGCCGCAAGCATGTCCGAGGCCGCGAAGAAATCGTTCACAAACGCCATGACTTCCGGCACGGAACGGAAGTTCCTATCGAGCGTGATGAGTGCCTCGGCGCAGTCCTTTTCCTGTTGGAAGAGCTCGACCTCGGCGCCGCGGAAGTCGTAGATCGACTGCTTGGCGTCGCCGACGATGAACAGGTTTGGCCCCTCTTCCTCGCGTGCCAGCCACTGCGCGATCTCGAGTTGCGGCGAGTTCGTGTCCTGGAACTCGTCGATGAGGAGGTGCTTGATGCCGCCGGCGACGCGCCGTCGCACGTCCTCGCGTTCCCGCAGCATGTCGAGCGCGCCGGCGATGAGGTCGTCGAAATCCATGGATGTGCGCGCCGCTTTGGCCTTGGCGAAGACCGAGGCGACCTCGGCATACGTGGCGTAGAATGCGCATGTGACCTCGGCTGCGGCCCGCTCGATGTCGCCATCCATGATCAAGGGCCGGTGCTCCTTGCAGAAGTCCTTGAAACGTTCCTCGACTTTCTTCAGTGCCTCTGCGTCGGCGGGCGAATCCCAGTGGTCGCTCCGCGTTCCTCGCGTGCTCAGATCGAGAATTCGTTCGAGGTGCGTCTCGATCTCGTCCACGCCGGCGCCCACGAGGATTGCATCCAGCGAGGCCAGCATTTCCCGTCGCAGGATCTCGCGCGGATCCGCGGGTTTTCTACACTGCCCGTCGAATTCAGCCAGCCTGTTCCGGAACCAACGGATGCTTGGCGCAGACGCCAGCGTCGAGAGCCGGTCCTCGTAGTCCGCCCGGGCCAGTTGCGCCCAGTGCTGCTGCAGCGCCTCCGGATTGGTTACGGGGTGCTCGACGACGATGTCCGCCATAACGGCCGCGTGGTCCAGGCAGCGTTCGATCTGTCGCGCCAGACCGACCATGCGGAACTCGACGGCCGCGCGCCGCGCCGCCGCGTTGCCCGCCTCGATGAGGCCGTGAAGGGCCTCCGACACCGTATCGCTCCGGAAGAGCTTGCCTTCTGCGTCGGCCAGGATGGCGAAGTCGGGATCCAGGCCTATCCGTATGGCGTTTTCGCGGAGCAGTGCCGCGCAAAACGAGTGAATGGTCGACACGCGTGCCGTCTCGACGCGCCGTTCGAGATCGCGCCAGAAGCTCATGGCCTCCGGATCGTATGCCGGCGCCTTCTCGTGAAACGCCCTGCGCAGCCGCATCTTCATTTCGGCGGCCGCCTTTTCCGTAAAGGTAATAGCGACGATCTCCTCGAGGCGCGCCGCGCGAGTCTCGAGCAAATGGACAATGCGTTCGACGAGCACGCGCGTCTTGCCTGACCCGGCTCCGGCGTCGACGCACAGGTACTTGGATACGGCGACCACGGCCTGCTGTTGCTCGGGCGTTCTACTCACCGGTGACGCCCTCCTTGCGCTCGATGCGGCCCGCTTCGTGGCGGCAGATGCGGCGCGCGGCACAGTAGCCACACGATTCCGACGTCTTGTGGGGCGTCGGCGGGAAACGCCCGGCGCGAATCCCGGCCACGGCTCGAGTGATGGATGCCCTGGCCATGGCCTCACGCTCGGGCCATTCTGGCTTGTTGCCTTCGCGTCTCAGCTCGTCCTTGCCCCTCTCGCGGCCCACCGCCACATAGGCCGCCTCGGCGCACACCGCCTCCGGCAGGAGAAGGCCCTCAAGCGCCCATGCGTATACGATCAACTGCACCGCCCGGCCCTCGCGGATGTCGGCCGTCTTCGGCACCGCGGAAGTCTTGTAGTCGATGATCCGCGCGCGGTTCCCGGCGCAATCCACGCGGTCGATGCGCCCTGCGAACCGCACCGCCTCGCCATCCATGGTCAGCTCGAAGGGCTCATTACGGTTCAGCGGATCCGTCGAGCTACTGTGCGTGCGGCCGAAAGACACCTCGAAATGCGCGGGTTTCCACGTGAAGTCCTGGGCATCGCGCTCGATGTTCAGGTACCGCTCCAACTGCACCGCCATCGCCGCACACTCGACGGCCAATACGCCCGGCCCGGCGTCGCGATTCCGACGCGACGTCGGCCCGAATTGCCTCTCGAGCAGGGCCGACAGGCACTCGCGTGCCTCGTTTTCCGGAATCGCCGCAGCCGGTATGCCTAGGAAGTGCCGGTGAAACGACTCGAGCACCCCATGCAGGATCGCCCCGCGTAGGCGCGGATCGAGTTCCTCGGAGGGCGTTTCGGTCTCGTCGAGGCCCAACACACGCGCCACGAGAAACCGGAACGGACAATCAAGATACGTCTCGATCTGACCCACGCTGAAGACGTGGTCGACGCCGAATCGCTGCGACAGCTCCGCCCGCAGCGCGGCATCGGCCAGGACACCATCGTACTCGTCGAAGGGGCGTACGCCGTGCCGTGCCGTTTCGATGGCGGCCCCAGCCTCGATGGCCGCGAGGGATTCGCCCAAAGCCGCACGCAACGCCGGCGCCGACCCGCCGCAGGCCGCGTTGGCGGCGTCGCGCCACGAAGCCACCTCCTCGGTGTGCGGTACGAAGGCGCCCGGACGCGGCGCATCGCTGTGGATGGGAGAACCGGGAAACAGCTCAACCAGGTCGTCGATGTACGGGCTGGCCAGCTTCGGCTGCCCTTGGCTCGACAGGGTGTGCCATGTCACGCATAGCCGCTTGCGCGCGCCGCTTAGTACGTGATGGAAAAGAAGGGCCTCTCGGGCGCTGTGCAGACGTTTGCCTTCGATGTCGATGCCAATTCGGCGCAATTCGTCGAGGTCATCCTCGGAGTATAGCGCATTGGTCACCGGCGGTCGGGGAACCTCTCCCTCGTTGACGCCGCAGAAGAACACGTGGTCGAACCGCAGATGCCGAATAGCCAAGGCGTCCAGGCACGCCACCCCGCCCGCCTCGCGTGGCCTGGCGAAGGGGGTGTCGGCGCAGGCCCGCCGCAGGCGTTCGGCGAACTGGGCCCGCGGCTCGTGCTCGGCGTTGGGGTCTTCCCAGGCCGCCATGGCGGCGAGTAGGGCGCGAACCGCTCGCAACGCGGCTTCTTCATTCCTGCGCACCTCAGCGACCGCGTGCGTCTGCACCGCCGAGGCCAGTTGTGCGTCCGTCACGAGACGCTCGATCGCGACGGCGAATGCGCCCGGCGTGGCCGCTTCCGGAACCCAGGCCAGCAGCCGATCAAAACGCTGGATGTCCTCGAGCAATGCTTCCACGGCCTCAACGGCGTCCGGCATTTGCGCCACAAGGCCCTCGATGTCTTCGCCGCTCCCCTTTGCCAACCGGTCGCGCAGGGCCTCGACGCGCGATCGCCACTCATCACGGCCGGAGATCACCTGCGCGACGCGCGCTAGCCGTGAGTACTTGGCCGCGTGCGCTCGAGACGGCCCGGCGCCAAACCTGAACCAGGATCGGGTCAGGATGCTGACGACGGCGTCGCGGGACCACGATCCGGCGGCATCGAGCACATCAAGCACGAAACCGGCCAACGCGCTCGAGAGTACGTTGGGACTATGAATAATGTGAATAGGAACGCCGAACTCGGCAAACACGTGTTCCAGGATACCGGCGGCTGCTCCCAGATCGCGGAATACCACCGCGATCTCCGAGGCCGGAACACCGTCGACCACGAGCAGGCGTTTGACGCGGCGGCCGACGGCCTCGATCTCCTGGACGGGGTCGGTACAGGCCGCGATCTCGATGTTGCGTTCGAGGCCGTCGACGGCCTTGGGCCGGTTACGCCAAAACACGTTGCCGGCGGCGAACTCGACGAAGGTCTCGGCGGGCGGTTCCTCGAGCACGAGGGGCTCGACATCGAAGTGACGCTGAATTGCATGGGCTGTTCGTGCGGCAATCTCGAAGAGGTCGCGCCGGTTCGGATCCGGGTCGTAGTTCAGGCCAAACGCCATCCGTTCGACGTGGCGGGCGAGCGAGCAGACGAGCCGGAACTCGGACGGTGTGAAGTCGTCGAAGCCGTCCAGACAGAGGGTGTCGGCACCCGCCAGGACTTCCGGCCGGCCTTGTTGCGCGATGAGGTCGGCCTGCCAAAATAGCCCCGGCACATCGTACAGGCCGCGTCCATGAAGGGCCGCCTGATACGCCTCGTAGACTTCCGCCACGGCGTCGTCGACCGGCGACTGTGTCGCCCGCCGCGCCAGCCGTGTGCGAAACGCGTTGGGTTCGATGGCGGCCTGCTTCAGTTGTGCGACGGTGCGCATCAGGTGCGAGATGAAACCGGCCGTGGCCGTAACCGGGCCCAATGAGCCTAGCCGACCCTTCCGACGAAGGCCGACGACGACCCGCTCGAAGAGGAATCGCCGCTCGGCCTCGCCGACGCGCTTGGGCTCGACGCCCTCGGCGGCCAACAGGGACACCACGAAATCGTCGAAGGCGAGGACGGGCCGGCCCCAGGCGCCCGGCAGATCACCCTCGAGGAGGAGCTGCTCCGTTCGCCGTTGCGCATACTGGCGCGTCGGTACGATGAGCCATGACCGTCCCCAATGCGCACGAACGATGGCGTCGACGTGACGGGAACGCGCGGAGCGCCCGGTCCCGCAGAAGAGCTGGATGCTCGGCATGCTACAGATCCTCGGCGTTCAGGATCTCGTATCGATAGCCTTGTTCGGTGAGGAAGAGCTGACGCTTGACGCTATAGTCCTGATCACAGGTGTCGCGCGAGACCAGCGAGTAGAAGTGGGCCATACTGCCGTCGGACTTGGGCCGAAGGATGCGCCCGAGCCGCTGGGCCTCTTCCTGCCGCGAGCCGAAGGTGCCCGAGACCTGAATCGCCACATTGGCATCCGGCAGGTCGATGGCGAAGTTGGCCACTTTGGACACAACCAACAGTTTGATTTCCCCCGACCGGAAGGCTCCGTACAGATACTCCCGCTGACGGACGGCGGTGCGGCCGGTGATAAGGGGTGCGTCGAATTGCTTGGCGAGGACGCGCAACTGGTCCAGGAACTGTCCGATTACCAGCACGTTATCGTCCTTGTGTCGCTCGATTAACTCCTGACAGATGGAGGCCTTGACGGGGTTGGTCGAGGCGATCCGGAACTTGCTGCGGTGGGGCGATACGGCGTACCGATACCGCTCGTCGTCGGGCAGAACGACGCGGATCTCGTGGCATACCGCCTGGGCAATCCAGCCCTGCTTCTCGAGAACCTTCCAGGGTACGTCGAATTTCTTCGGGCCGATCAGACTGAACACGTCGTCCTCGCGCGCGTCCTCGCGCACCAACGTCGCCGTCAGCCCAAGCCGCCGTCGCGCCTGTAACGCCGCTGTCGCCCGGAACACCGGCGCCGGCAGGAGATGTACTTCATCGTAGATGATGAGTCCCCAGTTGCCCTCGTCGAAAAGGCCAAAGTGGACGAAAGGGGCGTGCTTCGCCTTGCGGTAGGTCAGTACCTGATACGTGGCCACGGTAACCGGGCGAATCACCTTCTTGTCGCCGCTGTACTCGCCGATTTGGTCGTCCTCGAGCGTCGTCTTGTCAAGGAGTTCGCTTTTCCATTGACGAAGGGCGACGGTGTTGGTTGTCAGGATGAGCGTCTCCGTCTGGAGACAGTGCATGGTCCCGATGCCTACGACGGTCTTCCCGGCGCCGCATGGCAGCACGATCACCCCACTGCCCCCGTGGTTCGAACCCCTGGCGTGGAAAGCATTTACGGAGTCCGTCTGATACTTTCTGAGACCGAACGGCTGGCCGGCCAGCGAGGTGTCGCGCAGCTCGAAATGGAGCGGTGCCCCCTCGATGTAGCCGGCGAGGTCTTCGACCGGATAGCCGATCTTGATAAGGGCGCACTTGACGTTCCCGCGCTGCTCCGGCTTGACGTAGATTCGGGTGCGATCCGGCGTGCCGGAGACGAAGGGCTGGAGCACCTTCTGGTTGAGCAGCTCCATGATGAGCAGCGAGTCGTCGGACTGCAGTACCAACTGGCCATCGTGCTGCCTGAACAGCTTGAGCCGGCCGTACCGCGCGATGTTGTCCTCAATGTCCGCGATGACGTTCTGAGGCACATCGTATTTGCTGAAACGCGTCAGGCCGTCGAGGATCTCGCGTGACGTTAGGCCCGAGGCGGCCGCATTCCACAGGGACAGCGGCGTGATGCGGTACGTGTGAATATGCTCGGGCGATTTCAGGAGCTCGGCAAAGGTGGCCAGGCGGTCGCGGGCATCCTCGAAGGCCGGACCATCCGTCTCCAGCAAGACGGATCGATCCGACTGCACAATCAGAGGTCTATCTGCCGCGTTCGCCATGGCGACAGAGTGTAGCACATAGACCTCCCCGCCGCCAATGGCCATCGCGGGCGCGTCCACGTTCTACCGGACTCCTCACTCGATATGGGTTCAATCCTGTAATTCATTTGATATGAATGATTTACGACGACATACTCGATGGGCTACACGTTCCGGGTCTCCGGGTTCAAGGGGGTATTCATGGTTTTCCCCGATCCGAAGGTTGACATTCGCCCCGGCAAAGTGTAGAATGCCGGGTTTGCACAGGTAGCAGTATACGACTCAGTCCAGTTCGCTATTACGGGAGGCGAATGGCCATGATCGGAATCGTTGCGTTGCTGCTGGTTACGCAGCAGCCCCTCCAACCCGTTGCGGAGGGCATCGCTTCGTACTATACCGTAGCCAGCAGTGGCGGCATGACAGCCTCGGGCGAGCCGTTGCGCGATGGCGAGTTCACGTGTGCCATGCGCGATGGCGAGTTCGGCACGTATTACCTGATCGTTGCGGACGACGGCCGGTCGGTGGCCTGTCGTCTGAATGATCGGGGTCCGTACGTCCGGAACCGCGTTGTCGATCTTTCTAGGGCGGCCATGCGTAAGTTGGCCGGCTCCAAAGGGATGGCAAAGGTCAGGATATACAGATTGGGACGTGCCATCCCCCCGTCTCTCGATCCAGCCTTGGCGCTCTAAGAGGGCACGAAATGGATGAGACGGCCCGGGTCTTGGGTGCCTGGGCCGTCTCATCGCTTCTGGAAGGAGACTGGGACTAGAGCGTCGGTGGCGTAATCCGGGTTACGCAATCCAGGGCGGCTACGGCCTCGAGGTCGGTCACCGCTACCTCGGCAAGCACACGCAGGCTTGACTGGGTCATGGCCACCACGTGGACACCGGCCTGGCGCAGCTTGGCCTCCGCCTCGGCACTCGTCACGAAGATGAACACCTTGACCTTGCCGTCTTTCACCTCGACATCGCCGCGTTTGTAGTGGCCGTTCACCAGCTTGGCTTCGAGGTTCCGGAGGGCGGAGTCGATTTTCGCCAGGATTTCGTTGTCGACCACCTTCGCTTCGTCGTGTCGTTCGGCTTCCTCGACGAGTCCCGGGGCCGGTTTGGGGGCGCGAGGTGGACTAGGCACGGGAACGGCTTGGTCCGCAGCACATTCCGCACTCAGGGTTTGCCGGTGGAGAAAGGGACTTGGAGTTCCTGCAAACTGTCGGCCGGCCGCGGGGGCGCCCTTGCCAAGGTAGCCGAGCGCCTGCACCGGGGCATTTCCGTTTATATCGCGACCGAAGACGCCCTCGTAGCTCACGCCGTCGGTCATCTCGACGGGCACCTGGACCGTCTTCGGGCGGCCGTTCTCGTTGACGACGCGCTCCTCGACGGCGACGAAGCTGGTGTACTGCGTGACCAGCCCGAAGTCAAGGCCCAACTGGGTGATCGTATCCTTGATGTGGGGGTCGGGCTTGCCCTCCTGGGCGCCTCTCCAGTCCTGATCCATGAGCGACGCCACGCGGGCGCGGGCCCAGAGGGGTGCCAGAACGTCGTGCTCGGGGGCCTCGCCGGGCAGGGCCACCGGGATGGCACGCTCGAAGGATCCTTGGGCCGTGTTGCCGCGGATGGTGACGGTGCCTTCTCCGGAACCGGAGTAGCGTCCCGTGAGCACCAGGGGCTGAGCGGCGAAGAGGTCGGGCATGGCGTCGGGATCCGGGTAGATGTCCTCGACGGCCAGGCCGCCGAAATCGAGAGTGATGTCGGTGAGAATCGGGCTCTGGACACGTTCCTGGAAGCGCTGGGCGGCTGCGTCGCCGTCCGACTCGAGGGTTACGACCTCCGCGGCGCCTCGGCCGGTGCGGGCCATGCCTTCGATGAGGAAACGGTTCACGCCGTTGCCGATGCCGAAGGCGAAAACGCGGGCCGTTCCCGCATGCTTCTGGATGGCGTCGAGAATGGCCATGTCGTTGCCGATGAAGCCGTCCGTCATGAAGCAGACGATCCGCAGGCGCTCGGGGTCGTCTTGACCGCCCAGGGCCGCTCGGATAGCCCCCATCATTTCGGTTCCGCCGCCGCCCTCGAGCTGCTCGAGATAGGCCAGGGCCTTGCCGCGGTTCTCCGAGGTGTTCAACACGGGGCGCTCGAAGCAGTAACCGACGCCGCCCGCGAATGAGACGAGGTTGAAGGTGTCGGAGGGATTCATGTCCTCGATGCACTGGCGCATGGTCTTCTTGGCTTTCTCGATGGGGAACCCCTGCATGGAGCCGCTCGAGTCGATCACGAAGATGAGCTCCTTCGGCGTTACGGATTCCGGCGTGACGCGCGCGGGCGGCTGGAGGATCAGCGAGAAGAAGCCACCGTGCGCGCCCACGTGCGTCAGCACGGCGTCCCCGATGGTTTCTGCGCCCACGTTGTAGTGCAGCACGAAGTCGCGGTTGGGGATCTCGCGCTGGTTGCGGAGTCTGACCACCGCCGTCGTGTCGGAGGGGCGTTCGGTGTCGACGGTGTGGAGCTCGGACTGGATATCCCTGACGGGCAGACCGGCGTCGACATGGACCTCTAAGGCGATATCGTGGCCGGCCCGCGTTCCCTCGGGCGTGACGGGAGGTGTGATGCGTTCGGCATCGGGTACCTGATCCGTGCCGGCACCGGTCGGAACCCCGGGGATGTACCTCGGTCCGACGACCATGGGAAACGCAAACTCGTATCGGTTCTCTTCGTACTTGAGGTACTCGACGTAGGCGATGGTGATCGCTACGTTCTCGCCCGGCAGGATGTTGGCCACGGACTGCGTGAAGATGTTCGGCCGTTCCTGATCCAGGAGGCTGGCCGTCTGGCCGGCGTTGCGCGCCGCCTCGTAGATCCGCCGGGCCTCTTCGCGTTCCTTGATGATGCCGCGAATCGTCCGGTCGCCGACCTTCATGGTCATCTGGTCGACGGCACCGCGTTCGGACAGCGGAAACACGTACACGGCCTCGATGGCCTCGTCGAAGGGGTTGACAAACTGCTGGACAACGGTTACCCGCGCGATGAAGCCGGCGATGTCGACCCGCACGTCGGTGTGCTCGAGGGGACACATGCCCTTTTCCTCGCCAGCGGGGCCGTAGGCTTCGAGGCGGCCTTCGCTAACCGGCGGTTGCGCCGACGCGCCGGTCACGCAGGCCAGCGCCGCGAGCAAGCCTATCCCTACACTCGTGGTGAACGTTCTTCGGAGCATGAGATGGGTGTTCATGGTTCTCTCCCTTCTAGGCGCGGGCCTTGGCCGGTGCCGCGCGGGTGTTGGTATGTTGGACGCAGACTCCGGCGCAGGAACCCTTGTCTTGTCCTTGGGCTGGCTTCAACTTTTCTCGGTCTCAACAAGTCCGCTTATTGAGACACCGTTTGAAGCGGATGGTTCGCGGAGCGTCGGGCCTGTGAAAAGTGATCAGAACTCGTCCAGTGAAGGTTCATTCCAGGAAATCATTGACAAGTTCCCGGTGTAGCGGGCAGTATTATGAATGGAAGGCACGGTGACAGTAGGGCAATGTCGTGCTTCGGGTCCGTGTCTTCCCAGCGAGGGATCGACGATGGACCAAGGGCGCACAGCGCGAAGCCGTCCGAACGCGGCCGGACATGCGGTTCCTGACGCACTCCGTTTGGCGATCCTGGATAGCCTTGCCGACTGGGCGATTGCGGTGAACCGGGAGGGTCGAGTCCTGTATGCCACGCCCTCCATCGAGGAATTGCTGGGCGTATCCGCCGACCGGCTCGAAGGCGAGCCCCTCGGGTCCTTCCTGGCCAACGAGAATCAGGCCACCGTCGATCAGGTTGTCCGCTCCACGCTCGAGCAGGGCTCGTGGCAAGGCGATGTGCGAGTGCCCCGGGGTGAGGAGACGGTCGTTATCGCGCTTCGGGCGAGCGTGATCCGCGACCGCGAGGGGCACGAGTTTGGTGTATTGGGCGTTGCCCGCGATGTTACCGAGCAACGGCGGACCGAGGAAGCCCTGGCGCGGAGCGAGGAGCGATTCCGTGAGATGACGGAACTGCTCCCGAGCTTGGTGTGCGAGGTCGACCTCAGCATGCGGTTGACCTATATCAACAAATTCGGCATCGAGACTTCCGGGTACTCGGAAGACGATCTCAAGGGCATGGTTCGCCTTTTCGACCTCATCCATCCCGACGACCGGGCTCGGGCGGCCGAGCGGGCGCTACGGGTGATGAGCGGGGAACGGCTCAGCGCCGAGTATCGCATGCTTCGCAAGGATGGGTCCGAGGCCCAGGTGGTCGTCAACTCGTCCCCCATCTACCAAGGCGGGCAGATCGTCGGGATGCGCAACTGCCTGACCGAGATTACGGAGCATCGGCGGGCGCTCAAGGCGCTGGAGATCAGCGAAGAGCGGCACCGGATGCTTGTCGAGGCGATGAACGACGGCTTGGGCGTGCAGGACGAGAACGGGGTGCTCATCCAGGTGAATGATCGCCTGTGCCGGATGTTCGGGTACAGTCGCGAGGAACTGCTGGGCCGCCGCACCATCGAGCTGATCGACGGCGAGGCGCGCGAGATCTTCTATCGCGAAGTGGCCAAGCGAAAGGAACGCGACCGGACCCCCTATGAGATCACGTTCACGCGTCGCGATGGCACCACGTTCTCGACCATCATGTCCCCGGCGCCGCTGTTCGACGAGAACGGCGTCTTCCGGGGCAGTTTCGCGGTGTTGACGGATATCACCGAGCACAAGCGGGCCGAGCAGGCGCTCGAAAAGGAGCGCCTGCTGTTGCGTACCGTCATGGACAGCGTTCCGGACGCCATCTATCTCAAGGATCGCGCGAGCCGGTTCATTACGACGAACCGCGCCCATCTGCGTGCGCTTCACGTCGAAGACGAACGGGACATCGTGGGCCGGACGGATTTCGATTTCTTTGAGCCGTCCCATGCCCGACGGCTCTTCGAAGCGGAGCAGGAACTGATGCGCTCCGGGGGCCCGCCCCTAGATCGTGAGGAGCGACTCGGGTACAAGTCCGGTCGGTCGCGATGGGTGCATGCGCTGAAAGTCCCGTTGCGCGACCAGTCGGGCGAGGTGATTGGTCTGGTAGGCGTGAGCCGGGATATCTCGAAACGTCGAGAGGCCGAGGAGGCGTTGCGCGTCACGCAGGAGAACCTTCGGACGATTCTCGAGAATTCGCGCGATATCGCTTTCCGGCAGAAAGTCGCCACCCGGACCTATGAGTACGTGAGTCCGTGTGTCGGGGACTTGCTCGGCTTCTCGGCCGGCGAGCTACTCGCTATGACCATTGACGATATCGACGAGCGGATCCATCCCGACGATATCGCCGCCGTGCTCGCCTATCGGAAAGGACAGAGCGCGTCGTCGCCCGGCGACAATGTGCCTCACCTCATCGAGTACCGCATCAAGCACAAAAACGGTGAGTATCGCTGGTTCTCGGAGAGCGCCACGCTGGTGTGGGGCGAAGAGGGCCGGCTCGACTCCATCGTGGGCACCATGCGCGATATTACCGAGCAGAAGCAGGCCGAGAGCGCCGTGCGTACGGCGTCGCGGATGGAGGCCACGGCTACGCTGGCCGGCGGTATCGCGCACGACTTCAACAACCTGATGGTGGGCGTGCTGGGCAACGCGGAACTGCTCGAGATGAAGCTCCCGGAGCGGCCCGACATCAAGCGGATGCTCAACAGCATCGCGAAGTCCGCGCAGCAGGCCGGCGAACTGGCCCAGAAGCTGCTCGCCTTCGCTCGGGGCGGCAAGTACCAGCCAAGGATCCTCAACCTCAATGAGAGCATTCTCGAAACGCTCCAGCTCGAAGAGCGGTCGTTTCCGCCCAACATCCGCATCGAGCGCGACTTCGAGCGCGCGTTGTGGCCGGTGCGCGCCGATCCCAGCCAGATCAACCAGGTGGTCATGAACCTCTCGATCAACGCCGTCGAGGCCATCGAGGGCCAAGGCACGATCACGATTGTCACGCGCAATCTCGAGGTGGACGAGGACTTCGCCCGGATGCATCCCGGCCTCAAGACCGGATCGTACGCCTACCTCGCCGTCGAGGATACCGGCAAAGGCATGACGCCGGACGTGCGGGCCAAGGTCTTCGAGCCGTTCTTCACGACGAAGTTCCAGGGGCGCGGCCTGGGCCTGGCGGCCGTGTACGGCATCGTGAAGAATCACAACGGCCACATCTCGGTGTACAGCGAGCCGGGCCGAGGCACCGCGTTCAAGGTGTATTTGCCCGCCGTGCAGCAGGCGCCCGAGGCCGTGGCCGACAGCGAACCGAGCAAGAAGAGTGCCCTGCCGCGAGGCGACGAGACCATCCTTGTGATCGACGACGAGGAAGTCGTGTTGTCCGTGACGCGGCAGATGCTTGAGGGATTCGGATACAAGGTGCTGCTGGCGCACGACGGCCAAGAGGCCGTGGACATCGCCAAGACCTACGACGGCCCGATTCACCTGAGCGTGCTCGACATGGGCATGCCGGTGATGGGGGGCGCCCAGGCCTATCCCTTGTTGATGCAGGCGCGTCCGGACATGCAAGTGATCATCTGTAGCGGCTACGAACTCGGGCCCTCGGCTCAGGCGCTGCTGCGCTCCGGCGCGCGCTCGTTCATCCAGAAACCGTTCCGCGCCGACGTTATGGCCCAAGAAGTCCGCAAGGCCATCGACGGGTAGGCTGACGTATCGAGCGACCGGCGTTTCTCCGGTGAGCGTTGGTCTTCTGATGTCCTCCCTACGAGTTCGGACGGCGGGGTTTGCTGGCCGACTTGGTTCCCGTGGTTTGTCCTTCTTTGGGCGCCATGCCAAGGGGCAGACCTTGGAGGGCTTGGATGGCCTCGATGTAGGCGCTTGCCCGCTCGAAGGGCGGCTCCTTCTTGTCCCCATGGGTTTCGATCAGGGTCTCGTAGGTGGCTTGGCCGTCCAGTTTCTCCTGGCGCGCGGGACCTTCCGAGGGCTTCTTGATGAAGTGAAGACGGCCCCGTTCCGGCTGGCCCGCGACGCGGTCCACATAGAAACACCAACCTTCCGTGGATTCCTTGCCAGCGACCTCGGTTGTCATGTCTTGCCAGGAGAAGATGACGTTGTCTGCGATGGCGGAGGCGACCTTCGCCAGTCTTGAGCTCGCGGGTCCCATGAACACGGCCGGAATCCTCCGCTGGTACTTCAGATAGTCCATGAGGCCCGGCAGGAACAGAGGATCGGACGACAGGAGGGGAAAGCGATACTCGAGCTGGACCAAGTCCCAGAAGAGGAACCGCTTGATCTTTCCGTAATACTCTCCCGTCTCGTTCTTCTCCTTCCCCTCGATTCGTCGGCATAGATAGTCGAAGAACTCGCATGGGGCGATACAGCCTGGGCGGAAGTAGAACGGAAACACGTTCTTGTAGCAGTCCAAGCCCTTGCAGTTTCCTTTCGATTCGTCATTCCTTGGGCATATATATTTGCAGAGCTGCGCGCGCTGCTCAATGATGGTCGGTATGTCATCCATGAGCGAGACCAACAAGCTCGGCTGACCTTCCTTTGCGCCCTGCCGCAGCCAGTCCAGCGTCAACATGGTCTTCCACGCGCGGCGCGCGCCAAGAACCACCGTCACGCTGTTACCTTCTGCCAAGGTGTAGGATCCGAGCATGTGACCGATGATCGACTCGACTTCTTCGATTCCGCCTTGTTTGGATTGAGTCTTCTGGGCTTCCTGCGCATGGTCAGCGACGGAGCGCTTCGAACCGTCGAAGTTCGCCGCTACCGTCGGACTCTGTTTCTGTTCCGGTGCGCCCGCCTGAATCCGGTAATGGATGGACGGATAGATCTCAACGCCTGTCTCTCGTATCTTGTATTGATGCCAGCCAAGGACGCTGCGCTGAAACCGCGATTTGCAGACGCGAATGTGCTGGAGGAAATACTCCGGGATATTCGGGCCTTCGCTGATGGCCTCGCCTTTCATCTCGATGACGAGGTCGGCCAGGAAATCAACGGTTTCCATGCCACTTCCCCCAGGCTCGTACACGAGAATGCCCACGGTGGACTTGCGCCGGAGAACGGAGACCATGACTTCGAGGTCGACCAGGTGCCTTTCTGAATCCACGACGAGGTTGAGTCCGTCGATCATTAATAGGCGGAACTCGCGGTCTTCGGTGTTCAGCTTGGCAACCAGGTTGCGGGCCCACGAGACGGACGGGAGGAGATTATCTACGGTATCCGTGTCGGATTCGGGAACCTCGCGTCCCAGTACGTCTAAACCGGTGGAGTTGGGGCTCGTGGCGAGTCGTTTCAGGAGGGCCCGGATATCGTCGGAGTGCTGCTCGTGACTGCGAATCTCAATAGCTTCTCTCGTCTCGCAATCCCAGTCCTTCGCGGCCAGAGCAAGCTGCAACGCCAGCGTGGTCTTCCCACTGCCCGGCGGACCCTTGATTAGGAGTACCAAGCCCTCCTGGGCCGTCGGAAGCCGAAGCCCATTCCTGAGAACGGCGTCAAGTCCCCGGACTTTGGTCTCGAGCTCCTTCATCATCGCTCCTTTACGTTCGTCGGGGCCGTCAATGGGCCCCGCCCGTCTTCGGTGGCAGTGCACGGACATTCCCGAGTCGAAATCCGGTCACTTTCCGAGTTCGCCCAGCACTGCGTAGAGGTCCTCATACTCGGGTCCGCAACAGACCAGTTCGAGCGACAGATCGGCACACAAGCTGCGGCGAACGGCGATAAGCCGCGCCTTCATTCCCTCAGGTGGTTCTGATTGGAAGATATCCTTCTCACACCAGAGGATGTACTTGCTGCTCCCACTGGCGTAGGCGGCCGAATGGCAGAGCAGGCGAAGCATGTTCATGTCGCGCAAGGAGATTCCGAGATAGAGGCAGACGTAGGACCGGAGAAAGGACAACTGCTGGACGGTCTGCCAGGAGAAGGGCTCGAGAAGGCTTCGGTAGTATTCCTCATGGCAGAGGACAAAACCGGAGGCGTCCAGGTCGGCGAACGGCGCGGTTCTCGGCAGGAAGCCGTGCACATGGTATATGGGAATCTGGGCACGGGGTCCTGTGTATTTGGGGTGCGACGGACTCCGGCCGTATATGCTGACAGGGTCTCGGACCCCCATGCTGCGAAGAAGGCACTCGAGGAAGTCGTCGTAGTTGTAGGTAACGACGGCCCTCACCTGGTCTTTACGGCAGAGGTTGGCGACGAGCCTGAGGAATGGAGCCGTGCCTTCAGCGGTGGGGTAAGCGACCTCCACGTTTCTATAAAGCATCTCGCGAATCGCGTGTAGGTAATGTCTCCCGAGGAGTCTCTTCGCCAGGGTTGCTTGGTCGTAGTGCGACAGGGCGTTTTGTGAGTCCTGGACATACTCCAATAGCCTCTTGCACTCCGCCGCAGACCACTCCCCGCCGAGCCGGTAGTACACGGCATGGTCAAGCACATCGCGAAGCAGGTCAGACCAAGAGGGCCCGTTCTCCCGGTTGGCGCTGGCCCGGTTGACGCCGGCCCCGAGGAAGAGGACGACTTCCTGGTCACCGATCTTGTGCTTCAGGCCTTGGGCCAGCGATATGACATCCCCTCTGCCTTGCTCTTCCCGCACAACCATCAAGGTCCTTTCGGGAACCAGAACTCCGCTGCACAGAATAGACTCTACGTATAGCAGACAAAGGTAATCGGATGCAAGGAGAACATGGGAACAGTGAAGTTACCCAGAACGGGATTGTCCGTGCTTTCCGGAGTTACCTCGGCGAGCGGAGAGTATTGGTCACTCAGTGGCCGCACTATCACTCGTTGACGTCGGGAGGTTTCACGGGCGCGACACGTCGGCGCGACAAGCGAAGACTCGGAGGCGGTCCGTTCCCCGTTTCAGTGTCCACGAAGCATTTGACGGCCAGCGCGGGGCTGTGGTAGGATTTGGGTTCGCGGATGGGCGACTAGCTCAGGTGGTTTAGAGCGCCGTCTTCACACGGCGGAGGTCCGCGGTTCGAGCCCGCGGTCGCCCACCATCGAGTATCACGCGCCTCAAGGGTATCCCCCTTGGGGCGTTTTCGATTTTGGGGGGGATCTGGCCTGGTATGGGTTTCGGATTGAGCATTGGGGTGACGGGCGTTACGCGTTGGGGGCGGTGTGCGTGCGCGCGATCTCGAGGCGGATGGTGGCCCATCGCCCTCGGCGGAAGACGGCGTAGGTGAGGAGGAATCGCGAGATGTGGCTCACGAGGATGGCGGACCAGATGAGGTCTGTGGAGAGTCGGTGGAGCGCGATGGCGATCCAGCAGATGCCGAGGAGGACGCCGATCTGGGTGATGATGGCAATGTACATGGGATTCTTGGTGTCGCCGGCGCCCTGAAGACCTCCGGTGAAGGTGAGGCCGAGGACAAAGGCGAGGCCGGACAGGCTGAGGTAGCGCAGCAGGGAGACGCCATACTGGGTGATGGCCTGGCCGGTGGCATCGAACAGGGCGAGCAAGGGGCGGGGGAGTGTCCAGTAGAGGATGCCGAGCGCGCAGGCGGCGGCGAGGCCCATGGCCGCGGCGATGTAGACGCCTCGGCGGCCGCGGGCCATCTTGTCGGCGCCGATGTTGTGTCCGATGACGGTGGCGGCGGCGACGCGGAGGCCGAATGAGGTCCAGAGGACGAGGGAGAAGAGCTGGGTGTAGCAGATGGTGTAGGCGGCTTGGGCGGCGGCGCTGTGCTCGACGCGTCCGATGATGCCGAGGAGCAGTGCCGCGCCTACGTTCATGGCCACGGATTGGAGTCCGGTGGGGATGCCGATGCGGGCGACGGCGGCGATGATGCGGAGATCGGGTTTGAGCGACATGTGTTTGGGCAGGGCGATGACGGTCTTGCCCCGGAGGATGATGACGAACGCACAGGCGAGGCTGATGCAGGGAGCGAGGCAGGTGCCGAGGGCCGCGCCGGCGGCGCCGAGGTGCAGTACGATGATGAAGTAGGCGCTGAGGATGACGTTGAGGGCGGTGGTGAGCACGCCGAGGGCCAGGGGAATCTTGGGGTTGCCCGAGGACTGCATGGCGCCGGTAAGGAGGAACGCGATGAACAGGGGCGCGCCACAGGTGAAGAGAATGCGCATGTAGGGGAGGGCATGGGTCTGCACGCCTGGTGTTGCGTTGAACCACTCGAGCAGGCGCGGGGCCATGAAGTACCCAAGCGGGGCGATGACGGGAACGAGGATGATGGCCGAGACGAGGAAGGTCTGGTACACGATCATGCTGACCATCTCGCGGTCTTGCCGGCCGGTGTAGCGGGCGACGAGCACGTTCATGCCCTGCAACAGGGACGCCATGAATACGACGATGACGAGAAAGAGCTGCCACGCGACGCCGATTCCGGCGTTGGCTTCGTTGGTTTCGCTGGGCACGAAGTTGCCGACGAGGAGGTGATCGACGAGGCCGTGGAGGCCGTTGACGAGGTTGAGCAAGACGACGGGCCAAGCCACGCGCCAGACGGATCGCGTGATGCTGCCGGAGGTGAGCGCCGGGTCGAGGGCGGTCATGGAAGGCCTACGCGACTGCGCAGGGCGGCGACTTCGTCGTCGGCGAGGTACCGCCACTCCCCGGGCTGCAAGCCGGCGGCCTTGATGTCGCCGACGGCGACGCGGCGAAGGTGGCGGATCGGATGATTCACGGCGGCGCACATGCGTTTGACTTCGCGTTTCCGGCCTTCGTGCAGGGTCAACTGGATGCGCGTCGTGTCGGCTTGACGCTCGAGGATGCGGACTTCGGCGGGCGCCGTCATGCCGTCGTCGAGCGCGACGCCTTGGGCGAGGCGCTGCGCGGTCTCGAGGGACATACGGCCCTCGACGCTGGCCACGTACACCTTCTCGACCTCGTATCGCGGATGCATGAGCCGCTGGGCCAACTCGCCGTCGTTTGTGAGGAGCAGTGCGCCTTCAACATCCATATCGAGTCGGCCAACGGGGAACACGCGAGCCCTGACCCCGTCCAGATAGTCGAGGACGGTCTGGCGCTGGTGCGTGTCCTTGGCCGTGGTGACGACGCCCTGGGGTTTGTTGAACACGATGTAGACTTTGTCGTTCAGCCGCAAAGGGCAGCCGTCGAGGGTGACGGCGTCCTTGGCCTCGTCGACGGAGTCGCCCAGGGCGGCCACGGCGCCGTTGAGGCCGACGCGGCCTTCCTCGATGAGGCGCTCGCACTGGCGTCGCGAGGCGATACCGCACGCGGCCAAGTATTTCTGGAGGCGCATCACGGTGCTACGTTGCGTCCTGGATTTCCTCAAAGGAGGGCAGTTCGCGGAGGCTCTTGAGGCCGAAATGGAGCAAGAACTCATCCGTGGTGCGATAGAGGCGGGGCCGGCCCGGCAATTCGGCGATGCCCACGACCTTGACGAGGCGCTTCTCCTGGAGTAGGTCGAACGCGTAGGCCACGCTGACGCCGCGGATGGCCTCGACCTCGGCGCGGGTGACCGGCTGTTTGTAGGCGATGATGGCCAACGTCTCGAGGGCGGCTCGGGAGAGGCGTGGGTTCGCCTTGATCTGGTATAGACGCCGGATGAAGGGCGCGAAGTCCGGTTTTGTGATGAGCTGGTATCCGCCGGCGATCTCTTGGACCCGGTAGGGCACCTCGAGGGCGTCGATGTACGCGCGCAACTCTTCGAGTAAGGTAGCCACGACGTCCTTGTCGATATCACCGAGGGTTTCGGCCAGTCGACTCGCACTCAGGGGACGGTCGCTTGCGAAGAGAAGGGCGTACAACGCCTGCACGGTCTCCTCTCGGCTTAGCGATTCGGGTACCGGGATCGACTCGTTCTGCTCTTGGGTTTCTTCGGTCATGATCGGCTACAAGGTCTTCCCAACATATTCCAGGAGTTTGCGGATCTCGTCCATCAATGCGCGGAAATGCGGTAACGTCAGTGACTGGGGGCCGTCCGAAAAAGCCTCGGCCGGCTTCGGATGCACCTCGATCATGAGTCCATCGGCCCCGGCGACGACGGCGGCCTTGGCCATAGGGCCAACGAGGTCCCAGTGCCCGGTGGCATGACTCGGGTCGACAATGACGGGGAGGTGGGTCTGTTTCTTGAGCAGGGGCACGGCGCTGAGATCGAGCGTATTCCGCGTCTCGGTCTCGAAGGTGCGAATGCCGCGCTCGCACAGAACAACCTGGTTGTTTCCTTCGGACATGATGTACTCGGCAGACATGAGGACTTCGTTGATGGTGGACATCATGCCCCTTTTGAGCAATACGGGCTTCTTGGCCTTGCCCACGGCCTTGAGGAGGCCGAAGTTCTGGGTGTTCCGGGCGCCGATCTGAAGCATATCGGCGTACTGCTCGATGAGCGGAACCTGCTCTGGCGTAACAACTTCCGTTACGAACGGAAGCCCAAACTGGTGTCCCGCTTCCTCGAGCAGTCTCAGTCCTTCCTTCTCGAGACCCTGGAACGCGTAGGGCGATGTCCGCGGTTTGAACGCGCCGCCGCGCAAGACGGTTGCGCCCGAGGCCTTGACGGTCTCGGCCGTCTCGATGAGTTGTTCCCGCGATTCGACGGAGCAGGGCCCGGCCATCACACAGAACCGATTCCCGCCCACCTGGGCGCTTCCGACCTTGACGATGGTGTCTTCGGGCCGTGCCTCGCGGTTGGCCAGCTTGAAGGGCTTGAGAATGGGGACCACCTTCTCGACGTGAGGCAGCGACTCGAGCGATTGGAGGCGGAACTTGCCGCGCTCATCGCCGACGGCGGCGACCACGGTTCGTTCTACGCCTTCGATAAGGTGTGCCTTGTATCCCAACTCCTCGACACGCGCAACGACATACTCGATGTCTTTGCGGTCTCGTGAGGCCATTACAATGATCATGGTGCTTCATCCTTCAGTGCCGGGGCATTCCGTGCCCGGCTTGGGTGGCGGAAGTATACTCTCCGATTTTTGGTGAAAGCAACGCTACCTATGTGTTAATGCAGCGCTTGCGGGGTTTGGGAGGCCGATGCCCGTTGCGGCGAGGGGGCGTGGCGCGCGATACATTCCGGGAAAGCGGAATGGCGGCGAGCCGGACACCCCGGAGCCATTTCCGCCTGACGCCCGACTCGCCGCCGCCGTTACGGTGACCTTAGTTCAGGGCGCCGCGCTGATGGTAAATCGCGCGTCGCTGTAGTCGCTCAAGGACGAATCGCCGTAGGATTGAACTCGGATCCGATACGACGATGCCGGCGTTTGGCCGGACGGCACGATCCAGTTGTAGGAACCATCATTGGATGTTTTTCGAACGATCCAGTACTCGAAAGAAGCACCTTTGTGCAGGCCGATTCGCACGTCCGTACCGACGCCGGCGTCATTGCTGGTCCAGGTGATGCTGTAGGTCTGCCCCTGAGTCCAGTCTTCACCACCATTGGGCGCCGTCACGGTGATCGGCTGCTGCGTGATCTCGAAGCGCTGGTCGCTGTAGTCGCGCAACGAGGAGTCCGAGTAGGACTGGACGCGGACGCGGTACTTGGCATCCGGTGTTTGGGACGTGGGCACAGTCCATGTGTACGAGCCGTCGTTGCTTGTTTTCCGGTTGATCCAATACTCGAAGGAAGCGCCCTTGTGCAGTGCGAGTCGTACATCAGTCCCTACGCCGATGTCGTTGCTGGCCCAAGTTATGTCATACGACTTCGCTTGCTCCCACTGCTCACCGCCGTTCGGCGTCGAAACTTCGACTTCACCGGCCTCGATCTCGAAGTCGGCGTCGCTGAAGTCCCGGATCGTCGAGTCGTAGTAGTCCTGCACGCGGATGCGGTAGTCGGTTCGCGCGGTGGTGCTCGTCGGGACGAACCACACGTACGATCCATCGTTGCTCGTCTTGCGGACGATCCAGTCGACGAACGTGGCCTCGCCGATATGGAGGGCGATGCGGACGTCTGAGCCGACCGTTCCATTGCTGGTCCACGTGATCGTATGCTCTTCCCCTCGGCGCCAGACTTCGGTGCCATTGGGTGCGGTGATATCGATCTCGCCTTCGCCTTCGCCTTCGCCTTCGCCCTCGCCTTCGCCCTCGCCTTCGCCTTCACCTTCACCCTCGCCTTCGCCCTCGCCTTCGCCCTCGCCTTCGCCTTCGCCCTCGCCTTCCCCTTCGCCTTCCCCTTCGCCTTCCCCTTCGCCCTCGCCTTCGCCTTCGCCTTCGCCTTCGCCTGCCAAGGCCTCGTCCATCTCGCCGTCGGGAACCACCTCCACGGGATCAACGATGAAGGTTTCGGCATCCAGGGCATCGAGGTTGTCGTCGGGATCTTGCCCACCGGAGGTCTCGGCGTCGAGTAGGCCGAGCAGGGATGCCGCGATCAGCTCATCCGCCGTGCCGTCTAACAGGGCGTGAAGTCGTCCGTCGCGGACGAGGATGTCCCCGGGGTTGATGCTCTTTGGATTGCCTTGCTGTGCCACGCGCACGGAGAAGAACGGCTCGCCGTTTCCATCGACGAAGAGGGCGTCGAGGTCATTCTCGGCGCTGATGCCCAACGTACCTCGGTCGCCGTTCGTATTGATATTGGGGTCGGTAGCCTGTGCGATGCGGAAACTGCCGTTTCCGTCGGGTGTGAGAATGTCGGCGCCCTTGATGGGAATCCGGAAGAACGGGTCGATCATCCCAACAAGGGAGGGCGATCCGTTGGTGAGCGAGAAGAACACGTCGCCGGGTTGCAGGAAACTGTCGGGACGATGAATGGTGGCCGCGATCAGATCGAGTCCGTTCAGGTCGTCATCGGCGAAGCTCTTCTGGATCATCAGCCCGAGTTCGGCCTCGTCGCCGACCAGGGCGTTGTTGCCCAAGATGCCCCAATGCGTGACGAAGAAGTCGCCGTAGGCCTCGGGCGCGTTGGCGAGCATCCCGCAGGAGGCCGTGCCGATCTGGACCTCGACATTCACCGCGGACTGGATGGGATTCCACGCGCCCGTGGCCATGGGGTCCACGGAGAAATGCCAGTAGATAGGCCGGCCTTTGACGTCTACCCATCCGCCTTCACCTTCCCACGGATCGGCAATGAACACGATGACGGACGGGTCGCCGTAGGACACGGCGTCGATGTCGTCGAGGGGAACAAGCCCTAGAAGTGTTTCGTCGAGGCGAAGCATATTGGTGCAGGCGCCGCCCTTGTAGACGTCATTCTCCGGATCGCCCGATAGGGCCACTTCGTTCGAGACGCCGGTGCCGGGCAGGCCGAAGGCGCCCGTTCGGACGGCGAAGTTGACGCCTCCGAGGGAGACGATGGGATCGTCGGGGCCGACCAGGACATTCGAGACCCACCAGGTTCGGGCCGTCGGATCGCCCCACTTTGTGGCGGGGTTGTTCGGAGGCACGTTGGCGATGTCGATCCACGGCACGGCCACGTTCGTGGGCGTGCTGCCCCAGTTATCGTGGACGATTACCCAGGCGCCTTGAGGGAGCGCGCCCTCGCCGTCGGGATCATAGTCGAACAAGTACCCGACGGTTGTCACCGTGTGGCCGGCGATCTCCTCCGGGTTCTGCCAGGACTGATTCCATTGTTCAGTGGGCGCGTCCCCTCCCGGCGCGCCGGCGGCGGCGGGCACGCTCCAGTTATAGAAGGTCACCGGAAGGTCGCCCAACAGGCCAACATTCACCTGCGTCGCCCCCATCAAGGTCCAGTGGGCGAAACTTGTGACCAGCGGGCGGCCTGCATCGATCTCGTTGACGATGTCTCCCCAGCCCTGCGCCTCGGAAAAGGCCAGACGGTTGTGGTATTGGAGCCACCAGGTGTGCGCCGTCTTTGCATACGGGGGTATGGCGTATCCAAACGTGTTCAGCTTGTCCCAGCGCACGAATTCGTCGAGCCCGGGCATGATGTCCACGTCGAAGGTGCCCGCCGCCCCGACATTGTTCAGCCGGACCGGACTCCCGACGCCGTTTGTGCCCATGAACCAGCCAACATGCGTGCTGGTTGTGCTTCCGGGGCCCGTTCCGGGCGGGATGGCCGGGTCAACCGGGTCGAGTAGGCCTTGGGCGTTGGCGTGACCGGCGGTCAGCTCCCAGTAGGCCACCACGTTGAGGGCTGCCGTGGGACTACACCAGTTGGCGGCGCCGCTCGAGGGCGGCTGGAGGTTGTCGTGGACGCCTGGAATGAAGTTTCCGACGGCGGCTGTGGCCGGCGCGGCGAGTAGCAGCACCGCCAGTGTCCAGCGCAAATGGGACAGCGACGAGGTGGTTTTCATGACACGCTCCTTCCCGTTTGGGCACGTCGCTTCGTAGACGGCCTCACGTCCCCGTGCACATCCCCGCAGGTTTGAAGGCACTGCTCCACACCCACTTCGCCCCCTGCGAGAACCCTATAGTTTCTCCGAATTCTTATTTATATGATACCTCATTTCCCGTCGTTCGTCAAATGCAAACGCGCCGAACACGTGGAAAGTGCATTCAAGGTCCAAGTGCAACACTTCTTTCCCCCGCCCCAGCTTGCTCGGATGCGCACAGTCTTCGCCCGAACGTGGGTCTGTGCGTGTCCGAACGAGCCGGGGCGGGGGAAACCGGTCTTCCTTCAACCACTTACGGTGTTGCACTTGGACCTTGAATGCAGGGAATCCCTGTGGAAAGACGCCGAGGCCCTGTCGCGCGACAGGGCCTCGGCGAATTGCGGTTCGGGCTGGCCGGCTAGCAGTACACGTCGCGTTCGCCGGCGCGGACGCGCGCCAGGAGGCCTTCCGAGCGATTGCGGGGCGCCTCGGCCATGTTTTCGAGGGTGTCGTGGATGAGCTTGTCGCCGATCTCGCGCGTCTCCGGCGTTCCGTAGTCAAGCAGGTACTCGAGGAATGTCGAGAGGCCGTTCGGATCGCAGTGCATCTTGATATCGCCCGGCTTGGCGAGGTCCATGAAGTCTTGGCCGGTACGGCCAAGGCGATAGCAGCCGGTGCAGAACGAGGGAATGTAACCGAGGGACGCGACATCGCGGATCACCTCATCCAACGAGCGGTGATCGCCCAGGGAGAACTGGCTGGCGTCGTACTCGTCCTCGGTGTAACCGCCGGGATTGGTGCGGCTTCCGGCGGAGATCTGCGACACGCCCAGGGCGAAGGTCTCGCGCCGGAGATTGGGCGTCTCGCGGGTGGACATGATGATGCCCGTATACGGTATGGCCATGCGCAGGATCGCGACAATTTTGCGGAAGTCGATGTCGGAGACGGGCTGCGGCGGATGCGTGGCGAGTTCGGAGCCCGTCGCGGGCTCGAGGCGCGGCACGCTGATGGTGTGCGGCCCGACGCCAAAGCGTTCCTCGAGGTGCCGGATGTGCTGCATCATGGCGAGGATCTCGAAGTGCCAGTTGAAGAGCCCGAACAGCACGCCGATGCCGGCGTCGTTAATACCCGCCTCCATGGCGCGATCAATGGCGGTGACGCGCCAGTCGTAGTCGCGTTTCTGGCCGCTCACGTGCATGCAGGCGTATGTTCCGCGATGGTAGGTTTCCTGGAAGACCTGATAGGTGCCGATCTGGGCGGCTTTGAGCCTGCGGAACTCGTCCAGCGTCAGGGGCGCGACATTGACGTTGACACGCCGGATCTCGCCCTTGCCGCTCTTGGTCTTGTAAATGGTCTCGACGGATCTCAGAACGTAGTCAAACCCTTCGTTTGGGTAGGCCTCGCCGGCGACGAGCAGGATCCGCTTGTGGCCCTGCTCGACGAGAATCTTCACCTCGGAAGCGATCTCCTCCTGTGTGAGGGCGCGCCGCTTCACGGCGGTGTTTTTGGCCCGGAACGCGCAGTACAGGCATTCGTTCTTGCAGAGGTTGGAGATGTACAGTGGCGCAAACAGAACAAGCCGCCGGCCGTAAATGAGATCCTTGACGGCGCGGGCTGTGGCGAACATTTCGGTAAGAAGTTCCGGGTCGCTCACGGGCATGAGAGCGGCGACGTCGCGGGGCGAGAGCCCCTTGAGCTCGCGCGCCTTGGCGAGAACCTCACGCACACGGCCCGAGTCGGCGTGCCGTTCGGCATCGAGGAAAGCTTCTATCTCTTCTTCGTTGATCGGTACAGTGTCTGCGGTGTTCTTGACTACATGCGTCATGATCCTATTTCTCCCACGGAGGTTGTTGCGCAATTCACAACCCACCTCTTCTGTCTAGTAACGAACGTCGGCGAGGTCCTATTCCTTTGCCATGGTTCGCGGTTTGCGCCTTCGACAGTCCTTCGTTCCGAATCCTAGCGCTTGGTGCCGGGCTCCGGCAGGCGGAACGTGAACTCGGCCCACTCGCCCTCGCGCGAGTCGGCCCAGATCCGGCCTCCATGTAACTGGATGATGCGCCAGCATGTGAACAGGCCGATGCCGGTGCCCTTGCGTTTCATCAGTTCGGGCGTGTTGACGCGCGAGAATCGCCGGAACAGCTTGTGGTGCTCAGTCTCAGGGAATCCGGGGCCGCTGTTCCATACCTTCACCTCGATGCCGGCTTCGGACGCGGTGGCGCTGACGCGGACCTCGCCCTCTTCGTCGCCGTATTTCACCGCGTTTCCGAGCAGGTTCACGACGACGATCTTCATGAGGCGAGGGTCGCATGCCGCAGGGACGGGCGCCTTCGGGACATTCCACGTGAGCGTCATCCGTTTGGCCTTGAGCGCTTCCTCGATGATGTCGAGCGCAGGATTCAGTACGGCGCCGACAAAGTCGATGTCAGTCCCGATGCAGGCCTCGAGTTCCCCGCCCTCGAGTCCGGAGAGGGTCATGAATTCCTCGATGAGTTCGAGGAGGTAGTTGGCCTTGACAACCATCCGACCGATACGCTCGCGCTGGGGATCCGTCAATGGCCCCAGGTAACCGCCGGTCAACGCCTGGGCGTTCATGACGATAGCGGCCAGCGGGCTACGCAGTTCGTGGCTGACGAAGCCGAGGGTCTCGGTATAGGCCCGGTTGGCGGCGGCCAACTGCTCGATGCGTAGCGTCTTCTCGACGGCCTGGCTTAAGCGCTCGGCAATAGCCGTTTGCATGTTGACCTGGTGTTCGTCGTAGGCGTTCTTCAACCGTGAACTCCGAAAGAGGAATCCGACGGGGCGCCCCTCGACGATAAGTGGGCACGTCATGCTTGACTGCACACCTTCCCGGACGATGATCCGGGTGGATCGGCTCTCCGGATGAGCGTCAAGATAGGCATCGAGATCATTGATGACGCGGGGGACGCCCCGCTCGAGGACGGTCTCGAGCGAACTCCCGTGGAGGTCCTCGGCGTAGCCCTTGGTCAGCAGCATGGGCTCGTAGTCGGCGCGGGCCCAATGGGCGGCCACGCGTGCGCGGTTCTCCTCGAGGAAGGCCAAGCCGACGCGATCGCACGGGCTGATGGGCCGAATCGCATCGAACACGAAGTTCATGATGTCCTCGAGCGATTCCGCTGCCGCCACTTTCTGGTTGATGCGATCGAGGATGCGGCGCTCGTCTTCCGAGCAGGCGGCGTAGGCCACCTTGGGATCGGCGGCGTCGAGATAAGCTATGGATGACGGCCCTGCAGGCACGGCGAACTCCATGGACCCGCTGGGAGCGGGGCCTCGAGGACGGCCATTGTACACTTCCTGGGCGCCGGACGGAAATCTCCGCCCGGCGCCCAGGATTCTCTCCGGTCGCGAACTAGGCGATGTACTTGCCGCGTGCCATGTAACCGGTGTGCAGCAACTTGTGGCTCAGGTGACCGCAAGGTCCGTCGGTGAGGAACTTGCGGTAGAGTTCGAGGACGGCGGGGTTCTCATGCGACTTGCGCACTTCGGATCGCGTGTCTTCGGCGTAGATCGCCTTGGCGCGCGCGGCCCGAATCTCGGGCGTGGTCGGAATCGGCTGGCCACCGCCGCCCAGGCACCCGCCCGGACACGCCATGATCTCGATGAAGTGGCACTTGCTGAACGTGCCGCCGGCCTTGACGTCCTCGAGCACCTTCTTGGCGTTGGCCGTACCGTGGGCGACGCCGACCTTGAGTGTGGCGCCCTTGAGCCAATCCCAGTTCGGCACGAGGTGCTTGAGGATGTCCGGCACAGGCCCGACATCCGGTACCGTGAGTTCCGCGTACTTGATGCCGTCGAAGCCACGCACCGGGATGATGTCGGCATGGTCGAACAGATTCTCGACCTTGATGCCGCACACCAGTTCGATGACCGTGCGCAATGCCGCTTCCATGACGCCGCCGGTGGCGCCGAAGATGACGCCGGAGCCGGTTTCCTGGCCGAAGGGGGCGTCGAAGGGCGATTTCGGCATGTCGGGCAGGTGAATGCCGGCTTCCTTGATCATCTGGCCGAGTTCGCGCGTCGTCAGGCCATAGTCGATATCCTTGAGGCCGCTGTCGCACATCTCGGGCCGATTGCACTCGTACTTCTTCGCCGAGCAGGGCATCAGTGCGACGGTGACGATGTCTTTGGGATCGATGTTGTGCAACTGCGCGTAGTAGGTCTTGATGACCGCGCCGAACATCTGCTGCGGGCTCTTGGCGGACGAGACGTGGCCGAGCATTTCGGGATAGAAGTGCTCGATGAACTTCACCCAGCCGGGAGAGCAGCTCGTGAATTGCGGCAGGCACACCGAGGGGTCTTTCTGGACCAATGCCTTGTACAGTCGCAAGATCAACTCGGTGCCTTCCTCGATGATGGTGAGGTCTGCGCTGAAGTTGGTGTCGAACACCCTATCGAATCCGCACCGGCGCAGGGCCGTATTCATCTCGAGCGTGAGCGGGATACCCGGCTCGAGGCCGAAGTACTCGCCGATACCGGCCCGAGGGCTGGGCGCCGTCTGGATGACGACGTGTTTTGTGGGGTCGTCAATGGCGGCCCACACGTCGTCGGTGGGATCGTTGGCGCGCAGGGCGCCGGTGGGACATCGGTTGATGCACTGGCCGCAGTTGATGCAGATGACGTCGGCCAAGGGCTTGTCGACAAAGGTCGAGATCCTGGTGCTTGCGCTGCGGCCAATGGCCTCGAGGACGCCGACCTCCTGGAGGTCGATGCAGGTCCGCACGCACCGGCGGCACAGGATGCACTTGTTCATGTCACGCACGACGGCGTAACTCGAACGGTCCACTTCGTACATGGGCTCGGTCGGGTGCCCGAACCGGAAGAAGTCGACGCCGTACTCCTTGGCGAGGCTCTGCAACTCGCAGTTGTTGTTGCGGAAGCAGGCGTAGCACTCGCCGTAGTGCTTCGAGAGCAGGAGATCGAGAATGTGCCGCCGCGCCTGGCGCACGTTCCGGGTATGGGTTTTCACCTTGATGGGGGTGGTGACGGGGTAGCAGCAGGCCGCCTGGAGCGTCCGCTGGCCCTCGACTTCGACTACGCAAATCCGGCACACCCCGGCCACGCACAGGTCATCGTGGTGGCACAGGGTCGGAATGCGAATACCGACTTGCCTCGCCGCTTCGAGAATGGTGGTTCCGAGCGGCACCTTGAGTTCCTTTTCGTCAATCGTGACCGAAACCAGGCCGCCAATGGTCTGTGTGCTGCCGTTCGGTGCATCCACCGAGAACGGCCGCTGGCTGACCGGGGTCCGGGACGAATCTGCTTCGCGTGTCTTCTGTGTCATACCTGACTCCTCGTTTTGCCTGCCCGGCCTAACCCATGATCTCGTCTTTGAAGTGTTGGACAATGGAGAGGAACGCGTTCGGACTGGACTGCCCGAGGCCGCATTTCGACGCGAGCTGCATCGACTCGCCCAGGGAGCACAGCTCGTTCAGGTAGGCCATTGAACAGCGGCCCGCCTTGAGCAACTGGATGCCTTCGAGTAGCTTGACGTTGCCCTCGCGGCAGGGCGTGCATTGGCCGCAGGACTCTTCGACGAAGAACTCCATGAAGTTCTCGACCACGTCCAGCATGTGGCGATTCGGGCCAAGTACGATCACGGAACCGCCGGTCGCCACGTCCTCGAACGCGATGGTTCGGTCAAACTCGGCCGCCGGTACGCACCGACCGGACGCGCCACCCACCTGAACGGCCTTGGCCTCTTCGCCGCCGACTTCCTTGAGCAACTGCTTGATCGTGATGCCCATGGGGAATTCGTAGACGCCCGGGCGGGTACAGTCGCCCGATACGCTGAAGAGTTTCAGACCGGTCGACTTGTCCGTTCCGATTGCCTTGAACCACGCGCCGCCTTTGGCGAGGATGCACGACACCCATGCCAACGTCTCGACGTTGTTCACGATGGTGGGATGTCCTTCGAATCCGGTGTCCACGGGGAAGGGGGGGCGATTGCGCGGCTCACCGCGTTGGCCTTCGAGCGACTCGATGAGGGCGGTCTCCTCGCCGCATACGTAGGCGCCGGAGCCCATGCGGATCTCGATTTCAAAATCGAAGCCCTTCTTGCCCAAGATGCCGTGGCCGAGCCGGTGGTCGGCGCGTCGCTGTTCGAGGACCCCCTCGAGATGGCGGCGCAGGTAGGCATACTCGCCGCGGAGGTAGAGGATGCCCTTCTCGGCGCCGAGGACATAGCCGCCGATGGTCATTCCCTCGAACACGAGGTCGGCGTAGTCCGACAGGATAACGCGGTCCTTGAAGGTTCCGGGCTCGCCCTCGTCGGCGTTGCAGACCACGAACTTCACGTCGTCTTGGGCGGCGGCGGCCAGGTTCCACTTCACGTGCACCGGGAACCCTGCTCCACCTCGGCCCCTAATCCCGGACGTGCGCAGTTCGGCGATGACGTCCGGTCGGCTCTTGCCAAGCGCGGCCTTGAGCCCGGCATCGGCTTGGGCGCCGCTGAATGTGAGCTGTTTCGAGGTCATACTAGTGCTCCTCCTTGTGGCTGGTGGCGTACGGCTTGAACACGCGGCGGCATCCTTCGATGATGGCATGCACCTTCTCGGGCGTTACGCCCGTGAACACCTGGTCGTTAACCAACATCGCCGGGCCCTGATCGCACATGCCCAGGCAACTTGCCCACTCCAATGTGAACTTCCCGTCCGGCGTCGTCTCGCCGAAGTCGATGCCGAGGTCGTTCTTCAGTTGCCGTGCCACCCGGTCTTTACCCTGCATCTCGCACGAGAGGGTTTTGCAGAGGCGGATGACGAATTTCCCTTTCACCTCGTGGTTGAGGAAGCTGTAAAACGAAACCACGCCATAGACCTCGACCGGATGGATATCCAGGAGGTCGGACACCACTTGCATGGCAAAGTCAGAGACCTGGCCGGACTGCCGGTGAATGTCCTGCAAGATGGGAAGCAGTGCACTGCGGTGGGCGCCGTGCTTGGCGACGCACGCCTCAATGTCTTCCCTCAGTCGTTCTCTTTCGGTAACTAGCATGCGGGTTTCCTCCGTGGTTGCCTACTTCGAGAGCAGCTCTTTCACCAGCGCCACCAGCTTCTCGGGCACAACGGGCTTCTCTTGGAAGGCGTCTACCGGCACCATCTCTTCGTCTTTGCCATAGGTGCTCCCCGTGGCCTTACTGATGCTGGTCAGCAAGAGGATCGGCGCGGTGAAGGCCTGGCGCCTGAGCTCCTGAGCCATGGCAATGCCATCGTCGGGTTGTTCCATCATGACATCAAGGATGAGCAAGTCGGGTTTGAAAGACTTGACCTGCCCCATGCCATCGTCCCGGTTGGAGGCCGAGGCGACCTCATGGCCGTCCTGTTCGAGGAACAGGCGGACGCTATCCACGATGTCCGGGTCGTCGTCCACTACGAGAATTCTGGCCATATTACTTCCCTTTCCCTTTGCTTCCGCTACAGACCAAAACAGCCCAGTCTTTGTTACTTTTCAGAGTCGTGGGAGCTCATGCGCCAACAAAACTCCGAAAGTTCTGTGAATAACTTCACAGACAGAACAAGAAAAAGGCTAAAATATCTCTGGGTCCAAAGTCAACCCTTCTGGGGCGGTCTCGTGTATTTATATGTGATCTAAATAAGAATCCTACTAAAACCTCGATGCCCCACTAAGCAGGCGATTCCGTTGCTTCGTTCCGGCGGCGTCTCCATGAGCGGAGGCGCCTCAAGGACGCGGCTTCGTCCGTTTTCCCTCGCGTCCGCGACCGTGCTATACTTCGCGCCGTGGGGAGCGACCGTACATAACAGGAGATGCCGTGATGACCGAGTTCTTTCCAGAAGTGAAGGCCATTGCCTATGAGGGGCCGGACTCCAAGAATCCGCTGGCGTTCAAACACTACAATCCGAAGCAGCGCATTCTTGGGAAGACTATGGCCGAACACTTGCGGTTCTCCGTCTGCTATTGGCACACTTTCAAGGGCATGGGCCAAGACATGTTCGGCCCGGCAATCTTCGAGCGGGGCTATACGCGTTCGTCGGATCCGCTACGGGTGGCCGAGATGACGCTCGAGGCGGCCTTTGAGTTCTTCACGAAGCTTGGGGTGGGGTTCTGGTGTTTCCACGACCGCGACATCGCGCCGGCCGGCGGCACGCTGGTGGAGGCGAACCGCAACCTGGATGCTATGGTCCGACGGGCCAAGAAGCTTCAGGATGATACCGGTTTGAGGCTACTGTGGGGCACGGCGTGTCTGTTTGCTGACCGCCGGTACATGTCGGGCGCGGCGACAAGCCCGTTTCCCGAGGTATTCGCGTACGCGGCGGCTCAGGTGAAGAAAGCGCTCGAGGTGACGGCGGAACTGGGCGGGGCTGGATATGTATTCTGGGGGGGACGCGAGGGATACGAAACGCTTCTGAATACAGATATGAGGCGTGAGCTGGACCATCTGGGCCAGTTCCTCCGGATGGCGGTGGAGTACAAGAAGAAGATCCCGTTTACCGGGCAGTTCTACATTGAGCCCAAGCCGAAGGAGCCGACGAAACACCAGTACGACTTCGATGCGGCAAGTTGCTATGCCTTCTTGCAGAAGTACGGACTTGTCGACGACTTCAAACTGAACATCGAGGCCAACCATGCGACGTTGGCGGGGCATACGTTTGTTCATGAGCTCGAGTTTGCCGCCGCCAACGGGATCCTGGGTTCGGTGGATGCCAACCGAGGCGATTATCTGCTGGGCTGGGATACGGACCAGTTCCCGACGGATCTCTACGATTGCGCGTTGGCGATGCATACCATTCTTCGATCCGGGGGCTTCAGCACGGGCGGCCTGAACTTCGACGCGAAGGTGCGTCGGCAATCGATCGATCCCGTTGACCTGTTCCACGCGCATATCGGGGGCATGGACGCCTTTGCGCGCGGCCTGAAGATCGCGGCGAAGATGATCAAGGGCCGGACCTTCGAGAAGTTCGTGGCCAATCGCTACCGTGGGTGGGATAGCGGTATCGGGGCGGACATCGAGAAGGG
This sequence comes from Candidatus Hydrogenedentota bacterium, assembly GCA_036769985.1. Taxonomy (GTDB): domain Bacteria; phylum Hydrogenedentota; class Hydrogenedentia; order Hydrogenedentales; family SLHB01; genus DAIPKA01. The sequence goes on along the minus strand of DAIPKA010000019.1, from coordinate 31,196 downwards.
GGCGCTGGGATTCGAGGAACTCGAAGCCTACGTCCTGGCCCACGGCGAGCCACCGGTGGCAAGCGGCCGACAGGAAATGCTTGAGAACCTGCTGAACGAGTACCTCTACGGCGAGTAGTCCGTCCCGCATTTGTCTCGAATCGCCCGGATGGAACAGGTTCGGGCGCGTGCGGCGGAACCCGAGATCCATCGTTTCCGCTCGTCCTTTCATCCTTTCGAGCACCGATCCTGGTGCACGCGCACATTCGTTGAAACGATCCGGACGCAGGGCGAGTCGAATCCCATGGCGCCAGAAGAGGCCCGGTGGGCTACGTCATGAACGATGGATCTAACGAGAAGGAGTAAGAGCATGCGGTTGTGGTGCATTGCAGCGATGATTGTGGCGGCAGTTCTGTCGGCGGCGATGGCGTCGGCGCAGTTCGGTATCGAGGAAGACCCGAATCAGGCGATCGAGCAGTTGCTGCTGCTTCGGTTGGTGCAGCAAGCGAAACTGGATTCGTACGCGATGGCGGACGTGTTCGCGGGATACCGCCAATACCGTGAGGCCATGGACGCGCTGGAAGAAGAGCATGGGGCGCTGAAGGCCGAGATCGAGCAAGCGGTTGCCGGCGGACAGGCCGGCTACGATCTGACGGGCAAGCTGAATGCGTTGATGGAGGTTGACCGCCGGATCCTGACGGCCAAACAGGACGCGATCCGCGAGGCGGGATCGGTGCTGAGTGCTTCGGAGCAGGCGCAGCTTTACCTCGTGGTGACGGATTTCGACGCGGTTGCGTCACGCGTTCGGGACGCGTTGGCGCCGAAATCGGAACCGAAGGTTGACGCGGAAGCCGCACCGGCGGCGGTCGAGGCCGCCGAGGCGGTTTCGGATGAAGCGACCATCCGGAAGGGCATCGAGGGGTTCAGCGCTCAGTTGATAGCGAAGGACATCGAGGGTGCGATGACGGCCGTGGCTGACGGCTTCAATCATTATGAGTATGGTGACAAGCAAGGTCTCAAGCAGTTTCTCATCATGGCGGCCGACATGGGTTACCTCGACGGTATGGAGGTAACCGCCCAGGACGCGGTCGTGTCGTTCGAGGATGACGGCTCGAAGGCTACGGTCAAGCCGATCGACGCCGAGGGCACGTTTGGCAAAGCTACGTTGACGCTCTACTTGGGCCGACTGGCCGGCGAGTGGAAGCTCGTCGGATTGGATATCTTCGGGATCTGAGGTTTGTCCTTTTCTCACTCCGACGTTGTTCCACAGTGCGGATGGGGCTCGTTCAAGGTCGTGCAAATGCCTTGAACGGGCCCCATGCCTGTTCCGGCGGTTCGGAATAGGAGCATGGGCGTGGGGGGGGGCTTCGGATCGTCGGCCGAGTTCGCACAAAACTCCTTGCAACGAGACAGGCGATGTGATAGATTGCGCCTCAGTTGCGCAGTATCCGCGGCTTGTCTGTCCGGAGGCAGGCAGCCGGGGTAGTTCGGTGTCGGGGTTTCTGGGATGCCGGAGGGCGCACAAGGGACCGGGTGGAGTTCTGAAAAGGAAAGGATTGGGACCCATGCGAAGACGAGTGTTGTGTCTGATGGTGCTGTCGTGTGTGTTGACGGTGTGGCCGGCCTTTGCCGAGCTGCAGAACGTCGAGGTGGGCGGCGAGATTCGCCTGCGCGGCAACTATATCAGCGACTGCCTCACGGCGGCGCCGCAAGTGCGATGGCCGGGCGCATTGCTCGTCGGACGTCCCATCGGGGGAGCCGGCAACAACGTACTGAGCGCCTGGGATTGGGACGGGGGGAATACGCCGGACATGAAGTTTGTCGAGCACCGGACGCGGCTGCATGTGAAAGCCGATTTCACGGATTCCGTGTGCGCGTTTGTCGAGTTGGATAGCTACGATTGGTGGGGCCAGGATTTCCGCTCGAACTACGTCACGGGCGTGGACCGGGCCGCCGTCTCAAATGACGACGTCGAGGTGTTTCAGTCTTATGTCGAGGCCAATGAGATGTGGGGCCAGCCGTTGCGGTTGCGCCTGGGCCGCCAGGAGCTGGCGTTTGGCAGCCAGTGGCTGGTGGGCACGGGCGATTTCGCGTTCTTCTTCACGGGCTTGTCGTTTGACGCGGTTCGGTTGACCTATGCCGGCGAGGATTTCACCGTCGACGCGTGGGCCAGCAAGCTGGCGGAGCTGAGTCCCCTTGAGCAGGACGGCGACACGGATTTCTATGGCGTGTATGGAAGCTACACCGGTGTCGAGAACCTCACGCTGGATGCGTACTGGATGTATGTGCGCGACGCGGCGGGTCTCAACGACACGGCTGGCATGGATTGGATCGAGAATCTGTTGGGTGTCGATGACTACGACGCGACGCAGCTTCACACGGTCGGCCTGCGCGGGGCGGGCGTCATCGGCGGTTTCGACTACAACGCGGAGGTTTCGTATCAGTTCGGCGAGGCGGCCCAGCAGGGCTTCCTCTTCAAGCCGGCCGTCTATGGCGATGACGATGCGGACTTCGACACCTTCGGCGGTACGGTCGAGGTCGGCTATTCGTTCGACTATACCTGCAAGCCTCGGCTGTTCGCCGGCGTGATTTACTTGGATGGCGAGGACAACCGCGACATCAGCTTCTTGGAGTGGCTGAATCCGTTTGATAGTCCTAAGGCGAGCGTCAGCTTCAACCGCCTGTTCTCGAATCAGATCTACAGCGGTTTCTTCGATCTGACCAATGACCTTTCCAACGCGTGGATTGGCCGGGTGGGGGCGCTGGCCTCGCCGGTCGAGAAACTGCGTGTTCTGCTCATGGTGTCGTATTTCGAGGCTGTGGACGAGTTCGATGCGCCGTGGACGCTGGATGTGGGCCCGTGGCGGATTCCGACGCCGTTCAGCTTCTGGACGGAAGAGAACGATGCGTCGTTGGGCGTCGAGACCGACCTCTTCGTGTGGTATCAGTACAGCGAAGATCTCACCTTCGAGCTGGGGTGGGCGCATCTTTTCGCGGATGACGGCCTCACGGACGGCCAGTACTCGCGATTCAACGGCCTGCTGTTCACGGGCGGCACGGATGATGAAGATGCCGATTACGTGTATGCGGGTGCGGTGTTGAAGTTCTAGCGATATCGACGTGATGACGGATTGACCAGGGCGGGAACGGCCCCATGTCAAGGGGCTGTTCCCGCCCTAGGTGTTGTAGGCTTGAGTCGTGATGGGAAGGGGTCGAGAGCATGGTGGCAGGGATTCTCTTGGTGACGCATTGCCTTGGTGTTCAGGCGTCGGAAGCGGCGGAGCTCAGGAGTGTCGAGGCCGTCTGCGCGCAGTACCCCGAGCGCGTGGAGCATCTTTTCGATGCGCTGAACCTGGACTATCCGGGACTCGAGGCCGTGAAGGCGGCGTTCGAGGCCGGCGATGAGCCGGCAGCCTGCACGGCCCTGCTCGCGTACTACGAAGGCGCCGCGACGGCGGGATGGCTGCGGATCGAGGCCGTGGCCGAAGGAGAGGGACGCGTCGAGTCGGCGGACGCGATACTCGACGGCACCTTCTCGGCCTACCGCCTGACCGCGCGGGTTCCTCGACGGGCCGACGGCGGTCTTGATTGGACCTACAACGGTCCGGATGGCGATCTCGAGTGGGGCTGGGGCATCAACCGGCAGTTCTGGGTCACGACGCTTTTCGATACCTATCGCTTGACGGGCAACCGCGACTACATCCGGGGCCTGAACCGTATGTTGTCGGACTGGATTGTGTCGAGTCCCTATCCCGGAGAGAAGAGCAACACGCCGCAGTGGCGCGGCCTCGAGGTGTTCTTCCGGATCGCCCACGTTTGGCCGGCGGTGTTCTTCGGTCTCCAGAATGTGCCTGAATTCACGCCGGCCCTGCGCATCCTCATGCTCTCGAGCGTTCCGGACCACGCCCACTACAACGTGAGCTTCCATGCGAGCGGCGGCAATTGGATCACCATGGAGTTGTCCGGAGCGGCCACGGCAGGCGCTTGTTGGCCCGAGTTCCGCGACGCCGACGCGTGGTTCACCTATGCGTTCAATCGGATGGCGCCCGAAATCACGGCCCAAGTGTATCCGGACGGCGTACAGAAAGAACTCACGTCCCACTATCACCGCGTTGCCCTGCGCAAGTTCGACGACTTCCAAGCCCTCGCCGAGCGCGCAGGACGGCCCCTGCCCGAGGCCTATAAGAAAGGGCTCGAGCCGATGTACGGTTATCTGGCCTACGCCATGCGGCCAAGCGGATTCGGCCCCATGAACAATGATTCGGATCTGGATTTCACGCGGCCCGAGGTGCTGGCCCAGGTCGAGCGGTTCGCGCGACCCGACTGGACATACATTGCCACCAACGGCGCCGAAGGCACACCGCCCGAGGGACTGCCGTCGGTCGTGTTTCCGTGGGCCGGGCAGGTTGTGATGCGCAGTGGATGGGATGCCGACGCGCACTGGGCCTTCTTCGACATTGGGCCCATGGGCAGCGGCCACCGACACTTCGACAAGCTCCATCTCTCCGTGTCGGCGTACGGACGCGACATCTTGGTGGACGGCGGTCGGTTCACGTATGTGGGCGGGCCGTGGCGTGACTATTTTGTCGGGTCGGCGAGCCATAACCTCGTGCTCGTGGACGGTAACGGTCAGCGGCCGCATGCCTACGAGGCGGAAGCGCCCGTCACCGGTCAGTACCGCCTCTCGCCTGAGATGGACCTCGCCTTCGGCGCCTTCGACGGATCCTTCTCGGACGTCGAGGGCCAGGTTGCGCACACGCGGGCCGTGGCCTACCTGCGCGGCCGGTACTGGGTCGTAGTCGACCGCATCGACACGGATCGCCCGAGGACGATCCAGCCACTCTGGCATTTCCATCCCACGTGCACCGTCGCGGTCGAGGACGGGCAGGCCGTCTCGACGGACGAGGGCCAGGGCAACGTTCGGATCCAGCCCGCGTCGGCGCTTGATTGGAACGTCGAGATCATCAAGGGGCGCGAGACGCCGTCGATTCAGGGCTGGTGGAGCCGCGAGTACAACCTCAAGGAACCCAGTCCGTGCGTTGCCTACACGGCCACCATCGACGCCTCGATCTCCTTCGCGTGGGTGATCGTGCCCGCCAAAGGCGTTGTGCCGAGCGTTACGGCGGCCATCGAGTCCGAGACCGCCGACAGCGTCAATGTGCGCGTCCAGGTAGGCGACGCCCCCGCCGAGACGGTTCACGTGCCGCTCTCAGCGGATGCCCTGGCGCAATGCCCGTGAGGCCCCCGTGTTGTTGCAGCTCACGGGAGTAGCCGGTCGATCTTGATTACCCACCCGGTATGTTGGCGTTCCTCATTCTTGTCGCCGCGGCCGATGTAGAAGCCGCCGCCTGGGATCGGGGCGATGCCGAGGGTGCAATCGTAGGCGAATCTCTGCTGAAAGGTGAGGTCTTCACTCGCGCGGAGGGTCTCGGGGGGATCGCCGTAGCAGCCGAACCACCAGGCGTCGTCGGCGTAGGCCATGGTTTGGATGCCGAGGTGGGTGTGGCCACTCTCGAGCACGTGCCGCTTGATGAAGACGCCGTCGGCGTCGTACTCGTAGATGTCATTCTCGTCCTGGCTCTTCAAGAGACGGCCGCTGACCACGAAGAAGTGGCCGTCGCGCATGGCAATGCCGCCCGCGCCGTGGACGACTTCGGGAATCGCCTTCTTCCACAGGAGGGAGAGGTCGTCTGTCCTGTAGGCGCAGATGTAGGAGTCTCTTGCGCCGGGGCCACCGCTGGGTGCGGGGTGGTTGACCGCCGCGTACACGGTGTTGCCGTCGGTCCAGAGGTCGCCATGGTGGGCGGGAACGGTGGTTTTCTTGAGGAGCTTTCCCTGCGCGTCGGTTTTCACCAAGGCAAGGGTGAAAGACCAGTAGATGTTCCCGTTGGCGTCGGCGGCCACGCCCTGGAGATGGCCGCCGTAGGCGCCCGGGCAGCGGATCTCCTGCGCGAACGCCGGGCAGGCCATGCTCATCAGGACTGTCAAGAGGGACAGGCGTTTCATGGGCATCACCGTTCGTGCTCGACTGCGAGTGACTGGGGCTATGGTGCAAGGCCCGATGGTTGCCCCGATCGCGCCTCGGCATGCGCAGAAAGGGAGACCCCACAGGGCTGCCGGGCAGTCTAGCGAGTCCGGACACGTGCTGTCCAATGGTTTGTTCGGGCCGGACCCGAAGATGCTTGACACGGCACTTCCGGTGCTCTACGATGTCCGTGGCCAGTAGGTTGGGTAACGAGGCGAAGACCTCAGAGGGAGATTCCGGAGATGGAGAAGGACTTCTCGTTGGCGTTGGGTGTGCCGCTGGTGGCCGCGGGATCGCTGTTGGCGAGCGTGCTCGCGGTGGTTCTGAGTCCGGTGTTGTTTATCTGGGCCTGGACGCGTCCGGAGTCCATGGACGACCTGATCGCATACTTCGAAGAGCTGTTCTAGGCGGGGGGCGGTCTTGCGCTAGGGCAGGGTTACCCAGACTTCGTTGTGCCGCATATAGGGGGGCGTCCACGGCGGATCGTACTGGGCCACGACCGGATCGCCGGCGGTCCGGACACCGTCGCGTTCAAGCGCTTTCTCCAGGGCGGCGATCTTTCTGGTCGCTCGTCCTCGGGTGGCATAGCCTCCGAAGCGGAGTACGGCGACGCGCCGCTCCGGCACTTCGCGGAGCCGTACGTTCGGATTGTTGGGCTGGGGAAGCGTGTCGATGGAGTACTCGCGCGGCATGACAAAGGCGACGGTGTAGGCTTCATCACCGCGGGCCGATTCGTGGAGGACAGGGGCCGTCATGGCGATCGCTTGCGCCTTCTCGGAGATCACCGGCGCGGTCATGGCAATGTCGGCACGGCGCGTGTTGTTGCCGAAGATGTAATCCGCCACTTCCCGGAAGCCGCTGTACAGGCTCTTTCGATAACTGCCCTCGATGTTCACCTCGGCGCGTATGTACGGTGCGTATTCGCGGATTTCGTAACCGTTTGCCTTCTTGAGCGATGTGTACTCGGGCGTCTCGATGCCTTTGGTTGTGTTGTATCCCACCGCTGTCCAGGCGCCCAAGAGCACAACGATCACACCGATGATTGTCGCAGCCATGATCGATCTCCTCCGAGCCATTACCTCCACCTCACGCCTTTCCAATTCTCCTCCATGGATACATGTGGCCGCGTGCGGATATTCCCGGCTACGCGTAGGCCCCGAGTTTCTTGGCGAGATCGGTGATGTGGCGGAAGTTGTCGAGGCTGACGCTCGACGGCACGGAGTGGTCGGACGAGAATATGTAGCCTCCGCCCTCCTTGAGGACAGGCACGACGCGCCGCATCTCGGCGGTGATGGCGTCGACATCGTCCCAGAGTACGGCGTTGATGCCCCCGTGGAGGACGAGGCTATCGCCAAATCGACGCTTGAGTTGGATAGGATTCATGCCGGCCTTGACCTCGAGCGGATTGAGGGCGTCGATGCCGATCTCGATGAATTCGGGCACGAAAGGATTGACGTCGCCGCAGGAGTGGAGATGAGCCTTGATGCCTTTGGCATGGGCCCAGTCGACGGCGCGTTTCTGAACGGGCTTGACGAGTTCGCGGTACGTGTCCACAGAGAAGAACTGGTTGTGTTTGAAACCCATGTCGTCGGGCCACATGGCGCAGTCGAAGGTGTAGCCTTCTTCCCAAACCGTGTCGAGCAGCGCTATGCCGACGTCGAGGAAGTGGTTGAACATGTCGAAACACCACTCGGGATCCGTCTTGAGTGCCATGAGCAGCCGCTCGGTGCCCACCGTCCATGAGTGCGTGACGTCGAAGCCGAACCACAGGCCGGCGATGATCCAATCGCCGCGCTCGCGCCAATTCCGGTAGTTCGCCTTGAGGTGATCCCAGTTGATGCGGTCGATGGTGGGCGTCATGCGCGCCTTGGCGAGATGCCACGAGTCGGGATCGACCACAGTGAAGTCGAGGAACTCCGGCGTGGATGCCGCATGCTTCCACGTTTTGAGTGTCACGCCCCAGGGCGTCGTGCTGATGGTGTAGGTCTCGGTTTCCTCGATGACCTTTGACTCGTACCGGGGGCTGTTGTCGACGCCGATGTGCGCGACATGGTCGAGGCCGAAGAAGTCGACGAAGTCGACGTTCTTGGGCATGCCTTCGCGGTGCCAGCGCTCGATGGTAGCGCCCCACGGCCCGTCGATGATCGGCACGCGATCCGCCTCGCGGTGTTCGAACATGCGCTGGAACCGTTCTCGCGACGTCATCTCGCTCATGTTCACTCCTACGCGTCAGGGGTGTGTTTCCGAGGACGGAGACCGGCGGAATCCCGCATCGGAGGCCCGATGCGGCTAAGCGTAGCATGAGCTACGAGAATGCTCAAGCCTTGCGGAGTGGGTCGAGGCCGTTGTGCTCACGCCCAGGCTCGTCCGTTCTTTGTCCTTTCCGTCCTGAGGTCCTTCAAATCCGTTGAGCTGGCGTCCGTCACGGCCGAATCCAGGTTGAATCATGGATGCCGGCTGGCTACGATGAGCGAACCGCGGTGTCTGCGATTGCGAGTCGACGCCGAAGCGGGCGCGGGCACACGCGCGCAACCAGGAAAGGTGTGTGCTGCATGAAACCGGTGAACGTGCTCTTGCTTTCCATGGTTCTGAGTCTTGTGGCGGCAACACCGGGCCAGGAAGCAGCCATGAAGACGGCGCGGTATCACGGCATTCGGCGCGATGATCCCGGCGGCGGCGTTGGCTTGCGGAATCCCGAGCGGGGCTGGCGCACGGAGGCCGTGTTCGCGGAACCGGACGGATCGGCTTTCTGTCGGATTGCGTCGCATCTGAGAGACCGTCTGCCGGGGTGTTACTCGGACGCGACGTGGCTGCTCGATGCCGCGCACTACGAGCCGTTCGGCCTGACGCTGGCGCAGATGTACTGCTACCTCGACGAGTTCCAGAAGGGCCCCATCTCGGCCGAGAAGCTCGAGGCTATCCAGCGGGGGTTCGACGGGTTGCGCGCGGCGGGGCTGAAGGCGGTCCTCCGGTTTGCCTACGAGAAGAGCATGGAGGCGTCCGAAGGTCCTACGCTTGAGGTCATTCTGAACCACCTGGAACAGCTTGGGCCGATGGTTCGCCAGAATGCGGATGTCCTCTTTGTTCTCCAGGCTGGCTTTGTGGGCGCGTGGGGCGAATGGCACAGTTCGGCGCTCAAACTGGAGCAGGATCATGCCAACCTGGCGGCTGTCGTCAAGCGGCTGCTCGAAGTCCTCCCGGAAAACCGGATGACGCAGGTGCGCGTTCCGAAATACAAGAAGTGGGTCTTGAGCGATCCTGCGATGGACGCGTTCCAAGTGCTGGAGGCCTCGACGGCGTTCACGGCGTCGCCGGCTGCGCGCATGGGGTTTCACAATGATGGGTTTCTGGCCGGCCAGACCTGCGGCGGCACATGGACCGAAGCGCCGCGCTTCTCGAATCCGGGCAATCCGGAATTCGACTACATGACCGCCGAGAGCCCGTACGTCGCGGTGGACGGCGAGCTGTTCTGGTCGGATATCAGCGGCAGGGTGGATGGATTCAAGGCCGCGCAGCGCATGCGCCTCCATCACTACTCGAGTTTCAGCATCGCCCACAGCTATTCCGAGATGGAAGGCCAGACCTTCGGGATCGACATCTGGATCCAGACGCCCCTCGAGGCCGCGCAGGCCGTCGAGGCCAAGCTCCCGATATCGGACGGCTACTTCGAGGATCGAGAAGGAAACCCCCTCGAGCGAACGCAATTCGAGTACATCCGAGATCATCTCGGCTATCGAATCGAGTTGCAGGAAGCCACGTGGCCGGAGCGTATCCAAGCGGGCGCGGCGCTGGAGGTGGCGATTGCCCTCATCAATCGTGGTTTCAGCACGCTGATCAACCCGCGGACGGCCTATCTGGTGCTGATTGACCCTCGGGGTGCGATCGCGTGGCAAGAGCGGCTGGATACCGATCCGCGCACGTGGCAGCCGTTCGATCCCGGCGATCCGGAATACGCGCCGCAGGTTCACACGATTCGGGGCCGGTTCTCTCTGGCATCGGGCTTGCCCGAGCGTTCTTATCTCCTCGGTTTGTGGCTTCCCGATGAGGCGGACTCGATTCGGGAGGACGCCCGCTATGCGGTGCGCGTGGCCAATCGCGATGTGCCCTGGTGGACGGCGCCCGGGGGGCGGTACGGCGTCAATATCCTCGGGCCGATCACGGTCGTGGCGCCGGGGGCACCGTGAGCGGCGACGGGGAGACGCGCGGCGGGCCTAGCGCACCTCGCGGCGATGGGAACCGCGGGGCGCGGAAGATGTGGTACCATGGAGTTACCCGGCGGGGGCGGCGTGAGGGAAAGGGATAGTCGCGTCCGAGCGCAAGGATTATGAAGCTCGCACAGTTCATCACACTGACTCTGGCATACACGATCACCTTGGCGTTGCTGGGGGTGGTATCGGTCGTATTCGCCTTTCCGTATCTCTTATTTGCCATGATCGTGCCGGTGCTGTTCGCCGCATTCCTGTATCCGCGCCGCGTGTATCTTGTGATGTTCTGTCTGCTGATTCCGGTGGCGTTGGCGGTCACGTTCGAGACGCTTCCTCGATCGAGCGACAGCGTGAAGGCAACCGTGTCGATAGCGTTGATGGTGCTGGCGACGGCGGAGATCCTCCAGACGAGCATGCTCGAGCGGAAACGGGCCGAAGAGGCCCTTCGCGAGTCCGAGGAGCGGTATCGCTCGCTGATCGAGAATTTGCCGGTGGGCCTGTATCGGAACACGCCGGGTCCGGAAGGCCACTTCATCATGGTGAACACAGCCGCGGCCCGGCTGCACGGCTACGACTCGGTGGAGGAGTTTCTCCGGACGCCGGTGGCGAGTCTCTATGCGAGCCCAGCCGAGCGGGAGCGCTTCTCGAATAGGCTGATGACTGTGGGCAAGGTCGAAGGCGAAGAGCTACACCTCCGGCGCAAGGACGGGAGCTTGTTCTGGGCGGCTGTTACGGCCCGCGTCATCCGGGATCGGGGCGGGAGCATCGAGTACTTCGATGGCGTGATCGAGGATATCACGGATCGGAAACTGGCCGAGCAAACCATTGCCGAGCAGCGGGCGCAGATGGCGAACGCGTCGCGGCTCTCTTCGCTGGGTGTGATGGCGAGCGGGATCGCGCACGAGATCAACAATCCGCTGGCGGTGATTTCGGTGGCGGCGGAGGAGATGGCGGAGCTTGTGGCCCAGGAGAATCCGGCAAGCGAATGGCATCGGCGGATTGTCGCAACCATCATTCGCAACGTGGAGCGGATCGAACGGATCATCCGAGGGCTGAGGAGCTTGTCGCGCGACGGGGCCACCGACCCCTTCAGCATGAAGTCGCTAAGGACCATCGTTGATGATACGCTCGAGCTGTGTCGCGTACGGTTCCGGACGCACGGCGTGGAGCTGATCGCGCCTGCGGAAGGTCCCGATATCGAGGTTGAGTGTCGCGGTACGCAGCTTTCTCAGGTGTTGATGAATCTGCTGAATAACGCCGAGAGCGCGGTCGAGAATCTGGAGGAGAAGTGGGTTCGGGTGAGCATCAATGACCGGGGCGATACGGTCGAGTTGAGCGTGACGGACAGCGGCAAGGGTCTTCCTCCGGTGCTCCGGGAGCGTATCCTTGAGCCATTCTTCACGACCAAGGAGGTCGGCAAGGGCACTGGGCTGGGCCTGAGCATCTCGAAATCCATCATCGAGCGCCATCGCGGCGAGTTGTTTTTGGATACCGACAGCGTGAATACGCGCTTCGTGGTTCGGTTTCCCAAACGTCAACAAGAGCGCGCGCAAGGGGGAGAGCCATGGGTGAGGAGATAGGTCGATCGATTCTGCTGGTCGATGACGAACCGGATCTTTGCGAAATGCTGTCGCTGCAGTTCACGCGGCGCGGGTATCGCGTGCTCACGGCCCACGATGGCCAGCGGGCCATGGAGATCCTCGGCGCGGAGGTTGTCGATATCATTGTTACGGACATCCGCATGCCGCGTTTCGACGGTATGCAACTGCTGGATAGTCTCAAGGGACAGGATCCTTGCACGCCGCTGGTGATCCTCATCTCGGCATACGCGGATCTATCGGTCGCGGCGGCGCTGAGTCGGGGTGCCGAGGCGTTGTTCCCCAAACCGTTTCGGTTGGCGGAACTGGTCGCGGTGATCGATCGCCTGCTCACGCCGGCCGAGATCCGGTGGGCGACAGCGCCGGAGTGTGCGCGGGATCGGTGCCTCGAGATCCATCTGAGTTCCTTGGAGGACTCGGACGTGGAGGGTATCTTGAAGGTGGGCCGTGGCGGGTTTTGTGTGGCTGTCACGAATCCTCCGGCTTCTCCCGAGGAGGTGGTTTCGTTCGACGTGCGTTTCGAGCAGGGTCCCATTCCGGCGTTGCGTGGCGCGGGCCTTGTCCGGTGGGTCAAGTATCCCGCTCACGGCACCGGGCGCGTTACGTGGGGCATTGAGTTCGTCTGGTTGGACGATGCCTGTCGGGATCCGGTGATTGCGTGGCTCCGCGCGGAGCGCCCGAGGCCGTATGTGCCTATTCTGACGAAGTCGTAGCGAGACGGCCGAAGATATCCATGTGCCTGTCCGTCACCCGTACGACGTCAAGCGCGCCGAGTCCGGCGGCCTGCACCTGTTCGCGGACTTCCTCGGCCGTGTAGGCCGCCAGTAGCGAGCGGAAGAACTCCTCCTTGAGCAGGGCGGATTCGCGGCCGGAGTATGTCTCCACGATGCGATGCGCCGCAGCCTCGCTCTCGGGGCGGAATAGATCGCGCAGCAACACGAAGCCTCCCGGCCGCGCTATGCGGCGCACCTCGTTCCAGAACGGGGCCACGTCGTTGATGTGATGCAGAATGCTGTTTGAAAGCACCACATCGAAGGTTGCGTCGGCGAAAGGCAAGCGCTTGGCATCCGACAGGACGAATCGAGGGCGGGCCGGCCTTTCCGCCGCACTGCGGCCGAATCGGAGCATGGGAAACGAGGCGTCGATGGCGCAGACGCGCCACTGGGGGCGCGCGCGAAGCAGACGGATGGGAATGTCGCCGGGGCCGGTGCCGAGATCGAGGGCCACGACGTGTGGGCCATCGCCGGCGAGCTCGACCAGGCGATCGACGAACGCCTGGTTCACGTCCGAGAAGTTGGCGACGGCATAGGCCTCGGCCTCGGCCTCGATGTCCATGAGTTCCGGTTCTGGCTGCCGTTTCATGCGCTATTCCCTAAGCGTTGCGTCCATTCTGTCAGGGTTTGACGAGAATGTCGTCGAGGTCGCCGTTGAAACCACAGGCTTCGAGCAACCTGAGATGAGGCCATAGCTCGCCGATTTCGTAGAGGTTGTGCGCGTCGCTGCCCAGGGCCAGCTTCACGCCGTTTTCGAGGCACATCGTGACGAAGTCGGCGGAGGGCTCCTGCGAATGGAAGTTGATCTCGGCGGCCACGCCGACGGCCCGTAACAACTCGATCACAGGACGGAATAGCCGCTCCGGAACGGGTGCCTTGGCCCTCCGGAACACGCGGAACGGATGGGCCAGGACGTCTATTCCGGTAGCCAGGAACGGCCCCAGCACGGCGAGGTACTCGTCCTCGGCACGGTGGAGGTCTCGGTCGGGCTTCCGGAGTTCGGGCAGGTAGTGAATCGCGCCGTTGAAGAACGTTGCTCTTGTACGATCCTTCTCGAGCAATACCGCGCGCCCGTGGGCATCGCAATCCACCTCGAGTCCGATTGCGTTGTCCGGACAACCGGCGTCGCGCAGTGCGTCGAAATAGGCGTCCATGCGCCGGTCGTCAGCCTTGGCCGCCCGGACGCCCTGGTCTAGGAAGCGCGCGTTCCAGAAGGTATCCGCGTTGAAGTAGAGTTGTCCCGAGTGTTCCGTAACGCGCAGGCCGCGCAGACCGAAAACATCGGCAAAGGCGAGGTCGCGCTCGATCGAGACGTTTTCGCCGCAGTAGGCGAACTGGGTGTGGACATGCGTGTCGACGAGACCGAGCTGTTCCGGCAAGCGGAGTTGGTGGCGTCGGATATCGATGTTGTCGCCATCCATGAGGATTTCGAGGAATGAGAATGGGGCCTCGCAGAGGGCCGGGCCGGCCAGGAACGCCAAGTTGCCGTCGCGCACGAGGTCCATGCCTCGGTGGTAATGGCCGGCGAGGGCGAGTGAGATGTTGTTGGTGCGCATGGCGTCGACGACGTCTGGCGCGTTGACGAGGTTGTACGGGCAGTCGCTCCTGCCGGGCGGGAATACGGGCACGTGCTGAAGGGCGATGATCGGGCCTGCGAAGCCGCGCCGTGCCTCGGCCATATGATCGAGGCCGGCGGAGGTGCGCCGGGCGTTGTACTCGGGTTCCTCGGGGTCGAGGAAGGGCACCAGGCGCGTGCCCTTTACGTCGAGCCAGGGGGGTACGTCGCCCACGATGTCCGAGAATGTCTCGATGGCGGGATCGTGATTGCCCGGAATGATGACGGCGGGGGCCTGGATCAGGCCGAAGATCGCGGCCATGCGTTCGAGGCATGCCACGGCGCTTGGCGCGTTGGCCAAGTCCACGAGATCGCCCAGAACGACGACCACGTCCGGCTTGATGAAGCGATTGACGCGATGCACGGCGCGCAGAAGCAGAATGTCCGCGATCGACGTGTTTCGCCCGGGCGTCGTATCGGACACGTCGTAGTGAATGTCGGTAATGAGAACGATCTTGAGGGCCATGCCCGGTGCATCTCGGGTTCGGTGTCGATGTGAGGACGTGCAACCGCCCACGCGGTCACCGCGGCAGCGTAGCACAACCGTCCTGGGGGCGCAACGCGTGGATGTGAAACCCAAAGGGCGCCTGTGGCGTCCTAACCGTGAAGCTATGAAGACGGTGCTCCTTTCCATAGGCCTTGGGGTGTGCCTTGCAGTGTTGATCGCCGCGAGGGCTTGGGCTGCGGATGAGGTGGAACTGCCGGCGTACGAGGGGCCGTCGAATGCGTCATTGGATACGGTCCGGACGTGGCTATGGGAGAACGGTCCGGATGGGACCAATGGTGTCGCCAGACGTGAGCGAATGGCCGTGATTCAGGCGGCCGCGGACGCCTTTCCGCATCAATGGTTCAAGCGCTACCTGGCTTCGTGGGTGGTGGATCCAGAACGTGCGGATGCCTTCGAGCAGTGCGGCGTCCTCTACTACCTTCGCCAAGCCACCGACCACGTCATCGAGGATATTCAGGCGACGCGCGTCAAGGAGGGCCTTGTCGTCTGGCATCTGTACAATATGGGGTACGTGTTCAAGACGGCCGAGGTGTGTTTCGGTATCGATGTCCATGTGCGTGACGCGGCGCGGCTCGTCCAAGACATGGACTTTCTCTTGGTGACCCACGAGCATCCCGACCATCATCTCGGGGGCGCTATTGCCGGCATGATCGATGCCGGCAAGCCCGTCGTCACGCGCTTCTACAAGGGCACGACCATCGTCGCGGAGCCGACCGAGTTCCGGTACGGCCCGGTCCGCATCAGAATCGACATCGGCGATCATACGCCGCGCCGGCCGTCGGGCCAGAACAACATGCTCATGTTCCAGGTCGACTGTGGTGCGTCGGCGTTCGATTGTACGATCTACCACAGTGGCGACGGGGCAAACTACGCGAAGATGACCCCGGACAAGCCGGTGGACATCTTCATCCCGCACGTGGCATGCTCGGGAATGGACGTGGCGGAAGCGATTCGGCACGTCAAACCGAAGATCACCTTTGTGTCGCACGTGATGGAGATCTCGCACAACATCGGCGGCGCCCGGTGGACGTATGACTTCGCATTCGAACGCGTCAAGGCCTTTGCCGAGGATGAAGCGCTTGTCTTCACGTGGGGCGAACGGTGGATCTATCCCGGCACGACCTATGGGGTCGCCGGCGAGGAACGAACCGCGAGCCGTTAACGGAGGGTAGGTGCGATCATGGTCTTGCGCTTGGCGTTTTCCCTTACGTCAGTGCTCTCATTTGCGGCGGCGGAATCCGTTCTGGATGTCGTGGACATCGCGCCCGTGTGGAGCGGCCATCCCGTCAGTTTCTGCTTGTTGACGCACCTGGATCGGCAGTTTGTGGCGTTCTACGATGCGAACCGTCAGGCCACGGTGGCCGCGCGCGCGCTCGACAGTCACGAGTGGCAGTTTCAGAAGCTTGACGAGCGGGTCGCGTGGGATAGCCACAACTACCTCACCATGGCCGTGGACGACGCCGGTTGCCTTCATCTCAGCGGCAACATGCACTGCGTGCCGATCGTGTATTTCCGAACATCGCAGCCGCTCGATGTGACGACCTTCGCGCGGATCCCGTCGATGGTGGGCCAGAACGAGAGTGAGGCCACGTATCCGAGCTTCATGCGCGGCGCATCGAACGAGTTGCTCTTCACCTACCGCGACGGCAAGAGCGGCGACGGCAATCAGATCTATAACGTATATGATCTCGAGACGCGCACGTGGCGGCGGCTGCTGGACCAGCCGTTGACCTCGGGCGAGGGCCAGATGAACGCGTATTTCAACGGGCCGTTGCGCGGGCCGGATGGCCGGTTCCACCTATGTTGGGTGTGGCGCGATACCGGCGGCTGCCAGACGAACCACGACCTCAGCTACGCGCGCAGCAGCGATCTTGTCCATTGGGAGACGAGCGCCGGCGAGCCGGTGGCGTTGCCGATGACCCTGACCACGGCCGAGATCGTCGATCCCGTGCCTGCGGGCGGCGGCATCATTAACGGCAACGCGCGGCTCGGATTCGACTCGAAGAACCGCGTGGTCATCAGCTACCACAAGTTCGACGCGGACGGCAACACGCAAATCTACAACGCGCGCCGCGAGGAGGACGGCTGGAAGATCTATCCGATCACGGACTGGAAGTACCGGTGGGAATTCAGCGGGGGGGGGTCAATCCACTTCGAGATACGCGTTGGGTCGGTCGGTGTTCACGATGAAGGGCATCTGGCGCAGTCGTGGTCGCACGACACGTACGGCTCGGGCATCTTCCTGCTCGATGAGGCGACGATGAAACCGGTGGGCGAGGTCGAGAAGAAGGCCTCGTATCCGAAGGAAGTCAGCGGCGTCCAGTCCACCTTCGAGGGTATGCAAGTGCGCTGGGCGGGCGATTTGGGTAGCAGCGGTGAGGCCGGCGTGCGCTACAGCCTCCGCTGGGAGACGCTGGGGCCGAATCGCGATCATCCTCGCGAGGGCGAACTTCCTGAACCGACGATGCTGCGCGTGTACAAGTTTGGCCAACCGTGAGCGGAATCAGGCGCTAGGCCCGCGCCTCGTAGACGCGCACCTCGCAGATCCGGGCGTGATCGAGGCCGTTCGTGGCAGTGATGTTGATCCGGATGGCGTTGAGCGCCGGGGCATTCTCGATGGCATGGACGCGACGCCGCTGGTAGTTGCCTTGGACATCTACGAGCGTCTGGCGTGTGCCGCCGTGAATGCCTTCGATGGTGTAATCCTTGATGGTCTCGGGCTGAGGCCGACCCCATTCCATGCGCGCCGCGTAGGCGTCGGAGTGGGTGAGTGTGAGGGCGCGGTGCATGCCGGTGTCGAAGATCACCTGGATCTCGGCCGGCCGGATGGCCTTATCCCAGCGCAATTCGAGCCAGGCCGGCAACCCGGCGGCGGGATCGCTCGACCAGCGATGGGCGCCCGGTATGGCGCGGTCGGGCGGCGCCCCTTTGGGGCCGTGAACGGCACGAGTCTGGCCGGTGAGGACATTGGCGGCCGGGCCGTTCTCCTGCGCGCTCGATGCCGAGGCATGGGCTTCGCGTGCGAGGTCGCCGGGATCGATGTTGACACGCCCGATGAGGTAGGCGTCGTCGCATAGGAGTCGCTGCTGGATGGCCTGAACCATCTCCTGACGGCCGCTTAGATCGGCGGGACGCAGGCCGTGGCGCACGGCGTAGGCAGCCGCCGTTCCGACGCCTTGGCCCATGGCGGCGCAGGTGGCCATGACGCGCGTTGACCCGAAGGCGACGTGCGAGGCCGAGATGTTTCGGCCGGCGAACATCAGGTTGGGTACGTCACGCGACACGCACGCGCGGAGCGGGATATCGTAGAGATGCGGCAGGCCTTGTTGGTCGCAGGGATGCTCGTCGATGGCGTCGATGCCGCGCACCGGGTGGAGATCGAGTGACCAGCCGCCGTAGGCGATGGCGTCCTCGAAGGCTCGCGACTCGACAAGGTCGGATTGGGTGAGCATGTGCTGGCCGACGAATCGACGGCTCTCGCGTTTGCCCGGCAGGAAGCCGAACCAGTCCAGAGCCCAATTGGCCGCGCCGTGATCGCCGCTGTTCTTGATGTGATTCCAAACGCCAAGCATGATGGCGAGCAGCTCATCGCGGATGGCCTCGTTGTCCTTGACCGTGTGGAGGCATCCGCCCCACTCGATCCACCAATAGCCGTACTCGAGGCCGCGATCCACACCGGGCTTGGCGTGCGAGCGGAACTGGAGGTCCTTCTCGGTGAAGGTGCGCGCCCAGGGCGGCGCTACGAATGGCGCCGGTGCGCCGGTGTCGCGCGCCATGAACAGGAGGGATGATCCGAGGGTTTGGGCGTCGGCTTGCTCGGGGGCCATGGGCTCGCCGAACTCATCGCGACCTTCGCGGCCGTGGCGGAAAGGCGCGCCGGCTTCGACGCCGAGGCGGCCGTCGCCGGTGCAGTCGATGAACACCTTGGCGGCGATCCGGAACCGGTCTTCGGTGGAGGGGCGATCAGCGATGACGTGGGTGATGATGCCGTTCCCGAGTTCGGCGCCCCCGACGAAGGTGTTGAGCATGAGATCGAGGTTGGCCTCGGCATGGCACTTCTCGTAGAGAATGAGGTCCAGCATCGACGCCGACCGCTGCGGATTGCGCACGGCCGTTTCGAGACGGATTTCCTCGATGATGCCGCCTTCGCGCGTCTCGGTGGCCAAGGCTTCGCCGCGTCCGCCGCTGCAGTCCGCGCCGACGATGTGCATACGCACCTCGCTGGACGCGTTGCCGCCGAGGACGGACCGATCTTGGCAGAGGATGACTTTGGCGCCGCATCGCGCAGCGGCCAAGGCACACGGCACGCCCGCCGGGCCGCCTCCGGCAACCAGCACGTCACAGGTCAATTCATGATCTTCCAGCATGCTCATGGCGCTCCTTCTTGATGTGCTGCACCTATCATGACAGGCCTTCGACCTGTGCTGCCAGTTCGTGGAGCCGTTCCTCGACGTCCGTGTAGCCGTCGCCGTCGGTGTCGGCGGCAGGATCCTCCGGCCAATCGAGTGCGATGGTCTGCGGCTCGGCGTGCGGCCAGCCGCCGACGTCGCGTGGGCTGTTGATGATGCATCCGGTTCGGTTTCGCGCGCTGTCGACGATTCGGAGGTCGGCTTCGTCACGCTGGGCCGGCCTCGCGCCGGCGTGCTCGAGGACCCATGCGCGGACTTCCGCTCCCGACCGGATGGTGAGCGGCGTTACGCGGACCGGCGCGTCGGCGTAGGCGTCGAGGTCGCGCCAAATCCACGGCGCGAAGACGTGCCTTCGGAATCGCGCGCCGGTCGCGAGGTTGTCCATGCCGGCGACGCAGCCCGACCAGCGAGCGTCAATCAGGATGGCGATCATGGTGTTGAAGAGCGAAGTGTCGGCGCCGGCCACCATGGCGTTTCCGATGACGGTTCCCAAGGAGGGGCCGCTTCGCTCGAGATCGCCGAAGTGAATGGTCGCGCTGCCCGGGTTGTAGATGAAATTGTTGACGATTAGCGCGCTCACGTCGCCCTTCACGAAGGGATTGCGCCGGCGATTGTGGGCGAAGAAGTTGCCGATGACGGCGATGCGTTTCGAGTGATCGCCGATGAGCAGGCCTTTCGAGTGCTCGTGTTCGGGATGGATCGATCGCGACAGGTTCTCGGCGATGATGCATTGGCGGAAGGTCACGTCGTGTACGCCCGGATGCCACGTGCTGACGCCCTCGTCGATAGCCCAGCTCACGGAACAATGGTCAACCACAACATTGTAGATGGGCGCCGTGCCGTCGGGTCGGCCTACTACGCTGATGCCGTCGCGTCCGCCGGGATCCGGGCCGTTTTCACGATCACCGACACGCACGCGGAGGTGCTGGATGAGGACGTCGTGCGTGTGCACGAGGATGCCTGCGCCGAGGATCGTGATGCCGGGATTCGGCGCTGTCTGACCCGCGATGGTCACGTACGGTTCGGCAATGACCAACACGTCGGCAAGGTCGATGACGCCTCCCACGTCGAACACGATCGTGCGCGGGCCGGCGGTCAAGATGGCCTCGCGGAGAGAGCCGGGGCCCGACGCATCGAGCGAGGTCACGCAGATGACCTGTCCGCCGCGGCCGGCTCTGGTATTCGTTCCGAAACCTTCCGCGCCGGGAAACACCGGCAGGGCGCTCGAGTAGTCGCGGACTGCATCCCGGAGTTCGGCGGACGGTTCGGCGTGGCCACACGACAAGCCGGTACACGCACACGCGCCGACGAGAACGAGCGCACCGAACGTCCGAAACCGACTAGGCAACCGCCCGTTCAACCGTTCGGATCCTTGAGCGGATACAAGATCTTCTGGATCTCGGGACTCTCGAAGTTGTCTATCGTCACGACAACGACGCCGGTGTCGACTCGCTTGGGCACCTCTTTGCCGGCCAGGTGGTCGATAGCGGCTTTCACGCCCTCATAACCCATCCGGTAGGGGTTCTGAACCACGAGTGCCTGGATGATGCCTTTCTTGAGATCTTCGATCTCCTGGTCGGATGCATCAAATCCCACGACCTTGACCTGGCCGGCCTTGCCGGCGGCGCTCACGGCCTGGGCGACGCCGACGGCCGTCGGCTCGCTGGCGGCGAACACGCCCTTGAGGTCGGGGTGCGACGTCATCATGTCCTCGGTGACGGCCATGCCTTTGGCGGCGTCGCTCTCGCTATAGAGAACGGAGACGAGTTCGATGTTGGGGAATTCCTGAATGCCTTCCTTGAAGCCCTGCTCGCGCATCTCGGACGTGGCGGCGCCCTTAACGAAGGGAACCAAGCCTACGTTGCCCTCTTCGCCGACGAGGCGTGCCAGTTCACGCGCGGCGGCCTTGGCGCCTTCGATGTTGTCCGTGGCGACGAAGGACACCGGAATGTCCGATTGCACGCCCGAATCGATCGTCACGACGGGAATACCGGCATCGATGGCTTCCTGGATGACGTCGACGAGGGCGTTCTCATCGCACGCCGCCATGACGATGGCATCGACGTTGCGGCCAATCATGTCTTCAATGATGTTGATCTGCTTGTCGACTTCGGTCTCCTTGGCCGGGCCCTGCCAGAGGATCTCGGCGCCGAACTCGGCGCCGGCCGCCTCGGCGCCGGCCTTGACCGTCAGCCAGAACTGGTGGGCCAGGCCTTTGGGCACCACGGCGATAACGAGTTCGTCGTCGGCCGCCTTGGCGGCCGTTTCGGGAGCGGTACCGCCCGAGGTGCCCGAGTCCTGTTTGGGCGCGCCGCATCCCACGGCGACGACGGTTATCATCAGCACGAGCCAGAGCTTCTTCATGGCCGAAATCTCCTTTTGGCGTTGGCTGCCTATGCTTCGTGGAGCAGGCCTGCTCGCCGTTTCCTGAAATTGTCGTAGTACACAAGAATGATGATCAGCGCACCGATCAGCACCTTCTGCCAGTAGACGTCGAAACCGCGCAGGTTACAGAAATTGAGGAGCACCTGCATGATGAGTGCGCCGGCCAATGCGCCCACGCAGCCGCCTTCGCCGCCCATCAGGCTCGCGCCGCCGATGACGCAGGCGGCGATGGCATCCAGCTCGTAGGACTCGGCGCCGGTCGGCTGGGCAATGGCTGTTCGCGAGGCGAGCACGACGCCGGCGAAGCCGCACAGCAGTCCGCACAAGGAGTAGCAGAGAAATCGGACGCGATCGACGGCGATGCCGGAGAGCCGGGCGGCGGTGAGTTTGCCGCCGGTGGCGTAGACGGCGCGGCCGAAGCGCGTGAAGGCCAGCGTAACCGCAAAGACTGCCGCAATCGCCGCAGTGATGCCGACGGGAATGTACCAACCTCGCGATCCGCCAAGGTACTTGAAGGATTCGGGCAGGCCGGACACCGAGACGGCGCCACTCACGAGCAGTGCGATGCCGCGCGCCACCATCATCATGCCGAGCGTCACAATGAACGGCGGGATCTTTCCTTTCGTCACGAGGAATCCGTTGATGGCGCCGCCGAGCAGCCCGACAAGTGCGCCGATGGCCACTCCCGCGCATACGTCGAAGCCCGAAATGATGAGTTCGGCGCCCTCACCGGCGGCCGGCACGCCGAGCTTCTTCATCGATACACAGGCTACCACGCCGGCCAAGGCGGCTATGCTGCCCACCGAGAGGTCGATGCCGGCCGTGAGGATCACGAGGATCTGGCCGGTGGCCATGATGCCGACCACGGAGGTTCGGTAGGCCACCTTCTGGAGGTTCCTAGGCTGACGGAAGTCCTCGGATACGATGGCCAGGATGAGGCAGAGCCCGGCCAAAATGAATAGCGGCGAGTGACGCGCAACGAATCGTCTCATACCCTCTCCTACGGTAACGGCAACGCCACAGGCCGGCCTTCTTCGGCGGATCGGTCGGCCGCGAAACAGATCTCGTGGGTGATGTAGGCATCCGCTACGTTGAGGAAGGATTCCTCGTTGCGCAGGATGCACGTCACCAGGTGGGCCGCCTCGAGCGTGAAGGGATGGTGCGTGACATCGCCGCTGTCCGGCAGGATGGTCGGCACCGTCGCCCACGTGGTCTGGCCCGGATAGGTCTTCCTGGAGTAGAACTGGTTGTTCTTGATCGTGCCCTGGGTGCCCACGAGGTTGATGTTGAACACGTAGGGCTGGATGCACTCGATACACGAGGAGACCTTGCCGATGCGCCCGTCGGCGAACTTGCAGAGGGTGCAACTGGTTGGATCGTACTCGTAATCCTTGAAGTCGGCACCCTTGCCGAAGGTGCTGTACTGGAACACCTCGACAATCTCGCCTTTCATGAAGTACCGCAGCGCGTCTACGGCATGGCAACCGGCCGAGAGCAGCGAACTGCCGCCGACCTCCTTCTTCACGTTCCATCCGTACTGGACGTACCACGGGCCAATGCCGTGGAAGTAGTCCACTTCGCCGAGAAAGACTTCGCCGATGGCGTTTTGGGCCAGGTGGGCCTTGATGATGTCGAAGAGCGGATTCCATCGGAGCACGAAGCTGACCACGGTTTTCACACCTGCTTTGGCGACGGCGTCGCGGATCGCGCGGCAGTCCTCGAGGGTCGTCGCCATCGCCTTTTCGAGCAGGAGGTGCTTGCCGGCCTGTGCGGCGGCCACGGCCTGCGCTCGGTGGCAATTGGGCGGTGTGGCAATCGCGATCACGTCGATGCCTTCATGCGCCAGCATCTTCTCGTAGTCGCTGTAGATCGCGCAGGACAGGTTCCATTCGGCGGCCTTGGCCTTCGCCTTGGCCTCCGTTCTGGAACACAGCGCTACGACCTCAGTGTGCGGATTGGTCCGAAACGCCCGGATGTGTTCGCCGGCGACCCATCCTGCGCCGATGATCCCGACTCCCATCTTGGACATGGCATTCTCCTCCTGCGTTCGTGGTACCTCTTGAGGCCCTGTCGTTCAGTCGACGCTGGGCGGTCTATCGCTCCTCGTGCCAGTACACGTCCCAGTCCATGTAGTTGTCGAGGGCCTCGCAAACGGCGCGGGCGCACTGGCTGAGGTTCATGGCCACGTGGTGCTCGAATCCGTTGTCGCAAATGTAGCGGAGCAGCATCTGGAGATTCGGAATCTCGGCAACGCCATGGCCGCCGAAGGTCTTGATGGGATCCTTGGTGAACGTACCCTCGCCAACATACGCGCCGATGACGCCTTCGTTATCCCAGGTGGTGACGCGTGTGTAGGTCATGGGCTCGGCCTTCACGCGGCCAATGACCGTTCCGAACGACTGCTCGCGTCCGACGGTATCCGCGAGGATGTCCTGCGCGTCCATATGGCAGTTCTCGAGGCAGCTCTTGGGAAAGTTCGAGCAGTGGAAGCAGACGCATTTGTCCGGTTCATCGCCGTAGTTGTTGTTCCAGTCGACGAGGAAGCTGGGCAAACCGGAGGCCAAGGCCATCGCGTACATGCCGACGGCGCCGGTCACGTCGACTTCGCAGGCGGCGCACCGGAGCGAATCGCTTAGCATGCTCATGACGGTGCACGGTACGATGCCCAGATTCTCTTCAATGGAGGTCCAGCATTGGAAGGCCAGGATATCCAGGTCGGCGGCGGCCATCCAGTCGTCAACGACGATGCCCAGCTTGGCCATGCGGGTGATGGACTGGTTCGGCACGCCCTTTGTGTCGATGTAGTCCACGATCTTCTTTTCGCGCCGGCGCACCATGGGATCCGTGTCGCTCAGCTTTGCGACACGGGCGAACGCATCGGACAAGTCAAGGGTCTCGACGGAGATACCGGATTCTTGGAGGAGTTTCTCGCTGTAACGCGTGGTGTTGAACGCGGCCGGACGTGCGCCCAATGCGCCGACGCGGCACGCGCGCAGGCCCTTTACCACGCGGCACACGGCCGCAAACCAGTCGATCTCTTCCTTGAAGGCGTCCGTCATCGGATCCATGGTGTGCAACTTGGTGAGACTGAACGGGATTCCGTATTGGACGAGGTTATTGCAGGCGCTCATTTTGCCGCAGAAGGAATCGCGCCGGAATGCCAGGCTCATTTTCTCCGGATCGTCATTCCAGCCGTGTACCAGAACGGGCACGTCCAGTCCGGAGAGCTTGATCGAGTCGGCCACGCCGCGCTCGTCCCCGAAGTTCGGCAGCGTGACAATGACGCCGTCGATCTTGTCTTGGTTGGCCTTGAATAAGGCGCCGCATTTCTTGGCCTCTTCCCAGGTTTCGACGCAGCCGAACTTCGTGTCGTCCTTGCTGAGCACGACGACGTCGTAGCCTGCGGCCTTGAGGAGTCGTTTCATGACGGCGTATCCGTCGCGGGCCAATTCATCCGGAAAGAAACCGCGATTACCGACCACCAATCCGAAGCAGGTCTTCTTCTTCACCATGACGCGTTTCCCTTTCGCTGAGGTATCGCTGAACGCCCAAGCCGCAACCGTTCATCCGCGGTTCACGCGCCCGCCGGCAAGCGCATACGACGACCAAGTGCGGCGAGCACCTGAGCATTGTAGATCCTGCGACCGGTTCCTGCAAGAAGCCGTTGCCTTAGCCATGGCCTGCGGCCGAATGGGCTTGGGGGTGAAGGGGCCGGCGTCTTGACGAGGTTGAATCGCGATTTGATCTCGGTCTCATCGGTTTGCTATGCTTTGGTTTCGCGTTACACAGACACGAGAAGTGCGTCCCCTGTAAGATGCTTTTCCGGAGGAATGAACGTTGAAGACCTATGTTCCCAAGCAAGGGGAAATAACCAAGACCTGGCATATTATCGATGCCGAAGGCAAGGTACTGGGTCGTGTGGCCGCCGAGGCCGCGAAGCTGCTTCGCGGCAAGCACAAGCCGCAATATACACCCTTCCTTGACTGCGGCGATCATGTCGTTATCGTGAATGCGGCCAAGGCCGTTGTGACGGGCGCCAAGGAGCGTCAGAAAGTGTACTACCATCACAGCGGATATCCGGGAGGCCTGCGCGAGACGACCTACCGTGAGATGATGGTGAAGCATCCGACGCGTCCCATGACCCTGGCCATTCGGGGCATGCTCCCGCATAACAGCCTGGGGCGCAGTCTGCTGAAGAAGGTACGCGTATACGCGGGGCCTGAGCACCCCCATGAGGCCCAGAAACCCCAGCCGTACGAAATCGACTAAGTCGTTGGGAGACACGAATCGTGGCACAAGGAATGGAAGAAATCGTGGCCGTCGGACGCCGCAAGGAAGCTGCGGCGCGCGTTCGTATGAAGCCGGGGACCGGCAGTATCGAGGTCAACGGGAAACGCATTAGCGACTACCTGGCCCGTGAGGTCCTCGTCATGATCGCGAGGCAACCGCTCGAACTCACCGGCAATGGCGATCGGTGGGACATTCGCGCCCGTTGTGCGGGCGGCGGATTGAGTGGTCAAGCCGGCGCATTGCGCCTCGGCATTGCCCGGGCGCTCGTCAAGGCCGATGAGAGCCTCCGTGGCCCGCTGGGCAAGGCAGGCCTGCTGACGCGTGACGCCCGCGCAGTCGAACGGAAGAAACCGGGACAGCCCGGCGCGCGCAAGCGGTTCCAGTTCTCGAAACGCTAGACGGTCATTCAGTTCGTTTGCCAGGACGCATCCCTGTGGATGCGTCCTTTCTTGTGGTGCGCCGGCGCCGAAAGGGGGAGCGGTCGCGAGCCTGACGACCCGGTGTGCCGCCGGCCGGCCACCGGGTCACTGACTGGCCGCGGTCGTCATGGCCGGCGTGAGCGGCGGATACTTGCCCATCATCGAGTAGATGTTGATGAGCGCCGTATCCATCATCTGTTCGCCGGCGCTCAACTCGACCCACGACATCATGGCGTCGGCCCCGTACCCGCCTTCGGCCGCCGCCTCGATGGTCGGGAAGTAGGCCAGGTGCCCGTTCGTGTAGCCGAAGAAGAAGGTGTGGGCGGCGCGGCACCGCTCTTTCAGCCGGATGGCGTGGTTGCAGAAGAACTCGCCGGGCCCAGTCACGATGGCCACTTCGCCGTTCATCAAGACCGTCGTCATCGGCGCGTGCAAGGTTCCGTCGGGACTGAGCTCATCCAAGATCGAGATGAACTCCGGGAAGAAGGCTGACTGGAACACCCCTCGGAGTATCGGATTGTCCAGCGGCACGCGCGATTGGAACACGAAGTCGTCTTCTTTGACGCGAATCGACGGCTTGTCCGGAACCTTCGTCTCGATGGCCTGGGCCAACTCGATGGCCTGGGCACCCAAGGCCTTGCCGTACGCCTCGATACTGTCGGTTTCCGCACTCCGTTTGGTGGACAAGTCGCCGCAGGCGCCCTGCATGAACATGCCGTGGCATCCCATGCCTTCCTGGACCGCCGCGATCATCTGGCCCGGATACTCGGACGAAAAGCGCCGATCCTCTACGGGGAGATTTGTCGGGTGGGCGGCGAAACTCACCAGCACCACCATGGACTTGCCTTCGAGATCGTCCACGCGCAGCACGGAAAGCTCCCGGTCTACGGGTTTGGGCTCGATCTTGGTGTGACGATTGTGGTTCATGTCGACGGTGGTTGAGCCCCAGCCAATCCGGGCGTCGTTCATATCGGCCGCCGCCGCGTTGATGACCTCGATCACCTTGCGTTCGAACTCGCTCGCGTAGGCCACGGCATCATCGAAGCGGCCCTTGCCCTTGCCGGGCTGGTCCTGCAACTCGATGACCGGGCCGTGGTGCGTGTGGGAGCCCGCGATGATGACGTGATCGATGCCCGACGCCGCCTTCACGGCCTCGCGGATGCGCGGCATCATCCACGCGGTGGGGCCGCGGCCGATGTCCAGGCCGACAATGGCGAGCCGATCCGCGCCCGCTTCGATGACCAACGCGCGGGCGAACAAGGGGTCGCGCACCCCTTCCGACAGCATGTCGTGGCGATCACCATAGCCCCACATCGGGATAGGCTTCTGCGGCGAAATGTCCACCTCGGCAAAACCCGCCTTGAACGATACCGGCTGCTGCGCTACGGCCGGCAGGGCGGTAAGCACGGCCAACATGAGCACAAAACTCTGCATTCGGCGCACCTGCAACATGAAGAACACCCCTTTCCCTTCTCGGTAACCCGTTGCCCGGCCGCTCATTGAAGCGCGTCCAGCGGAATCTGCCAACAGCGGACGCGCAGGCGTTTCCACGTGTATACGACCGCCACGCCTTGGCGCGTACGAACAATCGTCGGATACGAGAACTCACCCTCTTCGGTCTCGATCGCGGCGAGATCGTGCCACGTCACACCGTTGTCCTCGGATACGGCAAGGTGCAGCGGCGTCCGGGGACCCCAGTTGAGACCGATGGGGTTGTAGACAAGCAGGACGCGTCCGTCTTCGAGGCCCAGCGTGTCGATGCCGCTGTTGTTATTCGGAAGGCCGGTGCGCCGTACTTCCGTCCACGTGCGTCCGCCATCGGTGGAGTCGGCGCGGGCGATACAGCCGCCTGCCGTACGCATGAGCGCGTGGACATGGCCCGGCTGCGATTCCCAGAACGTCGGCTGAATCGCGCCTATACCGCGAATCACCTTGCGGTCGATGGCCCAATCTGCCGAACGCTGCCACGTCTTCCCGTGATCCTCAGACCGATCCGCGAAGGGTTTCCAGATCCCCAGTTCCGTCGACGCAGGCGCCAGCCATGCCCCGTCGGACAGGATGATTGGCGGATTCTTCACTGGACCACGTCCACCGACGTCGCCCGCCACCAACTCCTTGGGTGCGGACCACGTTGTACCACCGTCCGTCGATTGCATCCAATAGGTGCTCCAGTGTGGAACATCCACGCCCACCTTGAAGAACAGGTACACCACGCCTTCGGCATCCCGGAACAGCACCGGATTCCAGTGGGCCGTCTCGCTGATCTTGGCCCAGCGGGCCGGCGCCGACCAGGCGCCGTCCGAGAACCGCGCACCCCAGATGCCCACATCCGGGTTCTTCTCCTCGGTGCCGGCAAACCATGCCGACAATAAGGCGCCGTCGCCGGCCTCGACCACGGTGGAGGCATGGCACTGCGCGAAGGGACGGTCATCCTCGAACACGAAATCCAACCGGCCACCGGCCGCGGTCACCTTGGCCAGGAACGTTTCCGGACTCAACTCCGCCGCTGGAATACTCACGCTCGATTTCTCCTTGGCGCCTGCGTCGGCCGCCGCGTCATTCTTGTTGCCATCCTCCGCGTTGCCGTTCGAGGCACACGCTGCCATCGCAAGCATCCCTATCGACGTCACGACTCGGAGTATTGAGTTCATTGCCTGTCCTTATCCGTTGTGAATGCCGCATCACCGCCTCGAGTCGGAATGCTAACCAATTAGACTCGCCCAGACAAGGATGCGTGTCAGGCCCTGCGCGCCAACCCCGGACACCCGCCGCGAAGTCCAATCCCAGGGACCCGCTCTCTCGCGTAGCGCAACGGGGTGAAAGAGACTGTCTGGCCCCTACCTCGGAAAGAAACCACGACGCCGTTCCGAAAGAGAACCACGGCGGGCGCAACGAACGCCACGGAATGCCGCGACCACGCCGCCGGGCGTAGATTGCAGCAGGCGCGTACGCGCACGCCTCCGGAGCAGCGCACGACTGACGTGCGCCAACTACGCCCAAGTTGGCGCAGATTCATTCTGCGCTGATCTTCCGTAACGGTTTCCCGCCGGTACCCTCCCCTCAATCCCCCCGCAACACACCGGAAAACGGGGACTGACTCCTTCCGGTGTCGCGCTTTCAGCGATGGTATGAGAACTTGAGAACTGCACTTCGCATTAAGCAGTGCACATTACAACTATTCATCTACATGCATTACAGAAATGCTATTGGCTTTTCATGTATTGTGGCCTTAAACAGGGTCGTTACCGTGCCGCCACGCCTTTCGTTCCGGACGTCACCGCAGCACATAACGACGTGAATGAAGCACTTCCCGCGTGCTGGCGGCGGCTGTGCAATACACGCCTGCCCGAGAACGACGCCGTGATGTCCCTTAGCGCGCAACAGGATGTCGCCGGTTGCCATATCGGCATCGTATTGATATATGATGCCACGCTTTGCCACGAATGACTTGTAGAAGCCGCAACCAATGATCTCCACGTTCGTTGACGGGGTTGCTTCGCAGCAGTTGTCTATATAGATTATAGTAGATGCATTAGTACTGTCACCAATATTTTGAAAACATGGATGTACTCTCACGCATCCGAATATCGCCACACCAAGAATCGCAAATACTATTATATAGCTCTGGCGATCCTGTACACAAGCAATCATCCCGCGCCGCTCCCAAGTTGTTCCCAATCCCGCTCCCTCCCAGTCTTACCCACTCTTGTGCGGTCGTCTGCTCATTTCCTACAGAGAAAGTAGGGACTCCGTCGAGCTGGACGGTGTGGTGTAGCGTATGTAGTCCCCGGATCATGGGAAGACTCTACCACAGTCCTTCGGAAAGTGCAACGGGGTTAGCGTCGCCTCACGCAGGAAGCTATCCCAAGACGGCCAAGAAACGCAGGCTGGAAGCCGCCAAGGCATGCAGGCTGGAAGCCCGCACCACAACAGACGGCACACATCTTGTGGCGCGGGCATCTTGCCTGCGTTCGCCGAGGCCACGCGCTCACGGTTATGCGATAGCTTCTGACCCAGCAGCAGTCCTGTACGCCCGCCGGATCAGCGCACGACTATCGTGCGCCAAGTACCGCGTCAAGTAGGCGCAGATTGATTCTGCGCAATGGAGCCGGTCTATCCCCTTTGGTCGCCCTCCGCATGCACACCCCCCTCAATCCCCCCGTAAACGGGGGGAGGGTTCGCAGAAAACGGGGACTGACTCCGTCCGGTTTCCGTGCGCGTTTCGGAGTTAGCCTGAACGATGGAATCGGAAAGCGCGAAAACCGCTTTCTCCGAGTCTTCGAGGAGGGCTGTCTGTCCCCGATTTCCGGAAGAAACGGAGCGAATCAGCTGGGCACACCAGGCAATGAAGCGACGTGCGGGACACGAAGGATCCGTGCACTTGGGGTGATCGGTGGTGGAAGACGTCATCGCTTCGGATCTTCTTCGTGGCTTGGCGGCTTGGTGTGAGGTCATTCTCTCCTCGCACAAAGGCACGGAGGCGCCAAGAATCCCGGGAGTGCGCCGTCGCGCCGGATGCCCGCGCAGTGTACGGCCACCTCCCCGTCCACGGGGAGGCCGGGTGGGGTCCTCTGCGGGATCTGCGCGCTCGGCGTTGAGAAACGTTCGAGCCCATCTATCGCAGAGGCGCCGAGAACGCCGAGCTACGCCGAGGTGGTTCCATTGGGATTCGAACACTGGGTCACCTGGCCCAGGGCGTTGTAGTCATAATCCCACGTCTTACTGTTCGGCGCGGGTGATCGTGCTGATCTGGCCGACGTCGGTGTACGTGTAGACGGTCTGCTCATTGTGATAGCCCGTCATCGTTACCAACTGCCCGGCCAAGCACTATCGATATGCACCAAACAAAGGACACTGCTCCCAGCTATTCCCCGAATTGAGTATGGTGTCCCGCTAACTCGCGAAAAACCGATGTCGGTACGGCCGCTTTGCGTCCCTTGCGTTCTATGTGGTTGGGCTTCCATTTGACCACAAAGATAGCGTGTCTGAA
>DAIPKA010000018.1:0-120512 GCA_036769985.1 Candidatus Hydrogenedentota bacterium | reverse complement strand
GACTCCTTCCGGTTTCCGTGCGCGCTTCGGGGTTAGCTTGAACGACGGAATCGGAAAGCGGGAAAGCAGCTTCCCCGAGTCTTCGCTTGTCGCGCCGAAGCCGAGCGAAGGCGGAAGGAGGGCTGTCTGTCCCCGATTTCCGGACACGACTGACCCGCCGTCAATGGGGTCAATAGGGTCACTACGGTCCACTGTCTAGCGCAATCAAAGGGACACCTTGCTCAATTCTTGGAAAGCGGAGTTCCTTCTGCATCGGGCGCGTTATGGGCAATCGGAACAAAGCGGCAAGGATGCCGCTTCTACACCTCACAATCCCCGTCGCCCGGCGACCGCCCCGCTTCATAGCTCCCATTCCTCCCATGACCCCCAATGCTCGGCGATCCGGGATGGCCAGGCCGGTTGAAATCCTGGCGTGGACTGTGGTCGAATCGCGGCAGACGACGGTCGGAGTTGCGCGCGGGTGCTGGCACCTGCGTTGTCCCAGCAGCGGGGCCGAGCTGGGCGGGAAAGGCGATTGGGGATTTCTTCACAGGAGGCGATTCGGCATGAGCGACGTGTTTGGCATCCTGTTGTGTTCCCTCGTTGGCATCATTGGGCAAGGGCTTGCCGTTTCGCTGGCCGCAAGCGCCGACTCGCCGGACTCGTGGCCGGAAGTGGTCTTGCCGAACCCTCGGGACGTCGAACTCCGCGGGCCGCTGGCCGATGCGCTGCGACGGGGAGTCGCACGATTGGATATGGTGCCCTACACCGTCGAGTGGATCATGGCCGACCTGTCGTTCGAGGTGGATCGCCGATACACGAACTTCAGTGGCGATGTCTCCGGCCGCTTCATCGAACTGGCCATGCTGACCAGCCCCCCCGGCCATCCGTCACCGCCCACGCTCGCACCGGTACTGGCGGCGATAGCGCGTGATCGTAACTCGCAGTTCCAGAAAGCGGATGGCCATTTCGGTGTGGATATCGATCTTGCCCAAGAATTGGTCGAGGATTCCCCGCCGCTCTGCTTGCTCTGGGGCAATGCCCGACTCCTGGTCGGCCTGATCGCCTGCGCGCAGGAATGCGGCGATCCGGAAGTGCTCGCAGCGGCCAAACGGCTGGGCGATTTCTACGTCGCCACGGCGGCTCAGCTCTGCAGCCCGGAGCGCGAAGCCGAGTATCGCGCCAGCGGCACGTGGGGCCACAGCTACACCTGCGACTACTTCCCGGCCATCGAAGGTCTGGCCATGCTGTATCGCGCGACCGAGGATGGCCGGTACTTGGAGCAGGCGCAACGGATGGCGGAGTTCTTCACGAAGTTCGATGCCCTGCCGAACGATCACAGCCACGGCAATCTCTCCGCGTGGCGGGGAATCCTGCAACTCTACGAGATCACCGGCGATTCCAGCTATCTGGAGCGGGCCAAGGCAAAATGGGACGCGGCCGTCGCCGGAGGTTTCGTCTGGCCCATCGGCGGTATCGGCGAGCAATGGCGCGTCTTCTACCGAGCCGGCGAGACGTGTAGCGAGGCCGACTGGCTGCGGTTCTGTCTCGACCTGTGGCGGTTCACTGGCGATACCCGGTATCTCGACATCGCCGACCGCCTGCTACACAACCAGTATCCCGTCAGCCAGTGCGATACCGGTGGCTACGGCGACCTGTACTTCGACGGCGACGCCGATGCCGGGCCGATCTCCGCTATCGGGTCATTGGAGGCCGACTATTGCTGCTGCTTCGCCGGCCCGTTGGCGCTGCACTTCCTCAAGTCCTATCTGGCCGTCGGATCGGAGCGAGGCGTCTACGTGAGTCTTCCCTTCGACTTCACGTCGTCCGTCAAAGCCGGCGGACGGGACTGGCGTGTGGCCGTAACGACCAGCATGGACACCTGGAACGGCGAGGCGTGCATCTACGTGTCACTTGCCCCCGAAGAAGGCAGTCTCGACGCACCAACCACGCTGTGGCTCCACGTGCCTGACTGGGCGTTCGGCGTCAAACAGGTCAGCATGGCCGGCGAGGACATTACGCCCGTTATTGACGACGGCTACTTGCGTGTCGACCGCACGTTTCGGGCCGGCGAGAGTCTGGTCGTTACGCTGGACACCGGATTGACGCTGGAAGGCCGCCGTTTCCAGAAGATTGTGCCGAAAGCCGGCGAGACCGCCCGATTCCGCGACGTTTCCGTTCTCACGGGGCCGCGGATTCTGTCCGCGACGATGCCGAAGTCAACATCGGGCCGATTGACCATTCTGGCCACGATCGACGCATCGGGACAGCTCGGGTTCCCCGGCCGCAATCCGCACGAATTCGACACAGTCTCGCTGCCCAGTACGGACATTGACGGGACTGAGCTTGACGCTGCCATCCAGTCGGCGCCCGCGATTTCGCTCCGGCCGTGGTCCCGGATCTGGCCCGAACACCGCGACGTGCTCGCCTTTGATGTCATCGTCGTGCCCGCGGACACCATGGCTGTCGAGAACCTGGCCGCAGAACCGCCCTCGAAGAACCTGCCGATGCCGGGCGAGGTTTTCAGCGTGCGCGGCCATACGGCGTTTCTGATTATGCCGAAGCAGCATGCCGATCCGACGCCCTGGGTTTGGTATGCCCCGACTCTCGCCGCATATCCGGGCCCCGAGGAACAATGGATGTTCGAGCGGTTTACCGAGGCCGGCGTCGCCATTGCCGGTATCGATGTGGGCGAATCGTATGGCAGTCCTCAAGGGCGGGCCCTCTTCACGGCACTCTACGAGGAGCTTGTCCACAAGCGCGGCATGGCGGGGAGACCGTGTCTCCTCGCGAGAAGTCGCGGCGGACTGATGCTCAACAATTGGGCCGTCGAGCATCCCGAGTGCGTCGCCGGCATTGCGGGTATCTATCCCGTCTGCGACCTCCGAAGCTATCCCGGCATCGGAACGGCGTGCAGTGCTTACGAGATGACCGAGCAACAACTCACGGACCAACTTGGCGCGCACAATCCCGTGAGCCGCGTCGAGCCGCTGGCCAAAGCGCAGGTCCCGATATTCCACATCCATGGCGACAGCGACACGACCGTGCCCATCGAGGCGAATTCCGCCGCGTTGGCGCACGAGTATGAGCGGCACGGCGGCTCGATGAAGCTCGTGGTCATCGAGGGACAAGGCCACAACATGTGGCCCGGCTGGTTTCAATGCCAGGAACTCGTAGACTTTGTGATTGCCCGTGCGACGGGAGGGTGAGCTCGGCGCCACGATATCCAAGAATCGTTGCTTCCTGCGAAGACTTCTCGCACATTTCCCACAGCGCAGACAACATATGGGGGCCCGCAAGGATGGCCGGCTGCAGGCTTCTTTGCATTCATTGCCAGCGCGCTATGGAGCCAGAAGAGGAGAGGCGTTCGCAGCCTCGCACACGAATCCTCTCCGACCACGATCGCACTGAACGACACCGATCCAGACAGCGCGAGGTTCCGTGGATGCCGTGCATTCAGTGGTTGTGTGATGCCCTTATCTGCGGCTCGGACCTCGTGTTCCTCTTCTTGGTCCGCAGATTGCGCCGATTGGCGCACATCAGGAACGGGGCTTGACAACGCGGTGATTATGGCTGCTCGACGCGGATGGTGTAGACCACGGGATGTCGGCTCTTGTAGTCCTTACTGGCACGCGCCATGGGCAAAACGATGTCCCCGGCCTCGCGATCCTCGAAGCAGTGCCAATGGGAGAGGTTGACGTCCTCCTCGTCGACCTGTTTGGTGTCGATGGTCAGCACCGTGTCGCGGATGAGCCGGCCCGTGTCACGGTCGACCTCGCCGATCATGAGCGGCCAGCGCGGATGGTTGGCTTGGCAGTTGGTCTCGCTCAGGTTGCCTATCCAGTAGATGCGCCCGTTCGAGTGGGCGAACAACTCGGACATCGACGCGGGCGAGAAGAACGGCTCGCCGTCGACGTAGGTCCAGGGCTCGGGTTTGCTCCAGGTGTGGCCGCCATCCTCGGACAGGCAGACCCATTTGTGGCTCGGCCATGCGCACGAGGCGTCGCGCGGGCCACCGTTGCTGCCGCGCATCACGCACAGAATCCGGCCGTCCGGGAGCTGGGCCAGCGTCGGCTCATAGAGTCCCCGCGAGGTGCGGTCGCCATCGCCCTGGATGGGCTCGGAGACCTCCCACGCGAGGTGATGATCCGCCGTCCAGCGGCCGATGAGGATCACGCTATCGAGCCAGTACCAACCGCCGCCGGGATTGTAGAAACCCTCGCCCTTGGGATCGAGCGGCGGCATCTGCATGGGTACCAGCACCGTGCCTTCCCGCGTGCGCAGCGGCCGGCAGCCCGAATCGCCGAGAAAGAAGCAGTTCTTGCCGATATATACGCCGTCGAGGGGATGCTGGGCCGAGTACGCCTCGCCCTGCTGCACAATCGGCTCGTCGAACAGATACGTCCGGCCGCCGTCCGTGGACACGCGGTATCGCAGGTAATACCAGTACCATTGCCAATTCGGCTCGTGCGCGTGGGGATCCTTCTCCGGCGTGTCCATGCAATTGAACAGGACCAGGATGTTGCCGTTGACGGGATCGCGCCACGGTGTATGGGGCTCCCGACGGAAGCCGTAGGGCAGGTCCCGGGCGAAATCGGGCGTGACTGCGACCGTCTCCCACGTGTGGCCGTTGTCGGCCGAGTACGCGCCGTGCTTGATCATCTCGATGCCGGTAGACTTCTCGTAGATCGCGCCGGATAGCGGCGACATCTCATCGAGAAGCGTCTTGCTCTTGAGCGTGAGGCGACTCACTCCACCCGCCGGCGGGCTCGGCTGCGCCAGTGCGGAGCTGGAAACCACGCATGAGGCGAACAAGACCGTCACGGCCCTCTTCAGCATACGTTCCATACCTCACCCCGCCTTTCCGAGTTGCGACAAGCGGCCTTCAGAATCGGATCGCCTACCGGCGAACCCTCGTCCGTTACCGTAGCACAGCGCCGTCTCGAAGGAAAACCCGATCTTCCGAAACGGCTGCTTTGTGTCCCGGGCGGTGCCCGGGGGGGTTGTGGTGTACAATGATGGAGGATCCGGGCCATCGTTTCACGGAAGGCGGCAATGGGCATCGTCGTCGCGGTAACGCAACCGGAGTACGACAAGGCGGCCGAGAAGTTCCGCAAGGCCGCCGTGCGGGGCTTCAACTGTCTTCGGGCGCCTATCTCCGAGGCGCGGTTGGCGGCCGCCGTGCGAAAAAGCGGTGCCCGCCACGTCGTGCTCGGCGTCGAGCGCTATGGGGGCCCGCTGTATGACGCCCTGGAAGAAGGCGGTGTGGTGGCACGGTTTGGCGTCGGGTTTGACGGCCTCGACATGGCCAAGGCGACGGCGCGCGGGCTCCTATGTACCAACACGCCGGGTGTCCTCGACGATTCAGTGGCCGAGCACGCCATCACCCTAATCCTGTGCGCCGCTAAGGCACTATCGGCCCATGATCGCGCCGTGCGCGGCGGGGCTTGGACACCGCAGCTCGGTGTCGAGTTGCGGGGAAAACGGCTCGCGGTCATCGGCTGTGGCGCCATCGGCTGTCGTGTGGCGCGGATCGCCTCTGTCGGCCTGGGCATGCGCGTCACGGGCTGTAAGGTCCATCCGTGCGACATCAAGGCGATGAAGCAGGCCTACGGCTTCGAGGCGATCACGTGCGATTTCCGCGAGGCCGTGAAGGACGCCGACTTCGTTTCGCTGCACATTCCGAGCATTGCGGAGACGGCGCACTTCATCAACGCGGAGCGCTTGGCGTGGATGCGGCCTCGGGCCTGGCTCATCAACACGGCGCGCGGGGCTGTCGTCGACGAGCGGGCCCTGGTCAAGGCGCTCCATTCGGATGCCCTGGCCGGGGCGGCGCTGGACGTGTTCGAACGCGAGCCCTACGCGCCTGCGGGAATTGGCGAGGACCTGCGGGCCCTGCCGAACGTGATCATGACGCCGCACGTCGGTAGTAGCACGCACGAGGCATGCGACCGCGTGGCCGACCGCGTGTTCCACAATCTCTCTTGCGCCACCCAAGGCGACTTCCGCAATATGGATTTGCTCAATCCCGAGGTGTTGAACGGCGCGCCTTAGGCGCCGCGCGTCGGAAATCGCGAAGGAACGCTACCGATCAGGAGACCCCTGCGATGTCACGTCCGTTTCCGTTGCGTATGATCCACTTGGACTTCCACACCGGGCCGGCCATTCCGGACGTCGGCAAGGACTTCGACGCGGAGGCATTCGCGCAGACCTTCGCCGATGCATACGTGGACAGTGTGACGCTGTTTGCGAAGTGTCACCACGGTCACCTCTATTACGACACAAATCGACCGGAACGCCATCCGGGCCTGGCGCGCCGTCTTGACTTGCTCGGTAGCCAGATCGAGGCCTTGCATCGGAAAGGCATCGGCGCGCCGATCTACATCAGCGTCCAGTGCGATGAGTATGCGGCCAACACCCATCCGGAATGGATGGCCCTCGATGCCGACGGCCGGCAGGTGAATCAAGGTGGCCCTCTCGGCGCCGGTTGGCAGATCATGGACATGTCGAGTCCCTACCAGGACTATTTCGCGGAGCAACTCGCCGAGATCCTCGACAAGTTCGCGCCCGCGGACGGCTTTTTCCTCGATATGTGTTGGGATCAGCCGAGCTGCTCGAAGTGGGCCATCGACGGTATGCGCCGGCACGGCTACGATCCCGCCGACGAGGCGGATCGGGCGCGGTACGCGCGTGAAGTGGCCCATCGCTACATGACGCGGTTCAACGGCATGATCGACCGCGCGCACAAAGGCCACGGCCGCGTCCGTATCTGGTACAACAGCCGACCCAAGACCAATCTTCACGTCGAGAAGAGGTTCCTGCGCCACGTCGAGATCGAATGCCTTCCCACCGGCGGCTGGGGTTATGCCTATTTTCCGTATGTGGCGCGGTTCGTGCGGCCCTTCGGCCTGCCGACCCTCAGCCACACCGGCCGGTTTCACAAGAGCTGGGGCGATTTCAACGGACTCAAGCCGGAGGCGGCGCTGTGCTACGAAACCGCGAGCATCCTCAGCCTCGGCATCACCAACGGCATCGGCGACCAACTTCATCCACGCGGAAAGCCGGACAAGGCCACGTATGAACTCATCGGCAGGGCATACAAACACATCAAGGACTGCGAGCCGTGGGTCGTTGGCGGGACGCTGCTCAGCCAGATCGCCGTGATCATCGATCCCGAACGCGGGGATCATGCCGGCCCGGACGGCCTCGGCGTCGTCCGCGCGCTCCAGCAGTTGCGGCATCAGTTCGATCTGCTACCGGCCTCGGCGGACCTCGGCGGCTACGAGCTGATCATCGTGCCGGAATCGATCCGGATCGATGGGGTGCTCAAGACGAAACTCGATGCGGTGCTCGATGCCGGCGCGGCCGTCCTCCTCTCCGGTGACGCGGCCCTCAACGAGGCCGGTCGTCCCGTGCTCGACCGGCTCGGCATCGCGGCGCATGGTCTGTCGCCCTATTCGGTGACCTACTTGCGTCCGGCGAAATCCGTCGCACGCGGCCTGGCCGAGATCGATCACGTCATGTACGAGCGCGGCTTTCGGATGACGCCGCGTAAGGGCGCTACGGCGCTGTGCCGCGTCGTCGAGCCGTACTTCGAGCGCACCTACGAGCACTTCTGCTCGCACGGTCAGACACCGCCCGACAAGCTGTCGCGGTATGCCGCCGTGGTGCAGAACGGCAAGGCGATGACCTTCGCCGTGCCCATCTTCACGGCCTACGGCAACCATGCCAGCCTCGCCTACCGCCAACTCCTCGGCAACTGCATTGAGCGCCTTGTGCCTGAGCCGTTGATTCGCGACGGCGGCCCCGGCCATCTCGAGACTACGGTGGTGCGCAAGGGTCGCCGAACCATTCTCCACCTGATCAGTTTCTATCCGGCGCGGCGGACGACCTCCGGCAATCCCGAGATCATCGAGGATGCGTTTCCGCTCGTCGACATGCCGCTTTCCGTGAAGCTCGAACGTGCGCCCAGGCGTGTGTTCCTCGCGCCTGCCGGCGCTGATCTGCGTTTCCAGTACGTCGAGGGTCGCGCCCATACGAGGGTTACAACCACCGAGGGCCACGTGATGATCGTGTTCGAGTAGACCCGGAACGGGGGCTTAGGCTTCGAGACTATGGTGCGGGCCGTGCGCGACGCAGCCGGCCTCCGGCCTCGCCAGGATTCACCTCGGCGCCTCGGATCTCGGCATCGAGTGACGCCCCGTTGGCCGCCGACACGCGGGGTCGCTCGACCACGAACCGGAGGGTTTCCACCGATGTTGGATCCCCCGTCAGCGTCCAGGGAATCGAGAGTAACGGTCCGGGCCCTGTGCCGCCGGACACGGAGACCCACAACGTGCCGGCAGGGAAGTCGGCTGGGATGTTGCCCCATACGACGTGCCGGCCCTTGGCGGTGGCGTCGGCGGTGGCGGCCGGCGTGCCCCAGGTGAATCCTCCCGTCGGTTCGGCCCGGAGCAGCCACACGGCCTCGCCGAGCGTAGCGTCTGGTCCGCCCGCGAGGTGGAAGGATATGCTTCCCTCGGTTTCGCCGGGACGCACCGGGACGGGCGTCGTGACGCGCGCGTCGATCTGGAGCCGGCTACGCGGTGTGTAGCGGAAACCTTCGGGCAAGCCGCCGGTCAGTCGTGTCTGCGTGTCCGTGGCCGAGACCGAAACGAGGCCGCCGTCGGCGTGGTCGTATTCCGGCGCCTCGACGAGGACACGCTCGGAATCGAGGTAGCGGAGTTTGCGGGCCACGCGATCGCCAAACCACACCCAGGTGTCCGGGCGGAGGTTTCGACCTAGGACAGACACGGGCGTTCCGCCCTCGGCGGGCCCCGAGTCCGGCTCGACGCGAGTGACTTGCGGCGCGCCGGCGGCCGGCAGGGGCTGCGCGTCGGCGCCGTCGGGAATGCCGTCGAAATCCGAGTCGGGATTGAGCGGATTCGTTTCGTCTTCGTCCACCAGGCCGTTGCGGTTGCGATCCTCGAGTCCGTCCGGCACGCCATCGCCATCGCTGTCCGGCAGGATGTGGCACGTTTCACCGGGGTCCCAGGCACGGTTTCCGTTGCGATCCTCGAGTTCGTCGACCAGCCCGTCACCATCCTTGTCCTCGACGTCGTGCCCGGCCTGACTCAACCAGGAGATGAGGTCGCGGGCCCATCGGCGATTGTCATCGCGGCGCAAGGCGGAGGATTCCAGGGGCGTGGCCGCAGCCAGGAGAACGGCGCGTCCGTATCCATATCGCTTAGCCACAAGAATGGCAGCGCCTTCGGGGGTCTCCGCTGGCACGAGCACGTCCTCGGGCTCGGCCCGCAGCACGCAGCCGTCGCGGATGGCCTGCTCTC
The DNA here is from genome assembly GCA_036769985.1 of Candidatus Hydrogenedentota bacterium. Classification (GTDB taxonomy): domain Bacteria; phylum Hydrogenedentota; class Hydrogenedentia; order Hydrogenedentales; family SLHB01; genus DAIPKA01. The sequence goes on along the minus strand of DAIPKA010000018.1, from coordinate 111,207 downwards.
CCCAGAACCGGCTCAGGATGGCGTCTCCGGTTACGGCGAAATCGCCCTCGACGCGCTCGGCGGTATCCACCTGCGCGCCCAGGGGCGCCAGCCATCGGCGAAGCGTGCTGCCATCCTCGGCCGGGAGGTGGGCGCCCAAAAAGAGGAGGGCGCCGCCCTCGGCTACGTAGTCGAGCATATCGGTCCGTGTGAGTGCCCCGCGCGCGGCCGCTGTGGCCGTGAGAATGACGAGGGCGTAGTCGTCGAGGGATTCCATAAAGGGTCCGTTAGCCTCGCGATAGGCATAGAAGTTGGGCGGTGCGGCGAGGAGATCAACCAGGCCGCGAAGGCGGTGCGGATCGTCGTCGGCCCTCACGGGGCGCGCCTCGGGATCGCCCCACAACCACAAGACGCGACGGATGCCCGGCTGGCCCGACGCGATGCGCACCCGTACCGCCGCCGGACTTCCCGCCGCGGCCACGGAGGGATCGACGCCATTCAGCGCCACCGTGAGTATGCCCGAGGTGCTGACGCCCGAGTATCGGATGGGATCGACGCCCATATACACGATCGCGGGCAGTCCGATACCGCTTGATGGATGGAGCACCAGCCAAGGCATGGCCGAGGCATCGAACCGGATGCTCCACGTCGATGACTCGCCATGGGGTGAATCGAAGAGGAACGCGCGGAGTTCGCGGCCCACGGCTTCGGCTCGGAACGTGACGCTTGGCGGAACGGCCAGGCGAGGCGAGGGAATCGTCGGCTCGGGATCGGCGCCGTCGGGGATTCCGTCGTCGTCCGTGTCGGCGGAGGCCGGCGAGGTCCCGGCGTTCAGCTCGAAGAGAGGAGCCAATCCGTCACCGTCCGGATCGGGAGCCGGCAGCGAGGGTGAGGGAACGACGGCTACGTCCGACACGAAGCCGGTCTGCAAAGACGCGGTTTCCACGATTTCGAACGTTGCCGGATCGATAAGATGCAGGCGGTTTCCCTCGCCGACGATGAGGCCTTCGGCGGCCCAGTCGATGGTGTGGATCGCCGTGTCGAAGGTCCGTCCTTGGTCGCGTCGAACGCCGTCGTGCCAAATCTCGAGCCGGGGCCCGACGGCGGCGGCGCTCCGGCCGCCCGCGTCGAAGGCGGCTGCGAGCCGTATCCGCTCCGAGACGCCCGTCAGCGGGATGAGTGCATCCTCTATTAGGCCGGACTGCGTGGCCCGCGCACGGGTGGCGTAGGCAAATCCTGCGCCGTGCGCCCGGGTAGCCACCCAACACCCCCGCGCGCCCTCCGGGCACAGGGGCCGATCGGCGGCGTTGGCCAGGCCGGGTACGTCGACTGCCTCGCCGACGGCCATGCCGGAGTGCGCTTCGAAGGCGCGCAGGCACGAGGTCCCCTGTCCGGAAGAACGCGCGATGGCGTATCCGGACGTCAGAACGAACAGGAACCGGCCGTCGCCGCTTGCGGCCAGACCCGATGGGCGGGCGGCGAGGGGATCGCCCTGCTCGATGGACTGTTCAGAGAGCGGGCGGAGCGTGTCGCCGACGAGCTCGAGGGTATGCAAGACGGCGCCCAGGCCCGAGGAGCCTGTGGTCAATACGACCAGGTGCCCGCTCTCCGGGATAGCCGCAAGAGCCACGGGGTCGCCGTCGAACTCGGCTGAGCTGGAGGCCGGATGAATGGCTAGGCCCGGCGGAACGGCGCGACCGCAGATGTCGAGTCGGCTCGAAGCGTGGGATGGCGCACCGCCGCGTCGGTACAGCACGACGAGGGCGTCGCCCACGAACGCGGCATCGACCACGTCTAGGCCCTGTTCCACCATCCACGCGGCGGACGGATCGCCTCGGAGAGGGGCCGTCAGAAACCCTCGGACGTATACCTCCGACTCGCGGGAGGGGCCGGCAAAGCGCACCGGCTCGCGCGTGGCCACCATGGCTCCCGTCCCGTCGGGCGTGAGTAGCACCGGCGTTACCGTTCGACGTCCCGGCAGCCGTTCTCCACCGGGCAACACGCCGAGGCCCGAACCCAAGTCGACGCTGTGGAGGTAGACGCGGCAGGCTTCGCGCATCGCGGAGAAGGTCGTCGTGCAGGCGATCAACCGCACCGCTCCGGCCGGCATGGACCCGATCACGAGCAAGGCCGCCACCAACGTGCTTATACGTACTCGATGCACACGAGCCCCTGCAGGGCGGTCCGGCAACTTACCGCCGCCGCTGTTCGAGCAACCAGTTCAGCAACTCCGGATCGCCATAAGCCGCATCCCATGAATTGTGGCCGACGCCGGGATACTCCGTGTAGCGCGCGTCGCCGCCCGCCGCTCGAACCGCCTCGACCATCCGGCGCGACATTTTGGGACTTACGGTGGAATCGGCGTCGCCGTGAAATGCCCATATGGGCAGATGGGCCAGGCGCGCCGCATCCTCCGGCTTGCCGCCGCCGCAGATCGGAACGAGCGCCGCGAACAGGTCGGGATGCGCGCCGGCGTATGCCCAGGTGCCGAATCCGCCCATCGACAAACCGGTAAGGTACAGCCGATCCGCGTCCACGTTGTACGCTTCGCGCGTGCGCGCCAGCGTCGCGTCCACAAGTGCGAAGGCCTTGTTCCACCAGCACGTTTCGGGACATTGCGGTATCACCACGATGCACGGAAAGCGATCCGGGTACTTGCGGATGGCGTGGGCGATGCCGACGTCGGTTTGAAGCAGGCCATCGCGGCCACGCTCGCCGACGCCGTGCAAGAACAGGATCAGCGGCCACGCACGCGCCGGATCGTAGCCGAGCGGCACGTAGACGCTGTACACGTACGTCTCGCCCTCGATTTGGACGCTCTTGGTGAGAAAACCTGTGGCGTTCATCGTCGATCCTATCGGCGGTTGCACAATCCGGTTCGCGGCACAACCGGTCATGAGCAAGGCTGCCGCCAGCGCGGCTGGTCTCAAAACACCGGTTCGCATACGGCCCTCCCTTCTTCATGCGGTCAAGAACCGTCTCAAAGAAGCGACCGCTCACGGATACTCTAACCGATACGCCGTGATCCGTGGCAAGTCGGGCGTGGTACAATGCGCCACGGACATCTTTTTCAGCGGCGGCCAAGGGAGGACGTGCCATGTCTGCTAGTGCCATCACCTTCCATTCGTTCATGTCATGTGTGCTGGTTGTGTTGTTGCTCGTCATGCTCGGCCTTGCGGGACCGTCCGCGCGGGCGGAGTCCGGCGAAACGCTGTATAACGGCATCCGATTGCCGGCCGCCTGGCCGCCGGCCGACCGCGAGCCGACGCGGGCGCCTATGGCGCTTCCTTACCTCGACGCGCCGCCCGACGTGATTCCTATCGACGTGGGCCGGCAGTTGTTCGTCGACGATTTCCTCATTGCCGAGACCTCGCTCGAACGCACGTACCACGCGGCCGAGTACATCGACGGCAATCCGGTGCTCGCGCCCGACAAGCCCTGGGAATCGGACACGGTTTCGCAGGACAAGCCCGCGCCGACGGCCATGGTGTTCAGCGACGGTGTCTGGTTCGATCCCGCCGACGGCCTGTTCAAGATGTGGTACATGGGCGGCTACTGCAAGTCAACGTGCTACGCCACATCGAAGGACGGCATTCACTGGGAAAAGCCCGAGCTCGATGTGGTGCCGGGCACGAACGTTGTCCATACGGACGCGCGCGATTCGAGCACGGTATGGATCGATCTCGACGCCAAGGATCCCAATCGCCGTTATGTCCTCTTCATCAGCACCCGTGCGGCGGGCCACCGCGCCCTCGAGATCTTCTTCTCGGCGGACGGTATCCACTGGGGCGAGCGCGCCGGTATCAGCGGCCCCATGGGTGATCGCAGCACGGCGTTCTACAATCCTTTCCGCAACGTCTGGGTATACAGCATCCGCGAGTACAAGAGCGACAGCATCGGACGCATGCGCCGGTACTGGGAGCACGCCGATGTGCTCGAAGCGGCCAAGTGGAGCGCAGGCCAGCCGCCGTTCTGGATCGGCGCCGACGACCGGGACGCCATGCGCGATGAGCTCAAGACGCCATGCGAGCTCTACAACCTCGACGCGGTGGCCTACGAGAGTATTCTGCTCGGCCTGTTCTCGATCTGGCGCGGACAGCCCCAGGATCGCGCCAAACCGAACGAGGTGTGCCTCGGCTACAGCCGCGACGGATTCCATTGGCAGCGGCCCACCTGTACGCCCTTTGTTCCCGTCTCCGAGCACTACGGCGACTGGAACTGGGGTAATGTGCAGTCGGCCGGCGGGGGATGTCTCGTGGTGGGCGACCAACTGTACTTCTACGTCAGTGGCCGGGCCGGCGTTCAGGGCTCGCCGTCTTCCGGCGTGTGCAGCACCGGCCTGGCCACGCTCCGCCGCGATGGATTCGCTTCGATGGACGCCGGTGCGGAGGCCGGTTCGCTGACCACGCGTCCCGTGACGTTCAAGGGCCGGCACCTGTTTGTCAATGTGGCCGCGCCGGACGGCGAACTCCGGGTCGAACTCCTCGATGCCACGGGTCAGCCGATAGCCGGCGGCGGGGCGGACGTGTGCGTGCCTTTGCGCGACGACACGACCTGCGCGCGCGTGCGCTGGGAGGGCCTCGACGACCTGTCGTCGCTGGCGGGCCGGCCCATCCGATTCCGGTTCCATTTGCGTACCGGCCGTTTGTACGCTTTCTGGGTGAGTCCGGATGAGTCCGGTGCAAGCTACGGCTACGTAGCCGCTGGCGGCCCGGGCTTCACCGGGCCACGCGATACCGTCGGCTCGGCCAAGTAGGCAAGGCCTGCGCCGACGCGTGCCGGAGCCCGAACGCACTCAAGTTTCCGCCGTAACGGCCGATACATGTAGTGTACGGCTCAGACACGGAGGTCGCGGCCCGAGCGATGACACGGACGTCCTGAAAGTTAAAGCTAGGTTCTGTGCGACGCGGTGTTCATCCCCACTGTGTCGCGAGCCGGGACACGGATGTCTCGGTGGATGTAGACACGGATGTCGACAGGAAATGGGGCGCTGGGGTGTTCATCCCTACACCGGTGTCTAGCGCCAGTTCCATTTCTTACCTCCTTGAGTGCGCCATGACGGTTCGTTATGGCGCTTCTCTTTTTTCGGGAAGAGGGTGGGGGCGCATCGATCCGGAATCATGGGAAGTAGAAGAATGGAATTCATGGGATCGCCAGGGCCTCAGGCGGTCGACAGGGGCTACGCACATCCCAGTCCATCGTGTCCATAGTCTTGGCGCGAAGGCCCTCCTCCGATTGCATCACTGCGCTGTCAGCGTGGGGGTCGGCCGCTGGCAGTACGCGTTGATTCGGCGGTGGCGGCGGGTGGCCGGATCGAAAACCTCGATGTCGATGCGGAGCGTGTCACGCTTGCCCATGTGCGCCCTTCGCTCGATAACGCGCCGCTCGCCGGGGGCTAACTCGATGTCGAAGGTTTCGCGCTGGAAGTCTTGCCCTGCAGGGACGAAGAGAATACGGCCGAGATCGAAGTAGGCCTCGGCCAATCCGGCCGTGTTGTGGGCGGCAATTCTGAGGCGGCCGGCGCCGCCGGGCCAGTCGATGGCGCCCACGCGATGCCAGTTCCAGCCGGTATGGCCCTCGGGATTGGATCCATCCGTGGCTCCGAGCGTTTTGATCGCTTGGTTGGCCGGCCGGGTACGAATCCGTTCAATACCGAAGTGCACTTCGGCGCGCGACATCCCTCGCGGGTCGGCCGCCTCGATCATCCACGCATACACATCATAGTCGCCGGCGCCCAACGATACGTCGGCGAACGCGGCCGCGCCGTCGGGCGAGTCCGCGGTCAGTTTCGCCACGAGGCCCGGCACATCAGACATGCCGGCGGGCGACGCGGCGTCGTATTGGAAGGCCGGTTGCCACACGTCGTACTCGATAGACTCGGCCGTGAAGGCGAGGGGATCGATAGCCTCGCACGACTCGAGGATTCGACACTGGACCATTCGGTGGGCGTCGGGTCCGTTGGTGATGACGAACCGGTAGTCGAAGTCGCCGTCGGCCTCCGTCGGAAACGACACCGCCAGGCGCGCGCCGGAAGCCTCATCGGTGCACAGCGTGCCGGGCAAGGCCGGATCCTCCTCGCCCGTAGTCAGTCGTGCATAGTCGAAGGACAACACCAAGTCCGACGCGTTCCGGTCGCACACCGCATCCCCCGAGGACAGGAATGCTCGCACCCATTCGCCGTTTAGGCTTGTCCAAGAGCAATCGATGCTGAAGTAGGCCGGAAGATTCCAATCGCCGTGATCGGCCAGTACCACCCTCTTTGCAGGCGATATCGGAGGCAACTCCAGCCGGTAGTGAAACACGGTGAGTCCATCGAAGGGTTGTCGGCGCAGACGAAGCATGCGGGCGTCGAGCCAAGCCACCATGAGCGGACCTGACGGCTCGTACTCGTAGGGCTCCCATCCCGAGGTGACTATCCACATGCCCAGCGAGGACCCCGGGGATACCTCGAGGCGATCGGGAATGAGACCGAGGTAGTCGTAGACCGCCTTGTGCGGCAAGCCTTTGTAGACGCCGCGCCGCCCCTCTTCCGAGAATGCCACAGCCCGGTTCGCCAGATCGGTATCCTCGTGGTAGTAGCGGAACGGATTCATGGTGAACGTTGTGTTGTGGGCAATGTAGTCGCCAAACTCGGCATGGTCGGCGATGTAGGCCGCTGCGTTGCGATTGTCGATGAACCGCCGGACGGCGATCCGGTGATCCCAGGATGGATGCATGCAGTTGCCGTAGTGGTCGGCGAGTGGCGGCATCGTAAGGGCGACTAGCGCGACCAAGGCCACCGCCGCCCACGCGCGGCGTCGTGTGATGAACAGGCCTTGGGCTACGAGGAGATAGATCGGGACCGCCGAGAAGATCATCAGCCGGTGCGTGTAGTACGCGAAGTGCGTCGTCCGCCAGTAGAGCACCGTCAAGGCGATGGGCGCGAATCCGGCCACGACGAGCAACGCCAGTGCGCGGCGATTCCGGCGCAACGCGACGGCACCCGCGGCCATCAGCACGAGCGCCAACACCAGCAGCGGTTGGTAAACGTGTGCGTTCGGCGAATAGCCAGCAAAGAAGTTCTTGATGGTGATGAGGGCGATCCGCAGATCCGGCCTGGGAAACCATTGCTCACCCGCCTGCTCGAACTTGCTCGAAAGGAAGAAGGCGAGCCAAAGCGCCGGAATCGACAGGACAATGATGGCGAGATTCGCCGGGATCCACGCCTTGAGGCGGTTCCAGTGCCACCGGATACCGACGAGGAAATACAGGTTGAATGCCATGATGATCCACACCATGACGAAGTGGTTATAGATGCCGGCGACGCAGCAGAGCACCCATCCGATCCAATAGGCGAGCCGATTCGTATCGAGGGCGAGCGCCATGAAGATGAAAGCGGACGTCGCGAACACGACGTGCCACGAGTAGGCGCGCAGTTCCTGGGCGTAGAAGATCTGGAACGGCGAAATGGCGAACAGGAACGCACCGGCCAACGCGACCCGGCGATCACGTGCCGTGACACGGCCGGCCAGGTAAGTCAGGCCGATACCGGCAATGCCGGCCAGGCACGGTAGGAGCCGGAGCAGGAAATCGTAATCCTTTCCGCCGGCCGTCCTATCCGAAACGAGGCCGAGCAACCCGCGCCACGCCCGGGTGAGTATGATGATGCCGGGCGCGTCCGTGGTGTAGTCTGGGTGTACGAGACGCACCGGCGGCCAGGTAACCTTGGCCATCTCGATGGTCGAAGCCTCGTCGTACCAGATGCTCTTGTCGGCAAGACCGTAGAGGCGTAACGCGGCGCCCAGCACGATGATCGCGACGACCATGAGGATGATGACGCTCCGGTGAGCGTCTTCGGGCGTCGTGATGTCGGTACCGGACTGTGGCATGACTCCCTCGGCCGGGCGGCCCGATTCCAGGTGGCGAGTGCATGCATCGTAGCAAAGGGCGCGAAACGGTTGCAAAAGCCACGCCGGAAGCGCAATACTCCCTTGGCGCCGAGGCGGGGCCGGTGGCAGCGGGATCCGCCGCAAGGGAAGGGAAGGTTGAATGGCGCGCACGGCGATCGTATATCGCGAGGAGATGCTGGCGCACGACACGGGTCTGGGGCATCCGGAGCGTCCTGCGCGAGTCACGGCTATCCTGGACGCGTTCCGAGAGGCGGCCCTCGATCCGCCGCGACTCGAGATCGAACCGGCCCAGATCGAAGACCTCCAACGCGTCCACTCGAAACGACACATTGTCAGCATCCAGAAGATCTGCGAGAACAACAGTTCGTACCCGGATCCGGACACGCCGATGGTGCCGGAGTCTTGGCATGCCGCTCTGCTGGCCGCGGGCGGCGCGATTCATGCCTGCAAGGCCGTGCTCGATAGTCGCTTCGACAACGTCTTCTGCGTGGTGCGGCCACCGGGCCATCACGCCGAGCGCGACTGGGCCATGGGCTTCTGCCTTTTCAACAATGTCGCCGTGGCCGCGCGGTGGCTGCGCGATGTGGCCGGCGTCGAGCGCGTGGCCATCCTCGACTGGGACGTCCACCACGGCAACGGCACGCAGCACGCCTTCTATGAAGACAAGAGCGTGTATTACGTCAGCCTGCACCAGTATCCGCACTATCCCGGCACCGGGCGGGCGGAGGAGCGCGGCGCGGCCAATACGAATCTCAACATCCCCATGAAGGTGGGCTACGGACCAAAGGAGTGGTTGACGGCCATCGATGAGGAGGTTTTGCCCGAGTTGCGTGCGTTCGATCCGAAGTTCCTCTTGATTTCCTGCGGATTCGACGCGCATCGGCTGGATCCGCTGGGCGGCCAGGAACTCGAGTCCGAGACCTTCGGCGCGATGACGCGGCGCGTGAAAGACCTCGCTGGCGGACGTATCGTGTCGTTGCTCGAGGGTGGCTACAACCTGAGCGCGCTGGGCGAATCTGCCGTCGAACACCTCAGAGCGCTCATGGCGTGAGGCCGGACGGTTTCTCGCCGCTGCCTTCCTGACGCGCGAGGCGGCTCAAACGCTCGATATTCCACAGTTTGGCGTATTTGGTGAATACGTGGAACGCCGATAGGCCGCAGAGCACCGCGCCGTGATAGCCGTCGAGAAAGCCGAGGCGGATGATGTACATCTTGATGAAGCGCGCCACAGGCCGGAACACCAGATCGATCCACCGGGCGTGCCGACCCTGCTCGTGCATGTCCTGCGCGCTCCAGGTCGTGAATCGCTGGAAGGTCCGGAAGTACTCGTCGAAATCGCGGTACGTGTCGTGATACATCGGCTCGTGGATGCGGCCCATGGGGCCGTCCACGATGACTTTCGAGTGCACGCGGCGGTCGAGGTAGTGGCTCTTGCGCGTGCGGAACAGGCGGATGTTGTAATCGTGATGCCAGCCGCAATGGCGGATCAGCTTGCCGAGAAAGTAGGAGAGCCGCCGGATGTCGTAGCCGTCGCAACTCGCCGGATCGCGGAGGATGGCACGGATGCGTTCCGCGAGTTCTTCCGATACCCATTCATCGGCGTCGAGCACGAGCGTCCATTCCGTCTCGATTTGCGGCAACGCCCAGTTGCGTTGCGCGGCGGCGTTGACATACTCGTGCACGACGACGTGATTTGTGAAGCGGCGCGCGACCTCGTCCGAGCCGTCGGTAGTCTTCGGATCGACCACACAGAAGAGGTCGTCGGCCCAGGCCACGCTCGCGAGGCAGCGCCGCAGCCGATCGCCCGCGTTCGGTACGAGCGTTAGGACGGTGATCGTGCTCAATGGACAGCGTCTCCTCAGTGCATTGGGATTCTGGCGAGCATTGTAATGGACGCCGTGCGCCGATCCAAGAAGCGGTTTCACCCGCGGCGAGGCCCGGCTATAATGCCGCCATGGGAATGATCGAGCGAGGTATGGTGCGCATCGGCCCGGCGGGATGGTCCTACGAGGACTGGAAAGGAATCGTGTATCCACCAGACATGCCGCGCGGTTTTCATGCGCTCACCTACCTCGCCGGCTTCTTCGACACCGTCGAGGTAGATTCAACGTTCTACCGGCCGCCGAATTGGCGGCATTGCGCCTCGTGGCTTCAGAAGACGGCCGAGAATCCCCGGTTCATGTTCACGATGAAGCTCTGGCAGCGATTCACGCACGAGCGCGGCGACTGGCCGTCGGCGGTCGAAACGCGGCAGGTAGTCGACGGTATGGCACCGCTGGTCGAGGCCGGCAAACTCGGCGCGCTCCTCGTCCAGTTTCCGTGGAGCTTCAAGCGAACGCCCGAGAACCGCACGTGGCTCGCGCGGATCGTCGAGACCTTCGCGGATTATTCGCTGGCCGTCGAGATCCGGCACGCGTCGTGGGATCGGCCCGAGATGCTCGATGGCCTTGGCCAGCGCAAAGTGGCCTTCTGCAATATCGATCAGCCCGTGTTCAACGACTCGATTGGCCCCTCCGACCACGTGACGGCGCCAATGGCCTATGTCCGATTCCACGGCCGCAACTACGACAACTGGTTCCGCGACGACGCCAAGCCCTACGAGCGCTACGATTACCTCTACACGCGCGACGAGTTGAAGCCGTGGATCGAGAAGGTCGAGAAGATCCGCAAGCTCGCGGTCGAGATCTACGTGATCACGAACAATCACTATCGCGGTCAGGCGGTGGTGAACGCCTTCGAGCTAGCGGCGGGCCTTGGCAAGACCGAATTCGTGTTGCCGTCCCATCTCGTGGCGGCGTATCCGCGGCTGAAGGATCTCGGGCGGGCGTGAACGGGAAAAAAGAGAAGGCGCCATACCGCAGGGCTATGGCGCACTCCCGGAGAAAAAGGCTTGGGATCGAACGTTGGTCGCGTGGCGCCGGGATAAGCGCCCCAACGATTCGTTCCCGTGCAACTGTCATGACGTCCGTGTCGCGATCGGCGTTGACCTCCGTGTCTTCGCGTTCCAGCCAGTCTATCGGCGGGAACGCGCCGGAACTTGAGCCACATTACCGATCCAGGATGGCGAAGAGGCGGCACGGACTCGAATCGAGTCCGGTGATCCTGAGCGGCACGGCGAACACAAAGAACGCGTCGCGATCCAGAGCGGCCCCGTTCGCCGGGAACTCGACGAACAGTGTGTCGCGGCTCATGAGGATATCGTGAAACGCCCGCCCATCCTCGATGCCTTGGCCGAACTCGATCGTGGACTCGAACACGAGCAAGTCCAGTCCCAACTCCGCCAAGTACGACACGCCATCCATGTGCACGTGTAGGGGCTGCGTCGCGCTATCGTTGCGGAGGAACAGGATCGAGAACGCGCCCTGGTATGGATCGAGCTTGGCCCGGAGCATGTCACATGAGATCCAGGCTTCCGGCGATTCCGGCGCAAGTCCGCAGAGACGCGCCGCGCCCATGAATTTCTCGATGGGATAGTCCGTACACGTTTTCCCGGTTCCGTAGAAGTGCCAGGGCGACTCGACGTGCGTGCCGACGTGGGTGTGCGTGTTCACAATATCGAACTTCCACGTGCCGTCGCCCAGGCGGCCCTCTCGGACTTCATACGGCCGATCCGGCGCCGTCTGGCCGGGCCTCACTTCGAGGGCGAGATCCACGATCCGGTATTTCGAGAGGTCGATATCGAACGCCATGAAGCCTCCTGTCGAAGCGGTTCTCGCGCTCCGGATTGCCCGGCGTCGTCCGCTCTTGCGGTCCGCGTGCGCCGACTCACCATAGCGACTGCGCCCAGGCGTGTCAACGCGGCGCGTTCGCTACAGGGCTTCAGTTCTGCTGCCGACCGGATCCCCGATTCGGCCATGACGGTGGCCACGGATCAGCGCGGCCCGATGCGTCACGCCGGCGTGCGGGCGCGTCACCGTGCCTTGTCGGCGAGTAGGAAGTAGCCGGCCTCGTCGTCACGCGAGGTGCTCGTTTGCAGTCCGGCCGCGGCCATAAGGGCGCGCATGGCGTTGTCGGTGGGGATCTCGTGTCCTCCGACGACATCGCCGACGTGGCGATGGTGTTCGTTGATGACCTCGCGGCTGCGGGTGTGGCAGACGAGCAACTGGCCTCCGGCCTTGAGGGCGGAGGTCAGTTCGGCGAGGGCGCGCGCCGGGTCGGTGAAGTGGGGGAAACAGCTATTGCACAAGACCCAGTCGAAGGCTTCCCGTGCGAAGGAGAGGTCCAACACGTCCGTTTGAGCGAGGAGGGCGCGGGGGTAGCGTCGGCGCGCCTCGAGCAACATGCCACCGGCGATGTCGATGGAGACTACGGTACCACGCGGGGCCAATCGCCGCTCGAGTAGCGGGATGAGCACGCCGTTGCCGGCCCCGACATCGAGGACGCGCTGGCCGGGCTCGATGTCAATCGTGTTGAGGATTCGCTCGAGGCGGTCGGTGTGATCGGCCGACATGCACTCATCCCACCGGGCGGCGTGGCCGTCGAAGAAGTCGCGGATGCGCCGATTCACGACACGGTGTTCAGGGGTGGACATGCCTTGACCTTTCGCTTAGGAGAGAACGCTGTGGCGGCTGCAAATAGCAGGGATGATGTGATGACGATGGACGCGCCGGCCGGTAGGTCCCAGAAGTAGGAGGCGGCCAGGCCGGCCCAGCACGAGGCCACGCCGAAGGCGGCCGCGAGGATGAACATGCGTTTGAGCCGGTAGGTGAGCTGGAAGGCGGCGGCGGCCGGGTTGAGGATGAGACTGTAGATGAGGAGTCCGCCGATGCATCGCAGCGATACGGCGATGGTGAGTCCGGTGGCGAAAAGCATGCCGTAGAAGACGAGGGTGGCGGGAATGCCGACGGCGAGGGCAATGTGGCGGTGGCACAGGACGGCCTGAATCTCCTTGAAGAACAGGAGCAACAGGGCAACGATGGCGGCTGCCGAGGCGGCCAGAATAGCGGCGTCGCGTGGCGTTACGGTGAGGATGCTTCCCCAGAATAGGCCGAGGGCTTCGGTGCGCGATCCGGGCGTAAGGCCCAGAAAGAGGAAGGCCAGGCCAAGCATGAGCGAGAAGACAATGCCGGTGGAGGTGTCGGGGTTGATCTCGCCGCGATCCGCCAAGGGGCCGATGGCCGCGGCCGCGCCCAGGCTGAAAGCCAGAGCGCCGAAGAGGGGATCGAAACCGAGCCATACCGCCATAAGTGCGCCCGCGAAGGCGGCGTGAGCGATACAGACGCCCAGGAACGATAGGTGCATCGTGATGACGAAGACGCCCACCACGGCACAGGCGACGCCTGCGAAGAAGCCGGACGCTGATGCCAAGAGCATCCAACTCATCCGCACAGTGCCCCCCAGGCCCGGGCATGCGCGGCGAGTTCGCCATCGTAAAGATCACGGAGGAGTGCCGGCCGAAACAGGGCCTCTCGAGGTCCGTCGCGCCAGACGTGCCCCTGTTTCATGAGCACAAGGCGCTGACATCGTTCGGCGAGCGCGCCGAGGTCATGGGTGACCTGGAACACGGTGGTCTTGCGTTGGGCGTGAACGCGCTGGATCAGGGCGAGAATCTCACGTTGAGCCTTGGGGTCGATGGAGGCCGTCGGCTCGTCGAAGAGGTAGATATCGGGGTCCTGAACCAACGCCCGGGCAATGGCCACGCGCTGATACTCGCCGCCGGACAGGTGTCCGATGGGGCGTTCGGCGAGGTGCGCGGCGCCGACCCAGTCGAGGGCCTCGTCCACGCGATCTCGATCGGCCCGACTCGGCCGTCGAAACCAACCGACCCGGCCACAGAGACCCACTTGGACGGTTTCGCGCACCGAGATCGGCAGACGCGGATCAAGACGCTCGACCTGGGCCACGTAGGCGACGCGACGGCGGACGAGGTGGCCGGATCCGTTGAACGGATCGAGGCCCAGCACCCGCACCGAGCCGCGGGCGAGCCGGCCCAGGCCGTTGACGACGGTGAGGAGCGTGGTCTTACCGGCGCCGTTTGGGCCGATGACCCCCACGAATTCGCCGCGATGGACACGCATCGAGACGCCCTCGAGGGCCACGTGCTCGCGGTACGAAACCGCCGCATCCGTCATGTCAATGATGGGATCCGTCATCGGTCTCCTGGCCCGTTGGAAGTGATTCGACAAGCCGGCGCACGTTCTCCCCGATCGTTTCCGACCAGGAGTCCGCGCCCGGCAACCCGCCGGTAAAATTGGATAATACAACATGCGGCACGCCGATTTCGCGGGCGACCATGGCGCCCACCTGCGTGTCGCCGCTCTGCAGGTTGTCGATGACCAAGATCGCGCCGGCCCGACGGGCGCGGTCGATTACCTCGGCCACCTGGGCCGCGCTGAGTCCTTCCGAGCGGCCGAAGGTGGCCGCGATGGAGAATCCGGCCCACTGGGCTAACGGGACCTGCATCTCGTTGCATACCGCCGCCGCGCCATGGATGGGCGCGACCTCGAGTCGAGCCCGTTGCGCGTTGGCGATGCGTTGGATTTCGGCGCTCAGTTGCATGGCGCGTTGCTGAATCGCCCCGGCCTTGGCGGGGACGATCGCGCCCAGGATCGGCACGAGTGCCTCCACGGCCTGGAGGCGTACCTCGGGAACCATCAAGGTGCCCTCGACGGGCACGACACGGATGCGGGCGGGATCGACCTGCGCGGTCTCGACGACGCGGCGGACATTGGGCATGTCTTGTTGCCAAGGATGGATTAGCAAGGCGGTGGCGTGCTTCACGCGCTGGATGTCACTCGGGCGTATGTCGTAGTGGCCGGGACACATGGCTGGCGGGATGAGGCCTTGAACGCCGGCAGGGTCACCGGTGAGCGTCGCCACGACGTCGCGGAGATCGGCCGTCCCGGCGACCAACTCCATCGAGGGGGCCTTGGCACACGAGGTGAAGGCCGGGATGGCCAGCGCTACGACGAGGCACGCCGCCGCGAGGCAGTGGCGAACCATCCATTGCGGAAGGCGAGAGCGGACGCCGCCTGAGTCTCCGAGGGCGAGTGGCTTTCCTCGTCTTCCGTTCACCTGTTCTTCAGTGCAGCCCATAGTGCCCGACTTGGCGAACGATGCCGTAGTTGTGCTCTTCATCCGTGATCACGGGAAACTTCGATGGATACTTGTGGAACTCGACGTGCCCGTCCATATACAGCACGTTGCATCCGCCGGGCAGGTGGTTGAACACGACCCCGCCGG
This sequence comes from Candidatus Hydrogenedentota bacterium, assembly GCA_036769985.1. GTDB lineage: Bacteria > Hydrogenedentota > Hydrogenedentia > Hydrogenedentales > SLHB01 > DAIPKA01. The sequence continues at coordinate 96,157 of DAIPKA010000018.1, read as the reverse complement.
CCACCAAGCGATTCTCCGTCGGGTTGCCGAAAGTGTCGAACATCACCACAATTTCGCTCTGACCTTTGGCGGACGCCCCCGGTGCCGCCACGTCGGTGATCGCCCGCCGCTCGATACCTTCCACGAGACGGAGGGCCTGCGGGCCGCCCGCGAATCCGGTACCCAGGATGGCAGTCCAGGCGAGTTTGGTGCTGACGTTGAGGTCCGTGTCCCAATCCTTAAGATTCACGGCCATCATGACCGGAACAATTCCCATGGGCGAGGCCGAGCCCGATACGGCTTGGGTGCCCGTGGCGTTCCACATGCCGTAGAATTCGTCGACGGTCTTCACGGCGAATCCGTGGTACCAATAGGAACGCCCGAGCACACCTGCCAGAAAATACCTCGTGCTGACGGCGTCATCTGCGGACTGAGCCGCCGCCAGGTGCGCGTCGAGATCTCCGTCCGGAATCCGGCCCGCCACATTCGTGCCCTCGCCGTCGGCCCCTGTGTCCGAAGGACACCGGGCGACCTCGAGGTCCGTCAAGTACTCCGGATACACCGCGTCCGGATCCGGCGCCGCGAACACCGGCACACCGCCCGGATTGGCGAAGGGTGGCAGCGAAGGGAATCGACCGCCCGCGCTCTCGCCGGTGTACATCTTGAACACGATACTGAACTGTTTGAGGTTGTTGGCGCAGCTCGATCGGCGAGCGGCTTCACGGGCTCGGGCAAGGGCGGGCAACAAGATGGCAGCCAGAATGCCAATGATGGCGATGACGACCAAGAGCTCGATGAGAGTGAATCCCGTTCGATTCATGGGTGTGCCTTTCTCGCCGTGAAGACGGCATGGTATTACGAATATCGAGAAAGTAATACCACAATCTCTCTCGAAATACAAGCTTCATCTTGATGCTTGTCCTTGTCTTCACGAGCGGGTAGGCGAGGTCGGGCCGTTGTGGTTCTGCCCATCCAAGGCGTTCACTCAGGTCCCCCGCGGGGCATCACGGCTCCGCGGGATCGGCCCTGTTCAAGAGCTTGGCGCTGCACGATTTGCCGCGCGCGAGGCAAGGTTTGCCGAGGCGCGCTCTCAACCTTAGGGGGCAGCGGGTGCAACGGACGTGCTCTCAAGGTCTTGGCCATGGCGTCGATATTGTGGAACGGAGCTTGCTTACGAATCCGGTGAATGGGCGTGTCTACTCGCGCCCGGAGAATGCCTTTAGGCAAGGGAGGTCCTTGTGGGAACGCTCTTCAGCGCTCTGGATATCGCCCGGTCGGGCATGCAGGCGGCCCAGATTCAGATGGACGTAGCGGGACACAACATTGCCAATGTGAACAAGGAAGGCTTCTCGCGCCAGCGCGTCTCCCTGGCGTCGCGGTATCCCAATTACCGTACTTACGGCGCTCTGGGCCGTGGCGTGGATGTGCAGACGGTCGAACGCCTTCGGGACGCGTTTCTGGACCAGGTCTACCGTCAACAGATGCCCGACCTGGGAAGCGCGGAGGTCCGGGCGTCGTATTTCGGCAGCATTGAGGACGTGTTTCATGAGTCCGACGACAGCGGATTGTCCTCCCAGATCAATCAATTCTTCAGCGCCCTGAACGACTTCGCCACCAACGTGGAGAGCCAGCCGTATCGCCAGTCCGTCGTCTCGGAGGCATCGGCGCTTGCGGCGACCCTTCGGGAAGTCGATCAGCGTTTGGAACTTCTCCGCACCAACGCGAACGAAGAGGTCCGGAATCTGGTTCCTGAGATCAACGCGATTGCGGAACGCATCGCCGATCTCAACGACCACATTCACGATATCGAGGCTACCGGTACCGAAGCAAACGACATGCGCGATGAACGCGACCTATTGGCCGACCAGCTCGCGGGCCTGATCAACGTCACCATTCGCGAACGGGCTGACGGTCAGTTTGACGTGCTGGTGGGTGGCGAGTTGCTGGTGAGCGGCGCGACGTACCGCAGGATCGAGGCGGTCCGCAATCCCGCGCTCGATCCGGAACGTTCCGATCTCGTTGAGGTTCGCTTTGCCGACAACGGCCACCTCGTCGAGGTCCGCAGCGGCGAGCTGTACGGGGCCCTGAGCATGCGCGATACCGAGGTTGTGGCGGTAACGGAGCGCATCGATACCATCGCCGCGACGCTCATCGAGCAGATCAATCGTATTCACGCTCAGGGGCGCGGTCTGGTGGCGTGGTCCGGCACGGTGAGCAGCACCAATCCCGTGTCGGTCGCGACCGATCCGTTGATCGCCGCAGGCTTGCCCTTCGACGTCACCGCCGGGACGATCGAGGTGGTTGTGTATGATGCCTCGAACTCGCCCACGACTACGTCGATCACGGTCACCGCGGGGACTACCTTGGCGTCATTTATCAGCGACCTGAACGGGATCGCCGGGATCGACGCCTCATTGGGCGCCGACGGGGTGTCACTCGAGTTGAGCGCCGAGGCGGGTCACACGTTGCGCTTTGCCAACGATACCAGCGGTGTCCTCACGGCGCTGGGCGTCAACGGTCTCTTCACCGGTCGCGATGCCGCGTCCATCGCCATCAACTCGGCCGTTGCGGACGACCCGCGTCTACTGGCGTCGGGATACTCGGTGGATCTTTCCGAGACGGGGGATAATCAGGCCGCGCTGGCCATGGCCGCCGTGTTGGATGTTGCCGTCGTTGAGAACAACACCTCGACGTTGACTCAGTACTACGAGTCCACGATCGTCCAGATCGGGATCGCGGCCCGTTCCAACACCGAGCGGCTCCAGGTTGAACGGGCGTTTGCGGACGACTTCGAGCAGCGCCGGCAGGAGGTCTCGGGGGTGTCGCTGGACGAGGAAGTAACCAACATGATTCTGTACCAGCGGGCGTTCGAGGCATCGTCGCGCGTGGTATCCGTGACGAACGCGATGTTGGAATCGCTTCTCGCCATGTTCTAGAGCGCGGCGTCGGGCCTCAAGCTCTTTCTAATACCTCGCGCAGCTTTTGCATGAGCGTGACGGGCTGATAGGGCTTCTGTAGGAAACCCGCCAACCCCTTTCCGGCAAACCGATTGGTGGCCTCTTGTTCGTTGTAGCCGCTCGAGAGCACCACCCGAACGCCGGGCCGGATGCGGCGGAGTTCGGCGAAGGCCTGCTCGCCGCTCAATCGAGGCATGGTCATGTCGAGGAGCACGAGGCGGATTTCGTCGGCATGCTCGCGGAAGACCTCGACGCCATCGGCGCCGTCGCAGGCCGTCAGTACGTTGAATCCGAACTTTTCAAGCATCATTTTTGCCACCGTGCGCACGGTCTGCTCGTCGTCCACGACGAGGATCGTCCCGCTGCCTTGCCATTGGTCGTCGGTTTTTCGCGTATCGGCCACGAGGGCATCGATGCTCCTTGGTGATACCGGGAAGAGCACCTTGAATGTACTGCCTCGGCCGATCTCGCTGTACACGCGGATGGCGCCATTGTGCCCCCGGATGATCCCGAGCACCGCGGCCAGTCCGAGACCCCGCCCCATGAACTTCGTCGTGAAGAAGGGATCGAACAGGCGGCGCTGCGTGGCCTCGTCCATGCCGCATCCCGTGTCCGAGACCTCGACGTACACGTAGAAACCAGGAGGCAGGTCGTCGTCGACATAGGTCGTCGAGAGGTAGTATCGATCGGCCTCGATCACGCCGGTGCTGATCGACACGACGCCGCTCTTCTCCTCGAGGGCCTCGGACGCGTTGGTGATGAGGTTCATGATGACCTGGCGCAGTTGTGTGGCGTCGCCTTCCGTGACGGGGAGGTTTTCAGCGAAGTTGTACTTGAGCACGGCCTTTTTGGAGATGGCGGCTTCGAGCAAGTGCGCCATTTCCTCGACGAGGCTCGACAGGGAGATCGGCTCGACCACGAATCGGCCTTTGCCCGAGTAGGCCAGCATCTGCTTGGCCAGTTCGGCGGCGCGCATGCCGGCGGTCTCAATCTGCTCGACATTCCGGTAGATCTTGGATTTGGGGTCCAATTCCATCAGGGCGAGACTGGCGTTCCCGAGGATGCCCATCAACAGGTTGTTGAAATCGTGGGCGATGCCGCCCGCGAGGACGCCGAGGCTCTCGAGTTTCTGCGTGTGTTGAATCTGTCCTTGGAGGTGTTTGCGCTGGGTGATATCGCGCGAGACGCCCAGGATACCCACCGGCCGATTCTGGTCGTCTCGCAGAAACGACACGGTTACCTCGGCCCAGATCATGGCGCCGTCCTTGCATCGCTGCTGAAGCTCGAGCGTCTTCGGCGCCGAGACATCGGCCGGGTTCATTTCGTGGCGCTTGGTTTCCATCTCGAAGGTCTTCTTGACCAGGGCGAGGGACTCGGGCGCCAGATACTCGTTGATATCGCGCGCCATCGCCTCCTCGACGGTGTATCCCTGCATGGCCCGGACCGACGGCGAGATGTAGGTGAACCGGAGATCCAGGTCCATCGTCCAGATCACGTCCGAGACGTTTTCGGCGAGGAGACGATACCGCGCCTCACTCTCGCGCAGCGCCTGTTCGGCCTTCTTGCGTTCCGTGATATCCCAGAAGATGCCCAGGAGGCCGATGACCTCGCCGGACTGATCCTTGAGGGGTGTCTTCACGACCTGCACGTAGCTTTCTTCCCCCTGATGGACATGGCGTTCCTCGATCTCCTCGGTGATGCCCTCGCGCATGATCCGCTGATCGTCAGCACGATATTTGTGGGCCAATTCGTTGGGATAGAAGTCGTAGTCGGACTTGCCGAGGATGTCCTCGGGATCCACGCCCATTTCGTGCGCGAAGGCGGCATTGCAGGACTGGAACACGGAGTCGCGATCCTTCTGGAAGATGCGCTGAGGAAGGTTCTCGAGCAAGGTTCGGTATCGATGCTCGCTCGAACGCAACGCATCTTCGGCTTGCGTCCGGTCGGAGACTTCCTGTTCGAGTGACTCGAGGGAATTTTGCAGCTGGGCGGTCATACTGTTGAAAACGCCGGCCAAGTCGCCCAACTCGTCACTCCGGTGTACGCGTGCCCGCTTCGAGAGATCCCCCTGCTGGATGGCCTTGGCCGTCTCCGCGAGTTCCTCGATGGGCCGCAAGATGCGCCGAGCCGTGTGCGCGGAGACCATGTGTCCGATCAAGAGCGTGAGCAGCAACACGAGCACCGCGGAGACCATGCTGACGAACAGGTACTCGGCCATGGCGTTGCGTAGGCTGCGTTTGACCACGACCGCGAACACCTGGCCGCCGAAGGTTACTCGGTCGAACGCGACAAATTCGTAGAAGCTTCCGTCACTGCCTGGGCACACGCCCGCGTCTTTGGGAAGCGAAAACGTAGTGCCGCGCCGCACGACCGAAGGATCCGAATGGGCCACCACGCGCGACTGCGCATCGACAATGAACACGCTCTCCCCTATGGGAACGTGTACGCCTTTGATCAGTTCCCATACCGGTTTCAGTCGCACCTCAGCCACGAGCACGCCGTGAACCGTGCCACTGGGCAGATCCATCAGCGGTTTTCCCAAGGTTATCAATGGCTCGGCGGTGGTTTCGTCGAATCGCACGGGCCCGAAATACGTCACGCCGATACTCGTGGGCCGCTGGAACTCCGGCGCGTCGGCGCGGCTGCGTCGCTCTTCCGGCGTGATGATCCGCAGCCGTGCCAGATACACCTGTTCCTGGCCGTCGGCATCGAGTAGCGCGATCTCGTTGAACGCGCTCTGATGAGCGAGCAGCCTGGAGAGCAGTTGCTCTTGCTCATCGTGGGGAAGATGGGGCAGGCCGTACACCGTGACCAACATGCTCAACTCGTCCTCCAGTCCATCCACGAAGGACTGGAGTTGGCTCGCCACACGCTTGGCCAGTTCCTGCTGAAACCCCAGCGTTCGCGACCGATGAAAACGGTAACCTTGCCAGGCCACAATTCCCGCCAACAGCAACACCGGACACACGGTCAATCCAAAGAACGCAATGGCCAGGCGTCGGCGGATGCTGGTTCGCCTAGTCTCTCTCATACCCATGCTCGTACCGGACATTCAGTATTCCCCTCGACTTCACCGACGTTATGCGCACACTCGATCTGCGACGGGCTATCGAACAATATCGGCCGCCTGACAGAGTATCCCGTTTGGAATATCGATTCCAAGTGCCCGGGCGGTCTTCAGATTAATGCTGAGGAAGAACTCCGGTATTTCGACCGGAAGAGTGCCGGGCCGCGCGCCGCGCAGGATCTGGTCGGCCAAACGGGCGGCCTGTCGGCCCGCATCAAAGAAGGTGAATCCATAGGACAGTAATGCGCCTCTCCTAACGTGAACATTGTTTGGCACACAGAGCGGCAACTGCCGGGCGTCGGCGGCGGCTACCCACCGATCCATGGCCGAACAGAGCAAGGAGTCCGGCGGCAGGAAGATCGCGTCCACTTCTTCGGGAATCGATTGGATGGCGTCGTCGAGGGCGTCGTTGTCCGCCACTTCGCGCTCCACGAGTTCGATGCCGAGTTCCGCCGCCGCCTGACGCGCCAAGGGGAGCGACAAGGCTGTGCCCGAGCTCGCGGGCTGGCTGGGCATATACACGCGTCGGGTTCCGGGAACGATCCGCTTGAGCCATTGCATCCGGGGCGGTTCCTGGAGCCCAAGATAGCTCACGCCGGTGATGTTGCCGGCGGGATCCGCAATGGACTTCACGAACCCGCTGCCCACCGGATCGTCGATGACTGCGAAGACGACAGGGATTTCCGTCGACACGGTGGCGTTCTGGGCGCAAGTGGTGGCGGTTGTTCCCAAGGAGAGGATGAGATCCACATGGTCTGCAACGAGTTGGCGGGCGGCGACGTCCAGGGGCTCGGGCGCCGTCGGCGAAGTCTCATTGAACAGATAGGTGATCTGGTTGCTGTAGTCCTCTTGGGTCAGCGCTTGGCGAAAACCGTTGAAGGCCGGCCCCAGACATGGATCGCTGCTGAGTACGCCCACCGTGAATTCCTGCGGTTCGCGCTCGTGGCAGGCCGACATGGTCCCCGCCAGCAGCACCAGCGCTGCCCAGGTTGCCGAAGGCAGAATCCTCGTTCCACCGACGCGGCATTTCGGAGAGCGCCAGCAGCGCAAATCCCCTTCTACGGTGTCAACGTTGCGGCGCATCACGACGTTTGAGTTCCTCTACCACGGCGCGCACATCCTGAACCCGATCCTTCGGAACCACCAAGACCGCGTCTTCGGTCGCAATCACTACGGTGTCCACCACCCCGACAACACCTACGGCCACCCGCGCTCCTGCATCGTTATAGATGAACGAGTTCGTGCAGTCAACCGCCACCGGATCGCCGACGAGAACGTTGCCGGCGGCGTCCGGGGCCCGTCCGCGATCGAGCTTGGCCCATGTCCCGATATCGTCCCACCCGAAGTCGGCGGGTACGACCACGACGTGGCGGGCGCGCTCCATCAAGGCGTAGTCGATAGCGATGTCGTCGAGCCCCTCGAAGAGGCGGCGCACCTCGGCCTCGTCATTGGCCCGGAGGGCGGTGGTCATGCCGCGGATCGCCCGCTCGAAGTGCGGCGCTGCGGCAGCCATTTCCTCGAGGAAGACGGCCACGCGCCAGAAGAACATGCCGGAATTCCAGTAGTGCCGGCCGGAACGGCAGAAGGCCTCGGCCCGTTCGCGATCCGGCTTCTCGCAGAAGGCCCTCACCTTACGGACGCCGGGAGGTCCGTTCGCGGCTGAAGGCGTGTCGTCGCACTCGGCCTCGATATAGCCGTAACCCGTTTCGGGCCGCTCCGGTTTTAGTCCGAGGGTCGCGAGTGCGTCGCAGGCCTCGGCGGCGTTCATGGCGGCCTGCACGGCTTCTCGAAAGCGCGGCTCGTCTCGGATGATGTGGTCGGCGGTCAACACCGCCATGGTGAGGTCATCGCCGTCGCCGCCGTAGGTCGCCATGAGACGGGCTGCGGCGTAGGCGAGGCATCCGGCGGTGTTGCGCTTGCAGGGCTCGGCGATGACGTTGACCTCGGGAATGCCGATCCGTGCTTCTCGAATCGACGACACGAGGTGAGCGCCCGTGACCACGTACACGTGCTCGGGGGGGATCAAGGGCGCGATGCGGCGCACGGCGCCTTCCAGCATACTCTCCCGGTCGTCCACGAGATGGAGCAACTGCTTCGGGCGATGCCGACGTGATAGCGGCCAGAATCGTTCACCCGCGCCTCCGGCCATGACCACCCCCACCCGTCGCGGCCGCATCTCGTGCACCATGAATCTTCCTTTCGTCCCATTGGCTGAGCCGTTTGGAATCATAGCCTGCGGTGTTGGAGTGCTGCAAACCCAGGAATAGGTGAAGAAAACCGGCTTGTTTTGTTATGGTTAATGCGTTGCGTGGTCTCGACACTACCGTTGGAAACGAATCGGAAGGGTATCTGGAATGACGGGACATGGTCTTACACGACGACAGTTCTTGGCTGGAACCGCTGCGGCGGCCGTCGTGGGCACCACGAGTGCGGCGCAGACGGGTGGCCGGGTGATCATATTGGGATTCGACGGCGTCAAGCCGGAGGTTGTCGAGCACATGCTTGACGCGGGGGAACTGCCGAACCTGGCCAAGCTCAAGCAGGCGGGGGCGTACAGCCGCTTGCGTTCGAGCAACCCGCCGCAGTCGCCGACGGCGTGGTCGTCTTTTGCCTCGTGTACGTGGGCGGGAAACCACGGTATCTTCGATTTCCTCCGGCGCACGCCGGAGACGTACATGCCGGGCCTGGGATTCGGCATGACGACGCAGCCTGAACTCAACGGGGACGGCTCCTTGAAGAGCCGGGCCAAGTTCGTCAGCTTCCGGAAGGGCAAGGCCTTCTGGGCGACGGCGAGCGAGCGCGGCCTGCGCTGCAAGATCCTCGAGCTGCCGTATGCCTATCCGCCCGACAATCTGCCGAACGGGTGCCAGCTCTGCGGTTTGGATGTGCCCGACCTCCGGGGCACGCAAACGACCTCCTTTGCCATTTCGGAGACCATTCAGGAAGTTGAGAACGTGGCCGGCGGCGTTCGCCTGCCGCTTGTACTCGAAGGCGACAAGGCCACAGTTAGTATCCCCGGCTTCCGCAGCCCCATTACGAAGGAGTACCTCGAAGTACCTATGGGAATTGCGGCGGATCGCGCAGGGCGCACGGTCACCGTCGAGATTCAGGGCGCGTCGGTGACGCTTAAGGAGAACGGGTGGTCGGACTGGTTTGAGTGGAGCTTCGCCGTGTCGCCGAAGTACTCCGTGCGGGGAATCAGTCGGATCCATGTGCTCGAGGCGGGCAACAAGGTGCGGTTGTACATGACGTGCCTCCAGTGTCATCCGCGCGATCCCTACGTTCCCATCAGCCATCCGGACGCGTACGCCGGTGAGTTGGCCGATCGCTATGGTCTCTACAAGACCATCGGCTGGGCGTTCGATACCAAGGCGCTCGAGCGCGACGACATGCCCGAGGACCTGTTCCTCGATGATATACGTATGACCATGGCCTGGCGCGAGCGGCTCATGCTTGACGAACTCGAGCGTGGCGACTTCGACCTGCTCATCGCCGGTTGGACGGGCACGGATCGCGTGGGCCACATGTTCTGGCGCTTCCGCGATCCCAAGCATCCGCTGTACACCGAGGAGGGCGCCAAGAAGTGGGGCCGGGCGCTCGAAGAGACGTACGTGAAGATGGACGAGATTGTCGGGAAGGTGATGGCCGCGTTGAAAGATGGCGACTTGCTTATGGTTATGTCGGACCATGGTTTCCATAGCTCACGTTACGACTTCAGCATCAACACTTGGCTCGTGCGAAACGGGTACCTGGCCGTCACGGGCAAGATGGATTCGGCCACGGCCTTCACCGAAGAGCGGTACCTACAAGGTTTCGACTGGCCGCGGAGCAAGGCCTATGGCCTGGGGCTCGGCAGCGTGTATCTCAACCTGAAGGGCCGCGAAGGCCAAGGCGTGGTCGATCCCGCGGAGGCCGATGCGCTGCTCGCGGAAATCCGCGAGAAGATGCTCCAAGTGACGGATCCGAACACCGGCGAGAAGGTATTCAGTGAGATCTACACGCGCGAGGCCTTCCAAGGCCGATCGGCGGACAATGCACCCGACATGGAGGTCGGGTTTGCGGAAGGCTATGCCAACTCGAAATCGTCGGCCGCCGGCTCGGCTCCCGAGAAGCTCATCGAACCCAACCGCAAGAAGTGGAGCGGTGAACACGCCGCGTCGGATGTGGCCTTGACGCACGGCATTCTATTCATGAACCGCCCGATCTCGGGCGAGCCAGGCCTTGTGGACATCGGCCCGACGGCGCTCAACCACCTCGGGCTAGACGATCTTCCGCCCGAGTACGAAGGAAAACCCTTCGTCTAGAGGTTCATCGCCAACGGTAGCAGTCCACGCCCGGCTTGACGAGCTCGACCAGCGCGCGACCGACCAGGCTCGAGGCGATGCCTTCGCCCGGCGCGCGCAGATAGGCGCTGCCCGCTTCGTCCAGTATGAGCAGATACCAGCGTTGCACCGCCGCAACAATGCGCGGGTCGGCTTCGACGTGCTCGTGGTACCACAGCAGCAGGTTCACGAGGCCGTGGCTCCTCAGTTGGTCGCCGGAGTCCTTCTTGGCCCAACTGCCGTCGGCATTCTGCGTCTCGAGCAGCCATTCGATGTGCGGCCGGACGCGGCGGCCGAGGTCGGCGCGGAATACCGGATCATCGATGTAGATCCACGCCGCCACGAAACCCTCGCCGGCGTATGCAGCCGTGTCGTACGGCCATTCCTCCCACGCCATCGATTGGTTCTGGCGGCCCGGGTTCCAGTCGTCGATGTAATAGGGGATCTGGCCGCTGGGCGCCATGGTGCCCAGCAGCCAATCGCATGCCTTGACGGCGATTTCTTTGTATCGCTCGACGCCGGTCATGTAATACATCGCGCCAAAGATCTCGGCGCCGGTCAATGCAGTCGAGATCGTATAGGGCGCGTTCAAGTCGCCCGTGACGTGGCCTTCCTGGTCGGCGCGGAAGCCAACGCCCAGGCTCCCATCCTCGTGGACGAACGGCCGGCCTTGGGTGTCGCCGCGCTCGAGCAGGAGATCGGCATACCGTTGGAGCGCGGTGTCAATGGCGGCTTGCTCTTCCGGCGTAGCGAACTTGTAGAAGTTGATGAGGAGGCCCAGGGCGCTGCCGGTGTCCGCGAAGTAGACATCGCCGTAGCCGGTTGGCCAATAGCCTTCGGGCCTCTGATATTCGAGGAGCCACGCCGCCCATTCGCGCACAGCGTCGAGGTATCGCTGGTCTCCGGTGATCTCGTAGAGGCCCAGCATGGTGCGTTTGTTGTAGCCCTCGACGAAGATCGCTTTGTGGGGATGCCCGAGCGTCCACTCGACCAAGTCCTTGAGCCGGTCAGTCAACGGCTTTGTGCCGATGGCCAGCGGCATGGTGTACGGCAGCATCGGCGCGCGGGACACCGTTCGCGCGGCGCCCACCACGAGGCGGCCAAGGCCTTCCTCGGCTCCCGGCGCGACCGGCTCGAATCGCCACGTACGCCCGTCGTCCGACCACGCGCCCGCCGTCAGCGTCTGGATGTCGCCGCCGGGCAACGTCACGTCCGCCACGACGCTCGATGCTGCGTCCATCGGCCGAGAGAAATGCACCGTGATCGGCAACGGCTCGCCCGGTTTCGGAAGCAGCGCGCCAAGCTCGACGCGACCGGCGCACGTAGGCCACCCAAGTCTCATCGACTCGACCACGGCTTCTGCGTCGGCGGCATCCGTGAAAGCCGCGCGGCATTGGATCCACTCGCCGGCTGGGCTGGCGATGGCGGCGGGGCTCTCCGTGTAAGGTGGCGACCATTCCGACCACGCACCCGGCTGGCCGCTGGCGTCCGGCGCCGTTCGCGTCGAGAGGGCCACGCTCGTGCCGGCCGGTTGCCGAAGGTCGAAGGCGATCTCGCCCATCTCGGCGACGGGCCCGCAGCAATGCGGCTCGTTCATCACGAAGCGAGGCGACTCGGGAGACTGTGGGTTGAGTGCATAGACAAGCTCGACCTCGTTGAGGCCCATCCGGTAGCCGTGCTCAGACTTCGCGATGTCGATTCGGACTTTGTCGGTCTCGAAGGCCTCGAAGTCGTGGTCGCGCCAGCCCGTGTGCTTGTTGTCGGTCACCTCGGCCACGGCCTGCCACGCGCCGTTCACCCAGCACGCGATCGAGTAGTCGATGCTACGGTAATAGCCGGCCTCGTGTTGGTGAAAGATGCGCACGCCCTTGATCTTCCGCGGGCGTTCGAGGCTCAACTCGAGCCACGCCGCCGTCGGATTGTCTCGGAGCGTCTGCCAGAGGCCTTCCGGCTCGGCGGTGATGCCGTCGATGGCCTTCGACGCCGGCCACTGGTCGGCCTGCTCGCTACTGGCGGTCACGGTAATGCCCTGGAAGGGCCGCTGGGTGTTCCATTGCCACCCTTCCGGTATTTCGGGAACGGCGACGGCCGTCAGGCCGAACGCCACTGTAGCCATCCACATGTACCTGTGAGCCATAGTGCGTCTCCTTGTTAGCGTCGCGTCACGGCTGCGTCGTGGCCTCGCGGTTCTGAGGCGGCATCATCCCAAGTACGGCCCGCTGTAGTTCTTCCTGTTGCGTGAGGAACCGATCCACCTGCGCGTACTCATTCTCACCCAATTGGGACGCCAAGACCTCGCGCACGCGCGCGTAGACCTGTTCCTGCGAGGCCAGCGTTGAGGCGAGATCCGACATGTCGACCGCATCGCGCGCGGCGAGTGTCTCATCCGCAATCACTTGGGCCGCTAGCTCTTTGTTCTCCGGCGACAGGCCTGGCGCAAACATGCCCAGTTGCATCTCATAGCTCCGTGACAGTACGTGCGAATCCATCGTCGCTTCGTACGCTTCCCACTGGACAAGCTCTTCCGCCGTCAACACCGTGCTAAGTTCCTCGCGGAGGCGGTTCTTGCTCTCCTCCTTCATTTCCTTCATCGTCTTTCCACTGCTACTGCCATCCATCTGCCGCATGCTCTCGGTGATCTGGTCCGACAAGCGCTCGGCCAGAATGGCACGGACCTGATTCTCGATATCCGGTGGGAACTGCATCTGGGCAAAGAAGTCGCCGTAGCTCATGTTGAGCGACATCTGGGCCCCGTAATCGGCGAGCTTCTTCCCTTGCTCGCCACTATACATCTTGGCAATGGCCGCCATGGGATTGCCGGCATCCGCATCCGTCTCCGAGGCTTTGTCCGTCATGCGTTTGACAATGTCGAGGAGAGGATTCGGCAATTCCGGCGGCGTCTCGGCGGCTTCGTTTGATTCGGTCCCCTCTTCGGTAGCCTCCGTTTCAGGGGCCGTCGGTATGGCCTCGATTTGGGCGATCTTCGCCTCGAGTTCCGCAATCCGCGCCTCGGCCTCGGCCAATGCGTCTCTTTCGGAAGTCTGGCCTTCGGCCTTGGCCGCGGCCGGCGCTATCGCGCAGGTCTGTGTCTCCTTGCCCTGCCGTCCGGCCAGATACCCGCCACCAAACAACACCGCGCCGACGACTATGGCCAGCGCAACCGTCTTCACCGAAATCGTGTTCTCAGGCATGTCACTGCTCCTTGATTGCCCACCGGAACCATGACGAGAGCGGCGCCTATTTCCGTTCAAACACGGCGTTCGAGCCGCATATCAACTCGCCATCCGCTGCGCGCTCGACTTCAAGCCACGGACTGAACGCCACGCGATATCCGGGCGCGAAATCGGCGAGGTAGGCCGCGACGTCATTTGTCGGAAGCCCCCGCTCGCACACCGGGCATGTCGCCTTGAACGGCTCGTCCGCGCTCATGATCCACGGGTAATGGCCGCCCTTCTGGAACACCTTGGGGCCGCATTCGGGACAGCCGACGCCAAAACACGTGTTCAGCGCACGAGGCACGTCCGCGTCGAGGATGAACGCCCAAAGCTCCTCGTCGCTCATGGCGATCCAGCGCGCGGCGTCGGCCTGGGCCTGTTCGCGTTGCTCGATGGCCCAGTCTTCGCGCTGACACCGTTCGCGGACCTTGACCACCTCGCCAAGCGTGTGCCATGTAGAGCCTGACTTCGCCGACGCGACACTCGTCGACACGGCCAGCCATGCGAGTGCAACCGCGAGCCTGCGCATGGCACCTCCTCTCGATGACCCCGCCGCATCGGCGCCGGCCCGAGGCACACGCCATCCATACGCCGCTCGGAAACCGCCGCCGTGAGAGGCCTGCCGGCCTATGTCCCCGCCAATCGGCTATCAGCCGTATTTCTTGTTCAGCTCGTCCACGGCCTTCTTGCACTGCTCGGTGACCACCCAGGCATCGTGCCAGAAGCAGAGGTCGATGGTCCACCAATCGTGAGGAATGCCGGAGCGATTCAGCTCGGGCAGGAGTGTGTCGAAATCGAGCAGGCCGTCTCCGAAGGGCGCGTGCGTGCTCGTTTCGTCGTCGTGAAGCGTGCCATCCGAATCGATGAGATGTAGGTGATTGATCTTGCCGCGAAGCTTCTGCGCCAGTTCGAGCGCGCCGCCCGGAAGCGTCTCGCGCTTGCCCGGCTGACGCGCGCCGACGGCGGCGACCATGTGCGCGTGGCACGTGTCGAACTGCACGCCAAAGTTGTCGTCGCCGACCTCATCGACGATGCGGATGATGTCCGACGGCTTGTTGAAGGCAAAACCCGGCTCGAATTCCCACGTCACGTACACGCCCTTGTCCGCCGCCTCGCGGGCGCAAACCTTCCACGTGGATACCACCCGGTTACGAGCCGTGTCGGCGTCGACCTTCTCGAAGATCGTTGGCGGCTGCACGGTATCCACGCGGATGCCCGGAATCCCGAGGTCGACGCAGAACTCGAGGTTCTTGCGGAACTCGTCGAGGTAGTGCGTGTTGTCCGCCGTGTCGATGAGATGCTCGCCCCACAGGTTCGCCGCCATGCCCGAAAACGCCAGCCCGGCATCCGCCACGCCCTGCTTGCATGCCGCCCGCTGCTCCTTCGTCGGCATGATGTCCGGATTCGGATGGATGCCGAATCCGCCCAACTCGACGCCGTCAAAGCCAAGTTCATGCAGCTTCCGTAGGATTTCCTCCCACGGAACCGGGTTGTTCGCATACGGCCCAATCGAATATGCCCACGTGCCAATCGAGATTCTCTTCATGGTTTCGGATCCTCCTCGTGAAAACCGCGCCCTCGACGAGCTCGTCTCGCCGGGCACCTTATAGTATCAGATACCGACGCGAAGCAAAATCCCGTTGACGCTTCTTTTAGGCGGCCAAGTCTCAGACTCTCCCGACGCGCTTCTTCTTGAGTTTCGCCTTCGAGGGGCATATTCTTGGTCTTGCAGGCGGTCTCGCTCACACGCAGTCGTGGCCGCGCCTTGGCGAGCATGCCCAAGCCGACACGAGCGGAGGGCGCCCGGGCATTGGCGTATGGATCCGGCGGGTAAGGGGCCGGGGGCGCGTGGATCCGAAGAGTGCGCGATACTGGCATTTGACCGCCCGAACGTATTACATTATTTGCCGTGGAGCGCCAGGGAGACGAACGGATGCCTAAGATAACCACGTTTACCGTAGTGCCGCGACTGCCCACTGAACTCAAGGCCTTGGCCGAGATCAGCGATAACCTGTGGTGGTGCTGGGATCCAGAAGCAATCGAGCTGTTTGTGCGGCTGGACCGCGATCTATGGGTCCAGAGCAATCAGAATCCCAAGCGAGTGCTCGGCGAGATCAGCCAAAAACGGCTCGAACGGTTGGCGCGCGACGAGAGTTTCCTCGCCCACCTCGAGCGCGTGCACGGCCGGCTTAGCAAGTACCTCCGGGGCGGAAAGTGGCTCGAGAACAATCCCGATGCGCCGGAAGGGTTCTGTGTGGCCTACCTCTCCGCCGAGTTTGGACTGCTCGAGTCCATCTCGATTTACTCCGGGGGCCTGGGAATCCTCGCGGGCGACTACCTCAAAGCGGCGAGCGATGCCGGAATGCCCTTGGTCGGCATCGGCCTCTTGTATCGCGAGGGGTATTTCCAGCAGTACCTCAATGCCGATGGCTGGCAGCAGGAACGCTATCCCGAGAACGTGTTCCACGACATGCCCATCGCGCTCGTCCGTGACGACGCGAACCAGCCGATGATCGTGCCGGTCGACTATCCCGGCCGCGTGGTGCAGGCCCGCGTCTGGAAATGCATGGTCGGCCGCGTGCCGCTCTATCTGCTCGACACGGATTTCGAGACCAACGCCGAAGAGGACCGCGAGATCACCGGCCAACTCTACGGCGGCGACCGCGACATGCGCATTCGCCAGGAGATCCTCCTTGGCATGGGCGGCATACGGGCTTTGCGCGCCCTCAAGATCCAACCTACCGTCTATCACATGAACGAAGGGCACTCCGCCTTCATGGCCCTCGAGCGGATCCGGGACCTCATGAGCCGCGAGCCCTTGAACTTCGACCAGGCTGCCGATGCCGTCCGCGCCGGCAGCGTGTTCACAACCCATACGCCCGTCCCGGCCGGAAACGACATGTTCGAGCCCGCCATGGTGCAGCGCTACTTTGCTGACTACTGTGCCCGGGTTGGGCTCTCCCTCGATCGGCTGCTCGCCCTCGGACGACAGGATCCCCACGACGCCCACGAGCCCTTCTGTATGACCGTGCTCGCGTTGCGGTTCTCCGTGGCCTCCAATGGCGTCAGCGCGCTCCACGGCGAAGTGGCTCGCGAAATGTGGCATCGAACCTGGCCGGGCTTGCCTCGTCACGAGGTACCCATCACGTCCGTGACCAACGGCGTTCACTTGCCCTTCTGGATATCGAGGGATCTCGCCGGCCTTCACGATCGATACCTGGGCCCTGCCTGGGTCGCCAACCCTTCCGATCAGGCCACATGGAACCGCATCGAGGAAATCCCCGACGCCGAGCTCTGGCGTACCCACGAGCGACGACGCGAGCGCCTTGTGAACTTCGCCCGGCGACGGCTCGTCAAGCAGTTGTACAACCGTGCCGCGCCGGACGCCGAGATCGAGGCCGCCCGCGAGGCACTCGATCCCGAAGCACTGACCATCGGATTCGCCCGGCGTTTCGCCACCTACAAACGCTCGTACCTCCTGCTTATGGATCCGGAACGGCTCATGCGTATCCTCACCAACAAGGAGCGCCCCGTCCAGATCCTCATGGCCGGTAAGGCGCATCCCGCCGACACCCAAGGCAAAGACCTCGTCCGGAAGGTCATCCACTTCGCCCGGCAACCCGAGGCCCGCGGTCACATCGTCTTCATCGAGGACTACGACATCAACGTGGCGCGATATATGGTTCAAGGCGTCGACTGTTGGCTTAACACCCCGCGCCGGCCCTTCGAGGCCAGCGGGACCAGCGGCATGAAAGCCGCCGCCAACGGCGCCCTCAACATCAGTATCCAGGACGGTTGGTGGTGCGAGGCGGTGCTCCTGGGCAAGAATGGGTGGAGCATCGGAAAAGGCGAATCGTACACGGATCCCACCGAGCAGGACATCGTCGAAAGTCAGGCCCTCTACGAGATCCTCGAGACGGAAGTCGTGCCGATGTTCTACGACCGGACGCACGGCGGCGTGCCCCGCGATTGGATCGCGCGCATGAAGACCGCGATTCGCACTATCTGTCCGGTGTTCAACAGCAATCGGATGCTGCACGAGTACGCGACGCGATTCTACGTGCCCTTCTCTTGCCGCCGACGCGACCTGCGCGCCGATGGCCGCGTCCGATCGGTCGCCCTCACCGCGTGGAAACAGCAGATCCAGCGCTGCTGGGACCAAGTCCGTTTTGTCAACGTGGAATCCGGCCCCACCGAAGGCCTCGAATACGGGTCGCACCTCAAAGTGACCGCCGACCTGTTCCTCGGCGAGTTGACCAGCGAGGACGTCCGCGTGGAGCTGTACCACGGCGATGTCGACCGCCGACAGCAGATTGTGGAAGGCCGGGCTCAAGCCATTCCGTGCGTTGGGCATCTCGAGAACAACGTGTACCGGTTCGAGGGTGAGCTGATGTGTGACAAGACCGGCCGGCGCGGGTTTCAGGCCCGCGTGATCCCTGAGAATGCCGACCTGTCGGGGCCCTTCGAGTGCGGTCTCGTCACCTGGGCATAGCCGGCGTCACTACGGTTTCCCCGTGGCCCGGTTCTTGAGAAAGGCGATGAGCCCCTCGGGATCGTCGGTCTGAATGCCGTCTGATCCCCATGCCACCGCGTCTTCCCAGCACCCGGCATCGCTTTCGTCGACCATGACGATCGCCCCGTTCGCGTGGCACGTCTCGACGAAGCCCTTCGAGTAATGCTTCCACACCGAGGCCACCACGCGCGGATGCACCGCCTTGATCAAGCCGGCCAGGTTGCTCTCCTGTCCCGGATCGGGCATCTCGATGCATTCCGGGCACACCCGCCTCAGCGTCTTCACACCGCCGGCCCACACATACCACAGCACGTCCTGTTCCATGCCCCGCGCTTTGATTAGCTCGACCAGCGGCTCGATCTTCGCCTGCTTGAGATCCAGGTAGATGCCGCATTTCCCCTTGCACAGATCCAGGATCTCCTCGAACGTGGGCACCCGTTCGTTCGCCCACGCAGGGCCCACCCGGCTGCCAATATCGAGGGCCTTGAGTTCGACCAGCGTGAAATCGCTCACCGCGCCGGTGACGCCATCGTTGTTGTAATCATCCACCGTGTCATTGTGCATACTGACGAATCGGCCGTCTTTCGTCGTCCTCACATCGATCTCGACGAAGTCGACGCCGAGTTCGATGGCTTTGCGATAGGCCGCGAGCGTGTTCTCGGGAATACCAATGTGCGCCCCACGATGGGCCACAACATACACCCCGCCATGTCGGGGCGGCTTCAACGGCAACGAAACCGTCTCGGCCAAGCACCACAGGCCCGTGACCATCCCCACCACCATCAGACAACACAGACGACGCATGGCGCTCGCTCCTCAACACGGACACGTAGTTGCAGCCCCGCCATCCGTGTGTACGCTGGCCCCAGTTTACGGGTTCTGGCTGTTGATGGCAAGTAAGGGGTTGGCCAGACATGACGTGCCGAAGGGGAGTTGTATTACCCCGTGAGGTCGTGCAGCGACTGCAAAGTCCGAAAACAGGGCAAACGCTCGCTTTGCTGCGGAAGACCGGCTAGCGCGCCTCGACATCGAGTCCCACGGCCGCATATCCGCCGGCGGCCAGCGCGATGGCAACGCACACGGCGTCCTCCTCGCGCGTGGCTTCGAGCGATCGGCCAGAGATCCACTCGGTAGCGGCGATGATTTCGGCGATGCCCAAGTCGTCCGCCGACGCCGATCAGTTTGGACGGCGTGGTGTCTACGCGCGCGCCACCGCCGAAGCCGGCGTACACGCGGGTGAGGTTGTCGATCGTGAACTCGGCGACGAGGTTCTCGGCCGATGCGCTCGGGAATCCGGCGAGTGCCAAGGCCGCGCCCGGCGCGAGCGTAGCCCTACCGTCGGCAAAAGCCACCCCGCCTTGCGGCGCCAGTACGCCGGACGAGCCGTCATCGAAGGTCACATGATCGTGTGAACGTTCGGCGCCGCGCAGATACCGCCAGTGGGTCTGCGGCTCGCAGTAGTGGTAGCTCTCGACACCGTGCAGCGTGTCCACGGCTGACCAGTCGGCGACGGAGACCCAATCCGAACTGAAGTCATGCCACGCGAAGTGGAAATCGACGGGTCGCGCGATGCCGTCAAGGGCTGCGCCCCGCAGTAGGGTTCCGCCGGGTCCCGCGCGACGCACGAACGCATCGGCATAGCGCGTGTAATATGTGGCGAGCGCCTGACGGAAGGCCCACGGCGTCGGCACGCGATAGGCGACGACCGCCGCGTCCGCGGACGATGGGAACGTCCCACAATCCTTGGACAGTCCGAAATCGAACTCGGCGCGCAACTCGAGCTGGGCCGGATCGTAGAGGAACCGCACGGCGCGGCCAGGTTTTGGCGGCACGGCGAGGCAAAACGCCTCAACACCATTATCCATCACGGCCAAGGGATAGCGCGAGACATGGATGAGCGCACCGTAGTAGCCTTCGGTGAGGTTATGATAGGGTCCTGCGCCCTCGATGGTCCTGGACTGGTTCGCGTCGTCCCACCACGTCCAGCCGCGGGCATCGAGCGGCACACACCAGGCGAGGATCACGGCCCGATCCTCGCCGAGGGTGTCGAGGGCCGTACATGCCTCGACACCGTCCGCCGACGTGGTTTCCAGCCGCATGTCCAGTCCGGGCACAAGGGTATCTGTACCGGCGGCCGTCAACAGCGAGCCAGCCCCAGCATCGCTCACGCGCCACTCGGCGGCGGCCGTCATCGCGAAAGCCACGGCGGCCAGGACGCACCACGGGATCGCCAACGCGGTGCGGCCGCGAGCCAATGACGAGCAGTACGCGCGGATGACAGGCATCGATGCCATTGGAGCAGAATTCGGTTCTCTACGTCAATGACCGCCGTGAGCGCGCATCCCCCATGAGCGCAGCCCCCTTGAAGCGAGCGGCGGCGGCGCATACAATAGGGGAGTTGCCTCTAGGCATGGGTGATAGCGGCCAGGGTCTCTTGGGCGCCCGCGTTCAGGCCGCGACGAAGGTGTCGTGAAAGAGGATTCCTATGGACGGGCAAGGCAGTAAGGATCTGGAAAACTACCTGGCCGTAGGCCAAGTCATGGTGTTCCATCCGGAGCCGGACCAACCGTCGGCACACCGACTCAGAACGATTCTGCGCGGGTGGGACAAGGGCTTCTACCTGGCGTTGGATCGGCCGAAACTGGACAATCGCTTTCTCGCATTGAGGGAGCAACAGCGCTGCATCATTCGGTTCCTTTATGAAGGCATGGCCTGCGGTTTCGACACGTATGTTCAGGACTGGGAGACGGAGAAGGGGCGCCCGCAGTTCCGGGTGGCCTGGCCTGATCATTTCAAGATGGCGTCGATCCGCAAGCACGAGCGCGTGCAGTTGAGTCTGCCCGCCACGATCGACATGGGCCAGTCCGAGCATATTCCAGCGGAGCTCATCGACTTGAGTCTCGGCGGCTGCGGCATCCTGGTGAACAGGCCCGTGAAGGTGGGCAGCGCGATGCGCATTTCCCTCGACCTTCCCGACGGTACGTCAATTCACCAGATGAAGGCCGTCGCGCGTAGCGTACGCACCGACACAAAGGGTACCTTCGTGGGCTGCTCGTTCGAGCCTGGCCAGGAAGTGCTGTTGAGCGACATTCGCTTCTACGTGTTTGCGTTGCTCGGGCGAATGCGCGGCGAGGACAGCTTGCCTCAATCGGTACTGGTGATGGAGCCAGAGCCCGGCGAGAGGCAGGGGATCGGCGCGATGTTGGAAGAGGGCGGCTATCAAGTAATCCAATCGTCGGGCATTGTGGACGGTTTCTTCCGACTCCGGTTGGCTCAGCCCATGGCGTTTGTGCTCGACTGCGACCAAGGGGAGCTGCCGTGGACGGAGATCTGCCGTGTGGTGAAGAACACGCGCGGCTTCGAAAAACTCCCCATTTTCCTCTATGCGGGCGGCCGGACTTCGATCCGCGAGCAGGCCCTCAAGGCGGGTGTTACAGCCTACTTCGACACCCGGGAGTCGCTTGTGTCGTCACTGGGCAGATACCTCTCGCTGTGATGGTGGGTCCGCCGGCTTCGTTGGCGGGGGCATGGAACGGTGCGCCGCATGGGGCGCCCGGGCGAATAAACGGACTCTCCCGCGGCGTTAAGCAACATAACCAGCCGGGATTCCGGAGTGCAGTGGCAAAATGTTGGGCTCCAATCGAGAAACGAGACTCGAGGGTTTGCCCCTCAGTGAGGGCAAGGTGCTCGCGCGGGCCTGCCTGTTCAATGATCGCCGCCACACCAACCTGCCTTCCTTCAAGGTCGAGGGCGACGGGGTGGATCGCGAACGGGCTCGGCTGTCGCGCGCGCGCGAAGCCACGGTGGCGCGCCTCGCCGAGATCGAGCGCACCGTGGAGGAACGCGTGGGAATGGCCGAGGCCGGGATCTTCATGGCCCAACGAATGATGGTCGAGGACGACGGCCTGTTTGACAAGATCGATCGCGAGGTTATCCAGGGGGGGCTGAACGCGGAGATGGCCGTCGCGAAGGTGCTTGATGCTTACGAGACGATGGTAAGCGGCGTGGACGATGAGTACATCAAGGAACGCGCCACGGACATCGGCGAGATCAAGCGGCGGCTGCTTGACGTGTTGCGTAACATGAATCCGGCATTGCAGTGCGGTGGATCGGACCACTGCCAGCGCGGCCGCGATCGCATCGTGGTGGCGGAGGAGCTCACGCCATCGCTCACGGTCGATCTGGACACGGAGCACACGATCGGGTTCGTCACCGAGCGGGGCGGTCCAGGGTCGCACGCGGCCATTCTGGCGCGAGCCCTGGGTATCCCCGCTGTAAGCGGGGTGAAGGGCATTCACAGCCTGGTGGTCTGCGGCGCCGAGGTTCTGATCGACGGCAGCACAGGGACGGTGGTTGTGTGGCCGAGCGAGGATACCGTGCACCGGTACGCCGGCCTCGATCGCGCCGGCCGGGCCGAGCGGGCGCCGGTCGCACCCGTAGCTGGATTCCGAGTGATGGCGAACATCAGCCACGCCGGCGAAGTCGACGACGCACTCCGATTCCAGGCCGAGGGCATCGGGCTCTATCGGACGGAGTTCGAGTTCCTGCGCGAAGGCCGCGCCCTGACGGAAGAGGAGCAGTTCGAGCGCTACGCGCGGGTTGTAGAGGCCGTACGCCCGCAGGCGGTGACATTCCGCCTCCTGGATATCGGCGGCGATAAGGCGGCGGCGTTCTTGAACCTGCCGAAAGAAGAGAATCCCTACCTTGGGTTTCGAGGGAGCCGGTTATTGCTCGGGCGGCCGGCGTTGCTGCGCGACCAGGCGCGCGCGTTGGCGCGGGCGTCGCGGTTGGGCTCGGTTAACGCGATGTATCCGATGGTCACGGGCCTGGACCAACTCCGGCGGCTGAAGGCCCTGTTTGCAGACGCGATCCGGGATCTCGAGCCGGGCGACCTGCGCCAGGGCGTCATGTTCGAGGTACCGTCCGCGTGCCTCGAAGCGCGGGCCATCCTGGCCGAGGCGGATTTTGCCAGCATCGGCACGAACGACCTTATTCAGTATCTGTTCGCCGTGGACCGAAACAACGAACTCGTCGCCGCCGATTACTGTCCGGATCACGAAGTGTTGTGGGCGCTCATTGCCGATCTCGCGGCGGCCGCGCGGGCGATCGGGCGGCCGCTGTCCGTGTGCGGCGAGGTGGCTGCCAATCCGGCCTACGTGCACCGCATCGCGGAGGCCGGCATCACACGGGTGAGCGTGAGTCCACGGCTGATTCCGAGGGCACGTCTGGCGGCTCAGCGGCTGGCCTCGGATCGGTCGCTTGGCGCGTCGGGCCGGCGGGTCAGCGGGAGTGCAACGGAGACCGGTTCGGTGGTATGATCCGCCCCGTGGTATTGGGCCGAAGCATCGAGCAGTGTGCTGTTTCAAGCACCACACGCGCCGTGTGGAACGAGGAGGAGAATCGCCGTGAAATCGTACATCTGCGACCTGTGTGGATGGGTTTACGATCCCGAAGAAGGAGATCCGGACAACGGGGTCGAACCGGGCACGCCCTTCGAGGATCTCCCGGACGATTGGGTGTGTCCGGAGTGCGGCGTGACCAAGGATCATTTTACTGTATTGTAGAGGGTGCCGCAGCATAGGCCCTAACGAAACGCAGCGCTGCGTTGGGAGGTAGCATGCCAGGTATCGAAGGATCAAGAACCGAGCGAAACTTGTTGATTGCGTTTGCCGGCGAGTCGCAGGCCCGGAACCGGTACGATTTTTACGCGGCCAAGGCCCGTAAGGAAGGCTATGTTCAGATCGCCGACATCTTTGAGGAGACGGCCGAACAGGAGCGCTCGCATGCCAAGCAGTTCTTCGGCTTCTTGGTGGGCGGCACCGTCGAGATCCAGGCCCCGTTTCCGGCGGGCGTGGTCGGCAAGACCGTCCAGAACCTCCGTGCGGCCATTGCCGGCGAACACGAGGAGTGGTCGATGCTATATCCCGGTTTTGCCAAGATTGCCGAGGAAGAAGGGTTTGACGTCGTGGCCAAGAAGTTCCGGGCGATCATGGTGGCCGAGAAACAGCACGAGAAACGCTACCTGGGCCTGCTGCGCAATCTGGACGAAGGCACGGTGTTCAAGAAGCCCGAGCCGACGGTGTGGCGCTGCCGGAAGTGCGGCTATCTGCACGAGGGCACCGAGGCGCCCGAGTTCTGTCCGGCGTGCGCCCATCCTCAAGCCTACTTCGAGATTCTCGCTGAGAACTGGTGATACGAAGGCCGGGTGAGTCGGAATAGGCCGACGGTCTCGCGTTGTTTTCGCCCATAC
Source organism: Candidatus Hydrogenedentota bacterium (assembly GCA_036769985.1). Classification (GTDB taxonomy): domain Bacteria; phylum Hydrogenedentota; class Hydrogenedentia; order Hydrogenedentales; family SLHB01; genus DAIPKA01. The sequence continues at coordinate 71,854 of DAIPKA010000018.1, read as the reverse complement.
AGCGTCTGTGGGGATGCAAACAAAGAGGAGAAGCACCATGGCGGAGAGACTACAGGTACTCAAGTGCGAAGTATGCGGGCAGATGGTCATGGTTGTGCGCAGCGGTGGAGGCCAGCTCGTGTGCTGCAATCAGCCCATGACGCTCCTCGTCGAGAACACAACCGACGCGGCCCAGGAGAAGCACGTGCCGGTCATCGAGAAGATCCCGAACGGGTACAAGGTCAAGGTCGGCAGTGTCGCCCACCCCATGGTGGACAATCACTACATCGAGTGGATCGAGTTGACGGCGGGCGACTCGGTGTGCCGTCGCTTTCTCAAGCCGGGCGACGCGCCCGAGGCCACGTTCCTGGTCGACGCGGATGCCGTCCATGCGCGCGAGTTCTGCAACCTGCACGGCTTGTGGCGGAGCGCATAGCGTTTCGGAGAGCAGGTGAGATCAAGGTGGTTGAAGGCCCAGCGGACTCTTGACCGCCACGGAGAAGGTGAAATGGCGTACGAATTCGACCCTCATGAGATCTATGAAATGGCGATCCGGATCGAGATGAACGGCGCGGCATTCTACTGTGCGGCCGCCGGGCAGTTCCCGGATCCGGAGACGCGGGCCGTGCTGGTTGAGCTCGCCAAGATGGAGGAGGCCCACCAGCGCACCTTCGAGCGCATGCGCGCGAACCTGCCGGAGGATGCCGCGGGCGCGGATGGCGGCGCCATGGATGACGAAGTCGCGCGGTATCTCCATGCGTTTGTGGCTGGAGCCGTGTTCGACGTGACGGACGATCCGGCCGAGTTTCTGAGAGCGGATGTCTCGATAGGCGAGGTGCTTATCGAAGCCATTCGCCGCGAGCGCGACTCGATTCTGTTCTATCTGGGCATCCGACAAATGCGGTCCTCGAAGGCGGTGGGCGATCAGATCGACGCGATCATCCGCGAGGAAATGGGCCACATAACGCAGTTGAACGACCAGTTGGAGCTGATGGGCGGCGCCTGAGTCCGGCCGTCCGAGCAACGAGTGGATCGCGGGGCGGCGCCGTGGCGGAAGCCGTGGGGGCCGCCCTGAGCACTTCGTGGGGAACCACGCATAAGGTAGTGCCATGAGTACCACATTGTCGGCGGTGCGCGTTACGGACCACGTGTACTGGGTCGGGGCCGTAGACGGGCAACTCCGGGATTTCCACGGCTACAGCACCGAGCGGGGCTCCTCATATAACGCCTTCCTTGTGATGGGCGATGCGCCGGTGCTGATCGATACGGTCAAGGCGCCGTTCATGGACGAAATGATGGCGCGGATCGCCTCGGTGTGCCCGCCGGAAACGATCGATCGGATCGTCTCGAATCATTCCGAGATGGACCACACGGGATGTCTGCCCGAGGTCATCGCCCGCGTCCGGCCTCGAGAGGTCCTCGCCTCGAAGAACGGTGTCGCAGCACTGTCGGCGCATTTCGGCGCCCTCGACGACGTGCGCGCCGTCGCGGACGGCGAGAGGATCGACGTGGGCGGATTGACGCTGAGCTTCTACGAGACGCGAATGCTCCATTGGCCGGACAGCATGGTAACGTATCTCGCGGAGGACAAGCTGCTCTTCTCTCAGGACGCCTTCGGCATGCATCTCGCGTCGACCGAGCGTTTTGACGACGCACTGGACCGGGCTGTACTGGAGTTCGAGGCCGGCAAGTACTTTGCCAATATCCTCATGCCGTACGCGGGCATCATCCCGCGGGCGCTCGCCAAACTATCCGCGTTGGAATTCTCGATCATCGCGCCCGACCACGGGCCAGTATGGCGGCGCGATCCACGCTGGATCCTCGATGCCTACGCCCGCTGGTCGGAACAAGCGCCCACGCGCAAGGCCGTGATTGTCTATGACACCATGTGGGAAAGCACGGCCGTGATGGCGCAGACCATCGCGGACGGCATCGAGGCCGGCGGCGCCGAACCGAAGTTGATGCGCCTGAGCGAACACACACGCGCCGAAGTGGCCACGGAGCTTCTCGAAGCGGGCTCACTCGTCGTCGGATCACCGACGCTTAACAACGGCGTCTTTCCGACGGTGGCGGACGTGCTGACCTACCTCAAAGGTCTCCGACCCAAGAACCTGGTGGGTGCGGCCTTCGGATCATACGGCTGGAGCGGCGAGGCCGTCGAGCAACTGAACGAATACCTTCGGGCGATGAAGGTCGCACTGGTGAGCGATGGTCTCAAGGTCGCGTATGTGCCGGGCGACGAGGATCTCGAAGCATGCCATCGCCTTGGCCGAACCATTGGCGCGGCCGTGCTCGAACGCGCCCACGCCGAGCACCGCGCGTTATAGAACGCCGAGCTTCGTCGCAAGAACGCGGCGCGCATGGGCCGAGTCCTGCTTCGAGTCCAAGGCGATGTAGAACACGCTCCGCTTGCCGAAGGCCATGGCCGACAGGCCGCGCACGTTGATACCGGCCTCCGCCAAGGTGCCCATGATGTCGACCCCCAAGCCCACCCGATCCATCCCGGAGATCCGCAACACCTGAAGGGTGTCCGACTTACCGAGTTTCAGGGCTGCGGCGGCCCGAGTCTGCGCCTCGCCTTCGATCGGCGCCACGAATACCAGGCCCTTGCCGGCCTGATCGCGGCGGGCCAGTACGAACTCCAGGTTGACACCTGCGGCCGCCAGGGGCTTCAGCGCCTCGGCCAATGCGCCCGGCTTGTCCTTAATGGACCCTACCCAAACATCAACGATCCGAATGGAATACGGCATCGTGCTTCTCCTTCTTCTCCTCGTTCAAGGTTCAAGATGGTTTCTCCACACCAAGAGTATATTACATCATGGCAACCAATAATCAATAATTATGAAAAATCGGGAAAAGGCGCGCCCTTTCGGCCACCGCGCGTCAGCCACAAAAGGCACCGGGGCGCCTCGCGTGGCCTCCACCTCAAGGCAACGGCGGTGGTATTCCTCGTCGGCCCCGACGCCTCACGATGTGTGTGGCAAGGGCGATGAAGGACGCCAAGATGACCACCGCCGCCACCGCGGCGGCCCACAAGACGGTCTTGACAAAAGAAGCCACCTCCTCGGGAAGCGAGTCCAGGACCTCGCCGACGGGGTCGACAAACGAGGAAGCGAGTGTGTGCTTGGTGGGTTCTTTCGCGGGGGCGGGCGCCAGGCCGAAGGCCCACTGCTTCCACGGGTGGAATCCTGCGCCGTAATGCCATATGGAGTCGTCGACATCGCCGCGGATCTTCTCGAAAAGGACCTTGGCTTTTTCCTGGTCGCGATAGATGCAGGCCAGTAGGCAGTGCTGGTTGAGGCGCCAGTTCGAGTTGGGATACGCCTCTCGCAGCTCCTCGAAGCCTTGGTCGAGCATCTTCCACTTGAAGAAGTGGTCGTCCACGAAGTTCTCTTCGCCCACGCAGCCCAGGATGGATTGGGCGATCACGGCGTACAAGGCTGTGCCGAATTGCCCGCGCGTCTGTTCGACGGCGTGTTCGGCGAACCGCTCAAGCTCGCCGGGCCTACCGCCCCAACGAGGGGTGAGACTGTACGCCATCCTTTGGTAGAGAGGATAGTAGCCGAGCTCGATGCCAATGCCCTTCTCGAATATGGCCTGTTGCTCCCGAGAGGAGTTGTTCGAGGCCATACCGACGGTAATCATCTTCGCGTAGAGCTCCGGGTCGTCGCCGTTCAGCGCCTCGGCCTTGAGCAGATAGTCCTCGGCGATGCCGATCTCTCTGTGAAACACGCGCCAGCCTTCCTTTGTGACCGTGTTGGCATAGCCGCTTCCGCGGGCGTCCCAACCGTAGTCGATGTGAGTCTTGGCTTGGACGATGAGGGGCATCACCGAGTTCGGATAGGCCTCCTGCCAACGGTCGAGTGTTGCCTTGAACGCGTCGCGCTTGTCCGGGGTGATGTCTGCCTCGCCGTCACCCAACCCGTCGTAAAGCCACTCCAACTGCCATGTTCCGTGCCAGTCTCGGCACTTGTGGCGGCGAATCCGCGCCCCGATCTCCTCGATCTGGTCAAACTGCCCGGCCGCGAGCGCCCAGCCGGCTTCCTTATTGACCACCTGATATTGACCCGACACCGGCGCCCCGTCGAGGCGGGCCACATTTTCCTTGCCGTTATCCTCGCCGATGTTCCGGCCGAGTTCCGGCGTGGTACCTTCATCGGTTACGAGGATGCCGTACTCCTTGTTCTGCCGACACACGTTGCCCTCGCCCCTACCACCGGCGCCCAGAGCAAAGCACAACCCATGCGTGCCGTTTCCGGTACACTCATTGGCCACAACGGCCGGCGCGGTGAACCATTGCGAAACCGAAATGCCCGACCACCCGTTCCCGACGCACGTGTTGCCCGAGACGCCACTGACGGCGCCGAAGCACACGTCGATGCCGTTGCCGTGGTTGCCGCGACACGTATTGCCCCTCACCTCGATGTCGGTCAGCAGAGACTTGACCACGATGCCGCACCAGCGGTTCTCTTCGCAGGTGTTGCCGAAAACGGTGCCGTGGACGCCCATCCGGAGCAGGATGCCGTTCTCCTGATTTCCTCGACAGACATTGGCTTCGGCGACGCCCGTAGCCCAGGCCTCGATGTCGATGCCGGAACCACGATTGTCAGCGAGCAGGTTGTCCTTGATCGAAAAGGAGGTCTCTCGGCCATACGCTCGTATACCGCAGGGGCAGTTGCCCGAGCAGGTGTTCTCTTCCGCGGTCAGTGTGGCGCCGTCCCACACGACAATGCCGCCCCACATCCGGTTGTTGCTGCACTCGTTGCGAAGAAGCGTGGCCTTCGTCCCAGCGTGCCTCATGAAGATGCCTGCGCGCGCGTTCTCCACCGCCCGGCACTCCGTTACTATCGTGTTGCCTTCTTGCTCCATGGAGATGCCACAGCCCGCGCTCGGGCCGAGAACGCAGTTTCGGATCTCGACGGCGCTGTGGATCAGTGCCACCGCGTCCGTCCAGTCTTCGCGACACGGATCCAGCGACTCCACGTCGGCGTGCTCGAATGTGAGCCCTTCGATACGGCCGCTCTCCGCATTCTCCACTTTCAGCAGGACCCCCTTCGTGCTCGCCGCGCGGACAATCGTGATATCCGCCCCCGCGCCCTTGAGATCAACACCCGACTTGAACCGGAGCGTCTCGTCATAGACGCCGGCCTTGACCTCGACCGTGTCGCCCGATGCGGCGGCGTCGATCGCCGCTTGGATCGACGCATAACCGTCCGGCACGACCAGTGTGTTTCCCGCCGAAACCGTTCCCACCGCAACAAGGAGACATACTAGGCTACCCGCCGCTACGCGCATGACCCTCTCCCCCGTTCACTTGGACGGAGCGTTTCGCATCTTCCTTCCGGAATCCGCCGACCACCGTCTGTCATCAAGACGCAAGACGACTCAGGAAGTTCCTACGCTACCGGCCGTAATGCAGCCTATGTAGTTTCGGACTCACCGAAACACCCTACCACAGCCCGCGAGGAAAGACAACGGATTTGACGGTAAGCTCCCCACGTGCAGCCCGGCTGAAACGTAGCGTCAGCCAGGGTCGGCCCACTTGGGCCGTTTCCCGTAGTAGGGATAGGTGTCGAAGGGCACGTCGCCGCCGAGGATGCGCGGATCGCCGGTAGCGCGTAGGCGGTTGGTGAGGTCTTCGGCGAGGCGGGCCTTGGCGTCGACATGCTCGGCATGGTCCGCGGGCAAGCGGGGTCAGCCAAAGACGAGAAGGACCTCAGAAAGGGACGAAGGGCCTGCGCACGACCTGCATCGGCCCTTGTGCGTAAGGGGTTGCGCGCAGCCGCCACGAGGCGTCACGAAACGGTGGGGCACGGCGGCTTCCTCCACGAATTGCGTTCCACGAGCCGTCTTCTGGGTCCTTGATGTCCCTTTGGTCTTTGGCCCCCCACGGTTGCGGATCGCCCCGGAATGCGGCATGCTGGAGCCCGAGGAGGACGGGCCATGGGAATAGCGATACTGGTCGCAGCCTTTGCGCTGTGCGCGCACGCGGACGTGATCGAGGTGGCCGGACGCAACCAGGCCGCCATCGCCGAGGCGCTGGATCGCTCCGGGCCGGGCGATACGGTGCGGCTGGACGCCGGCGTGTACGCCCTCGACGCAACGCTCACGCTCAAGACGGGCGTCCGCGTCATGGGCGCAGGTCAGGATAAGACCATCCTCCGATTCACGGCGGCGAATCCGTGTCCGATGGTCGGCGCGTCGGGCTGCGAAGACGCGGAGCTCTGCCATCTGACGCTCGACGGGCAGAGCGATCCGAAGGCGACCCAAGGCATCTCCGGGAGTCACGCGCAACGCCTCAACATCCACCACGTCACCGTATCCAATCTCGTCAAAGGCGAGGGATTCGGCCCGCACGGCGTCCTCTTCGCCGGTAACAACCCTACACGCGAGGGCGGCGTCACGGACAGTATCATCGCGGATTGCCACTTCCAGAACATTGGCGTCGGCGCTGACTTCGGCGGCGGCATCCGGCTGTCCTGGGGCTCGTCGCGGAATCAAGTGCTTCGGAACACCATCCACTGCACGGGCCGTGGCGGCATCTTCGCGGACAACGGCTCGACGGATGTCGTCATTCGCGGCAATGTCGTCACCGGCTCGGGCGGCGAAGGCCTCGGCATCGAGGTCTGGGGCGGCTGCGACCGCGCCGTCATTGAGGACAACGTCCTCGATCACTGGCTTAGCATCGGCGGCTGCGAGTATTGCGCGGCGCGGCGGAACGTGATCGCGGATGCTTCGGGCGTGTTCAAGCCGTACGGCATCGAGGGCATCGGCTCGTACCTCGTCATCACCGATAACCTCGTCGATGGCCACCAGAAGATTGGCCTGTCCGTGTCGAGCACGTGCAAGAAAGACTACGCATTGTGGGCGCGCAACACCGTCCGCCGCTGCAACCAGTGGGGCGCCCAGTTCCAAGGCGAGGCTACCGGCATCGCGTGCCACTACCTCTACGCGTGCACCTTCGAGCGCATGCCCGTTGGCGAGGGGCCCGTGTGGTATCCGGGCGATGAAGGCCATGGATTCCGGTTCAACGGGAACTGCCGTAACATCGTGTTCGAGAATTGTATCTTCCGCGACAACGCACGCCTCGGCGTGCAGGTGGTCGGCGCCGGTGTCGACCGCCTACGCTTCGCCCGATGCACACTCGCGGGCAACACCGGCGCGGCCATAGCCGGCCTCGTGCGAGACACGGCCATCGAGTGGGACGACTGCGATGTGCACGGCAATGGCAACGATGCCCTGCCGGAAGGGCGCGCGTGGTCTGAACCGACGCCTGAGGTCGGCATCGAGATCGAGGGCGACGCGCGAGTCGGCAAGCCCGTCCGCTTCATCGCGCGAACGCACGCCGCCGAAGGCCGGATTGCCATGCACCTTTGGGACCTCGACGACGGCCCCCCACGCACCGAATCCGAGGTGGAGCATACCTACCGGCGCCCCGGCATCTACCGCGTCATCCTTGTCGTTTGGGACGATGCCGGCCGCGCTGCCCGCACCGATCGCGAACTCCAAGTCGCGCCGTGACGCCACTACTCGGTAATCAACACGGGCGCGCCTTGGGGAATGCGCTTGAATGCCTCGATGACATCGTCGTTGGTCAAGCGGATACATCCGTGGGATACGGGTGTGCCGATGGCGGATTCGCCGTTGGTGCCGTGGATGTAGATGTTCCGCGCGAGGCTGTCGACGTTGCCGCCCTGGTTCCTGCCGGGCTCCTCGCCGGTGAGTGTCAGGATGCGGGTCAGTACGAGGTCTTCGTCGATGTGCCGGCCTGGTTTCCACATCTCGGCGGTGGCCTTTCGGCTGCGGAACACTTGTCCCCAGGTTGCACCGTCACCCAGCTTCGCGGCAACCGAGTGCCAGCCGGTGGGCGTCTGCATGCTTTCCATCTCGCAGCCGGCGCCGCGCGCTGCCGTCGAGCACGGCGCTTGCCACACGACGCGATCCTTCTCAATGACGCGTAGCTGCTGCTCGGGAATCGAGACCCAGACGGCGGTGGCGTCTCCGGCGCGCGCAGGCCAGTCATGGGTGTCCAGGAACTCTCGCTGTGTGGCGTCAAGCGCGTCGTCGCGGATCACCTCGACGTCGGGAGTCTCCGTGTCGATCTCGACAGCCGGCGGCACAACAAGTTGGAAGCCTTGGCCTTTGGCGTAGGACGCCGTGATGCGCCCGCGCGGCGTCGGCAGGGCAACTTTGATGCGGTCGAGCTTCGCCGGCACGTGCGGCGCGAACCGGACGGTGCGCCAACCGGGCCGCGCCGGCGTGAGGCCCATCACCTGCTCGACGATGAGGAATATCGGGCTGCTGCTCCACGGATGACACCAACTCGTGTTCCATTTCTGGTCCGGGCCCCAGGCCTCCATGCATGTCGTCGCGCCGTGCTGGAGCATCTCGTGCCACGAGTGCTCATCCGTCGACGTGATCAGGTCGTAGCCCAGCTCCGGATCGCCCGCGCGGAAACACGCCGCGATCACGAAGGGCGCGATGTATACGCCGCAGCTCAGCCGCTTCTCGCGGATTAGCGCGAGGGCCGCGTCGACGCGTTCCGGCGGCGTGATGCCGAAACACAGCGGCAAGGCGTTCGCGTGGAGTGAGTGATGCGTCGAGCCGGGCGCGTCGACGAAGAGGCCCGTTTCGGTATCGAATAGACGCTCGACGAAGGCCTTGCGGACGCGCTCGGCCCTATCGCGATAGCGCGTCGCGTCGCGGCCAAGCGATTCGAGGAGGCCGGCGGCCGTGTCGAGCGACGCGACGTAGAACGCGTTGAGTACGGCGTTCTCACGCGTGCTCGCGTAATCGTAATCGTAGCCGTCGCGCAGGTTCTTCGGCCAATCCACAAGCACCCACTTATCCGTCATGTTCGTGACGAGTCCGTCGGCGCCTTCAAATCCGGCGAAGTAGTCGAAGAGTCTGTCGAAACCGGCGTCGACCATCTCGATGGTGAAGGCGCGATCTCCGGTTTGCCGGAAGTACTCGGCCAAGATCAGCGGCCATTGGAGCGAGTACTCGGCGATTTCCTGCATGAAACTGCCGGGCGCTACGGCCATGATGCCGGGGCAAATCCGCTGCGAGTGCTGGAAATCGGCGAGGGCTTTGCGCGTCAACGAGCCGTCGCCGGTGAGTAGTAGGTGGGCGTGGCCGGTGATGAGCGCGTCGCCGAGGTACTGCCCCTTCTCGCGGGTCGGGCAATCGAGGAAACCGCCTTGCGCGCCGAACTTGACGCCGTTGCGGCACAGCGCCCAGATGTCGTCGAGGAGCGCGTCGGACGAGACCAGCGTGGCCGCATCGGCGGGATACGGGTGGTGGCGCACCATGACCCAAACCTCGGGCTCGGCCGGAGCGTTGAGGATCTCGATGTAGCGGAACGCGCGGTAGTCGTAGGACTCGATGAGGTCCTCGCGGCCGGAGAGCACCGGGAAATCCTGGTAGGTGCAGTTGCAGCGCATCTCGAACCGGACGGTTTCGGGCGCGGTGAGTTCTTCACCGTGGCGTACCTCGAGGGCGTGGCCGGCCGGGCCTTGGATGCGGATGCAGGTGTGGCCGACGATCTCGGTCGGGAACGCGTAGAAGTAGCGACCGTCGCCTTTCGCGACGGTCGTCTCCGGATCCACGCGGTAGATATCGAGCGGCGGTGTGATCGCGCGGGTAAATACGTGATCTTGGCGGCTGGTCAGGGGCGGTTTCCAGGCGGCATCGTCGAATCCGGCCTCGCGCCAGCCCGCCGGCATCGCGCGCATGTCGACATCCTCGGCGAACTGCGTGTCGTAACCGATGGTGCGGCCGGTGGGATAGGCCTCGCAATGGAGACACCGCCACGAGGCGTCCGTGGCGAATCGCGTCGTCGTGCCGTCGGCATACGTGACGTCCAAACTCAGGACGAAGCCAGCGCGATTGTCGGCGCTGTTCCACACGCGATTGCGCAAGCCTTGGTAATACGCGTGCGCGGCAATGGCGTTCGCGCCTGGCTCGAGGAAGGGCCGTGCATCGAGTTCGTAGTAGGGATACGCGAAGGGATAGCCCGGTTCAGGACCTTGGACGACGAATCGCCCGTTGATGTAGAGCTTGACGTAATCGTCCGCCGTGACGCGCAGCAGCGCCGATACCGGCGCGCCAGCGAGGGCGATCTCCTTGCGGAAGAAGGTGTGGACATTCTTCGGGCCGAAACGCGCCGGAATGCTTTCCTTGCCGCGATCCTTGTGGTAATAGTCGATGGTTTTGACGCCATCGAACACGGGATCCCTAAGCCATTCGGCATCGCCGAAACAATCGCCCGCCACCGGCGCCGCCACCGCGATCAACACCACACCCACCAGCGCAAGTTCAAGCATGCAGACAGGACCTCCTTGTTGTCGCGTATCTTACCATTCGCTGCCGAGGAAGCCCCAGGATCACTTCTTCGCCACGGCCGGCGGGGCGAGTGTGAAGTCGATGTGCTGGCCTTCGGCGCCGAGGTAGCCGCCCCAACCGACGCGCACGGCGCTCACGGCGGCGAAATCGAGGGCGCCTTCGGCATTATGCGACCAGCCGGCGCGCTCGAATCGTCGCCGTGGAATCAGGCACTGAACCGGCCCGGCCGTGTTCAGCATCGCTTCGGTACTCGCGATGTAGTCGACGCCCTTGGCGTCGCGGAGGATCACCAGGAGCCGCGTGGCGGCGGTTTGCTCAGGCATCCACGCCGTGACGACGACGCACGCGGCGTCGCTCAAGTCTAGCGTCTGCGCATAGTCGAAGGACACGAAGAGGAACGTGTCGACCTCGCCTTTGGTGAGCGTGGCCTCGGCGCGCCAGGCCTTCGAGGCGCCACTGTTTTCGCCCATGTCCATGCCGGCCCACTCGGGCCTCGCTTCGCAGGCTGTGAGGTCGCCCTGCACGAACTCGCCCTTGGACACCGACGGCTCGGCCACGGGCAACGGCGAAATCCGCAGGCCCGGCAACGTGCCCTCCTCGACCTGCAAACGCCGAGGCATGCGCGCCTGCTCGAACACGAATAGCGCGCCGCCGTATGGATCGAGGTCGAGATCGACGGCCTCGGCCGATGCGACAGGCGTCATCGTGCCGCTGGCCGGATTCCACTGCTCGCCCGGCCCTTCGGCGGTAAGCGCGAGCTGGCCGCTCCACGGCTCGGCGCCGTCGTTGATCACGAAGTACACCTCGCGGCCGTCGATCCGCCGATGGGTCGCGCGGATCGGCCCGACGGCCTCCGCGACGCGGACATCCCGTTCGAGAATCGCGTCGAGGACTATCGGCACGAGTGCCTCCGAGCCGCCGGGCAGGTACACGCCGGCGCCGCCGGCCTCGTTCGTGGTGACATGGGGCGTGGTGCCGACCTCGCCGAAGACTTCCCGCGCGAGTTCCTGAACACGCGCACACGGGAACTCGCGTTCGCTGTTGGCCGGCAGCGTGCCCACGGCGATCACGGCGCCGCCGCTCCGCCAGAACCGGGCGAGGTTCTCCCACGCCTCGAGGGGCAGCGTGTCGACGCATGGCAATACCACGAGCCGCCAGCGCAGATCGCCGTGCATGAGCGTGCCCTCGCAAGGCTCGGCATCGATGAGCGCCTTCGAGTCCACGTACGTGAAGTCGCGCGCGGACGCAAACAAGTCGTTGGCGACGCCCCGGTAGGCGCTCTCGATGCGGCGCGCATCGGCCGGGCAATCATCGGTCCAGTTGCGCGATGGCACAAAACGCGGCCACAGGCTCTCGATGGGATAGACGAAGGCGATATCCGTGACTTGGTGGCCGCCCTCGAGCGCCGTGCAGCACCGCCCGACCCACTCGTTGAGGCGCACGACTTGGCTCGTCGACAGGCCGCCAAACGAGTAGTAGCTGGTGATGGTGGTAATGCCGTTCAGGATGAGGCGGTTGCACGTGCCTCGGATCTCGGCCTCGCTGACCTCGCGCACGGGGCGTGTGTCGCCGGCTGGCCGATACCGCTGGACGTGATCCGAGGTTTCGGACATCGTCACGGCGCGGCACTCGAGTTCGGCGACGCTGCTGATCAGGCGCGCGATGAACCACGGCACTTGATCCGGCAAGCTCGTCAGGCAGTCGATGCTGGGCGCGTCGAGGCGGCGGGCGCACCGGAAGAAGTCGCCGTAGAGCGGTACGTGCGTGAGGAGCGGCTCCTCGAGCAAGAGATGGCCGCCGGACGGAACGCCGTGCGCGCGGCACCACGTCTGAATCTGGCCAAAGAAGTTCTCGGAGATGAGCTCGGCCACCGTCAGCCAAAAGTCGTAGCGCACCGAGGCTCCCTGCGCGCCGGCATCGGCCACGAGCGCCGCGAGGACAGGTTCGAGGGCGTAGCCGCGGCGCGTCTTGAACTCGGCCGCGAATTCGGGCGCCCACGGCAACACGCGGTAGGCCTGGCCGCGCATGAACAGGCTCATGAGTGACGGCTCGTCCATGAACGTGGCTTCGAACCATTGGCCCAGGTCGTCGCCGAGGTGTTGAGCGTAGCCGCCGTGCGTGACTTCGATGAAACGCGCGGTGGGTTCGGGCATGAGCAGATTGATGTAGGGCAACTTGTCGGCGAGACTGACGGCGGCGTGCGTGCCTTCGTACAGGGGGCCCTCGGTGACGGCCATCACCCGCCACGCGCCGGCCGGCGCCTCCCAGCGCAGCCGGCCATCGACCACCAGCGCGGCGAGATCCGTGACATGTTCGAGGTCGATGAGGCCGTCGGCCACCGGAAACGCCGACGCGAACACCAAGTCGCCCGGCGGCAGCTCGATATCGACGGCGCCGCCTTCGCTCGAAGTGTCCGCGATGAACAGGCCGCGCGCCTCCCATTCCGGATGATCGCGCATGGTGATGCCGCCCGCATTGCCCGAGGGATAGCCGCGCTCATCGTAGAGCCAGAGTGCCATGCCGGCCGCCTTGGCCTCGTGGACGCCGCGCACGAAAGCGGCCCATTTCTCATCGCTCTCGAGATACTCGCCGAACGAGACGTTCGTCACGATCCCGCCGAAGCCTTGGCCGAGGAGTGACGCGAACAGGACATCCTGATCCTCGGGCGCGTCCGGTAGGCCGTGGACGATTTTGAGGATGCGCGATTTCGCCGGCGGAACCGTGAGCCGTTCGGTCAGCGGCCCATCCGGCGCTGTGAATGTGGTCATGACATCCATCCTTTCCTTCGGTAGCCACGTCAGCGTTGGCCCCATCAGGCCGCCCGGGCCGCCACCGTCCTTCACGCGAATGGCGATCACGTTGGCGCCGCCCGCCTGCACACAATCCGCCGGAACCGTGTACCGCCGCCGTACCGATACCGCCCGCTCGATGCCCGGCCCGGTCTCGCCGATGAGCCGGCCGTTGACATACGTGCGATCCTCGTCGTCGACACTGCCGAGGAGCAACTCGAGCGCCGCGCCGCGCCACACCGCCGGAACCGTCACGCGGAGGCGGTACCAGGCGACGCCATCGTAATCCGACCACGGCATGCCGTCCTTGGGCTTCGGCGGGCAATCCGGCCTCGGATCCGTGACGCCTTGCGCTTCCCAGCAACCGGGCGCATCGAGCGCGCGCCACGCCGAGTCATCGTACTCGATGGCGAACCAACCCTCGGCCTCGCCGACCTCGTTGGGATCCGTGGAGAACCGCCACGCGCCCTCAATGTTGCCCCACGACTCCTCGAGCGCCGCCGCGCCCGCGCCCTGCGCCCCGGCGACAGCCGCCACAGCAACCGCCACGGCTATCTGGATGATTCTACCCACACTTCGCTCCTTGACCTATCGCGTCGCCGGGACGCAACACACTACGGACCCCATTGACCGCATTGACTTCATGGATCAAATGGACCAAGCCCATACCGTTCAATGCGGCAATACCGTCCGTACCCGCCAAACCGCCCCACATGGTACGGCACGCCCCACCGCAGGCACAACGCTCCCTAGTTGACGCGCGGGCGCCTGTTCCGGGTCAACGCGTCCCATGCGCCACGAGGTAAGGCGCGGATGGGAGTACGTGCGATGAGAACACGGGTGAGATGTGTGTTGCGCACAGCGGCAGCCGACGGTTGGCGCGTGGCTCTACAGCGATGATTCCCTCGATCCGGACGGTTATCCGGGCGTACGCGGATCTCTACGCGGCGCATTCGCCGTATGATCTACTCACGACGAGCGTCCATATCGCGCGACACGAGGTCGCCAAGCCAGCGTTCCGCGATATCGTCAAAACGGCCGACAGGCCGAGCCGTCAGCCGAGGATGGATTTCACCTCCTCGGCATCGACATCCATGATGTGGCGAATGCCGGTAATCTCGGCCGCGTCGTGGGTCAAGGCGGCGATGTCGTTGCGGCCGATGTGCGCCAAGGAGAACTTGCGGCTTCCCGCCATGAGTTGGCGCAGTCCCTGGGCGAGGCGCTCGTAGTAGGTGTAGAGCCCGAGCGCGCCCGTGGGGATCTTGTCAAAATCGATATCCTTGAGTTTGCTGCGGAGCTCGACCGCCGTCACGAAAATCTCGTCCTTCGAGTTGCCGAATCGGGCGATGTAGACGGGGATCTGCTTGGCGTCAATCGAGCGCCCGATCGTCTTGCCGACCATGGCGGCAGCAATGGGGGCGCGAGCCATGCCGACGAGTTTCACGAAGGGCGCGCCCAATGCAAGTGCTTTGAAGATATGATCCTCGAAGGAGAATCCACCGGCTACCGCCAAGGCGGGGATGTATTCGCCGCGATCGACGATCCGTTTGGCGTATTGATACAGGAGCGTGTGCAGGTGCACCGGCGGCACGCCCCATTCGTTCATCATGCGCCAGGGGCTCATGCCGGTGCCGCCGCCTGCGCCGTCGACCGTGAGCAAGTCAAGCTTGTACCGGGATGCGTAACGGATCGCGCGCGCCAGGTCCGCCGGGCGATATGCACCCGTCTTGAGGAAGACATACTGGGCGCCCGCACTTCGCAACTGCTCGATGCGTTTGCCGAAAGCGTCTTCTTCGACCATGCCCACTCTCGAGTGACGCTCGAAGGCCTTGAACGCGCCGTGCTCGAAGGCCTTGATCACCTCGGGATCAGTGGGGTTGGGCAGAACGACATAGCCGCGGTCGTAGAGGAGCTGCGCCTTCCTAAGGTTGTCGATCTTCACCTCGCCGCCGATGTCCTTGGCGCCTTGGCCCCATTTCAATTCCACGCAGCGAACACCGAGCTTCTCGACCGCGTATTCGAGGACGCCCAGCCGGCTATCCTCTACATTGGCCTGGACGATGATCGCGCCAAACCCATCCCGCTGGTAATCCTGGTAGAGCTTCACGCGACGTTTGAGGTCCACCGTATCCACGACGCGCCCGTTCCTGATAACGGCGTCTTCGTCCATCCCGACGACGTTTTCTCCGATCGTAAGGCCGGTTCCGGCGATGGCCGAGCCGATGGCAAGTCCATCCCAGTTATTCTTGGCCACATCGGTCGATCCGATCCCGGGGATATGCCAGGGATACCGGTACTTGATTCCATGGTCGTGACCAAACCGGACCTCGAGGTTCACGGCAGGGAATATGGCTTTGTCGCTATCGGCGTCGATCCCGTGGGCGCCCACCGCGGTACCCATGATATTGAAATGCGAGTAATCCACGGGATAGGTTTTCTCGGCGGCCGTCGTGATTACGCCAAAGGGTTGTGGATACAACACCTCGTGGCCACGGTAGGCGGACTTGCCGATTTCGCACATGCCAATGCACCCGTCCACGCAGGTCACGCACAGGCCTGAGGCCGGTACCACGGAATCCATGGTGCGGTTCTTGGTCAGGGTGGCTGCCGAGGCGTTTATCTTCGAAAATGTGCTCGCCATTGTCATTGCTTCCTTTGCTCGCTCAGTCTTTCTTCATTTCACAGGCGACACACGGCGCCATGTAACACATCATGTCGTCAAAGGGGGCTTTCTCGATGCAGGGGGGTGACAGGTTGGCGCACGCGCCGCAGACCGCTTTGTCGGGCTCGGTGTAGGTGCAGCGAAGCTGACACGCCGGGCACACGTACATGCAGCCGCCGCAGAGCCGGCACTCCTCGGAGTGGACGTCGAAGGGCGTTCCAATGCTGCGCTTGGCACCCCGATGGCGGAACCCGATGGCCTTCGCCATCATCTGTTCCTCACACATCCGCACGCACAGACCACACAGGATGCAATCCTCGTGTTCCTGCCGGAACCGTTGTTGCCGCACGTCGTGCGCCGCCGCCAGATCCTGGATAACCTTGGATTGGGGGCAGGACGCCAGTAGCAGCTCGATAATCATCTTGCGCGCGCGAATCACGCGTCTCGAAGCCGTGCGCACCATCAGGCCCTCTTCCACCGGATACGTGCAAGAGGTAACCAGTCTCGCGCGAGGCCCTTCTCCAATCTCGACCACACACAGACGGCAAGCCCCGTACGGCGATAAGCCATCCATGTGGCAGAGCGTCGGGATCGGAAACCCCATGAACCGCGCGGCATCGAGGATCGTCATCCCTTCCTCGACCAACACGGGAAGTCCATTGATCGTAAGATTGATCATCCCGTTCATGGTTCAGGCAACCTCCACCGCGTCTTGTTTGCACACGCTCCGGCACGTGCCACACTTGATGCACTTCCTCGCGTCTATGCTGTGCTTCGTCTTGCGCTCGCCGGAGATGGCCTGGGCGGGGCAGCGCTTAGCGCAGGCCTGGCAACCGACACAGTTGTCGTTGATCGAAAACGAAATCAGCGGTTTGCAGACGCCGGCCGGACAGCGATGATGCTCGACGTGCTCGAGATACTCATCGCGAAAATAGCGCAAGGTAGAAAGGACGGGATTGGCTGCGGTCTGACCCAAGCCGCACATCGTGGTGTCCTTGACCACGAGCGCGAGTTCCTCGAGCAGGTCCAGTTGCTCCCGCGTTCCCCGTCCTTGAGTAATGTCGTTGAGGATCTCGTGCATCCGCTGGGTGCCTTTTCGACACGAAAAACACTTGCCGCACGATTCGTCCTTGAGAAATCCCATGAAATACTTGGCGACGTCGACGACGCACGTGCGATTGTCCATGACAATCATTCCGCCGGAACCCATGATCGAGCCGGCCTGCGCGAGACTGTCATAGTCGATGGGCAGATCGAAACGCGCCGCGGGAATGCAGCCGCCGGACGGCCCTCCCGTCTGGACGGCCTTGATGTCGGCGTTGCCGACGGGGCCGCCCCCGATGTCGTAGACGATCTCATGGATGGTGATACCCATGGGTACTTCGACCAGGCCCGTGTTCCGGATCTTGCCGACCAGACTGAAGATCTTCGTGCCCGAGTTCCGCGCGGCGCCGATCTGGGCGTAGCGCGCCGCGCCCTGCTCGATGATGACGGAGATATTCGCCCACGTCTCCACGTTGTTGATGCCCGTCGGTTTCCCGCCGATGCCTTTCTGTATCGGGAAGGGCGGCCGCTGGCGCGGTTCGCCCATTTGGCCTTCGATCGAACGGATCAGGGCTGTCTCCTCGCCGCACACAAAGGCCCCGGCGCCTTGCACAATCCGCAGATCGAAAGAGAAATCCGTTCCCAGGATGTGCTGACCTATGAGGCCCACGTCGCGCGCTTGTTCGAGGGCACGTTTCACATGCTTGATGGCCAGCGGGTATTCATTGCGAATGTAGAGGATGCCGTCCGTGGCCCCCGTGGCGTACGCACCGATGAGCATACCCTCGAGGATGCTGTGCGGATTACCCTCGAGCACGCTGCGGTCCATGTACGCACCCGGATCCCCTTCATCGGCATTGCATACGAGATACTTGCCGTGGGTGTTGGGCTGCTTGGCCAGCAACTCCCACTTGACGCCCGTGGGAAATCCCGCGCCGCCGCGGCCGCGCAATCCCGAGGTCTTCACCTCGCCAAGCACCCATTGAGGATCGCCCGACTCGAGCACCTTGAGGAGCGCCGAGTATCCCCCGGCCCGAAAGTACGAATCCATGTCTTCCGGATCAACCTGCTCGTTCCGGGAAAGGAGGGTGCGGCGCTGTTTTCGGAAGAAGGGAATATCTTCTTGGCGAGGTATCCGCGCGCCCGTAGCGGGGTCAGCCCACACCAGGTCCTCTACGACTTCGCCCTGGGCGGTTGCCTCGACGAGGCGTTCTGCGTGAGCGGTCTTCAGCCGGCAGTAGAAAACGCCTTCCGGCTGCACGAGAATCGAGGGTTCCATCTCGCAAAACCCATGACAACCGGTAACCCGCACCTGAACCCGGTCCGCCAGTCCCTTTTGGAGAAGAGCCTCGCGGATCGCTTGAATGAGGTCGTCGGCACCGCTGGCGCGTCCGCACGTGCCTGCGGGAACGACGAGGGTGCGGCCATTCCGGGGGGCGTTGCTGCTGAGACGTGCCTTGTGTTCTTTGAGTCCGTCCAGGGAATTCAATGGCATCTGCGTGCGGATCCTTACAGGCTCGAGACAGCCACCTGCGGTTGCGAACCCAGGGGCTCCGCTTCAGTGCAGGCTTCTCTCAGGATTCTTGGAACGCCGGAGGCGTCCACCTTGGTGTGATAGGTACCGTCGACCACGACGATTGGACCCAGCGCGCACGCCCCGAGGCAGTTCACCGTCTCGAGGGTGAACTCGCCATCCTCGGTCGTCTCCCCGGCCGCGATCCCCAGATGTCTCTCGATCTCTTCCACCACCATCTGCGCGCCCCGAACATGGCAGGCCGTCCCGAGACAAGCGCACACGTGATGCTTGCCTCGGGGCCGCAGACTGAACGACCGATAGAAGGTCGCCACGCCGTAAACGTCCACCAGAGAGCGACCGGCAGCTTGAGCAACCAACCTCAGCGCCTCTTCCGGCAGATAGCCACAGACCGTCTGAATCTCTTCAAGCATGGCAATCAACCCGCCGCAATCCGCGCGGTGCTTGTCCACAATCGCCACCATTTCACGCGCATCTACGTGTGTATCCACGTGTCTCCTTTCACCCGGAGAAGCCCGGTATGGATCTCAGCGGTACTCCTCACAGTGCCATACGCCCCCCTCGCGGTGGCGGAATGCACAGACGCTCCGATAGGCGCAGTCGATACACAACCCAGCTACCCGATCGAACGACCGTTGGTGGGCGGCGTCGGCTTCCTTAGCCTTCTCCCACCGAGACCCTCCCGCCGCCTCGAAGGCGCTGCACGATGCTACGGGCTCGCCGGACTCCCGCAAGATCGGGCACGCCGCCGCCCGACTGCATCGGACGCACAATCCTTCATGGGCTGGAATGCTCATCACGATACCTTCCTCGGTGTTCGGTAACATGCTCGGGGGGACGCATGCGTCGTGCCAATACCGGCAGAACCCCGGACGGGCGCAGAACCCCCGAAATGGGCTGGTTCTCGGGGCAAGGCGCGGAATCCGAGAGACGAGAGGCCGGCCGATGGGTGAGGAGATTCTGGCCGGTGGGGAAAATCTCCCCACCACCTTCGTCAGTCCCTCTCGGGAGAATTGAGCTCAGCCAGGGGGGCACGCAGCTTCTGCCGCAATGTCTTTCGGTCGATGCCAAGGATTCCCGCGGCACGGGTCTTGTTTCCGCCCACACTCGCGAGGACATTGCGTATGTGTTCCGCCTCCACCTCGGCGAGGGTTCGGTCTAGCCCGGTCCTCCTCAGGGCGGAGAAGCGCATGAGTGGGGGCAGGTCGGGGGCATCAATGTCCTCTCCATCCGTCATGAGCACAAGACGCTGGATGACGTTTTCGAGCTCGCGCACGTTGCCGGGCCAGTCGAAGCTTCTTAGAACGGCCATGGCACGTTCCGAGAAACGTGGCTGCGGTCGTGCCATCTCGGCAGCGAACCGATGGGCGAAATGGGCGGCGAGGAGGGGGATGTCATCGCCACGGTTACGCAAGGGCGGGAGGCTGATCGTAATGACGTTCAGGCGGTAGAAGAGGTCCTTCCGGAACGTGCCCTTCTCGACAAGGCCCACGAGATCCTTATTGGTCGCGGCCAGAATCCGCACGTCGACCTTGCGGGCCCGGTTCGAACCGACCATGCAGACCTCTTTGTCCTGCAAAACGCGGAGTAACTTGACCTGCATGGACATGCTGGTCTCGCTCACCTCATCCAGGAATATCGTGCCGCCGTCCGCCGCGTGGAAGAAACCCGCCCGGGCTTCGGTAGCGCCCGTGAAGGCCCCCTTGACATGGCCGAAGAGTTCGCTCTCGAGCAGTCCATCGGGGATTCCGCCGCAGTTGACCGGCACAAAAGGCGCCGAGGAACGGGCGCTCGCATAATGGATGGCCCGCGCGGCCAGTTCCTTGCCGGTGCCGCTCTCTCCCGAAATCAGGACGGTGGCCGGCGTAGACGCCGCTTTGCTGACCGCGCGGAGGACCTCCCGCATGGCTTCCGACTCGCCCAGGAGGCCGTGCGGCATGGCGGCCGGAACGGCCAATTCCCGAGACCTGCCATGTCGGCGGTGCCGGAGTCTGTCGAGGGCGCGGCCGACGGCCTCGGAGAGTTCCGCATCCGTGAAGGGTTTCGCGAGGTATTCCTCGGCGCCGGTCTTGATGGCCTGCACGGCGCCCTCGATGGAGGGATAGCCGGTGATCATCATGACTTCGGTATCTCGGAAGTTCTCGCGCACGTGCCGGACGAGGTCCATACCCCCCACTCTCGGCATCTTGAGATCCGTGATGACCAAGTCTACGGGAGTAGCCTCGAGCAACTCGACCGCCTCGGCCACCCCTGACGCCGCGAAGACCTGATAGCCTTCCGCCGCGAGATTCCGTTGCAGCACCTCGATCGTCGGCGCGGAATCATCGACGATCAGCACCCGTTCCTTGTCACGCTTCGTGGTCATTCCCGCGATTCTACCCCGTTTCCCCCGGAAGGGCCATAGGCAACCGGATCTCGACGCGCGTGCCTACACCCTCCTCGCTCTCCACCTGGATGGTTGCCTCGTGCGACGTCACGATGCCGTGAACGACGGGGAGGCCCAGGCCGGTTCCCTGCCCGACTTCCTTCGTCGTAAAGAAGGGCACGAACACCTGCCGGAGCACTTCCGGACTCATGCCCGTTCCCGAATCCTCGATATGCAGGACCACACAACCCTCCCCTGCTTCTGTGCCCACGCGTAGCGCGCCACCGTTCGGCATCGCCTGCAAGGCGTTAACCACGAGGTTGACGATCACCTGGTTGATTTGGGCGGGATCGGCGGGGATTCGCGGCAACGAGGAATCCAAGACGCACTCCGTGTCGACACCGATCGCAGCACAGCGGGCTTCGGTGAGCGAAAGCGCTTCTCGCACAATCCTGTTGATATCCACCATCGTTTTCTCGGGCGGCATCTGCCGGGCGAACATCAGCAGCTTTCGGATGATCTCTCGGGCATGCAACGAGGCCGTCTCGATCTTGGTCAAGTCTCGATGGGCCGCGTCGGGCAGCCCTGGACACTTCTGGGCCAACTGCGCAAACCCAAGCACGTTGCCCAGTGGCTCGTTCAGCTCGTGCGCCACCCCCGCCGCCAGGAGACCGATCGTGGCTAACCGATCGGCGTGGCGCAGTTGGCTCTCGAGCCGAGTCCGATCCAGTTCCGCCTGCTTGCGTTCAACTATCAGCGCCATCTGTTGGGCGATGGCATTGATCAGATTCCGTTCTTCCCGGAGAAAGGGGCCTTCGTCGAGGTCCGGCCTTTCCTCGAGATACACCACCTCGACAAAGCCACGGCGCACACCTTGCGCGATGACGTCCGCGCGCTGGGCATAGGGGGTCAGCCGGAACCCGGGGGCGGCGTGCGCGTATCCATCGAGAACAATGCGGGCCGAGGCGATCTCCGGGTACTGCCACGCAGGAATGAGGAGGGCGACGGTCTGTTGAAGGATATCGTTGATGGAAATGCCGGGTTTGCCGGCGATCTCGGCCATGCGCAGCAGACAGGTCAGCTCTTTGACGCGCTCCTCCAGTGCGGAGGTTAGCCGTCTCCGAATACTCTCTGGTGTCATGGTTCCACCTTGAAGCGACGATGACTGAACCCGATCAGCCCTGGGCTCCCGCCCGTGCAGCGTAGTCTTGCACGATCTGGCCCCGCATGCAAGGATCCGGCGGGATTGCCCGACGCGCGCCGGTGACCGGGCCAAGAGCATCGCGCACACTCAGGGCAGCTCGACGGTGGGGGAGAAACGGCAACGCTTCCCAGTTGACGCGAGGGCGGACATTCCGGTTCAATGCATCCAATGCGCCGCGCGATCGGCCGCGGACGGGAGTACGTGCGATGGGAACACGGGTGGGATGTATGCTGGTTGTGGCAGGGTGTTTGGCGGCAGGAGCCGAGGAAGCGGCGTCGCCTCGGCTGCCGGATGGCGCGCAGCCGACGATTGGCGCGTGGTTCATCAGCGATGAATTCTTCGAGCCGGACGGTTACAGGCCGTATGTGGACCTCTACGCCGAACACTCGCCCTACGATCTCCTTACGACGAGTTTCCGTGTTTCACAACGCGAGGTCACCGAGCCGGCATTCCACGACCTCATCAAGGAGGCCGTAGCCTATGCGCGCAGCCGCGGCCTGGATGTGGCCCTCGACCTCGACGTGCGCCTCGCGCGCGAGGCCTTCCGTAAGGCCTATCCGGACGAGCAGCAGGAAATGCTCCGCTTGCGCACGGTCCTGCTTGAGGCTGCGGGCGAGGTCGAGTTCGCCATCGCCTCGGACACGCTCACCGATCACATGACCGGTAACACGACGCCGTACATCCCGCTCTCCGGCCGGCTCGTGCGCGTCTACATCTACCGCGTGGGCGACGCCGGCATCGAGCCGGACACCGTCGAGGACATCACCGAGCGCTGCGTCGTGAAGGTCGCGTCCGAGAAGGAGGTCCGCGTCGGCATTCCGTGCGACGCGTCGACGCAGGGCGGTACCGCGTGCGTGATGGCGGCCTTCACGCACCTGACGCCAGCCGTGTATGCGCCGCACCTCCTCGAGTTCCAGCGCGCCATCGTCGAGCAGTATGCCGATGTCGCCCTCACCGGGCTCTTGAAAGATGAATGGGGATTTCCGCCGTGCCACGGCGGCTGCCCTCCGAAGAATGACTTTTGGTTCTCGAAGTTCCGCGCCGAGGCCTATGCCGAGGCCACCGGCGGCCGCGACCTCGTCCGCGACTGCCTCCTCATGCACGCCGGCGAACGCGGTCGGGAACGCGAGCGTCAGGCGGCCATCAATGTGCTGCTCAAAACCTCGCGCGAGCGCAATGCCGCCATCGAGGACCACTACTACCAACTGGCAAAGAAGTTCTTCGGCCCGGACGCGGCCGTGTGCACGCATGCCACGTGGACGCCCTATCCTGGCCCGTCCGAGTTCAAGAAGAATGGCCTCGATTGGTGGGTGGCCACCCGCGATTGGGGCCAAACCGACGAGTCTACGCCCTTTCCGGCGCGGACTTCTCTTGCCAAGAAATGGGGCAGCGTCGTTTGGTACAACCAGTTCTACGCGACCGCCGTGGCCGATTACGAGACCAGTCTCTGGAACCATGCCCTCGGCGGCGGCCGCATCAACTACCATCCCCTCTACCCGAATCCCGAGAACAAGCCGAGACTCCAGCGGAACTATGAACTGCTCGAGGGAGGCCTCATGCAGGGCGAGTCGCGCATCCGCCTCGTGACGCTCATCGCGAAAACGCCCATCGATTGCCCGGTCGCGGTGGTGTTCGGCCATGCCTGCGCCATGAACTGGGCCGGCTCGACGTACGACGACGTCGGACTAGGCCTCACCGACGCGCTATGGCAGGCCGGTTACTACGCGGACCTCATTCCGACGAGCGAGATCGCCAACGGCGCGCTTAAGGTTATGGATGGCATTGTGGTCTACGGCCGTCAGACGTATGCCGCCGTGGCCCTTTACCATCCCGAGTTCGAGAATGCGGATACCGCCGCCTTCTTCCGCGATGTTGACGCCACGCGCACGGCCCTGTACCGCGTCGGCGACTGGACGCGCGATTTCCAAGCGCAGGATTTCGATGGCATCGCGGCATTGCCCGATGCCATGATCGCGTGCGATGACGCTGCGGATGCGGCCGCGAAGATCATCGAGCGACTGCGCGCCGCCCGTGTCGTGGCGTGTTCTCCGGCCACGGGGCGGCTGGGCAACAAGAGCGTCTGTCCTGCGCGCGAAGGGCACATCCGGCTTATGGACGGCACGGCCGTCTTCCTAGCCGGAACGAAGGATGTTGCGGGCGATCCCATTGACGGCGCCTTCGACATCGGCGGCCATGCCGTCACGGCAAACGCCGTCGGCGTGTTGGCCGTGCGCTTGGCGGCGGACGGCACTCTCGACGCCTTGGCGGCGGGCGGCTTGACGAAGTTCGAGGGCGGCGGCATCGCGATCTCCGTCGACACGCCCGTCGATTTGGCCTTCTGGCACGACGCGAGCGGACACGTCAACGGCGTGCTGCAGGATTGGCGCGGCCCGATTCCCGAATCCCTCCTGGCCATCACCAAGGATTGGTTCCGCCTCGCTTCACCCCCTCCCTACGCTACGCCGCCCGTCACGCGATGAAGCAGGCCGGCAGGAATCGGTTGCCAAAGGACAACGGTCCGGGAGCCGGCGTGTCTGCGGGTTGGGCGGCCCTCTGTATTCGGCCGGGATGGCGCGCGGGACGCGGACACTTTTTGCGCGGGTACTCGGGACGTGGTATACTTCGGGGGTTCGCATTCGCGAAATTCGCGTAAACCAAACAATACTTGCCGGTACGTAGTGAACCCAAGTGACCACAGGAGAATCGGAACATGCCACTAGTGCCTATGCGTCAAATCCTGGATGAGGCCGCCAAGGGCGGTTATGGCGTTGGCGCGTTCAACGTCAACAACATGGAGCAGATCCAGGCCATCATGGAAGCGGCCAACGAAACGGACAGCCCGGTGATCATCCAGGCCAGTCGAGGCGCCCTCCAGTACAGCAAAATGATCTACCTCAAGAAGCTCATGGAAGCAGCCGTCGAGGAGTATCCGCATATTCCGGTGTCCATGCACTTGGACCACGGCAACAGCATCGAGACCTGCAAGGCGGCCATCGAGCTCGGCTTCACGTCGGTGATGATGGACGGTTCGTTGGCCGAGAACGGCAAGACGCCGAACACCTACGAGCAGAACGTCGAGGTGACGCGCAAGGTCGTCGAAATGGCGCATCCGCTCGGCGTAACCGTCGAGGGCGAGCTGGGCGTATTGGGCGGCATCGAGGACGGCCACGGCGCGGGACTGAGTGTCGACGAGGCGAATGCGCACCTGACGGATCCGGCCCAAGCCGAAGACTTTGTGGCGAAGACCGGCCTGGACGCACTGGCCGTCGCCATCGGCACAAGCCATGGCGCCTACAAGTCCGGACGCAAGGATCCGAAGACGGGCGAAGTCCTACCGCCGGCGTTGGCGATGGAACGCATCCACGAGATCCACGAGCGCATGCCGAACTGCCATATGGTCATGCACGGTTCGAGCTCGGTGCCCAAGGAACTCGTCGACGTCATCAACCAGTACGGCGGGAAGATGCCGGGCACCTTCGGGATTCCGCTCGAACAGATTCAAGACGGCATCAAGCACGGCGTCCGCAAGGTCAACGTGGACACGGACAGCCGCTTGGCCATGACGGGCGCGATTCGGAAGGTCTTCTTCGAGAAGCCGGCTGAATTCGATCCGAGGAAGTACCTCGGCCCAGCGCGCGACGCATCGAAAGAAGTCTACCTGAAGCGCATGGTCGCCTTCGGCCAGGCCGGACATGCCCGTGACTACGCACCGTTGACGCTAGACGACATGAAGAAGATCTACGCCGGCGCCTAAGGGCAGCCGCGTACCGCGAGCGTGTTGAGGCCCCTCGGGCGGCCAGAGAGCCCTCGGGGGGCCTCAGCCTTTTTCCCGGAGGCGTTTGCGCAGCCGGGCGGAAACCTCCGGCGGGAGGAAGGGCGCGGTGTCGCCGCCAAACCGCGTGATCTCCTTGACGCCGCGCGAGCTCAGGAAGATGTAGGGCTCGCTCGGCATGAGGCAGACGGTGTCGATGCCCGGATCGAGCTTCTGATTCGTGAGCGCCATGCTCAGCTCGAATTCAAAATCGGACACCACGCGCAAACCGCGCACCAAAGCGATGGCGCCGCGTTCGCGCGCGAAATGCACGGTCAGGCCCTCGAACGAGCTGACCTCGACATTGGGAAACGTGGCCGTAATCTCCCTGAGCATCTGCTCGCGTTCCTCGACGGAGAACAGGGCCTGTTTCACATCATTGACGGCCACGGCGACGATGAGGTGATCGAACATCCGGGCGGCGCGCTGGATCAGATCCAAATGGCCGAGTGTAGGCGGATCAAAACTCCCTGGATAGATGGCGATCCGTTCCGTCATGACTGCAAATCCCTCCCCTGCCCGTGGCTCCAGCCATCCGAAGCGCCGCGACGTTTCGGAGAAGTGTTGCGCATCCTGCCAGAGCGAGTCAAGCGCTCGGCGCGTCTACCCTCGTTCACCCGAGTTTCCGGAAGGCCTCGCGGGCGGCGGCAAGGGTCTTGTCGATCTCGGTCGAGGTGTGGGCGCTGCTCATGAAGCAGGCTTCGAACTGCGAGGGTGCCAGGTAGACGCCGCCCTCGAGCATGGCGTGGAAGAACGTTGCGTAGCGCTGCGTGTCGGACTGCGCGGCCTCGGCATAGTTGCGCACGGACCCTTCGTGGAAGAAGAGGCAGGCCATCGAGCCCACCTGTGTCTGATAGACGGGCACCCCGGCCTCCCGCGCGCAATCGCCGAGGCCGGCGGACAACTCGGTCATGGCCCGCTCGATGCTGTCGAAGACGCCGGGCTCCTCGAGCGCATCGAGGGTGGCAAGGCCGGCGGCCGTGGCGAGGGGATTGCCGGCGAGGGTACCCGCTTGGTACACGCCGCCCAGAGGCGCGAGATGGCCCATGATCTCCGCCCGGCCTCCGTAGGCGCCTACCGGCAGGCCGCCGCCGATGACCTTCCCGAGGGTCGTGAGATCGGGCGTGACGCCGTAGCGCCCCTGCGCGCCGCCCAGAGCGACGCGGAAGCCCGTCATGACCTCGTCGAAGATGAGCAGGGCGCCGTGCTGTGCCGTGAGGGCGCGCAGGCCTTCGAGGTAGCCGGACTCGGGCGGAATGACACCGGCATTGCCGGCCACCGGCTCGACGATGACGCACGCGATGTGGTTGCCACGGGCCTCGAAGAGGGCGCGCGCAGCCTCGATATCGTTGAACGGCGCGGTGAGTGTGCCTTGCGCCGCCGCGGCGGGAATACCGGGACTGCTCGGCACGCCCAACGTTGCCAGTCCGCTGCCGGCCTTCACGAGCAGGCTGTCGACGTGGCCGTGGTAGCAGCCCTCGAACTTGACGACGAGATCGCGGCCGGTAAAGCCGCGCGCGAGCCGGATGGCACTCATGGTGGCCTCGGTGCCGCTGTTGACGAGGCGGACTTTCTCGATGGACGAGTAGTGCGCGATGATGCGGTCCGCCAAGCGCGTCTCGGCCTCGGTGGGAATGCCGAAGCTGGCGCCGCGTTCCATGGCCCGCGTTACGGCCTCGACGACGTGCGGGTGCGCGTGGCCCAGCACCAGAGGCCCCCACGAAAGCACGTAGTCGACCAACTCGTTGCCGTCGGCGTCCGTGAGATACGGCCCATGGCCCGCCGCCACGAAGAAGGGGGCGCCGCCGACGCCTTTGAAGGCACGCACCGGGCTGTTCACGCCGCCCACGAGCACCTGGTTCGCTCGCTGCCAGAGCCTGTCCGAGTTATCGCGTTTCATGAAACCCAACTCCTGGTTGCCGCATAGCTCATCCTTGCTGGAGCCATTGCGCCGCGTCTTTCGCCCAATACGTCAAGATGAGCTTCGCGCCGGCTCGGCGTAGGGCGAGGAGCGTCTCGGTGACGATGCGCCGCTCGTCGAGCCAGCCGCGTTCGGCGGCGGCCTTGACCATGGCGTATTCGCCGGAGACGTTGTAGGCCGCAAGGGGCACGTCGAACCGGTCCGCCGCGCGCGCCAGGACATCGAGGTACGCAAGCGCCGGCTTGACCATGACAATGTCCGCGCCTTCCTCGATGTCGAGGGCGATCTCGCGCAAGGCCTCGCGTCCGTTGCTTGCAGCCATCTGGTACGACGCGCGATCGCCGAACTGGGGTGGCGACTCGGCGGCGTCGCGGAACGGGCCGTAGAAACCGGAGGCGAACTTGGCGCTGTACGCCATGATCGGCACCTCGGTCATGCCGGCGCCATCGAGTGCGCTGCGGATGGCGCCGACGCGGCCATCCATCATGTCCGACGGGGCCACGACGTCGGCGCCAGCTCGGGCGTGCGCGAGGGCCTCCTTGACCAACAACTCGAGCGTCGCGTCGTTATCGACGTCTGGCTGTCCGTCGCGATTGGTGGTGATTGCCCCGCAGTGGCCGTGGTCGGTGTATTCGCAGAGACATACGTCGGTGATGATGCCCAGGGCCGGACAGGCCTTTTTGACGGCCTCGACGGCGCGGCACACAACGGCGTCCTCGCAGTAGGCCTCGGTGCCGACGGCGTCCTTATGCGCGGGAATCCCGAAGAGAAGGATGGCGGGAACGCCGGCGTCCTGAACGGACTTCGCTTCCTCGATGAGCGTGTCGACGGACAATTGGTACTGGCCCGGCATCGACGGAATCTCGCGCCGGATGCCTTGGCCGGGCCGCACGAACAGCGGCATGATGAAATCATCGGCGCTCAGGCGCGTCTCGGCCACCATGCGGCGGAGTGTAGGGTTCCGGCGGAGCCGCCGGAGCCGGGTGATGGGGAATGCCATGGGTAATCCTCCGTATCTATGCCGGGATCGGCATCGTACCCGCCGGCCCGCGCACGATCAAGGAACGTCCTCGAGTCCGAAGAGCCGCTTGACGAGGTGCAGGACGGTGTGGGGATCGTGGTGGCCGATCTCGTGTTTGATGCTGGTCGCGGGCCGCTGCAGGATGCGGCGAACGATCCGTGTTGTGAGATAGTCGATCTCGCGGCGCTGGTCCTCGGTGAGATTGGGCAACGCATCGAGCGTCTTGCGCAACTCGTGGGCGCGGATGAGTTCGAGCTCGTCGGACATGGACACGATCGTCGGCTCGGCGGCCAGTCCGGCCAACCACTCCATGAATCGGTCGACGCCGGTTTCGACGAGGTCCGTGGCGGTGTCGATCTCACGTCGCCGTGCTTCGGAGTTCTGGACAACCACCTGCTCGAGATCGTCGATATTGTACAAGTACACATTGTCCAAGTCGCCGACATCCGAATCCACGTCGCGCGGCACGGCGATATCGATGACCAACATCGGCTCCTGGCCGCGCCGCTTGAGGGCCTCCTCGAAGTCAGGCGCGTGGAGAACGGTGCGCGGCGCGGCGGTGGTGCTGATGACAATGTCGGCGCGATGGAGGTGGTTCCGCAGATCGTCAAAGGGAACGGCTTCGCCTTCGTAGACCTCGGCGAGACGCTGGGCGCGCTCGGGATGGCGATTGGCCACGAGAACACCGCGGACGCCACGCTCGACGAGGCTCTTGAGGGTGAGGTCCGCGACATCGCCGGAACCCACGACAACCACGGTCTTGCCAGCCAGGGCACTGAATATGGATTCGGCCAAATCAACGGCCACGGAACTGACGGAGACCTTGCCGGCACCGACGGTGGTCTGCGTGCGAACGCGTTTGGCCACAGTGAAGGCCCGCTGGAATAGCGCGTGGATAACCTTGTCCGCGGTCTGCTCGGCCTGGGCCATCAGATAGGCGCTGTGTACCTGCCCGAGGATCTGAACCTCGCCGACGACGAGACTGTCGAGACTCGACGCGACGCGGAACAGGTGGCTTACGGCATCGCGATCTGCGTGGATGTAGAGTGCGTCCGCCAGATCCGCCGCCTCGATGCCGAACCATCCGCTCAGGAAGGCCCGTATGTCGGCGTCGAGTTCGTCGGCCGGCAAAGGATGGCTCATGTAGACCTCGACGCGATTGCACGTGCTCAGTAGCACGACGCCGGCCCCTTCGTGCCGCCGGGCCAGGTTCGACAGGACCTCGGGAACCCGATCGGCGGATATCGCCAGCCGCTCGCGCAAGGCGAGTGGACTCGTGCGATGGTTCAGCCCGACGACAACGAGACTCATGATGGGTCATTCCAGAATGAGTAGCCGCGCAGATCCAGGATGGAAAGCACAACGTAGGATGCAATCAAAACAAAAAAACCGATGAACACGAGTTCGGCCAGCTTCGGGCCGCGCAGGCGCCCCGCGCAGCGGAGGTGGAACAGGATGGCGTAGAACGCGGCCATGACGCAGGAGAGCACCACCTTGGGCGATGCCCACCAGAACGGGCCGAGCAAGTCGCGATCGATGAAGGCCCAGACGAGACCGAGTGCGAGTGTGGCCATGAACAGCGGATAGCCATACCGGACGAGGCGGATGAGGGCCGCGTCGAGGTCGGCGAGGGACGGAATGTGGCGCACGAGCCAGGACATGCGATGATTCTTGAGGTGGGCGGCTTGGCACAGGTAGGCCGCGCTGGTCATGCTCGCGAGGTAGAAGAGGGCGTACGCGAAGACCGCGAGGCCGACGTGGACGGCGAGAAAGGAACTCCGCAAGGCGCGCGGCTCCATCGGCAGAAAGCGGTGGGCTACCAGGGCATTCACGAGGCAAATCAGGGCCAGCGGCGGCAGGTAGAAGGATAGAAGCACTTGGGTGTTCGGCGTGCGCACCGTCACGAGGATCGCCATCGCAGCGAGTACGGCGAACAGAACGAGCGAGTCCGTCATGGTGGTGAGCGGCAAGTGTTGCCAGGTCGCCCAGCGGAACGCCAGCATCGCCACGAACATCGCCGCGCCGGCGAGGAGCGCGCGAGACGATGCGCGGAGCGTGCGTGCGTCGGCGGTGCGGAGGTACACCAAGGCTGTCGCGGCCGCACACAGATAGGCCGCAATGCCCGCGTAGAAGGTCAAGTACACTGCCGCAAGCATGGGTCAAAGACTCTCGATAGCTGACTTCGCGTCACGTTCGATCCGATTCTACATTCTATACCGCGGCGGCGGCGAGGGAAAGTCGCCCTGGCAGCAACAGCCACTATACGCCGCGCCGCGCCTTGGGAACATAGGCGCAGAAGGGCTCGTCGGCGAGATAGTCCCCGGTCATTGCGTAGGCGCGGGCGCGGCAGCCGCCGCACCAGCGCCGATACTCGCAGATGCCGCATTGGCCGGTGTAGTTACGGAAGTCGCGGAGTTGGTTGAATAGCGGCGAGGTGCGCCAAATCTCCGCAAAATCCAAGCCGGCCTCGCGCAGATCGCCCGCGACCACATCGAGAAATCCGCAGATCTGGACACGGCCGACGTGGCTGATGAAGGCGAAACTGAGTCCGCCCATACAGCCCTTGCTCATGGCGTCTAGACCGTGGGTTTCGGCCGTGACGGTACGGCCGAACTCGGCCTCGCGCTGGCGCAGCACGCGATAGTAGTGGGGCGCACAGGTTGGCTTGAAAGGAAGTGAGCTGGCCTGCCGCATGTCGTATATATGGTTAAGGACACGCTCGTACTCATCGGCGTCGAGAAGTTCGGCCTCGAGTTGCTTGCCGCGTCCGGTAGGCACCAGCAAGAACGGATGAAACGCCACTGCGCCCAGCGACACGGCCAGATCGTAAATACGATCCAGCGCCGCCGCGTTCCGCCGCGTCACCGTGGTGTTCACCTGAAACGCGAGGCCGCCACGCCGCGCTGCTTCGATGCCGGCCATCGTCGATACAAAGGCGCCCGGAACACCGCGGAAGTCGTCGTGGCTGGCGGCGTCCGGTCCGTCAATGCTGACACTGATGCGCTCGATGCCGGCGTCCTTGAGCTCGCGAGCCACCGCCTCGGTGAGTAACGTACCGCACGTGGCCATGACCGGTCGAAGGCCGGCGCCGACGGTGTAGCGGATGATGTCGAAGATGTCCGGTCGGAGAAGCGGCTCGCCGCCGGTGAGAATCATGATGGGTTTGAAATGCGCGGCTATGTTGTCCACCACGCGCTTGATCTCGTCGAGCGTGAGTTCGCCCTCGTAGACGTCGGCCTCGGCGGCCGCGCGGCAATGCTTGCAGTGCAGGTTGCAGCGTCGCGTGATCTCCCACGCGATGAGGCGCGGGGCAAAATCGTCCCTCTTCTCCGGATGGTGCATATGATTGCCTACACCTCGCCCTCGGCGAAATACCGTGGCGCGGTCTTCTTGAGTTCCTCGGCGCTGAACAGGATGGCGCATTCGCGCAAGCCGGTGTGATCCGCGATCCGCTGCGCGACGGCATCGACCTCGTCGCGCGTGCCGCCGTGGATCATGGCATACAGATTGTAGTCCCATCCGGGGCGCGTATCGCGGAGATAACAGTGGCTGACCTCCGGCTGGCTCGCCATGTACGTGCCAGCGGGCTCCTCCTCGGCGGCGGCGACTTTCCAAACGCTCATCCCGTTCGCCGCGTATCCTACCGTCCGATGGGCCACACGCGCGCCGAATCGGCGGATCGTACCGTCCTCCAGCCACGCGCGGATGCGCTCAATCACGACCTCGGCGGTGACGCCGGCGCGCCGCGCGACTTCATCGAAAGGCTGCTCGATCATCGGCAACGGATCGCTCAGTGCGCGCACGAGCGCGATCTCCCCGTCCGAAAGGACCGGCGGCGGCAATTCCTCGTCTCGGCGCAGTCTTGGCGCTCCATCGCCGGCCTGGCCGCGCCCTCGGCCGGTGGCGAAGTGGACGCGGATCTTGAACATACGGCGCTGGGGCAGCGAGATCACCTCGGCGACGCCACGCTCGGCGCGGACGCGCTCGATGATTCGCGCGATATCCGCCGGAGATCGTGCGATCACCGTGAACCAGATGTTGAGCCGGTGTTCGCGGAGGTAGTTATGCGTCACCTCGGGAAAGGCGTTGATCGCGGCGGCGACCTCGCGGACGGACTCCTGCGCCACCTGCGCGGCGCACAACGTGCTCACGTAGCCGAGGCGCTTGAGGTTGAACACCGCGCCCATCTCGCGGATCGTGCCGTTTCGATGCAGCGCCCGGACGCGCTCGATAGTCTCGGTCTCGGTGCCGCCGAGCCGCTCGGCCAAGGCGCGAAACGGGCGAGGCTCGATGGCGAACTCGTCTTGCAGCGCATCGATCAGGCGGCTGTCGGCGTCATCGAGCATCACGCGATTCCGATCTCTTCGTCGGTGAGGTAGCACGCGGGATCCGGCGCCCAGACGTCGCCTGTGACGGCCTCGGCGCGCACGCGGAAGTTGCCGGCGCAGATGTCGAGCCAGCGGCATTGGGCGCACCGACCGGTGACGTGCTTCTTCTTCTCTTTGAGCGCCATGAGAAGGGCATTCGAGGCGTCCGTCCAGATGTCGCCGAAGTCGCGCTCGCGCACATTACCGAGCGAGAGGTGGCGCCAGAACTGGTCGGGATGGACGGTGCCATCCCACGACACGCAGCCGATACCTCGGCCGCTCGAGTTCCCTTCGTTGAACTCGAGGAGTTCCATCACCTGTTTGGCGCGCTCGGGATTCTCGCGGAGCATGCGGAGGTACAGATAGACGCCGTCGGCGTGGTTATCGACGGTGAGGACTTCTTTCGCGAGGCCGCGCGCGTGGAGGTCCGCTGTGAAATCGATGATCTGATCGACCACCTTCCGCGTCTCCGCGTGATCGAGGTCTTCCGCGATGAGGGCGCTGCCGCGTCCGGCGTAGACCAGATGGTAGAAGCAGACGCGGGGAATGTCTTCCTCTTCGATGATGCGGAAGATGGCCGGAATTTCAGCCGCGTTGCGTCGGTTAATCGTGAAACGAAGGCCGACCTTGAGTCCGGCGGCCTGGCAGTTTCGGATACCATCCAGGGCGCGCACATAGGCGCCGTCGACGCCGCGAAACCGATCATTCACGGCCTCGGTACCATCCAGGCTCACGCCAACATAGGACAAGTCGAATTCCTTGAGGCGCTCGGCGACCTCGCGCGTGATCAGCGTGCCGTTCGTGCTGATCACGGCGCGGAGACCGGCCTGCGTGGCGTGCCGGATGAGGTCAAAGAGATCCTTACGTACCAGCGGTTCGCCACCGCTGAACAGGATCACCGGCGCGCCGAACCGCGCGAGCGAATCGATGAGTCTTTTGCCTTCGGCGGTAGTGAGTTCACCTTCGTAGTGGAGATTCTGCGACTGCGAGTAGCAGTGCACGCACTTCAGGTTGCAGCGGCGCGTGCAGTTCCACACGACCACCGGCTTCTTATCGGCGCTGAACTGGAGCAAGTGGCTAGGAAGCGCGCCGGCCTGGCGGCCGTAGCGGAGCGCATCGCTCGGCTCGACGGTGCCACAGTAGAGTTTGCTAATACCTATCATGGGTATCCTTGGCGAAGTAGTCGACAATGGCCGCCGTAAGGCCGGGAATGGTCGATTCGGTCGCGGTAACCTCGATCCCGATACCGGCCGCGTCAAGTGTCTGAGAGGTGATCGGCCCGATGCTGGCGGCGCGTACGTGCGCCAGCGCGCCGGCGCGACGCTCGGCCGGAATCGCGTCGACGAAGTTACGCACCGTCGACGAACTCGTGAATGTCACCAGATCGACGGCGTCGCTCTCGAGCCGCTCGAGGAGTCCGTCCGGCAGCGTGCCTTCGCTGAGCGTCCGATACGCCGCCACCTCGACGACCTCGGCGCCGCGCGCGCGCAGGCCGTCCGCCAAGTCGATGCGGGCGATGTCTGCCCTCGGCAGGAGGTACGTCTGCGTTGCGAACGGCTGGTCGGCTTTGTCCAGTGCCCCGAGCAACGCCTCGGCGACGAAGGTCTCCGGCACCAAATCCGGAATTAGGCCGCGTTCGCGGATCCGATCTGCGGTAGCCGGCCCGATCGCGGCGATACGTGTGCCGGCCAGCGCACGAACGTCACGGCCTTCGATCGCCAGCGATTCGAAGAAGGCGTCGACGCCATTCACGCTCGTGAAAACGATCCAGTCTACCGCCGCGATGTCGCGCACGGCCGACCGCATCGGTTCGGAATTGGCGAGGCTCTCGATGCGAATCGTCGGCGCCGAAATCACTTCGGCCCCGAGGGCCTCGAGCGTCGCGACAAGGTCGGAGGCCTGCGCCCGGGCGCGCGTTACGGCGATAGTGCGGCCGAACAGCGGCGCGCGCTCGAACCAGTCGAGGGCGTCGCGCAATCCGACGACTTCGCCCACAACAATGAGTCCGGGCGGTTCGAGGCCGGCCTGTTCGACGGTCGCCGCGATGGTTTCGAGCGTGCCGACCACCGAGCGCTGGATGGGTAACGTGCCATTCGTGATGACGGCCGCCGGCGTGTGCGGATCGCGTCCGCCGGCGATGAGCGCATCGGCGATTCGGCCGACGTTGCGGATGCCCATCAGAAACACGAGCGTGCCGGAACTCGCCGCGATCTCCCGCCAATCGAGACGGCTCTCGTCTTTGGTCGGGTCTTCGTGGCCGGTGATGATGCGAAGCGAGGAGGTCATCGAACGGTGCGTGACGGGAATGCCCGCGTAGGCCGGAACGGCGATGGCGGACGTCACGCCGGGTACGACCTCGAAAGGCACGCCACGTTCGCGACAGCACAGCGCCTCTTCGCCACCTCGGCCGAACACGAAGGGATCGCCACCCTTGAGTCGGCAGACGCGCTTGCCTTCCTCGGCCTTGGCGCACAAGAGGCGGTTGATATCGTCCTGTTTCATCGTGTGATGGCCGGCGATCTTGCCGACGTAGATCCGCTCGGCGTCGGCGCGCGCATGGACGAGCAAGGCCGGATTCGCAAGGTAATCGTATACGACGACGTCGGCGTCGGCGATGCACTGGCGTCCTTTTACGGTGATCAGGCCCGGATCGCCCGGGCCTGCGCCCACGAGCCATACCTTGCCGGTAGGCCGAGAATGATCCAAATGCTCCATTGCGTCCTGTGCCTCGTCTAGTCTGCTTCGCCAAGCCTCTCGAGAATGGCTACGCCGCCGTGCTCGAGCAGGTACTCGCCGCTGGCCGTGCCGAGATCTTCGGCGCGTTCCGTCGGGCCACTGCGGTGATCGCGCACCATCACGGTACCGTCAAGATTGGCCACAAAGGCATCAAGCGCCATTTCGTTGCCATCGAGATAGGCAAACGCACCCATGGGCACGTGACAACCGCCCTCGATCCGGGCCAACACCGCGCGTTCGGCCGTCACGGCGATCCGAGACGGCGCATGATCGATGGCGGCCGCTACCGATTGCGCCCAGTCGGCGCGCGTGGCAATACCGAGCGCGCCTTGCCCCGGCGCACACAACCACCCGGGCGCATCGAGCGCCTCGGTGACTTCATATTCCATGCCTAGCCGCTTAACACCGGCCAGCGCCAAGATTGTTCCGTGTAAACCCTCCGACTCCTTCACCTTGCGCAGGCGCGTGTCGATATTGCCTCGGAGATCGGTCACATCGAGATCCGGCCGTAGCGCCTTGAGTTGCGCACGACGCCGAAGACTCCCCGTAGCCACGCACGCGCCGCGCGGCAAATCCGCCAACCGCGTGCCGGCCTTGCCGATGAAGGCGTCGCGCGGATCCTCGCGTTCCGGCACCGACGCCAACACAATGCCGTCGACCGGCACCGTCGGGACATCCTTGAGCGAATGGACGACGAGGTCGACGCGGCCGTCGAGGAGCGCGGCATCCAACTCCTTGGTGAATAGCCCTTTGTCGCCGATCTTCGCCAGCGGGACGTCCTGGACGCGATCTCCCGTCGTTGTGATCGGCACGATATCGATGCGCATCGCAGGGAAACGCGCCGCGAGCCGGTCGGCCACCCACCGGCTCTGCCACATGGCGAGCCGACTGCCTCGCGTACCGATACGCAACGTGTCTGACACCTATGCCTCCCTTGTTTCGACGACTGCGTGGACACGCCTGGCTAGTGCGGCAGCTGCGATATCCACTCGGCGAGGACGCGTTCCGCCTCGTCGCGGTTGCCCTCGGACAGCAAGCCGAGCACCGGCGCATCGAGAAATGCTGTCTCGATGCGCGCGCGTTCATGCGAGTCGGCCACGCGCGCTTTCACCTCCTGCCGGAAACGGGCCAGGAACGCCATGTACTCGGCGTACTCCGGGCCAAACTGTTCCTCGAGCGCGATCCGAAGCCGCTTGGACAATACCGGATACGCCGCGCCGGTACAGACCGCCACTTGGAGGTCGCTCCGGGCGAAGTGCGCGGGCACGTAGAAATCGCAGAGGTCCGGCACATCCACTACGTTCACGAAGATGCCGCGATCTCGCGCCGACGCCGCAACCGCCTCGTTTACCTCGCGCAGGCTCGTAGCGGCCACGGCCAGCGTGGCGCCATCGAGATCCTCGGCGACAAAGGGACGCTGCGTCACCGCGATGTCGCCGGCCTCGGCCCGCTGCTCGAGGTCCGCGCACAATGCGGGACTCACCACCTCGACGATGGCGCCGCATTCGAGCAGCGACGCCACCTTCCGCGCGGCCACCGTGCCGCCGCCAACGACCAGGCAGCGTCGACCATCGAGTTTCAGAAACAACGGATACAAAGGCATGGTTCTTGTCCGTTCACGCGCCCGTTCCGACAACACCTCCTGCATTGTAGATGACGCGCCTCGGCCCACACAACGCCGCTGAGGCGGCGCGTCCCTTGACTCGCGACCGGGTGTCGGAACACCCGAGGCCCGAGTCCGGTTCTTTGCTATTGGAGGATCGCGTGGCTACAATAGGTGCGGTCAATGGGCTTTGGGGCGCGGTTTGGTCGAAATCGTGGGAGAACGCATCATGGCGAGCACAATGCGCGTAGCCGTAATCGGCTGTGGTCAGATTGCGAAGTGTTTGCACGTGCCGGACTACGGCATGTGTCCGCAAGCGGAGATCGTCGGACTCTGCGACCTCATCCAGGGCAAGGCCGAGGCGTTGGCGGTCCGGTGGGCGCCGGATGCCGCCATCTACACCGACTACAAGTTGATGCTGAAGGAACTGAAACCGGATGCGGTCACGGTTGCGCTGCCGAACTACCTGCACGCGCCGGTGACCATCGCAGCACTCAAAGCCGGGTGTCACGTGAACGTCGAGAAGCCGATGGCGTGCAGCGCGGCGGAGGGCCGCAAGATGATCGAGACCGCCAAGGCCTGCGGCCTCCTGCTGAACGTCAACCAGAGCCAACGGCTGTTTCCGCCGCACATCAAGGCGAAGGAAGTGATCGACAGCGGCATCCTGGGCAAGATCCTCCACGTCACGGCCATGTTCGGCCACGCCGGTCCGGAGAATTGGAGTCCCAGCGGGAAATGGTTTTTCCAGAAGGACAAGGCGCGATTTGGCGCCATGGCCGATCTGGGCGTTCACAAGGCCGACCTCGTCCGCTACCTCACCGGCAAGGAGGTGGCGGCGGTCTCGGGATTTGTCGAGCGCCTCGAGAAAAAGCGCGCCACGGTCGAGGACAACTTCGTGTCGGTGCTCAAGTTCACGGACGGTACCGTGGGCACCTTGTGCGCCTCGTGGACGGTAAAAGGTATGGAGGCCAACTATACCATCCTGCACTGCGCCAATGGCTCGTTCCGGATCTGCGAATGGCCCGGGCAGCCGCTCGTGGCCAACTTGGTCAAGCCGGAATGCGAGATTGTGTTCGACGTGCCGCCGGCCATCACGAACGAGGACAGCGATAGTTGGGGCCTCGATGTGAGCGGCCGTTTTGTGCGCGCGGCCCTGGGGCTCGAGGCGCCGTATTGCCCGGGCGAGGAAGGCCTGAAATCGCTCGAGGTCATCCTGGCCGCCGAGAAGGCCTCCCTTACCGGCAAGACGGTTACGCTTAACCCCTAGTCTTTCCCGTGGCCCGGGCGCCACGCACCACGAGGAGCCGGAATCGATGCAGACGATCGAGGTCGCCTTGGGCGAACGCGCCTATCCGATCCTTATCGGCCGCGGCGCGATCGATCAACTGCCGGACGTGCTGGCGCGCCTCGAGGTGCGCGGTGCCATCCGCCTCGTGACGGACACCAACGTCGGCCCGCTCTATGGCCAGCGTGTTGTGGCGTTGGCGTCGCGAGCGGGCATGTCGGTGACGCTGTCGGTGTTGCCGGCCGGCGAAGAGCACAAACGGCTCTCCGCCATCGAGCGGCTCTGCGGCGATTTCCTCGAGGCCGGCCTGGATCGCGCAGGACTCGTCATCGCCCTTGGCGGCGGTGTTGTGGGCGACGTGGCCGGATTCGCCGCGTCGACGTACATGCGCGGCATTCCCTTCGTCCAGATTCCGACGACGATCGTCGCGCAAGTCGATTCGAGTGTCGGGGGCAAAACGGGCGTCAACCATGCCCTCGGGAAAAACATCATCGGCGCGTTTCATCAGCCGTCGGCAGTGTTGGTCGATCTCGATCTCCTGCACTCCCTGCCGGATCGCGAGTTGCGCGCCGGTCTGGCCGAGGCCATCAAACACGGCGTCATCGCCGACGCCGATCTCTTCGAATACATGGAGCGCCACGCAGCGGCTATCCTTGCCAAGGATCTCGACGCCCTCGGGTATCCGATCCTCCGCTCGTGTGCCATCAAGGCGGCGGTCGTGGCCGAGGATGAGCTCGAGCGCGGCCAGCGCGCCATCCTCAACTATGGCCACACGTTCGGCCATGGCTTCGAGGCCGCGACGCACTACGCCCGATTCCTCCACGGCGAAGCCATCGCCCTGGGCATGCATGCCGCCGGCCTGTTGAGCCGCAACGTGGGCCTCGTGGACGACGCCTTCGTGGCGCGGCAGCGGGCGTGTCTCGAGGCCTATGGCTTGCCGGTGGCCTGGCCGGATATGCCGGTGGACGAGGTCTATGCCGCCATGCGCCACGACAAGAAGGCGCAGGCCGGCACCCTGCGCTTCGTACTCGCCTCCGGCATGGGACATGTGGTACAACGAAAGGACATCACGGAACCGCAAGTGCGCGCAGTGTTGGTGGCCGTCGGCGACGGCCTTGGGAAAAGGTGACGCAGCATGCAGGTGTTCGGCGGCGAAAACGCGGAGAGTTACTACGATGAGGGCGTCACGGCGCTGGTCAAGGGCGACGTAACCAAGGCCGGCCAGTGTTTCAATCGCGCGCTGCAACTCGACGATTCGTTTGTGGCGGCGCGCCACCAGCTCGGCAAATGCTACATGCGCATAGGCAAGGTCGACCGCGCGGCGCATCTGTTCCGCAAGGTGCTCGCCGAGAAGCCGGACCTGCTCGCGGCGAAGATGGATCTTGGGCACGCCCTGCTGGAGCAAGGACACCTTGAAGAGGCCCGGAAACAGTTCATAGATGTCGTCGACGCTCAGCCCAACCATGCGCGGGCTCATTACGGATTGGCCCGCGTCGCCTTCGACGCCGGCAACTGGGAAAGCGCGATGGCCCTCGCCATGGAGGCGCGCAGCCGCGGCGGCGATCACTTCTCGACGCTCCTTCTCCTAGGCCGCGCCGCACGCCTGGCTGGGGCCGACGGACTTGCCCTGGAATCCCTCAAGAGCGCCGACGCGCTCATCGAAAAATCCATCGAGTCCAATCCGGACCAGCCGGGAGGATACTTCCTTCGCGGCGAGGTGGCCTTCGCCCAGGAGCAGTACAAGAGCGCCATCGAGTATTATCGCGAGGCAGACAAGCGCGCCGAGCGCGAACATGTCTACTTCGCCTACGGCGAGGAGTTCACCCGCGAAGACATCCGGGCGAAGTGGGGCCTGTGCCTCCAGCGCCTCGGCGACCTTGTGGCGGCGCGCGAGCTTGGCCGCCGGATCCTGCGGCGCCTGCCCGATCACAAGCTTGGCCAAGCCTTGGCCGAACTGGACGATTCAGAAGAGTAGAGGGAGGCAGTCGTGAGTGACGTCAACCTCCAGGTCGTGCGAGAGTTCTTCGAGCTCAATCTGTTTCACGTACTGACGAACTGGCAGCACGACGCCGCCCTTGCGCGATTCCCCGATCCTCGCATCCAACTCTTCGTGAAGAATGCGCGCGCCTCGGCCGGCGATGCTCAGGTCGACCGCTTGCTCCTGCGCCCGGAGGACCTGCCTCGGATTCCGCGTGCCGTGGTGGAAGTCCGCGCGTGGCACGCCGACCGGTTCTATCCTTCCGTCATCGAATCGAGTCCCGTCCTCGGCCAGTTTGCCGCCGAGGAGGCCCTCGCCTTCGCGGCCGAGGT
Organism: Candidatus Hydrogenedentota bacterium; assembly: GCA_036769985.1. GTDB lineage: Bacteria > Hydrogenedentota > Hydrogenedentia > Hydrogenedentales > SLHB01 > DAIPKA01. The sequence continues at coordinate 30,879 of DAIPKA010000018.1, read as the reverse complement.
CTTCGGCACACGCGAGTTCGTGACGATTCTGGTCATCTCGGAGCTGCCGGCGTCGACGGATAACCGGCAGCGAGCCATCCAACTCATCGAGGCGCTCGGCATCGATCACGTCATCGAGTTCCCCGTTATCCTCCAGGATGTCCTCGACCGGATCAGCGCCACGGGAAACTACGCCTCGCCGACGCTCCAGACCCTGCGCCTGCTCAAACGCTACGGATTCATCCGGCGCCAGCAACTCGAGTTCGCATTTCCCACCGAGGCACCTCTCGCCAGCGCCGCGCCCCGCCTCGATACCGCCGAAGTGCCTGAAGAGGACGAGTAGGCAGGCCGCTATTCCTTCTTCTTCCCCCAGAGACGCACGCCGTCGAACTGGCCCACGTCGTCAAACGAACCCAAGCCGATACCGCCCGACGCGAACGTCTTGTCCTCCGCCACCATAATCGGCTTCTCCATGTCGTCGAAGAAGACCTGGACCGTTCCGGACACGGTATCGCGCTGGACGCGGACGGTGTGGTAGCCCGTTCCCCAGTCCGTCCCATTTGTACGCTCCTTGGCAATGGACAGGCGCGGCTCGCCATTGACGATGAAGATCGAGTTGGCGTGATCGTCGGCCTTCGTGGCCATGTGCACGTAGTAGAAATGCGATGGATCGTTGTAACCGAAGAAGACACACAAGTCGCGATGCCCGTATTCTCGCCCGGTCTGCTTCAGTCGCGCTTCGAGCACAAAATCCGTTACCTCGAGGTCCTTGACGCGGATGATGTTCAGCGGCGACCGCACCGGCGGCTCGTAGTTGCTGCCGCGGACGAGGCCGAGCACCTTGTTGCCGTCTTCCTCGACGATTTCCCAGGCATTCTCATCCGTGGCCACCCACGCATCGAGACCGCCATCGAACGAGTCCTCGAACACCAACGGAAGCCCGTTCATCTCCTTCGCGGGTTCGTCAGCCAGCGCCATGCCGCCCCACATCCCAACCGCCCATGCCAACACCATGCCGAACCGCCACGTGGTCTTCATGTGAGCAGAACTCCTTTTCCCTGAATCTCTGATTAAGGCGCATTATACCCCGTGAGGGGTTCCGCAACCAGGTTTGCTGGCGATCCCGCCCCAAGGCTGGCCCGAAGCCCTCAGACCGCGCCCACGGTGATCACCGCGCCCTCAGCGCATGCGCTTCCCTCATCACCGAATGCTGTGGGCGCATCCCGACGCGGCCCGCGTCGCGGGTTTCTGTGCTATACTCGGCGGCGAGGTTCATCGCTTGCCGAGCGAGGAGGTTCGAGTATGCGAAGACGTGCCTGCGTCGGTATGATGGCCGCGTTGTTGGTGTGCGGTATGGTGCCGGCAGAGCAGTTCACGGGCCGCGTGTTGGCGGTCGTGGACGGCGATATGCTCAGCGTCATCCGGGACGACGTGGCGGAGTTCGTTCATCTCTACGGTGTGGACTGTCCTGAACCGGCCCAAGCGTTCGGACCTGAAGCCAAGGCGTTTGTGAGCGAGCTGGTGCTGGGCACGAGTGTGGTGGTTCAGCTTGTCAACCCGAACGAGGAAGCCGTGGTGAACGCCCCCGCGTCGCAGGCGCTGGTGGCCAAGCGGTGGTTGGCGACCGTGGGCGAGCCGGGGGCGGACCCCGAAGAAATGCTCAAGCAAGACGAAGCGGGTGCGCTTTACGCCAATGTGGTGCTCGAAGATGGGCGTGTGCTGAACCACGTCCTTGTGGCGGAAGGCATGGCTTGGTGGTATCCGCTCGTGGCCCCCAACGATATCCTGTTGAAACGACTCAACGCGGATGCGATGGAGGCCCATGTAGGCCTGTGGGTGGACCCGGCGCCCTTGGCGCCGTGGGATTTTCGGAAGCGGCAGGAGGCCGAAGAGGCGACGCCCGAGCTTCCGGGTTCTACGCCGGCGGCGGCCCCGGCCGATGAGAACGGGCAAGAGACGGTGTTCATTACGAAGAACGGGGCGCATTTCCACAAGTATGGGTGCCGCCATCTCGACAAGACGCAGAAGGTGCTGACGCGCGCCGAGGCGGAGAGTCGAGGGTACGACCCCTGCGCGTTGTGTTTCCCGGAAACCTTGTTGGAGAAGGAAGTGCTGGAGGCACAGCTTCAAGGCGATGCCTCGCACGCGCAGGAGGCCGCCGCTACCGCGGGGCCCGCTTCGAGGCCGGCTGTGCCCCGAGGGCTCCAGGCGGGCGCCTCGCGCGCGGGCGCCAACCAGGGCGACCTGATCCAGGTTCCAGTACCGGAGGCCATGGAACTGATGGCGCGGCACCGGCCGCGGCTGTACCGCGATTCGAGCGGGGCCGTGGCCGGCGTGACCGCCGACGCCATCAGCCAGATCCCGTACGCCGGGATGGTGGGCCTCCGGGATGGCGATGTCATCAGCAGCGTCAACGGGGTGCCTATCGACAGCATGGCCACCGTGTTCGATCTGGGCACCCGGTTCCAGAACCAGCGTCACTTCGATGTCGTGGTACTCCGGAACGGACAACCGCAGACACTCCGGATCGACGTACCGTAGATGGACGCCCATCCATGGCACACAAGGAGCCGCCGCGCCGTAACGATCCCGCCGGGCATTCCTCGCCGCTGCGCGGGAACCCGTTCTTGATCCTTGGCCTGGCGAGCCAACTCGGCCTCACGGTGGGCGGCGGGGTCGTGGCCGGCGTCGCCGCGGGACTCTACCTGGATCGCCTTGTGGGCGGCCAGGGCGTTGTGCTGGCCGGCGTCGTTCTGTTGGGACTGGCCGCGGGGCTGTACATCGCCTATAAACTGCTGCGGAGACTGTAGTCCCGCCCGCAGGTCGGCGGGCCACGTGAAGGAATCCCCATGGTGGCAGCGCAGCGCTTTCGGAAAGCGGTGGTCCGAACCTCGCTGGTGGCTACGGCGGTGGCCGGCCTCGGCGTGGGCGCGTGCGATGCGCGCGCCGGCGGCAGCGTGTTCCTTGGCGGGGCTGCGGGCGTGCTCGCGTTTTGGTTCAGCACCCGGGCTATGGGAAAACTCGCGTCGATTTCGCCGAACAAGGCCGCCGCGCTCGGTTACCAGTTGACAGCCGGCCGCGCGATCCTGTATGCGGTGGTACTCGCGGGCGCTTATGCCTGCGATCCGGAACGTCTGCGGAGCCTGTGGGCTGCCGCCGGCGGGCTCCTCATCGTCCGGTTCACCACCGTCGTCGTAGGCGTCGTCCAGTGGCGTCGAGCCGCGAGGGCGTCGGTTGACGAGCCTTCCTGCCGTCGGGAGACCTAGGAAATGATGGGTGTCGTGTTACCGGTTCTAGTATGGGGACTTGGCGCATCGGCCGAGAGCGTGACGATCGAGGTGCGGAGCTCGATAGACGGCACGGATCAGCCCTGTGGCTTCGTCGCCTCGGACAAGCCGGGGCCTCAGCCCATGCTTGTCCTACTCCATCCATGGAGTCACGGCTACCACACCTACGATCTGTCCGATTGGGTGGCCGAGGCGACCCGCCGAGGCTGGCATGTGCTCCAGCCGGACTTCCGCGGGCCGAACTGCACGCCGGACGCCTGCGCCTCGCCCAAGGCGCGGCAGGATATCGTCGATGCCGTTGCCCTCGCCTGCGAGCGCTATGCCGTGGACAAGGATCGCGTCTTCGTGGCGGGCGCCTCGGGCGGAGGCCACATGGCCATGGTCATGGCGGCGCACGTGCCCGGTCTTTGGGCGGCCGCGTCGGCGTCGTGCGGTATCAGCGACCTGGCCGCGTGGCATGCCGAGTCCAAGGCGGCCGGATCGAAATACTGCATGGATATCGAGGCCACCGTGGGCGGTGCGCCGGGCACATCCAAAGCGGTGGATGCCGAACTCCGGTACCGATCGCCCGTACATCACATGGCCGCAGCAAAGAATCTCCCCATCGATATCGCCACGGGTATTCACGACGGACACACGGGCTCCGTGCCCATTCATCACTCCATCGACGCGTTCAATGCTATCGCGAAGGCCCTCGGCGCGCCGGGGGTCACTGAGAACGAGCTTCGGACACTGTCCGACGGGAAGCCGCTGGCGACAGACGAGGAGCAGGATGCTTCGTTCGGGAGGCAGATCTACCTCCGCCGGTACGCTGGACCATCGCGTCTGACGATTTTCGAGGGCGGCCATGAGGGTGTGCCGGCCGCGGTGTGTGCATGGCTCGAAAACCACTGCCGCAACGCAACGCGCTGAGGCCGCATGGCCGGACACGCGGCGATGATTCAAGGAGGATGGAATGAACAAGACCGTACAGAAGGTGATCGGGATCGTGGTGGCGGTGATCATCGCAGGAGCCGGCTGGCAATTCCTCGCGAAGCCGCGGATGGCTCGGTTCCAAACCTGGGAAGGCCAACTGGTCGACGTGTATCGACTCTACGACCACTCGAAGACCACCACACAGGCTCACGCTTCCGAGGAGTTCTTTTACAATCACTTCTGGAAAGTCGAGTTGGACGACGGAAGCGTCTGCGAGATCAAGATGCCGTTCCGGCAGTGGCAAACCGGCCGACCCAAGGAACGCGTCGTCAAGAGGAAGGGGACTCCTTGGCCCGAGATGGCCGCACCGGCTCCCGCAGAGGGCCAGCCGCCGGCCCCCGAGTCCGCGCCCGCGCCACCCGGCGATGACACAGAAGGCGGCCGTTCAACCTGATGGCCTCGGCCGAGCGACAGATGCTATGGACTTCAGGGACAAAATGGGCATTTGGCGCGATCACTCCATCGGTCCATCGTATCCATCGTGTCTACACGGTCCATCGACATGCCCCCCTTTGCCGCCCGCGCCGCGTGACTACGGCTTGGGCTCCTGGATCACCGGGAGTAGGCGCCAGCCGCCGGGCGCTTCCGTGAATTCGCGAATCGAGAAGCACCAGACCACGAGATGCTTGCCCTCGAGGTTGTCGCGGCGCCGGAGCAGATTGATGCGGGCCGGCGTGGCACCGGATCCGCGCACGGCGACGACGTCGGTGGCGAACCCCAGTCGCAGGGCGAGGTGTTCCGGCAGGCCGGCGCTGCGCGCGTGCATGTCACCGCCGGCGCTGAACACGAGGCAGTGACTATCGCCGAGGAGCAGAATCGGACTTTCGCGCCACGACTCCACGGGCTTGCTTTCGGTTCCGGCTTCCGACACGAAGGTCAGCGGGAGTGTTTCCAGCGGCGGGGGATCCTCGCCGAGGAATCGCGCCAGGTCGCCGGTGATGGAGACATCGCGCGTCTCGGCGGCGAAGGCGCGCTTCGGCCCCTCCTCGCGCCAGGCGGGATCGCCGATGCGCGCGGCGATGGCCTCGGCCGCTACGGCGCAACCGCGCCCGGACCAGTGCGAATCGTGGCGACAGAACACCGGGCCTTCGGCATCCGCGCGATGATCCAGGAACACCGGCTCGATGTCGAGCACCTCGATGTCCTGTTCGGCCAACACGCCGAAGAAGGCCTGCTGATAGGCGTCCAGGCGGCGCGGGCCGGTCTCCGCGAAGGGATCCCCATCCGGCAGACCATCCGGATACACGGCCGCCTTGGCCGGCACCGGCACGAGGAGCAGTTCGATGCCGGCGGCCGACAATTGGCGGTGAAAATCCAGAATCGCCGCGAGGGGATCGGCCTCTTCGGCATTGCGCGCGCGGCTTACCGCGGGCGCCGCCTCGCCCCAGAAAGGCCCGACCGAAAGGCTCCGGAGTTCCGGGCCGAAGAAGAGCCAACCGTCGCGTCCGCGCAGGACGTTGGCGCCCTTAGCCTCGAGGCCTGACGCATACTCCGCCAGTTGCACCAGAAAGGGATCCGTCACCTGGTTGGGTGCCTGTGCTGGCTCCGCCTTCTCCGGCTGGAGAGACACGTCCGGTTCGGACGGGCGCTCCGGCTCGATGTCCGGCACGGCCGCCCAGTAGGTATCGAGCCGCAACAGCGCGTCGTCATCAAGCTCGACACGGTTGTAGCCACCCAACTCGGGCTCGACTTCGTCCCAAGGCGTCAGTTCGAAGGCCATCGTGTCACCAACGCGATAGTGCGCGGCCGCCGTCCAGCGGTGGTCGCGCATGCCCCAGACGAAGGCGACGGCCTCGCCAGACACGGATTCGGCCTCGGCCGATTCGAGATCTACAAGATGGAGTGCCACGAGGCAGTCCTTGTACGGCACGTCACCCGGCTTGGGCGGCCGCGTGAGGGCCGCGATGCGGCCCTGGACGCGCAGATGCTGCGCCCCCTCGGCAACGGCCGCGCCAAGGGTCAGCTCGATATCGGTCTTCCAGTCGCCCACGGCCAACTCGCGCATGGCGAACTCCCAGACGACGAGTTTCTTGCCGGCAAGCCGGTTGCGGCCGCGGGCCAATTCGCGACTGAGCTCACGCCGTGTCGCGAAGGCGCCACTATCATTGATGCAAATCGCGTCGACCGGCCGCTCGAGTTCCGCGCTGAGTTGCGCTGCCAGGCCTGCATGTTCGCCCCAGCCCATGCCGTCGAAGGCGTAGATGTTCGCAAAGCTGTCGCCGAGGAGGAGAACGTCGGCGTCCTCGACGGGCGTCCAGAGCTGGCCGTCCGGATGGCGAATCTCGGCGACCTCGACGCATTCCGGCGCGTAGAATTGCTGATCTTCCGGCAATTTGAGCATGCGCGCGATATCGCCCAGATTCTCCACCTCTTTTGCCATGCGCGTGTACGCGGTGGCCGCGCGTTCGGGCAGGACCTTTTCATTGCGTATGGAGTTGGCCAGGGTCTGGGCGGCGACCGCCAGGCCTTTGGGCGTCCAGTGCGTATCCGTCGCGAGGAAGAGGTCGCCTTCGCCGCGTTCCTTGGCGAGCATCAGCGCGGCGCTGACATCGCAGCATCGAACACCGCATTCGCGCAAGCGCGCCAGGAAGGGGCCATAAGACGGATTCTGGAGAACGCGGTGGCCGTCGCCGTATCGGCGCGTGAGCTTCTCGGCGTAGATCATGGGCTTGACCGGCGCCGGCATGAGAAGCAACTCGACGCCGAATCGACTGAGCTGATCGCGAAAGGCCACGATAGCCTCGACGGGATCCGGCTGTGGCGGCGGATTCCATTCATCGCCCATGCGGGCACGTGTGCGGAGAGTGCGCGGCTCAAGGAAGCCGGGCCCGGTAAGATAGTCCACCCCGGGACGGAAGAACAGCCAGCCGTCGCGGCCACGATAGGCGTTCTCGTTGCTCGCGCCAAGCCGCGCCATGAGGACGCTCTGCATGGGCGGGATGAGGGCATTCGAGAGAGGCGACTCATCCTCGATGGCGTCCTCGAATTGGTGGATATCGCGCAACATGCGCGCGTTAACGGCCTTCACGCCGCCCAGCACACCCGCCTCGCGCGCGGCCTCGCCGAGCTCGCCCGCCGCCGGAAGGATATGGGCCGCCCGGAAGAAAACGGGCGTGGCCTCGCGGAGTTGATCGCGGATCGGGACGGCGACGATGAGGGCCAGAAACAGCAGGACGAGACATGCGGCCACGCCACGCGTCACGTCGGTGTGTCCGACCTCGAGCTTTGCGATCTCCTCGCGGCTCATCGGCCTCTCAGGGTCTTTCGACGCCACGGCAAACTCCCTAGAAAATGAAATAGATGAACGGGTTGAAGGCTTGCGTGGCCAGCACGGCCAGCGATAACAGCAGCATCGCCGCGCACCACAGCGCCTTGGACCACGTTAGGTGCCTCGTGAAATCCCAGGTCTGCGGCGCCCACCACGTGAGGATGACCGCCAGCATCATCGTCAATGCGTAGTACGGTTGGTAGATGATGCCGCTGACCAGCTCCATTCCTTCCTGCGCCGCGCCGTAGCCGAATAGGTTCTGGATATACGCGAAAGCCGAGGGCGGGTCCGGTGCCCGGAAGAATACCCAGGCGATACACGCGATGAGGAAGGTCAGCCCGATGCGGATCGGCCTCGGCGCGCGGCGATAGAAGCTATCCTTGCCTTGCATGCGCTCAAAGGCGAGCATGGCGCCGTGGATGCCGCCCCAGATCGCGAAGTTCCAGGCCGCGCCGTGCCAGAGACCGCCGAGGAGCATCACCGTAGCCAGGTTGACGTAGGTGCGGACGGGCCCTTTCCGGTTTCCGCCGAGGGGAACGTACAGGTAGTCGCGCAACCAGAACGAGAGCGACAAGTGCCACCGGCGCCAAAACTCGGTGATGGATTCCGAGCGGTAGGGCGAGTCAAAGTTCTTCGGAAACACGAAGCCGAGCATGAGGCCAAGGCCGATGGCCATGTCCGAGTACGCACTGAAGTCGAAGTAGATCTGGAACGCGTAGCCGAACAGGCCGTACCACGCGTCGACGGCCTGAACGGCCCCGGCATGAAAGCAGACGTCGGCGACCTTGCCGCAGGCATTCGCGACGAGGATCTTCTTGGCCAAGCCGAGGGAGATGAACGCGACGCCGCGCGCGAACTTCTCAAGGGTGTGCGCGCGGGTGACGAGTTGTTCGGCCACTTCGTGGAATCGGACGATGGGCCCGGCGACGAGCTGGGGAAACATGCTCACGTAGCAGGCAAAGTCGACGAAGCTCCGGATGGCGCGCGCGTCGCCCCGGTAAACATCGATCGTGTAGCTCATCGACTGGAAAGTGTAGAAGCTGATACCGAGTGGCAGTGTGACGCGGAAGAAGGTGTCCCATTCGAGATCACCGAGGCCGACGGCGCGCATGAGGCTATTGTACGAGTCGATGCCGAAGTTGAAGTACTTGAAGAAAGCGAGCAAACCGAGGTTCGCGCAGATCGAGACGGTCAATGCGCGCTTCTGCAACGTGCTTCGCAGCGCATCCTTTGGCACCAGGCCGCCGTGGCCTCCGATGGCTAGGCCGCACAGGTAGTCGACGAGCGTCGATGCGAGCATGAGCACGATGAAGTACGGATTCGCCCATCCGTAAAAAAGGTAGCTGAAGAGGGTGAGGACAAGGTGCTTGAGACGCCGTGGCGCCACGTAGTAACCGGCCAGCGCCAGCGGCAGGAAGTAGAACAGGAAGAGGTGTGAACTGAATACCATGGTCTCTCAGTGCCCGACGCCGCCCGGCTACCGGCAATCGCGTTCCGTGAAGCCCGCCGACAGCCCTCCTGCGTCGTAAAACAACGGTATTGAAAAGTCCTCGACGACCTCGTCCGAGAGATTCTCCGATTCGAGTTGCGGATTCGCCTCGAAGGGTTCGAGCGCCAACACGTACTCCGTGTCGAGCGGTGCGTCTCTGAACGGCAGGTCCGTGCGATCGAGGATGCACCAATGGGCGACATACAGCGTTGCGCCATCGTACGAGCCCTCGACGACCTCCGTCACCTTGTACGCGTACACGGCCAAGGCCTGCGTGTACGGCGCGAGTTCATCGAGCGTCGGCGGCGTCGAGCGGGCGGTCAGCCGGGCGCGCACCTTGAGGCGCGGCACGGCCGCGCGCTGTGCCACGCGCTCCCGATAGGCCTGGGCACATCCGGCGCACTCCGCGCCGTCGAGGGCGGCCGGATACAGCGCCACATGCTCGATGATGCCGCACCAACCCCGCCCGGCCACAGCGCTGCCGATCGCTATCGGCTGTGGCTTCCAGCCGGAGAAGTCGCACTCAACGCCTTCGCCCTGGCGAATGCGTTCGCCGTTGAAGTAGCAGGCGGTCCCGTCGCCGGCGCACGTCACCATCACGTGCGTGGCCTGGCGCGTGGGAATCTCACCCACGGTCACGGACTGGGTGCCCTTGGCCGTTCTCACCTCAAGCCGCAGCGCGGCGTTGGACTGCACGAGCCTCAGGTTTGCCTCGTCGCCGCCCAGACCCAACACGACGGACTCGACGCCATCCGCCGCCTCCGGTTCGATCACCGCCTCGAGGGTGAGGCCACGGGCCTTGGCAAAGGCGGCCGCAAGACCGTCGGCCACTTCGTCGAGCGCGAAGTAGCCTTCCGTCACGATCAGGCGCCCGTAGTGATCGACGCGCGCCAGACGCTTCGGCATCAGCGACACGCCATGGAGGCGCTGGCCGTCGGCGTCCAGGGCGATCATCTCGCTGAAGGCGTCCACGAACGCGAACGCCGGTGCGGGCTCGGCCGCCACCGGCGCAACAACACCGAGGACGGCGAGCAGGCCCATCGCCATGGCCGCGCCCCTCATCCGGGCGCGCGTCTTCATGCAGATTCGTCTCATCATCATCGCTTGTGGATACAAGGACACCCTCACCTCGCGCGGATCGCGGTCACAGACTCATCTTCTTGAACTGCCATTCGGGAATGTGACAGATGATCATCATGATATAACGCCAGAACCAACGCACATGGACGACATCCTTGCCCCTCTTGACGGCCGCAAAGATGTCTTTGCCCGCCTGCTCGGGCGAGGCCACTAACGGGGCCGGCAGCTTCATGCCGAAGGTCATCTTGGTATCCATAAAACCGGGTTTGACCGTGGTCACCTGGACGCCGGCATCGTGCAAGCGGTTGCGCAGGCCGGATAGAAACACCGTGAGTCCGCCTTTGGCTGAGCCGTAGGTGTAGTTGGTCTTCCGGCCGCGATCACCGGCCACGGACGACAGGGCGGCAATGAAGCCGCTGCGCCGGGCCTCGAAGGCCGCCGCAAACACGTGCAGGATCGAGACCACGCCGGTGAAGTTCAGATCGATCACGCGATGGGCCAGGGCGAAGTCGGCCTGCGTCGCCGCCTGTTCGGGCATGTAACCGAAGAATACAAGCAGGCCTTCCGGCAATCCGCCGACGGCACGTCGACACGCCTCGAGGAACTCCGCGTGCGAAGCGAAGTCGAGGGCGTCGAAGTCGAGGGCGTGCACGGGGACATCGTACCGCGTGTGCAGATCGGCGGCCACGCACGCCATCTCCTCCGTATCCGGATCGCCGAGGATGACGGCATATCCGTCGCGCGCGAACTCGCCGGCCGTGGCCCGGGCAATCGTCGAGCATGCCCCGAGCACGACTACGGCCTTCACGCTGCCCTGTTCGCCCGTGTCCATAGCGACGTTCCTCAATCGTGAACCAATGCCAAGCGCCGCGCCATCGACGATGATAGCCGGCCGTACGGATCCAACCGACGACACACCTCGCGGAATCCATCCAGCCGAGGATACATCTCCGGAATCATGTTCGCCTTGGCGGCCGCATCCTTGCCCAAGTAGATCCGGCCGCCGCCGTTCAAGACGAGGACATGGAGTTCATCGAGGAAACCGATGAGTTCGTGCCGATTCGGAATATCGAACGCCAATGTGTACCCCGGCATGGGATGCGAGAGGTAGCCGGGCCCCTCGTCGCCGAAACACTTGAGCACCGCCAGAAACGACGCGCACGAGGATCGGCTGAGCCGCTCGAGCAACTCGACCAACGTCGCAACACTCGATTTCGGCAAGGTGGCCTGGAACTGGCAGAAGCCGGCACGACCGTACATTCGGTTCCAGTGGTGGATGCGGTCCAGCGGGTAGAAGTACCGGTCATAGTCGACCAGCGCGCCGACGGTATCCCGGTGAACCGCATAAAACACGGTGTTGAACGCCCGGATCGACCACGGATTCAGCACAAAGCCGGGGAAATCCACCGGAACGCTCTTCGGATGGACCTGTTTGGGCCGCAGCGGACTGGCTGCCAACGCCGGCGCGCCGGCCAATCCCGTCAAGCGCGCGTGATTGCCCCACATCAGCACGGAGCGCCCGAGGTGGGCACCCTTCGCCAAGCAATCGATCCACGCCACCGAGTACTGATACTGGGCGTCCGATTCCGCCATAGCCGCCAACGCCGCCTCGATATTCGGCGCCCGCCGGTAGTCAACGCGGATGTAAGCCGTCTCGACGCGCCGCAATCGGATCCGCGCCGTCAGGATCAGGCCCGTCAGCCCGATGCCGCCGATGGTCGCGTGGAACACGTCCGCGTTCTGCGTCGGCGAACACGGGAGGACCTCGCCCGACGCCGTCAGAAGCGTGAAATCCACGACGAAATTGCCGAAGGCGCCGTCGCGGTGGTGATTCTTGCCGTGCACGTCATTGGCAATGGCGCCGCCGACGGTGACGAACTTTGTGCCGGGCGTTACCGGGAGGAAATAGCCGCGCGGAAGGAAGGTGTCGATGATCTCGGCAAGGCTTGTGCCGGCCTCGCACTCAAGAACGCCCTCTTCGGCGTCGAAGGCGATCATCCGGTTGAGGCGGGACAGATCGATCACGCCGCCGTGCTTGTTTAGGGCCGTATCGCCGTAACTGCGGCCCAGACCGCGCGCGATGTAGTCCGATTCGGGCCCGACACCGAGGATCTCCGCGATCGCGGCGCGGCGCTCCGGCCGGTAGACGATGCTCTCCTCCACCGGATACCGGCCCCATCCCGACAACTTCAGTGTCGCCGACTTCTCCATCCTGAACCACCTTGAGGGAATGGGCAGAGTATACGCGCCGTTCTGAGTCGATACAAGGCACCCAAAGGAGCGTTCCCTGTCCGCGGCTTGGCGTGGCAAGGAATAGGCTCCGCGCGTGCTGGGCATTCCCGCCGAGGCGAACGGCCAGAGATCCGTACGGCTATCCCGCGCTGAAAACCGCGGCTTCCTGCGCAGGTCTCTCGCGTATGCTCAGCAGCGAGAGCAGGATACGTGGACCGGTGAGAGCACTCGCGGCTCGGATACGCCAAGCCACACGAGGTGCCAGGTGAAATCGCCGCCCGGAGCAGGATTGGGATGCAGCCGTCTTGCCTGCACGTCTTCACAACCCATTGGCCGGCACGGTACTATGGCGACACGGAACTCGATGCCGGAAACGGGGTTCAATCGAGTGAAGGCGAGGCCATCACGCGAATGAGTGAAGGAACGGACTGGGAATTGGCGGCACGGGCGCGCGAAGGCGATAGGAACGCCTTCGCGGAACTCGTGCGCCGGTACGAGGCGCCGGTCATTCACTTCTGTATGCGGATGGTCGGTTCTCGGCAGGATGCCGAGGAAATCGCCCAAGACAGTTTTGTGCGCGTATACCGGCACCTCGATCGACTCAAACCCAAGGCCAAGTTCTCGACGCTCCTCTTCGGCATCGCCCGGAACCTCGCGCTCAACGCGTTGCGCGACGCCGACCGCCGCGGTCGCGACAAGGGCCAGGCCCTCGGCGCGGACGATCGGCTCCACGACGAGGCGTTCCGGCCGGATCGCGCGACGGCGGTGCGCGAGGCGGAGGCGGTTATCGAGGAGGCCATCGCCCGGTTGTCGCCCGAGCATCGCGAGGTGATTATCCTCCGCGAGTTGCAGGGCCTCGACTACGACGCCATCGCCCGGATTTGCGGTTGCCGGAAAGGCACGGTACGGAGCCGGTTATCGCGCGCGCGCGATAGCCTCCGCGAGCAGGTCGAGGCGCTGGGAGGTAGGGAGTTATGAAGGATTCACACGTAGTCGGCGAGCTTTCCGCCTACATCGACGGCGAGAGCCGGGATCCGGAACGGATCGCGCGGCATATCGAGGCGTGCCCCGAATGTCGCGCGCGTCTCGATGCCATGCAGGGCCTGTCCGAGTGCATCCGTGACTTGCCGGCGCCCGAGGTGCATCCGGCCTTCGCGACGCGCGTGCTCGCCTCCATCGAGGCCGAGCCGGCGCGGCAACGCTCGGCGTGGCGGACGCGACTTGTGCCGGCCGCCTCGCTGGCGATCCTGGCGTTGGTGGTGGCTGTCGCCGCGCTGCGGTACGGCCGCGAGGCGACGCAGGAACCTTCCGGCAACATGGCTGCCGCGTCGGCCCTTCCGCTGCTTGACGATAGCGTCCTGATAACCGAACTCGAACGCCGCGCCGACGCCGGCGAAATCCTGCCTGAACTGGACGAGAGCGGTTGGTATGAAACCGGCTCGGAGGATGAGGACTGGATGGCCGTGTTGGCGGAGGCCGAGTGGTTTGACGTCTTGGCTTTGGCGGTGGAATCCAACGAGGATCTCGAGGCGGCGCTCGGTTCGCTGGACGCGGCCGCGGCCCAAGCCTTGAAAGAGCTTCTGAGCGACTATGTACAGCGCGAGTGGTCGACGTGACGGCGCCCGAGATCGGCGCCGGATAGGAGGGATACCGATGAACGCGTGGCGATGGATGGCGGTGTTGCTGGTGGGCGTGGCCATGGGCGCGTGGGCGCAGGATGCGGCGCCGGCCGGGCCGCCGCCCGACAACGGTCCGATGCAGAACCTGCCGGGTCGAGGCGGCCCGCTCGGGCCGGAATGGATGGATCGCGATGCACGCGAAGTCGTCGAGGCGGTCATGATCGCGCGGTTATCAAAGCAGCTCAATCTGAACGACGAACAGACGGTGCTGATGATGCGTCGGTTCGACGAGATGAAGGGACAGATCGACGAGATGAAGGAGAAGCGCATGCAACTCGTCCGAGACCTTGAAGAGAAGGTGAACTCAGGGGCGGCGGACGACACGATCGAGCAGGCGCTGAAACAGCTCGTCGAGTGCGACAAGGCCATGGCAACATTGCGCGCGGACGTCACGGAGCGCGCCGGCGAGGGCCTGGCCGTCAGGCAACGCGCCAAGCTCTATCTCATTGCGGGCGATTTTGAGAATGACATGCGGCGGCTGGTCAACCACGCGCGCGTCCGCGCCGCGTATGGGAAGGGTGGATTGCGCGGTGGCCCCGTGTCCGCAGATGAGGCCGGACCCGACGCTGCCCTCGACGGCCCGCCGCAGAAGCAAGGCCTTGGGCCGCAAGTTGGCCGAGGCGGCCGCGGGTTGCGGGTGCAGGAACCGCGACCCAACGATCCGCAGAAACCCGGCCCGGGGACCTCCGTTACGCCTCCCGTAGCGCCGTAACCTACTTGATGGTAAACCACGTGATGCTCTTCGGCGCCATCTCGAGCGGCACGCGCACGCGGTATTCGCGATCCAACGCGTAGGTCGTCGGCGCGCTGTCACGCTCGGCGATCTGGGCGGATTCGGCCAGGCCGGTGTAGTAGAGCGGCAACTCGAGATCCGTCGACACGGCCTCCGGCGTCGGGTTGTACACCATCGCGAGGCCTTTCTCGTCGAGCCACGGATTGACGTGGAGGAGGCCATCGGCGCGGCGGCCATCGGCGCGGCGGACGTGGATGATGTCCGAATCGAGGATGGCGCGGTGGCGCTTGTAGAAATCCACCCACTTCTTGACGAGCGCCTTCGTCTCGTCGGTGTCGTAGAGCCTCGGGCCGCGATAGCACGCCTGCACGCCCGCGCCGAAGTTGTTGGCCAGGTGCCACTCGTACGCGTCGAGATGTTCGGACAGCGGCTCGAGTGTCGCCTCGGCGCCGCCGCCGTGATACTCGACGAGCGGCACGAACATCCAGCCCATGCTCGGCGTCTTCTCGAAGGTGCCATCGTAGATGTTCTGCCGCGCGATGAGGGTCTGCCGCTCGCGAGGCAGGCTCCAGTTGGTCTCGCGATAGCCCATGGCGCACTTGTTCGATCCGCACAGGTAGTAGTTATCCGGCGAGTGGATGTACACGCCGCGCGCGCGGCACTCGCGGCAAAACTCGGCGTAGCGTCGCCACTGGGCCACCTGCGAATCCTCGAGGCCGCGATGATGGGCGTGCGCCGTCGACGCGCAGACGTCGCCGTGATACGGGCCGTCCGTCTCGATGACGTCGAGCGCGGTGGCATCGACGAAACGGAACACGCGATCGAAATACCCGTCCGACCATGCGCTTGCCAGACACGCGCTCTGGCCGAACTTGCTGCCTGGTTCGCCGGTGTCCGGATTGATACAGTTGTTCTCGGGACCGACGTCGCGCGACGCGCACGTGAGCGTGTAGCCGCCCAGCTCGACACCCTTGGCGTGGGCGTACTCGGCGTCCGCCTTGATCCGCGCGATGTACTCGGGATCTTCGCTCTCGATGTCGAAACCGCTCCAGAACGTGACGATGATCATTTCGAATCCGACCTCGGCGCATTGATCGACGGCGCGCCGGATCGATTCCGAGTCCGAGTTCCGCACGTGCATGAGGATCGGGTTTTCGGTTGCCTGCGGCGCGAGCGCGCGCATCATGCGCCGGCGCGCGAGGCCCCGGCGCTCGCGATCATCGCTATCGTGGAGCAGTTCATAGGTGCGGAACGAGGCAAACGCGCCGCCCGGCGCGATCTCGACGCCGGGGCCAAGCGGATACGTGCTCGTCATGAGGACGGGCGACTGATACGTGTAGTCGACCTGCGTGAGGTACTCGGCGTCCGGCCCCCAATGGGTCGTGTTCACGCCGCAGAAGGCGTAGTCGCTCTCGACGTGAAGGCGATCCTTCTGGTGTTCCGTAACGGCCAGGATCTCGGTTTCGAGCGTATTGACGATCACCGCGCGCGCGCTGCCGTTGCGCACCGTCACCCATTTGCAGAGCACCGGCATGCCTTCGTACAGCTCGTAATGAACGGATACCACGATGCCGGCGTACTGCGACGCACGCTCTGGCGGCGCGAAATCGAGACGGAGCGATATGCCTTTCGGCGGCCACGGCGTCTCCGGCGCATGGCGCTTGGGCTGCCACGCGTAGCGCGCCTCCGGCGTGCCGGCCTCGTAGCCGATGAACTGAAAGGCGTCCGGCGCACTCGTCATCGCATCGAGCCATGCCGGATCGAGATAGGCATAATCCGGCTGGCCGTTCAGGCCTCCGACCTCGAATCGCGTGCCGTCGATCTCGATGATCGCCTCCGGCTTCACGCCGCGTAGCACGCTCACGCCGGCGGACAGGTTCTCGTAGTCGATTGTGGCGGCGTTCGGTACGATCCGAAACGTTCGGCGCACGAGGCCGTTGGTCAAGACCAATTCACGCGCGGAGGGCTGCTCGACAGATGCCGGCGTCTCGACGCGTGTCACCAGCCAATCGACTTTGCCATCGGCGGAGGCCGCCGCAAGAACGAGTGCGCCGACGATACAAGCTGCATTCATGATCGAGTCCTCTCCTCATTCGTCCGGAAAACGGGGACTGACTCCCTCCGAGTCTTCGAGGAGGGCTGTCTGTCCCCGTTGTCTAGTCCCCGTTTTCCGACAATCACCGAATCACAAACGCTTTCACCTCGAGCGGCCCGAGCGCGATCGGCTGTGCAAACGGCGCCTCGACCGGCAACCAATCCGTTTCGGCGTCTTCGCTGAACATCTTCTGCTTGAGCTCACCGGCCGGCAGATCGTAGCGACCCGGATCGAGGTTCCACGTGAAGGCCCGCGCATCCTCGGTGACATTCGCGAACACGAAGGCCGTCGAGCCATCCTCCGCGCGCCACGCGCCGCGCTGGAGCACCGACGTCGTCACCGGCCACGCGCCTGACCAGGCCCAATCGGCCGTGACGTCCGGAATGTCGCCGACCACCTGCGGCGGTCGCGCCATGTAGCCGCGCGCGAGGTACGGCAGCAACTTGTATCGTATGCGGGCGCACCGGCGCAAGAACCCGGCCGTAACCGGCTGCTCGTCGACGATGGCCGGACTGATCCAGCCGAGCTGTTCGCCCCACGCGAAGGCCTGGCCGATCTTCATGCGATGCGCCTGCTGATCGTTGCCGTTGAAGGCGCGCGAGAACGTCATGATCTTGCCGGCATAGATCGCCGCGAAGAGCGGTATGGCGTCGTTGTATTGGAAATGCCACGTGAGGTAGCCGTCGAAGACGTGCGTGTACGGTTCGGCGTTGCACTCGGTGGTGAGAAACTTCTCCGGATAGCGCTCGTCGATCATCGCGTTGAGCTTCGTTAGCATCGGCCAATAGCCGTCGGTCGTCCACCAATGGCCGCCGCACAGCGGATGCCCGTGGCCGGCGTCGAAACACTCGCGCGGCTGGGCCGCCGCCACCTGGTCGATGTACACGCCGTCGACGTTGCACTCCGGCGACATCAGCCGCAGGACGATTTCCTCGACCTTGTCCTGCCAGACCTGCTGCGTCGGGCACATCGGCACGAGATTCTGGCCCGAGCCGTAGACTTCGACGTAATACTCGCCGTTACGCTGCTTCGTCGCGCCCGGCAAGGCCGCCGACTCGAAGTCGTCGGTATCCGAATCCCAGAGGCGGCCGTTGATATACGGCATGACGCGGACGCCGGCCTCCTGCAACTCGGCGACACCGTCGGCGAAGCCGTCCTTCACCGGGAAGTAATGCGGATAATCGTCGTCAAAGGGAATCTCGTGCCACGAGTACCAGTGGACGGCCGTCGGCACGCCCATGAACTCGGCGAAGTGTTTGACGCGGGGCACCATGTCCTTCGCGAAACCGTTGTCGAGCGCCCACACGCAGAGGTCCTTCACCCAATCCGCCGTGTCCGGCCGGCCCCACTCGCCGCGATACGGCCACCACGCCGCCTCGGCCTCGGCCCAGCGGCGATACAATTGCGCCACGTCGAACCAGTCCCCCGTGAAGGCCGTCAAGACCACGCGCCCCGACGGTTCGATGTCGTTGCCCATGCGCGAGGCATCCGGTGCGGGCCACTCGATGAAGGCGTCGATACGATCACTACCGGCGCCGCAGCGGGCGTCGAGGCGTTTGAGGCTGGCAGCAGGATCGTGCGCCGCGAGGTAAAGTCCGGCGTCGGCGTCGTAGTGGGCAACGAGTTGCATACTCCCCCAGCCGCTCGGGTAGATCGTATCGCTCGACAGACCATTGACGAGCGGCGCCTTGACGAGCGTGCCGGACACCTTCGGCGTCACAAACGCGTCATCGCCGGCATCCGGGCCGATGGGGCCCATGGCCACTTGTGGAAATCGCAGCCTCATGACCGTGAGCGCGTTGGATTCGTTCTTGACAGTACACGTGAACGATGCGGAAGCGCCCGCCACCTCCATCTCGACCTCGACACCGAGGCCGGCCGCCGCATCATGGCCTTGCCACGTCAGGATGATCTTGGCACCCTCGTCGCGGCACTGCGCCGTAAACACGTCCGACGCTGCGCCCCAATCGAACGCCGTGCCGGCAGCGTCCTCGACGGCCAGGGTCCACAGCGGCAAGGAGCCGCCCGCGAGGAGTTCGCGCTCGCTCGACGTCGAGAACAGGCCGGCCAGCGGATAGCCGTCGGCGGGGCCGCCCATCACCAGGAGGATTTCGCCGGTGTCCTTCACGAGGTTCCCCGAGGATTCGGCGACACGCGCGATCACCTCGTCGGCTGCGGCCGCCGGCTCGCGCCTAAGCCATTCATGCTGAAGTCGCAATTCGGCCAAGGCCGCCCCGAGCGTGTCCGGTTGCGTGGCGAGGCGATCCGTCGCGCTGAGCCACCACGCATGCGCGCCGCGCAGGTGGCCCTTCTCGAGCGCGTCAATACGCGCCGCCACCTCACGCCGCGTCTCCTCGAGCACCGGCGTCGTGACGTTGACCTGCGACGCGCCACTCGAGTGTGCGGCGAGGCGATCGATGGTCTCCGGCTGGGCATCGAGCCAAACCGTGCAGCTGAGATCGCGCTCCTTGCCGTGCCACGAGATCCACGGCCCGTGGACGTAGCTGCCGTAACCGTCGCCCGAGTACAGTTTCGGGCCGCCGCCGGCCACGCCGACGACGTGCTGCCCGTCCGAGAGACAGGCCCACTGCGACCCCGACATGGTGACCTTGTCCTCCTCGAAGGCGCCGGACGCTTTCGGCGCGCCCGTCGCCCAGTCGCGCAACGGACGCTCGGGGAAATTCCACTCGATCAGGTGCAATTCGTGCCACGAGAGCAGATCATCCTGTTCGCAGTGCGCGGTAACCTCGATGGCCGGACTGCCGGCGCGGTAGTGGAAGCGATACGTCGCGCGCGGCTTGGACGACGGCGCGGTCTCGCCTTGCACGTAGCGGGCGGACGTCTCGACGACGACCTCGATCGCGCCGTTCCGCACGAGACGCACCTTGGCCTTGGGATCCAACCGCAGAAAGAAGCCGCCCCGATCCTTCTCATACACGCGGTCGTTGAACACGTACCCGTCGAGCGTCTTGCCGGAAACCAGAAACTTCACCTGCGCAGGCAATCCAGCCTGGACGGCGGGATCGTGAACCACCTCGACGAAGCCGTTGTTCACAATGATCTTCCCGTCCTCCTCGCGAGCCGACAACGCCGTTTCGACAGGCGCGGCGTCGCCCTCCGGCGCGTTACCGAGGAAGTACACGCGCACACGCGCCGGCAACGCCGTGCCTTGCGGCAGCACGAAGGTGATATGCCGGACTTCCGCGCCGATGCCGTCCCATTGAATCGCGAGTGGCGTCAGGCCTTGCGGCGATTCGAGGAAGGCCTTCGGCGGCTCGACTCGCGTCGAGAGATACGCCAGATCCAGCGCCTCCTGGATCGACGCGAGGTCCATATCCGCTGACACATAGCCATCGGCGCCGACCGCCTCAACCACCAGCACGCCGTAACACGGCCGATCAGCCTCCGCGCCCACGGCGACAGGCGCTAGCTCCGCGACGATGCCCAAGAAAACGACGATACACCCCATCATGGCAACTCCTCCTGGCTACACCGGTGGCCCATGAGCCGGCAACGGCTGGAGTATCCCACGCCGCGGCCCACCACGCCGCACGTTCCGCCCAGCGCATTGTACACCGTCGCGGAGCGGCCCCAAAATGGATAGACGCGCCGTCGTCAATCCGGTCAATGGGGTCAATACGGCCCCATAGCCGTAGGCGTAGGCTACCTGGCTCGCATCGCCCTCTGCGACTGGAGGAAGCCGAGACCAAAACCGAGGAAGACGAATGTGCCCCGCAACCAGGAGCAGGCGGTCAGGACTGCGGTATGCCCCAGACGGACGGCCCGAAGGGTCGCAAGATTCTAGCCCAGGGCAACGCCCTGGGAATAAACGAGTTGCGAGATCTCCTGCCGCCCTGAAAGGGCAAAACAGGGATGCGCCTCACGCTTGCTTGGGCGGAAGCCGGCTATGCCGGCCAGCGGATTGAATGGACCCAAAAGCGATTCGGCGATTTAGTCCTATCACTCATTTGTGGAATGGTGGCTCGCGCCGTGAGTTGAACCAAAGGGGACTTCTGTGCCACGATCACGCCAATCCAGCGACTCGGAAGGTGTCAAGGCGGCCCTGCGCCATGCATGGGGAACAGTCCTCGATGCTTTCGTCGTTGAGCCCTAAAGTTTTCGAGGGAACCTGCCGATAAAGCGGGTTGCAAGGGCAGGATCGATCGGAGTGGCCGATCGGTCAGGAGAACGGAAATGGTTGGTGTACAAGGACTTGGCGGAATACCAGAGCCAAAGCCAGACCGACCGGAACGGATGCGGGCCGGGAGCGGCCGCGAAGCACCCCCACGCGAAAAGGTCACGGATAACCTCGTCATCAGCAGTGAGGCGCAGGCGGCTGCGCGAATCGCTCAGGTGCTGCAGGAGACGGAGACGCTCAGCGAGGTCCGTTCCGAGAAGGTGGAAGCGGCCCGGCAACGTATCGAGCAGGGCGACTACCGGAGGCCTGAGGTTGTGGCTCAGGTGGCCGAGCGCATCAGCAAGTACCTGCCGTAACAACCGGAGAGGCACTGGTGCAATCTTGGGGACAACAGGGTCCCGCATCACAATGCCGGAGACCCGTTTACATAGAGATTGGGAGCGCAACGGTGGTTGCGCTCCTTTTCGTTTTCGCCCTTACCGGGTGCGGAGGCGGTTCGAAGAACGTCGAGTTTGGCAAGGCCACCTGGTACGGCGACCAGTACAAGGGCCGGCCGACGGCCTCGGGGGAAAAGTTCAAGCCCAACGAGATGACAGCGGCCCACCGATCATATCCGTTCGGGACGGTTGTCAAGGTCAAGAACCTCAACAACGGCAAGACCGTCAAGGTCCGCATCAACGACCGCGGGCCCTTCAAGGGAGAGCGGATCATCGATCTATCCCAGGGGGCGGCGCGCAAGCTCAAGATGATCCAGGATGGCGTCGTGCCCGTCCGTGTCGAAGTCGTCAAGTGGGGCCGACGATAACGCCTCCCGCGGTCGATCCGCTGCCGATTCCCTCGCGACATCTTACCGCGTCGTGTTCTGGAGGTAGTAGAGGAACCCGTCTTCGGCGCCGGTGAGCAGATCCGGAACGCCGTCCGCGTTCCAGTCGACGATGGTCGGGCACGTAGTGTGTCCGGCGAGTTTGCGCTCGTCGAGACTTCCCATGTCCTTGAAGGTGTAGTGTCCGTCGACTTCACCCTCGTTCTTCATCCAATCGATGCTCTTGCTGTTGACCAGCAAGTCACGCAGGCCGTCGCCGTCCCAATCGACGATAGCGAGTTTCCGCCGGCCGCTCTTGCCGGCCTTGCCGGAATTGAGTTGGAGCGGCTGGCCGTCGCCGTCGGTGAACACGCGTGCGCCCGGCATGAGGTGTAGCGCGCCATCGACGCGCCGCCGCTCGAAGAAAGCGAGGTAGCCTTCCTGGTCGAGCATGACCAGGTCGTTGAGGCCGTCCTCGTTCCAATCGACGACCACGGGCGTCGTCCGCCACTGCGTCACGAGCTGCTTGCCCTTCGGCGTCCACCAGAACCAGGCCGGTTTCGGCGCATCGCCCGGCCACTCGACCTCGATGGGTTTGGCCGCCTCGAGTTTCGGCGCGGTACGCGTGCCGGAATTCTCGTACCAGAGCACCTCGCCCCAGATCGAGTTGATGACGATGTCCGGCAGGCCGTCGTGATTCCAGTCGGCCACGTTCGGTACCGTGTAGCCCCACTTCGCCTCGCACGGCCCTTGGATCGAGCCGTTCGGCCCGGCCTGAATCCGAATGATGGTTCCGGCCGCCTCGAGATACACGGGCGGGGCCCATTTCGGCGTGTCGCCGTTATCGAGGTTCTCGACGAAGTTGAGGTAGCCGGCCGTGTCGCCCGCGATGAGGTCCTCGTCGCCGTCGCCGTCCCAATCGATACCGAAAGGCGTGCAGAGCGCGCCGATCTTGACGGCGTCGGCCTCCTGCTTGAAGAATCGCGGCAAGTCGAAGACCGGCACGCCGTCCTCGATGGCGCCGGTGTTGTCCATGAGGGCCACACGCCCGTCCTCTTGGCCCACGATGAGGTCGACATCGCCGTCGGCGTCCCAATCGAGTGCGACGACTTGGAGCATCTCGAGGTCCATCCGAATCGGCTCGCCGTTCCGCGTCAGGAACCGGCCGGCGGCGTAACGCGGCTCGGTGCGGCTGCCGGTGTTCTCGAAATACGTGATGCGGTCGAGGAACTCGCCGCACATGAGATCGAGATCGCCGTCGCCGTCCCAATCGGCGAGGTTCGGCGACGGGCAGCCGTAGACGTCCACCGGGCCGTTGCCGGCCTGCACCTGCACGGCCTCGGCGTACGCGGGCGCATCGTTCGTGCCGGTGTTCTTCATGAAGTACACGTAGCCGTGGAGCGGGCCGTGGAGCCATTTGCCGTTTTCGTCGAAGGCATTATCCCAGCCGTACTCGCGCCAGTCGCTCGCGCCGATGATGAGGTCCGTGACGCCGTCGCCGTCGTAGTCGCAGAGCTTCCACTGCTTGGCGCGCCCGAGATAGAAGGTCGGTTTGTAGGCGATGGGCGTCGGCGCGCCGATGCCGGCCTTACGGAAATCCGGATGGAGTTGCTCGGGCGTGACGACGCGCGGCACGCCGTCGATGTACGACACCGTCATGTTGTGGCACGCATCGCCGAGGCGCACCGCCGGCTTGAACACGGGAAATTTCGCGTCGCCGCCCGGATTCTCGAAGACATAGATGCCGTTGTATGGCGTGTCCGCCGTCGCGACAACGAGATCGAGGTCGCCATCCTCGTCGAAGTCCATGGGCAACGGTTGTGCCCACAGCCCAGCGCCGAGGTCGACCACCAGGCCCGGATGGTTGTAGGGTAGCCGCTCGGACGTTGCGCCATAGCACGGCGCCGCCGCGATAACCGCTACCAACAGTATCGCCACTGTTCCACTTCTCCGCAATCTCAAACCCATGGATATCGCCGCTCCTCTGTTGCCGGTGCGCCCGGTGTTGCCTGAGAACTCAGCGTACACGAACCGCAGCCCCAACGGAAACCGACGTGGCCGATGCTCACGACGCTCCGAAACCAGGTGCCACGTGCCGCTGCGATCACTTCGCACGGCAGCGTTCTGCGCCAACGCAGCCATTGCCCCTCCCGCGCCGAGACGCCTGCCACCGTCGGTATCCTCAGACTTGACAATACCTGAGCATCTCCATATGCTTCCAGATGAGCTTATCTAGGGAGGGGACGGAGCATGCCCGTACGCAATGCAGTACGGGGTTCGTGTCTTCCTACATCAAGACCGTGGAGCCCTGTTGCGTGTTTCATCAACGTTCCGAAAGAAGTGACATGCCCCTTGTCGCGCCGGATGCTGAGCGTCTTCGTCTCCCCAAAGAGAAAGGATACCCAGGATGAGCGGAGAGCATCTGATCTCGATCCTGTGTGCCACCATCCCGGCAATCGCGGTAATAGTCGCCGCCTGGATGACGGTTCGACCTCGCAAGAAACCGAGGCCGCCCACAGGCCAGGAACCTGGCATCGGCGGCAAGAAAGGTGCTGAGTTTAGTTTCCCCGTTGGGACGGGAACATGCATCTACAGTGCCCCGGCTGCCGTATTTCTCTCCGGTGAACACGCGGTTATGTACGGCCACCCGGCAGTGTATCTACCTCTCCCGTTGCGGCTCAGGCTCCACGTCACGCCGGATCCAAAAATCAATGGCATATATTTCCGAAGATTCATCACGCCCGATGCGGCGGTGCCCTCAAAGAAGACACGGATCGAGGATGCAAAGGGTTATCGCAGCGAGATTGGCGAGGAAGAACAGTCGAAGCTGAATAGCTTCTTTCACACCGCCCTCAGACCGCTTCTCCTGCCCGCCTATGCGAATGCCGGCTTTCACCTCGGGGTTGACAGTGATTTCCCGGTGGCTTGCGGCATGAACTCGAGCGGTGCCATGGCGGCCTGCCTTGCCCAAAGCCTCGTGGATCTGTACCTCGACGTCGATGCCTTCGCCGCGCACTACGGCCTAAAGGAACCCACACCGTGTAGCATGACGAGGCTGCTCGGATGGAGTATTGAGAACTGCTTCCACAACAACCGGGGAAGTGGGGCTGGCATTACCGCCGCGTGTTGGGGGCGACGGGGACGCCACCCGATCATCTATTTCACGGGGAGGCGATCAAGTCTCCCACACCGCATAGGACAGGGATGGCGTCCAGTCGATGTCGGAACGGGGCAAGAAGGTCTGAGACAAGTTTCCAAGATTGCCTCATACATGTTTGATCCAAGCGAGAATATTGAGGGAATTCCCTGTTACCCACCTCCCCCAACTTACAATGTGTCTATATTGTATTCAGGAAATCCTGGCAAGACAGGCGATGTCCTCAGAGAGAAGACCGTGGTGAGACGCATCGACGAGAAGAGCATACCGAGGGTCGAGCGCATTCAGCAGGACGTTATGAAGAAAGTGGGTATGGAGAGTCTGGCACGATCCATGTTTCTTCACGCTGGCGACATGCTTCCCGAGATACTCCTGAATCCCGAAATGGGTATGGAGGCGAAGCCCCCCGTCCTTGAATCCGCATTCCATGAGGTCTGCTGCGAGGCCATGGGATGCATTAGCGTCCTGGTGATGAATACCGTCTTGAGCGATTGGGAACGGGTCGGTGACTTGATGAATGCATACCAATCACTCCTAAAAGGTGCCGGTGTCTCTAACTCGGCAATAGACGATATGGTAATGAGAGCCCAGAGAGCCGCTGGGTCCTGCGGGACCGCGCAGGGACGAGTTGGTGCCAAGATCACCGGTTCCGGAAAGGGCGGCGATATCTTGGTGCTCTCCACAGCGGAGCCCCGAGCGCACCGATCGCTGATCGCGAGCGCATTCCCAGATGGCGTCGCGACTCATTTCGATTCCACGCTGCTTGAGCCTGCTGCATGGCGCGCCCCGGTTGATGGTGTTCGGCGCGAGGAGTGAGACACACCGCCGGAAGGCTCATCAAGAAGCAATGTGGTGTCAACCGGGTTCCCCGGATTGATGCGTAAACCGACGGTCGGGTGCGCGTGGCAGGTTGGGCGAAGAAAGGAGACTCGCTTCACGCATTTCCCGCGGTGAATTGCTGGGCGATCTGCGCCAGGTGGCGGTGTTCCGGTGCGGATAGAGTCGGATCCTCGGCGAGGATGGCCTGGGCGTCGCGTCGGGCGGCATCGAGGAGGCGGGCGTCGCGGATGAGGTCGGCGACGCGGAGATCGGTCAGGCCGGCCTGGCGCACGCCGTAGAATTCGCCGGGGCCTCGGAGCACGAGGTCCTCTTCGGCGATCTCGAATCCACTATTGGTCTTGCAGAGGACCTCGATCCGGCGCTTGCCTTCTTTGGTGGTCGGCGCGCCGACGAGGAAGCAGTGGCTCTGGCGGTCGCCTCGACCAACGCGGCCGCGCAACTGGTGGAGCTGGGTCAGGCCAAACTGGGCGGCGTCCTCGATGACCATGGTCGTGGCGTTCGGCACGTCGATGCCGACTTCGATAACCGTCGTACTGAACAACACGTCCACCTCGCCGCGCTTGAACCGGTGCATGACGGCGTCTTTCTCGTCGGCGCCGAGGCGGCCGTGAATGAGGGCGGTGCGGAGGTCTGCCAGCGGGCCTTCGGATAGCGCCTCGAAGTGCGACGTAACGGCGGTGAGATCCTTCTTGTCGGATTCCTCGACGAGGGGGCAGATGAGGTAGGTCTGGTAGCCCTCGGCGGCCTGTTCGGCGATGTATCGGTACAGGTCGGCGACTTTTTCAGCGGGCACGTGGCGCGTCTTGATGGGCTGGCGGCCCGGCGGAAGCTGGTCGATGACCGAGATGTCCATGCCGCCGTAGACGGTGATGGCGAGGGTGCGCGGAATCGGCGTGGCCGTCATCTGGAGGATATCGGTGCTCTGTCCCTTCTCGGCCAGCAGGCCGCGCTGAACCACGCCGAACCGGTGTTGCTCATCCACCACGGCCAGGCCGAGCCGATGGAACCGCGTCGCCTCCTGGATGATCGCGTGCGTGCCGACGACCACGTCGACGTGGCCCAGGGCGATCTCGCGGCGAACCGAGGCCGCGCCACGGATGGCGCCCGTGAGCAGGCCGACGCGAATGCCGACGGGTTCGAGCCAGTCGCGGAGCGTGATGAAGTGCTGTTCGGCCAGGACCTCGGTGGGCGCCATCAGGGCCGTCTGGTAGCCGCCATCCCTCGCCGCGGCGATGCCGTGGAGGGCAACGACGGTCTTGCCGCAGCCGACGTCGCCCTGGAGCAGGCGAAACATGGGTCGAGGCGAGGCCATGTCTTCGAGCACGTCGTTGACGACCCGTTGTTGCGCCTCGGTGAGCGTGAAGGGCAACGCGGCGCGCAATCGGCCGAGGCATGGGCCGTCGATGGCGTGCCGGATGCCGGTTTCTTCGTGGAGGTGGGCCTGCCGCGCGGCGAGAATGCCGAGCTGGATGCCGAGCAGCTCCTCGTAGGCGAACCGCGTGCGCGCGTGCCGCCCGGCCTCGATCTCGGCCGGGAAGTGTGCCTCACGCAGGGCCTCGAACACGGGCGGATACTCGTATCGCGCCCGCAAGAGCGCCGGCAGCGGATCCTCCATGGACACGTCGACCGCGTCGAGCGCAGCGGCGATCCATCGGCGCAGCATGCGCTGGGTCACTTTCTGCGTCAGGCGGTAGATAGGCACCACACGGCCGGTGTTGAGGCGATCCTCCTCGTCGCCCGAGAGCATCTCGTACTCGGGATTCTTGAGGGCGGGCCCCTGGTAGTTGCCGACAGTCCCCGTGAAGATCCCGGAGGCGCCGGGCACGAAGGTTTTTGCCAAGAAGCCTCGGCCGAAGAAGGTGACATTCATCCGGCCGGTGTCGTCGCGGATCGAGACCACGGCAAGGGACATGTTGCGCCTCAACCGAATCGATCGCGCGGATACGATCTCGCCTTGGACGGTGACGAGGTCGCCCTCGCGCTGAGCGGCCTGGGCGATGGGTAACACGTCGCGCCGATCCTGATAGTCGCGCGGCAGGTGAAACAGGAGGTCGCGGACGGTTGCGACGCCGAGATTGGCCAGAAGGCCGCTGCGTTTCGGGCCGATGCCCGGCAGCATCGCTATGGAATCGTCCAGACTGAGCACGCGGTTCTCTCAACGTGGCCCTGAGGGCGTCCTATCGGCGCACGGCTATTTCGACGGCTGCGGATACCGATAGTCGCCCGTGTATAGATCGAACAAGGTGCGGTAGTACTTCATGAACCGCTCGGGCTGGTCGTTGTACTGGATCTCGGCGAGGCAGTATCCGTCGTAGCCGATGCCCTTGAGCAGGTCGAAAAGCTGCTGCCAGGGATATTGGTAGACGCCGATGTCGGTGATGTGAACGAGGGCGATCTTGTGCTTGAGCAGGTCGAAGTTCGCCTGGATCGAGCCGTGCTCGTCCTGCTCGCCGGTGTTCGAGTTCCAACAGACGAGGGCGTTCGGATGATCGGCATGGTCCATGATGGCCCGGATATTCTTTGGATCGCACGAACTGCCGGGGCCGTGGACCTCGAGACGGACCTCGATGCCGCGATCGGCCGCGAAGGCGGCCACGTCGCGCAAGGCGAGGCCGATCTGCTCCTGCGTCTTCTCGACGGGAACGCCGGCGGGAAGCCCGTTCGGCCGGACTTTGATGCCCGGCGCGCCCACGTCGGCGGCCAGTTGGGCATAGGCCTTGCTCTCTTCGACGTTGCGCCTGACCACGTCCGGATCGGGCGAGTGATACTCGAAGGCCGAGCCGAGCCCGACTATTTCGACGCCGCCATCTGCAAACAGGCGCTTGACCTCGGCCCGCTGCGCGGCGCTCAAACCGATCTCGACGCCGTGCGGATGCGTGGTGCGCAGCTCGACGCCGTCGAGGCCTGCCGCCCGACACAAGGCGATGAGTTGGGCGCAGTTCATGTCCTTACCCATGTTGTACGTGACCATTCCGAGCTTCATTGCATGTTCCTCTTTGCCCCTGCCATCGGATGAGCGCAATCGTGAGGCATCGTAGCGCGCAGGCAAGGCATTTGCAAGGTTCGGTGACGAGTTGGTATGATTTCATATGTAGTTCTATGCCATTGCAACGGGTTATGGAGCGCATTCCGGAGAACCCGTCCGAGCCGTCGACTCAACCCCAACCAGGAGTAGACCCGCCGCATGACCGATCAGAAGCAACCTCCTCGTCCGGAAGCCGCGGACGCCGAGGACACATCCCAAGAGGAGAAGCGCCAGGCGCGCAAGCGGGTCACGCTGTTCGTCTTAGTCTTCATGGTCTGTGTGTTCTCGTTGTTGACCTCTTACCGGTTTGTCATCGACACGATAGGCAATGACTGGTATCTGTATCAGGTGGCGCGTCACACCGCATGGATCTTGCGCTGGGTGGGCGAGGCCGCCACTATCGAGAGCACAGGCCAGTACGATGACCATCCGGATCTCTATCGAGCGCGCTTGGCGGCATGGGCGCGCGGGGAAGAGATCCCAGAGGCCGCCGATCCCCCGGCCGTGCCGGGGCCGCCGTTGACGCCCTGGGAAGCGTGGCGTTACCGTGTGCTGGAGATGCGGCACGGAACGGAGAAACCGGACGAAACGGGGCCGCTGGTGCGGTTCACCCTGAAGCACGGTATCGCGACGCGCATTCGCGAGAAGCGCGCGGCGCTCGAGGAACTGCAAGGCGATGCACGCCTGGACGAGCGCGAGAAGGCCCAGCGTGCCGCTGAGATTCAGAAGGAGGTCGACGCGCTCAAGGAGGAGTACGATCAAGGGCGCCGTGAACAGCGTCCAAGCGGCGACCTGCAAGGGATGACGTTTGCCTTCACGGTGGTGCCGGATTGCGGCGCGATCCCCTCGATGTCGATCTTCCTGGCGGCGGTAGTGGCGTTTCCCACGCGTTGGTGGAAGCGGGTTATCGGCGTGGTTGCGGGCCTACCCATCCTGTATTTCGTGAACTGCGGCCGATTGGCGTGCCTCGCCACGATTGGGGCATGGGACTATGGTCAAGGACACGCAGGAAAGTACTTCAACTTCGCGCACCACTATGTCTGGCAAGGAATTTACATTGTCTTCGTGGTTGCCGTGTGGATGATCTGGGTCGAGTACGTCGTCCGGGGAAATGAGCAATGGGAAAACCAAGGCGGGTCAGAGGCGTAGTCTCATTCGCGGGGCGATTCATCGTGTTCGCGCCCCTGTGCCTGGTGCTCTGGTGGCTTCTGTTGCCCTATTACGCCTGGTGCCTCGGCCTTGTCAGCAGCGTGATCCTGAAGTACTTTCTTACCGTTCCCGTCGAGTCTTTCGAAGTCGCCAACACGGGCCTGGCCAACCGGGAGGGTATCCTGAATACGGGTACGCAACTCGGTTTCGTGATTGACGGCGCTCCCATTGTGATGCCCGGACTCGGCGGCATCGCCACCAATGTCGCCCCGTTCGTGGCGTTGGTCCTAGCTACGGCAACCATTAGCGTCCGCCGTCGAGGCAAGGTCATCCTTCTCGGTGCCCCCATCCTCATCTGTACACACGTCCTCTTCATCGTCATGGCCGCCAAGACTCCCGAGACGAAGGTCTTGCATGCCATAGGCCAAGTGTTTATCACGCTGCCTTTTCTGCTATGGCTTGTCCTCGCCTATTGGGATCGTATCAACGGGTACTTCTCGGACGCGCCGAGTGCCAAGAAGACGGATGTCCCACCCTCCGAATCATAAGGATCGGGAAGAGCGGCCTGCCCAAAGGGCTTGACGCCGTTCTGTTTTTGTAATCAAGATTACAAGTGTTTTGCGCCTGACCGATTCCTGTGTCCCGCCATTCCCCTCATCCCGTGGTTTGCCCGGGGTTTCCGAGGGAATCCGGGGCACTGCGCAATTGATCGTGTATCGTGGTTTTGTGAGATTCCGGATATCGCATAAAACTCGTTTGTCAATAAAATCGAGCGATTTGGTTGCGTTTTTCCCCAGTATATGGGACAATAAGATTGTAGGCGTCTGGTGGTGGGACGAGGATGATGAGGTGCGGATACCTTGGTGCTGCGGGAGCTCCGAGGCACGAGGTGCGGGCGCGAGAACGTCAAATGAGTGGCCTTGACTTGCGATTTATGATATCTTGTAAAGA
>DAIPKA010000070.1:0-33014 GCA_036769985.1 Candidatus Hydrogenedentota bacterium | reverse complement strand
ACTCAGGCAGACTCAAGAGGACAAGGAATAGTCCGAGAACTCGGTACTCTCAAGGACAAAAGAAAGACTCGAAAATGCAGGAAGAGGAATCGAAACTGCAGGAAAAGGCCTTGAAGTAACAGCAGACGGCTCGCGATGATAGATGATAAAGGAAGACTCGACATTATGGCGCAAAGGAGCCGGAATGGATATACCACGCGACCGACGAGACGCAATGACGCGACGTACGTTTATGCAAGGTATGGCGGCGTCGGCGACGCTTGCCGCGACCGCAGCCGCGGCGGAATCGAAACATCAAGGAGACTCGCAAGTCATGAACCCGATCACGCACCTCTTGCTTTTCATTCATCCTCCGGTGACGTATTCCTATCGCCAGTTGCTACGGCCCGCGCCCGAGATCGCCGCGAAATGGATCCGCATCCTCGAGGAGAAAAGCGCCGAGAAGTTTACGGCGGTGTGCATCATTCAGAGCAGTGAGGGCGACAAGCCGCTGGTCGAGGCGGCGCAGCGGCATTTCGGCGAGCGTTGCTTCGTCGATCCCGACGATGGCTCGGAGCCGACGCTGGCGCTGCTCACGAAGGATCTGAATCGCGCCTTCAGTGGCCGAGGCAATCACGGCGAATGGAACATGTACGAGATCTGGAGTTCGAACAATGCTCGGCGATGGGCGGAAGCGCTCAAGATGCAACTGGCCAAGCGCGGCTTCTCATACGATGCCGACTCCTTTTCCATGGAAACCTTTGGTAGTTGGTCCGGCTGCCACCACAAGTACTCCAATTTCATGGCGTGCTACCTCGGCATGACGAAGCCGGCCTACATTCACGCCGAGATGGACCTCTGTACGCTCAAAGGCATGCCTATGGACGCCGGGGAGTTCCTCGAGGAACGCGTGCTCGATCGGCACGTCGTACTCACGCTGTTCCTGCGGACGGACGGATGTCCCATGGCGCAGTTCTGGGATGGCCTCAGGCCCATATGGGAGCGTCCGCACACGGCGACGGTGACCATCGCGCCCGGTAGTGTCGAGCTCATCAACCTACTACCGAACGCAGCCCTCGAACGCGACGGCATCGCCCGCAAACTCGGAGACGGTTTCATCGCAGATGTCGGCGACGGTTGCCGGCCGGCCTACACCAGCGTGATTGGCCGCAGCGCCAAGGATGCCGATGTCGAGGCGTTCTGCGCCGCCATGGCCAAGGCCACGATTGCACCGATTCTAGGTCCCCCGGACGTATCGTACATGGTCGAGATGTGAGTCGGGCTTGCCGGCGCGGCAGCTTGAAATGTTGTTCATAGCGGAGCCCGCGCACCAGTAGGCGGACGATGATCGTGCGCCGATCGGAGAGAATCCGCGCGAAAGCAAGACCGCACGCGTTCGAAATAGGGTGGGGTTCATGCGGTTCTTCGAGGTCAATTGGTACCGGCGTCGCCGTCATCGGCCGCGCGTGCGAAATACTGGACGCCAGGTACGGAACAGAAGTCTGCGTCCTGCGTCCACAAGGTGGCGTCGAAGGCTCGCGCGGTGGCCAGTATCACGCTGTCCGCCATGGGCAGCTTGAGTTCGTGGCCCAATGCGGCGGCTTCCATGGCCAACGTATCCGTGAGTGGAACGACCGTTGCCTGGCGCATGGCCGCGACAGCCTCGAGAGCTTCGCTACGGCCCCGCTGCTGCAACAGGCGGCGGAACACCTCGTAGATGCATAGCGTGGGCACCACCAAGTCGCTCGTGCCTTCGACGGGGCCGGCGAAATGGTCCGCATTTGGCCCGTTGGCGAAGTACTCAAGCCAACCGCACGAATCCACCACGTTCATAGGCGGTTCCCGTCGCGCTCGACCGTGGTGTCGATGCCCCCGTAGCGGCCGCGCATCGAACGAATCGAGCGCACCGGAACGACCTCTATACGTCCTTCCAGCTCAAAGACTTGCATGGTTTCACCAGGCTTGATATTCATGGACTCGCGAATCTGTCTCGGGATAACGATCTGGAATTTGGGTGATACTTTTACGGAATTCATGTCGATTCTCATGTCGTTTATCTCATTGTTAAACGATATCATGATCGATGCAGATTCGTCAAGGGCTGTTTGGGCAGGGGCACGCGAGAAATAGGGTAACGTCCCCATTTCCCTGTGGCGCACGACGTGCTCTAGCGGACAATGCGGTGGCGGACGCGTTCGTACTGGATCCAGAATTTGCGGAGGCGGTCCTCGACGCCGGCGTCGGGCGGCGCGTCGGAATAGGCCGAGCGGACGTAGAGCTGGGTGAGTTCAAGGGCCTCATCGGTGAGGCTCTCGAGGGGTTTGGGCAATCGCCTGAGGAACTCGTAGGGCGTTTCGCCGTCGCCGCGCGGCACGCCAAGGTCGTGGGCGAGGGCGCACAACGCGGCATACGCGTACTCGATGTATCCGGCGGTCGTCCGCTTTCCCGAATCGGAGGCGCCTTTCATGGGATTTCGGAAGGCGGTGCTCATGGCCAGCTTGCGCGGCACGCGCGTGTGGAACGTGGCCTTCGGGATGGTTGGCAGCTTCGTGATCGCCTGGAGAAATCGGTCCAGGCCGCTGAAGAAGCGGCGCATGGGCGACGGCAGGAGGTCGCGCCGGCGTCCGAGAATGCCGGCGGCGATGCTGAGTATTTTCAGCAGGCCGTAGATCGCGAATACGGCGAGGGAGACCAACACAGAATAGGCCACGGAGGTCATGACGCGCGATCGCTCGAAGAAGGCGGCGGCGCGGCCTGGACTCAGGAGAACCTCGGTGAATCCATGGGGAACCTTGCCGCGAAACGCCGGCGCGTCACCGGTTTCCGGCAATCCGGGCAAAGGCAGTTGCGTGGCAACCACCAAGACGATGACCACCATGGCGGTGCCCAAGGCCAGCCAGAAACGGCCTTGACTAGGCGGTATGAAGACGTGCCGCGCGCGGAAGTACTCGCGGAGTCCTGCGAGACTGCTCAGCATGAGCAACATCAGCGCGGCGAAGGTGTAGGCGCCGACGTAGAAGTGGCCCATCATGACGGCCGCGCGCCCCTTCTCGGCAAGCACCGGATAGCCGAGGGCGAAGGCCAGCATGGCCAGCGCCGAGAAGTACAGCACCGAGATGCCGGGATGGCGTGTCGGGAGCCGCTGGACCGTTGGCCTGCGCGGCGGCGCCTTCTTCTTCTCGATCTTGGTCTCGGTGGGGTCGACGGCCTCGATCTCCATGATCTCGAATATGGGCCGGTTCTTCTCGGCGCGCTCGCGGGCAAACTTCGGATCGCGCTTGACGGCCTTCTGGAATCGGCGCGCCGTCGAGGTGAGCAGGCCGATGTCACCGGCTTCGGGACTCTCGTCGACGCAACACTCGTGGGTGAGCCGATTGGTGGCCCACCAGAGGAACGAGACGAGGACGACGTTGAACAGCGTGGCGAAATAGGGATTCGGGTAGATGAAGGCGCTGATGGGATAGAGTTCGGGCGTCGAGAACGTGTACAGCGCGATGGCCATTCCGAGGCCGCCGATGTACATGACGGATTCGTTGGTGCCGTCGCGCGCGACCAGGCGGTTCAGGGCTACGATGCCCATGACGAAATTGAAGGCGACCCATCGCAGCATCGTTTGGCTGACATCCGGATGCATCACTTCGTAGATGTCGAGCAAGAAGAAGACGAGCATGTAGACCATCACGAAGATCAGCGTCGGAGTGAGGCCCTCCACGAGAATATCGACGCCGCTCCGGTGCTGCGTGATACGGTGGCTGTCTTGCATGCCTTGCGCGAGCGAATCGAAATCGGTAGGTGCGTTCTTGCGCTTGCGCGCCCGCGCATGCACCGGCGTGGACGACATCGGCCCG
This sequence comes from Candidatus Hydrogenedentota bacterium, assembly GCA_036769985.1. Classification (GTDB taxonomy): domain Bacteria; phylum Hydrogenedentota; class Hydrogenedentia; order Hydrogenedentales; family SLHB01; genus DAIPKA01. The sequence continues at coordinate 29,187 of DAIPKA010000070.1, read as the reverse complement.
AGGTCGTCCGGCGGACCCAGGTCCTGCGGGAACGGGTCATTGACCGATTCGTTGCGGGGCGATCTCATGGAGGCTCCATTCGCTCTCGATGTGGAACACGTGTATGCCGTCCAGAGCCAGCGCGCGCGCGGCGGCTTCGTAGGCCGCATCGCCGCCGACCAAGAACACCGACACGCTGAATCCGGAGAGTTTCATCGACGCGAGGGCCAAGGCCAGCTTGCCGGACACCTGAGGCACGACGGGCAGCAGGGCCGCGTCGCGCGGCAGGCGCGTGAACTGCGACATCAAGAGGTCCTCGATCATCAGGCCGTTGGTCGGCACAACGCGGGCGAGGTTCTCGATGATCTTGATGGCCTGCACGGGACTGCGGGCCGTCGGCACCTCGAGTGGACTGAGTCGGTCCGACTCGGCTTCGTCGCTCACGTCAGCATCGGCGTCGGCGCGCGAAGCGGCTTTCTTCGACGCGACTTCGTACCGGGCGAGTTCGGCCGCATCGCGGGCATTGGTCATCATGCCGAGTTGTTCGCCGGACATTTGCAGGAGGTACGCAATTGACGCGGTCGTCGTGATGGCCAGTTCCATTACCTCGTCCCGGTTTTCGGGGAAGTAGTTCTCTTGGTGGAGATCGAGGATGAGCGTGCCGCCCAAGACCGTTGCCGGCTCGTGGGTCTTGACGTAAAGGTCGCCCGTGCGGGCCGATGCCTTCCAATGGATTCGGCTGAGCGGATCACCCGGCACGTACTCGCGCAGGCCCGCGATCCGCGTCGGATCCTCGTACACGCGGTTCGACACGCGCACCGGCCCCTGAGGCCGGCGCGACGCCACGTTGAACGTGTCGATGTACGCCACGGTGGGCAACACGGAGACGTAGTCCTGGCGCTGACCTGTGCGGAATCGCTTCTGGAGTCCGAAAAGATCGCCCGATTCCATGAGGATCGGGCCAATGCGGTGATAGCCTCGGCGCGGACAGGTCAGATGGTACTTCATCGAGATCGAACGGCCCGGCATGAGCACGGCCAAGCGCGAGTGGTCGCCCTTGCGAGGGAAATCCGGCGGATACCGGTCCTCGATGTAGATCCACGGAATCGGCCAGCCGCGCCGGTTCGTCACCGTCACGTCGACCTCGATTTCCTCGCCCTGCCGCAACGTCCGCGCGCTGACGGCCCGTTCGCAGTCCAGGCCGGACAGCCACGCCAACGACGAGAGATGGGCAAGCGCGACCAGCAGGAGGAAGGCGTACGTCGCGAAGACCACGTAGGGGCTCTGCAGCGCGAACGCCACGGCCAGTACGAGGGCCGGCACGAGGAACCAGATTGCGTTCTTCTTCACATCGGAGCGCCTATTGGTTGCGACCACGGCCCATAGTGTACCTGGTAGTGCTTTACGGATTCACGTAGAATCTGGAAACGGCGACGGCTCCAGCCAGGCCGGTCGATGCCGCGACCTACTCCGCATGCCTTGCGTCGAACAGGTGCGTCCGGCGGTGCCGAAATGAGATAATGACTTGTGATACGGTCTTGTACGCTTTCGAGGGACGCCTTTCTGTGAAATGGCCCTATGTGATTCTCATTGTCGCGTACTGCGGTGGCATCTTCTGGATGTCCTCGCAGCCGCGAACGCCGGAGTTCACGCGCAAGTTCGAGCACGAGGACAAGCTGCTCCACGCCGCCGTGTTCGCCGGATTGGCTTGTATTGTCTCGATGGGCACGCGTTACTCGAATCGCCGGTTCTCGGCGCGGTGGCAGTTCTGGTTTCCGGTGATCTTTGCCGGGCTCTACGGGGTGTCCGACGAGGTGCATCAGGCGTTCGTGCCGCACCGATACGCGGCCGTGGATGATGTATTGGCCGACACGGCCGGGGCCTTGTTCGTTCAGTGGCTTCTGTGCTTCCGAATCTGGCCCCGGCAGGCAACCGGCGGCGGCGATGAGGGATAGATAGTCCATTGTGACATCGCGCGCGGGCGTGATAGGCGCAGGTAGATTTTTCGAGGTGCGTAAGAGACCTCCGATGATGCATGACGACAGCAACGATATCGTCCGAAGTCGGCCGCGCCGAGGTTGCGGCGGCTTGTTCTTCGTGCTCATGGCCGTGGTGGCCGCGATCTGGGGGGGCGGTCTGGGTGTCTTTCTGTGGGTGCTGGATGAGGCAAAGACGACGATTGCGGCCATCGAGGAATTTCGGCCGAAGATCGGAAGCAAGCTGTACTCCTCCGATGAGCAACTTCTGGGCGAGTACACAATCGAGCAACGGCAACTCGTGCCGCTCAGCGAGATGCCGCTCTATCTGCCGAAGGCCTTCGTGGCTACCGAGGACGACAAGTTCTACCAGCATAGAGGCGTGCGTCCGGACGCCATCGTCAATGCGGCCCTGTATATTCTGAGGACGGGCCACGTACGCGGCGGCAGCACGATCACGCAGCAGATCGTCCGCAACATCGAGGGCACGGACGTCGGCAAAGAGGTCACGTTACAGCGGAAGCTCAAGGAAGCGATCATCGCGCTCCAACTCGAGCGCAAGTTCACGAAAGACGAGATTCTCGAGCTGTATCTCAACCAGATCTTCCTCGGCCTGAGCGCCCACGGCGTCGAGGCGGCCTCGTTGCAGTATTTCAGCAAGAGTTGTCGCGACCTGAGCCTGGCCGAGAGTGCGCTGCTGGCCGGTATCGCTCGGTTGCCCAACCGGCAGGAACCGTTCCACCATCCCGAGAATGCATCGACGCGCCGGGCCATCGTGCTCGAGCAGATGCTCGAGAACCAGTTCATCACCCAGGCCGAGTACGACGCCGCGTCGATGGAGTCCGCCGAGGAATCGGTGATTACGCCGGAGGAACGCGCGGTGCTGGCTGCCGAGGGCCAGGGGGTCTGGGCGCCGAACAAGTTCCGCGCGCCCTACTTCGCGGAAGAGGTGCGTCTGTTCCTGCTCCGCCGAACCGACAAAGAGGAGATGTTCGAGGACGGCCTCGAGATCCATACTACCGTGGATATGCGCATGCAGCGCATGGCGGAAGACGTGTTGCAGAAAGCGCTGGACGAGTTCGACGCCAAGCGTCTCGAGCAGCTCAAGAAGCTCGGCACCGAGGATGAGTTCGTGCCGGTGTGTGGGGCGCTGGTCTGCCTCGACAACCGTGATCCGTACAGAGGCTGGGTCCGTGCGATGGTGGGCGGCAGTGATTTCGAGACGAACAAGTTCAACATGGCCACGCAGGCCCGACGCCAGCCGGGGTCGAGCGTCAAGCCCTTCGTGTGGGCGGCCGCGATCCATAACGGGTTCACGCCGTCGACGATTGTGGTCGATGAACCGTTCGAGATGAAGGACGGGGCGGGCAACATCTGGCGGCCGAAGAACTTCAAGAACGAGTACGGCGGTCCAACCACGTTGCGCCGGGCGCTCGAGAAATCGGTTAACATCGTGTCGATCAAGCTCGTCCGCGAGCTGGGCATGCCGGTCGTGCGCTCCTATCTCCAGCGGGCCGGTATCACGACGCCCATTGACAACGTCGTCGGGCTCACCTTGGCCCTCGGCACGCCCGATGTTCTCGTTCTGGACCAGTGCGTGGCCTACTCCACGTTCGCCAACGGGGGCATGCGCTACGATCCGGTCATGGTGACGCGCGTGCTCGACCGCGACGGTTTCACGCGGTACGACTACCGAAACTACACCCATCGCGAGCGCGCCATGCCGGAGAATGTGGCCTATGTGGTCACCTATCTTCTCGAGGGGGCCGCGCAATGGGGTACTGGGGCGAGGTCCGCCGAACTTGGGCGGCCGCGCGCCGGAAAGACCGGTACCACCAACGAGAACCGGAACGCGTGGTTCTGCGGCTTCACGCCCGAGTTCACCTGCGTGGTTTGGCTAGGCTACAAAGACAACCGTCCCCTCGGCATCGGCCAGAACTACACGGGCGGTCGCTTGGCCTGCCCCATTTGGACGGACTTCATGGTACAGGTTTATGATATGCTCAATCTGCCCGTTCGCGAGTTCGAATCACCTGCGGAGGGAGTGTCTTTTTACACGGTGGATCGGGAAACCGGATTGGCGGGCGGCTCGTTCAGGGAGGCCTTCATCTCCGGGACACAGCCGCCTACAACGATGCCGGTCTTTCCTGAACGAATTGACGAAGTGCCGGATTCTCTCATCCTTGAAGATCTTTGATGCCGATATCGCTTACGGCCGCGCGGCCATCGCCTTGCCGAAGGACATCGAGACCGTCGACGACGTGTTGGCCGAGATGAGCCACTGCGGCATCGCCGAGGCGCTTGTCTGGCATCGAGACGCGCGCGAGCGCGATTTCGCCCTCGGTAACGCCCGTGTAACCCGCGATGCGGTCGATCCGCGATGCCATCCGGTGTGGACTTTTGTGCCGACGTGCTGCCGCGAGATGCCAGACGCGGCCACGTTTGTCGATCAAGTCAAGGCGGCCGGCGTTCGCGCCGTCCGCGCGTTTCCCCTCGTTCACTGCTTCCGTGTCGACCGTGTCTCGTGCGGCGATCTGCTCGAGGCGTTCATTGCCCATCATCTGCCCGTGTTCCTCCCGCTGACGGAATTGCCGGGCCAATGGCACGATGTCTATACGTTGTTGCGCGACTTTCCGCAGCTCACGCTCGTGTTGGCTCAAACCGGCTGCTGGGGCCAAGATCGCTACTTCCGGCCGCTCATGAGCGCCTATCCAGGCTTTCACATCACCATGGATCGCCTCGAAACCGCCGGCCAACTCAAGAGCATCGTCGATGCCGTCGGCCCGGACCACGTCGTCTTCGGCTCGGGCCTTCCGCGCAACTATCCAGGCGCTTACATTCTTTCCTTGGTGCGGGCGAACATTCCCGATGGCGCTCGCGAGGCCATCGCCCACGGTACCATCGAGCGCCTGCTCGGGGAGGTGCCGTGGTGAGTCTACGCGATGAGTTCCTCGACGGCGGCGGCTGCCCCGTCATCGATGCGCACGGGCATCTGGGAGCCTTCCATGGCATCTACCTGCCCGAGGCCAGCCTCGACGCGATGGCCGCCGGCCTCGACCGCTACGGTTACGAGTGCATCTGGCTCTCGCCCCACAACGCCCTCGACGGCGACACGCGCGAAGGCAACCGCGAGATGCTCGAGGCCGTCTCGAAGCACCCCGGCCGGATCTACGGCTACGTCACCGTCAACCCGAACTTCGCGGATTCCATGATGCCGGAACTCGACGCCTACCTCGACAAGCCGGGCGTCATCGGCATCAAATTGCACCCCTCGATGCACGCCTGTCCGGCGGATGGCGTCGCGTACGCGCCGGTCTGGGCGCGCGCCCACGACGAGAAGCGCATCGTTCTGAGCCACACTTGGGGCGCTACCGGCGGCTGCGGCACCCGCGACATGCGCGCCGTTGCCGAGCGCTACGGCGAGGTCCGCCTGCTGCTCGGCCACTCCTGCTACGGCGCTTGGGACGAGGCCATCGCCCTCGCCGCCGATTTCCCGAACGTCTACCTCGAACTCACCGCCGCCTACCACGCCTACGGCATCCTCGAATGGATGTGCCGCGACGCCGGTTCCGAGAAGGTGGTGTACGGCACCGACTATCCGTGGTTTGACCCCTTCGTGGCGATCGGCGCCGTCGTCTCGGCTCACATCGACGAGGCCGAGATGCGCAACATCCTCTACAACAATGCCCGTCGGCTTCTGGACGAACAGACCGGGGCGAAGGCGCGCTGATTCGCACAGACCATTTGTATGGGAGGGCGTTGCGTCTCTACGCGATGGTGCGCTGGAGCGCCACCACGACGCCTTGAAGCCGGACGTCGTTCGCCGGGAAGATCATCGGCGACATGGCGGCGTTGGCCGGACGCAACTCGATGCGGTTGCCGTGGGGGAAGAACCGCTTCACCGTGACCTCGTCCTCGACCAAGGCCACCACGATATCCCCCTTGTGCGCTTCACGATCCTGATCCACGACGATCACGTCGCCGTCGAAAATGCCGTCCTCGATCATGCTGTCGCCTCGGACGCGTAGGCAATAGGCGTGACGACGCGCCAACGACACCGACACGGCCACATAATCCTCGATGTTTTCCTCGGCGAGGATCGGCTGGCCGGCGGCGACACGGCCTACAAGAGGCAATGCGCCGACACGATTCTCGTAGATGCCCGCCGCGGCCCGCTCCGTCACGTGGATCCCCCGCGCCTTGGGCAGGCGCTCGATGTAGCCTTTCCGCTCGAGGGCTACGAGGTGATCGTTAACGCCATTCGTCGAGCGAATATCGAACGCATCGCCGATCTCGGCGATGGTCGGCGGATATCCGTGGTCGCGGATCGACTCGATGATGAACTGTAAGATGGCGGCTTGCCGTTTCGTCAGCTCCTTGGCCATGGGCGATACCCTCCGATGGCTGAATTCATTTTCAGCTATATTGAACCACGACCTCGGCCGCTGTGTCAAGCGGCGTGATGGAACCTCGGGCAGCGCGAGCCCGCGCGTGTTCGAGACCCACTGGGATTGGAGCAGTGGTTGTGTCATAATTCGCACTGTGCCGAGCATCATCGGAGGGAAGCGCTATGGGTCGCAGGTCGGTCTGTTGGGTCTTCTGCGTTGCGTTGTGTTCCCTGGCCAGCGGCGGAATCGCCGCCGATACGTCCACGGACCTTGCCCAACATCTTGTTGACGTGAGCGGGCTTCCGCGCGGCCTGTGCGTTGTCGCGCCGTGCGGAGACGGGTCGCTTGCGGTGGAACTCGCGCGAACAGGCCGCTTTCTCGTACACGCACTTGATCCGTCGGCGGAACATGTGGCCGAAACGGCCCAGGCGGCCGATGCAGCCGATCTGGACATTCGCGAGATCATCGTGGAAGTATCTGGTCCAGGAGACCTGCCTCACGCAAGCGATGTCGTGGACCTGATGTTGGTGGTGAACGCTCCTCAGGACACGCTATCGGCGGAAGCCGTGCGCGAGATGCTGCGGGTGACGCGGCCGCGGGGAAAGGTGATCGTTGGTTGCACGGCCGCGCATCGCGAGACTCCGAGCGCCCGAGCGCTGAGGCGGTTGCTGGGCGGCGCCGGCGTGGGCGAGGTCAAGGTGGTCAAGGACGAGTACGGCGTCTGGGGCGTGATTACCACACCGATTCCGGAGGGGGAGGACGCGTGGAGCCATTGGGAGCACGGGCCGGACAACAACCCGGTTTCGACGGACGCCGTGATCCGGGCTCCGTACATGACGCAGTGGCTCGGCACGCCGTACTATGTTGCCATGCCTGCCATCACGACGGCCGCCGGCGGCCGCATCTTCACGGCCATGGGCCATATCGCCCATCACGAGCGCGAGGAACCGTGGCTCAACACCATCCTGGCGCGGAACGGGTATAACGGCATGCCGCTCTGGCAGCGGAAGCTCCCCGATGGTTACCTCGTGCATCGCTCGGCGTTTGTGGCCACGGACGACGCGTTCTACATGATCGCGGCTGAGGGCGACGCGTGTGCGGTCCTCGACCCGGACACCGGCGAGGAGAAGAACCGCATTCGCATTCCGGAAACGCCCGGGCAATGGAAGTGGATGGCCCTGGATAATGGCGTGTTGTACGTTCTGATTGGCGAGAAACCGGATCCCGCCGAAACCACGGTGGTGCGGAGCGAGTATACGCACTGGAGTTGGCAGGAACTGAGCAAGGGCTACTACGAAGCGCGTGTGCCGTGGGGGTTGGGATCCACCATTACCGCGTACGATCTGGCGGAGGGAAAGTGCCAGTGGTTGCACCGGGAAGCCACGGCAGTGGACTCGCGTGCCATGGCCGTTGGTGGCGGCAAGGTCTTCTTCTACTGTCCGGATGCACGTGTCGGCTGTCTTGATCAACGGACGGGCGATCTCGTTTGGAGCAACGAGGACGCCGAGATGCGCGCGCTCATCGACCAGCCGGGCCGAGGCCTGAGTTCGACGCCCGGCTTCCGGTCGGCGTGCTTCTGCGTCTACTCGCCCGAAGTCCTGTTTTACGAAGCGCAAACGTGCATGAACATCGTCGCGTTGTCCACGGACGATGGCCGCATGCTCTGGCACCGGCGCAAGACCTCGAGCAATCCCAACGTCATGTTCGTCGATGGCCATGCCGTGGTGGGCATCGGTCCTGACGGCAACACGCTGGTGTTGGATCCGCTGACGGGCGAGACGATTCAGGATCTCGGATTTGCCAAGCGCTCGTGCGCGCGTCTGACGGCCACGCCCGACTCGTTCTTCTGCCGGGGTCGCATCGAGGGCATGACGCGGTATGATCGTGCGGCAGGTCGCGTGTACTTCAACGAGGCGATGCGCCCGCCATGCAACGATGGCGTGATCGGCGCCAACGGGCTCCTCTACATCGGGCCGTGGCTGTGCGACTGCAACCTGCAACTCATGGGCACCTTCGCACTGTGTTCAGCCGGTGATTTTTCCTTCGAGCAGACCTTGGGTCCGGATCGTCTCGAACGGGCCGCGCCGGCGGACTATGTGGTCGCCGCGTATCCGCTCGATGAGGCCGACTGGCCGACCTATCGCGGGAGCAACGCTCGTGGGGCGGCCACGGCCGCCGATGTCCCGCCCCGGCTGGATGGAATCTGGACATACCATCCCGCCAGGGCGTTTCGTCCCACTTCGGCCACGGCGGCCGGCGACTTGATGTTCCTCGCCGGCGATGACGGCCGCGTCCGTGCGCTCGACGCGGTGAAGGGCTCGGAGGCATGGACGTTCCAGACGGCCGGGCCGATCGTGCAACCGCCGACGATCTGGGAGGGCCGTGCCTACGTCGGTTCCGGTGACGGGTACGTCTACGCGCTCGAGGCTGTCACCGGGCGACTCCTCTGGCGATTCCGGGCGGCGCCTTCTGATCGGCGCACCATGATCTACGATGCGCTCTGCTCGACATGGCCCATCAACAGCGGTATCCTCCTCCACGAAGGGGTGGCGTACGCGGCCGCGGGCGTGGTCGACTACGATGGCACCTATGTGTACGCGCTGGATGCCGAGACCGGCGACGTGCGGTGGCACAACGATGCGTCGGGCCATCTCGATACGGCTCAGCGCAAAGGCGTCTCCGCACAAGGCAATCTCACCGTGGCGAACGGCCGACTTTGGATGCCGGCCGGCAATACGGTGTCGCCGGCCAGCTATGATGTGGCTACGGGTGCGTATTGTGGCCAAATGCCCCGCGGCGACGGAGCGCCGACCGCCAATCGCGGCGAGGAAATCGGGGTGTTCGGCGAGCGATTCCTCGTGTTCGGCGGCCGGCTTCGGTATTCGGCCGTCGAGAATGTGGTGAATCCCGGCTTTTTCCAAGGTGCGGACGCGGCGCATCCGGCGGCGGTCCCGCCGCCGGCCCTCTGTTCCGGCAAGACGGTGCCGGCGTGGGACGATGCGGGGATGGTCATGGTTCCCAAGCGATGGGCGTGTCCTGAGTACTTCGCGGCAGACACGGTGGCGGCCTACCTCGCGCAGACGGCACCGAAGGGCTCGCCGTCGCGCATGTGGTTGGCCGCCGCGCTCAAGGGCCGCGATGTCGTCTCGCTAGCGCTGACGCCCGACCTGGTGCTGGCGGTGTGCGAGATGCCCGTCGAGCGGAGCCTGAAATCGCGTTGGGCGCTGTGCAGTCTGGATCGGCGCAACGGTGCGCTGCTGGGCGAATGCGACCTCGGCGGGCCAGCGCTGCCGGGCGGGCTGATCGTGGATCGCGGCGGACGCGTGATTGTCATTTGCCAAGACGGCAGTGTGGTGTGTCTCGGCGGCGCGAAGTCGATCGAGGCCCGGGTTGACCGTCTCGTGGCCTTGGCCGGGCGCGGTGAGGCCGCGCGCAAGGAGGCGGTAGACGCGCTGCTCAAGATGCTCGGTGAGACGCATATCCCGGAAATGCGTAGTCTGCTGCTGGCGTGTCTCACGAATATCGACGTGGATCCGACGGCGCGTGCGAGTCAGGCCGGCTGCGTGACGCACTGGCATGTGATGGCACCGGTGCCCTGGGACGAGGATCACGCGACAGACGCGGCGCTCGTCGGCGAACCGGACGTGGATCCCGCAGCCCCGTGCATGGTGGGTGGAACGCCGCTCGAGTGGAGCGAACACGTGACCATCGATGCAAACGGCATGGTGGATCTGGCGCAGATGTACGGCCCGCTCGAGGGTGTTGCGGCCTACGCCTATGCGGAGGTCGAACTCAGGGACGGCGGCGCTCGGTTACTCAAGATTGGCAGCAATGACGGATTCAAGTGTTGGCTCAACGGCGTCGAGGTGGGCCGTTTCGATGGGGGCCGCGCGTATGCGCCCGACCAAGACGAGTTGCCGGTGACGGTGAAGGCGGGAACCAACGCGATCCTGCTCAAAATCACGCAAGAAGGGGCGAATTGGGCCTTCAGCGCCCGGCTGACGGGACCCGACGGCCAGCCGGTGGATCTGAAAAGGTGATTCCGGAGGAGGTTTTGGTGTAATATACTGGCATTCTGCCCCGTGGTTGAGTTAAGCTACGGTAGAAGTCCTGTCTCGTGGAGACGGGCAAGTGTGATGGATGTTGCCGGTGGAAGGCACGGTCGAAGCATGTTCTGCGCCATGGACAGGATTTCGATTTGACAGTGAACAGCATGGCGCGAAAAGGATAGTCTCATGAGAATCTATGCGGGTAATCTCTCGTACACGACCACCGATGAAAGCCTTGAGGCCGCGTTCCAGGCCTATGGCGAGGTCGAATCCGCAAGGGTCATCACGGATCGCGACAGCGGCCGATCGAAAGGCTTCGGTTTCGTAGAGATGCCCGAGCGCGATCAGGCCATGGCCGCGATCGAAGGCCTGAACGGGACCGACCTGGATGGCCGTAGCATCACCGTGAACGAAGCGCGTCCGAGGCCGGAAGGCGGCGGCGGTGGCGGCGGTGGCCGTCGTGGCGGCGGCGGCGGCGGCGGCTTCCATGGCGGCGGCGGGCGCGGCCGCTACTAGTCAGCGGTTTCGCAGTCTGACGCGTGACGTGCGGGGCATGTGCCGTTCCGGCATGTGTCCGAGAGCGCTGGTCTTGCGCAGGGCGGGTCTTTTTTGTCCGGATCCAGCCGTGTGGCGTAGATGACGCGGCGTAGTGTGCCTTTGTTTTTCCAGGGCCGGAGGGTGTTTGACGCCTTCCGGCCCTCTTGCGTTTACCGGCCCTTGGCCTTCACGAAGGGCACGTCCACTCGTGTCGGAACGCCTTCGTCGAGCGGCACGTCCAACTCCGTGTAGGATAGCGCAAACCGCGTCGAGGCGCTCTCGGCCAAGACGGTGAGCGTGTGAGGGCCGTCGGATACCTCGGCCAACTCGAGGCGGTAGGTTAGCGCCTCGGCTTTGGCGGCCTCGTTGACTTCGCCCGACGAGTAGCATCCTGAATGGCCACTCGATGCGGCGTAGAGATCCTCGGCGACGACCTTGCCGTCGAGCAGCACCGTGTACGATTCAGGTTCGCGGCCGATGACCGCCCACTCGATGTCGAGGTAGCCTTCGGAAACGACGGCGTTCCGATCCGGCGGATGGACGGCCAGGATCGTGTCGCGCAGCTCAGTTTGATGGAATAGGCGGACCAGGGCCTGTGTCAGGTTGAGGTAGTAGAATCCCCAGCCGCCGTTGTCGCCGCGATAGCCGGGCGCGGTCAGCGATACCGGCTCGAAATCATCGCTGAGCTCGACGCTGTAGCTGTCCACGTAGATGTCGTGATTCTCGCCATAGCCGGCGCCCTCGGGCTGTCCGGCGAACTCGTTGAACTGGTGGAGCAAGACGAACTTGGGACGGCTCGACAGGGCGGCCTTGAACGACTCGATGTAGGTCGTGCCGCCGCGCCGGCCGCGCGCCTCCGGATAGAGCCAGCCGCCGTTGCCGAAGTAGGCGGGTGTCGGCGTGACGACCTCGGCCTTGCCGTCGTGGTACGTCACGACCGGATAGAGGCAGCCATCCATCCACGACCAGTAGCCGAAGTCCTCGCCGTCGGTCATCTGAAACTGCGTGCCCATCCAGCGGATGGTGAAGTGCGTATCGTCGACGGGCGGCGTCTCCGGTCTGGCGGCGAGATAGGCGCAGTCCAGCGGCACGAGGAGCGGCTTGCCCTCGTAGATGACCCAGAGGCCGTCGAACCTGGGATTGGCGTTGTAGTTCTCGTAAATCCACGCGTTCTCTTCATCGAGCGCCTCCATCGTCGCCGGCGGGCCGTTGCTGAGGCCTGGCATGATGACTACTTTCGGCACCGGCAGGCCCTCGTCGCGCATATCGGCGTAGGCCTCGAGCGTTACCGTCGTGGCGTGGATGATCTCGTCGGCGTTCGGAAATCGCTCACTCCAATGCTGCTTGCCCCAGATGTGATTCGACCAGTCGACGAAGATGAAGTTGACGCCCGCGTCCATGAGCCACAGCGCGTGCTGCCGGATGACGTCGCGGTCCGTCGAGTCGTAGAAGCCGATCACCGGCACCGCCTGGGCCGTCTGCCAATAGGCGTTCTTCGGCGTAAACCACGGCTCCCATTGCATGCCGATGAGATGGTCGGGATCCTCGTACACCTCGATGGCGCGGCGATCGACGTGGACGGTCACTGGCTTGGACAACTGCGCGCCGGCGACGGGCGGCTGACCCACGAAGAGCCGCTTGCGATCGATCACGCCGGGCCAGTGGCCCATCGCGTCGGCCCACGGCCCCGTTTCGCCCACCGGGCCGAGGACGCGCACCGGCGCGACGGCGGCCTCGGCCGTGGCGCGACACGTCCAGGTGCCGTCGGTGCCGATCACGCGCTCGCCGGCGTCCGTCTCGATGGTCAGCGCCGCGACAATGCCCGCCGGGCCCGTGCCGTTGTGCGCCTTTAGGCAAAGCTGATTGACGCCCTGGCGGAGATGGCGCTCGATGCCCTCGAAAACGTGCGGATCGCTCCAGTTCGCCGCGGTGCCCACCGATTCGCCGTTGAGATACGCCTCGCACGAATCGTCCACGGCCACGCGCAGAGTGGCCGCGCGCACATCGCCCTCAACCGTGAATGACGTCTCGAATTCCATCCTTTGGTCTTCGGCCGCTTCGCTGGCCCAGATCCATTGGATCGTGTCATCCGGCGGCTCGATGGCCTCGGCGGCGATGGCGGCCTCGCCCGGATTCGGCAGCGGTAGGGGGATGGTCACGCGGCCGGCGTCGTCCGAGCGCTCATGGGCGCCCCAGCGCTTGCCGTTTACATAGGGCAACACGATGACACCGGCGGCCGGCGCGCCATCATCCGTGCGCACAGTGACTTCGACCTGGACCGTCCGGCCCATGGCGACGCGGTCGCGATCCGCCCGCACCGTGACCTCGAGCGCCGACGCCTTGCCCGTCGCGAGCAGGCCTCCCACCAGCGTGATGATCGCCGCTCTGACCAAGCATTCCGTGAGCATCGCTCGAATTCCTCCACGTACCGGTACGCCCATCGCCCTCGTCGCGAAGATACCACCCGCGCCGAAGGCGAGACAATCCTCATGCGCCCGGTTCAGTTCCAGAAATAGGACTTGAAATCAAAGTATTTTTATGATAGTATCATTGCTGCCATACAAGTGACTGCCGCTGCGTTATAGAGCAGTTTTACGGCCCGCCGATGTGCAGTCTGGCTGCGTTGGCGGCGTGGATCGCCGCAGTGGTCGTGGTGGTGGCTGGTTACCGCTCTATGCCGAGATGTCGCGCGGGAGCCACGGAGGCGCCAATGCAGCGGGAGGTCGTAGCGCCGTGATATTTCGTGCCTACACATTGCTCTTCCTCGCGATAGTGTGCGGCGTCACTACGGTCGACGAAAACGGCTTCGTGACGGTGGATCCCGAGGAGGCGGCGCGCGAGCGGCTGTACCTTGAACGCGTTTCCGAAGCCGAGGCCTGCTACCGCGACACCAAGGGAAAGCCCGACAAGATACAGCGCGCCATCGAGTTGTACGAGACGATCCTGAGCGAAACCGAGACCCTTCTGCCGGAAATCCGGTTGGACATGCAACTGCGCGTCGCCGAGCTCTACGGCCATCTGGCGTTCATCGAGTGCGATTGGCTACCGCGCGAGAAGCATTTCGAGGTCGAGCCGAACGAAGACGCATTGCGTAAGCAACTCGCCTGGCGTCGGATCATCGGCGACGAGGCTGCCGAGATGTTTCCGGAGAAGGCTAGCCGGAACTTGCTCAGGGCGGCCGGTACCTGCCATCACCTCAAGGATTGGGTCGCATACACCGAATGCATGGTGCAGGCGCGGCGCATCGCGCGGAACGCCACGGCGACCGATGATGAAGAGGCCAAGAGCTTGGACTACGTCCGCCGGAACAGCGTGAGCGGCCTCGAGAACATGTACCGGCGGCTGGATCCGGAGTTCGTCAAAAGGATCTGCGACGAGAATCAGGATGACCCCGAGCTCATCACGGCCATCACGACCGTTCCCGATGACGCCGGCCTGGTGGAAGACGAGCCGGCTACGCCCATCGACGAGTTCGTCTCGACCGCGCTCCGCCTGGCCGAAGCCGCGCTGGCCACCCGCGAGTCAGCCGAAGCCGAGGAATCAGCGGCATCGGTCGATGCGCCGGCCACGGAGCCACCTCCGTCACCTGCGCCGGTGCCTGGCCCCGCGCCCGCCGCTGGAAATGGCTGCTCGCCGGTCTTCGTGATCGGCGCGGCCGCCGTTGGGTTAGCCGTGATCATCATCCTGTTCGCGCTCCGCAGAAAGGTACTTGGAGATACATGATGAAGAGGGAGATCGACCGGCGACCCGGACGTGTGACCCTCGGGCCACCGCCAGGCCAGAGAACCGAAACAATGGCACGCGCGCCCACGCGGCACGCGAGCCATTCTGCTTGCGTAACGAAACGAGGAGGACTCGCCAATGCGAAGTACTATGACATTGCCCGTTACTATGGCCGCCATGGTTTCCATGCTGGCGCTGGGCTCCTTCCAGGAAGGCGAGACGGTTGTGACCTACGAGGCCATACCTCGTCCCACGGGTACGCTCAGCGGCGCGCCTGCTCTGATGACCCCAGGAACGGATTTCCGCATCGAGGCATCGGACGTCGAGGACATGGACACGAAGCATACCGTCAGCTCATCGTGCTCGCCTTCGACAACGCTCGTCAGCGATGGCAGCGCCGGTTCCTATTGGACAGTGTTCGATCCGGGCGCTGAAGACTCTGTCGAGATAAAGAAGCTCAAGGCAACATACACTACGCAGTCCTGGAACGCCGAGAGTGAAGGTGAAGGAGACTATGGGTCCTATGCCTTCACGACGGCCACGTTTCACTTCGACGATGGCCGCGAAGACAGCGACCCACGCCACGACAGCGCCGGCTTGGGCGGCGTGACCACGATGAAGATCGTACCGGAAAAGGTCACCACAGCTCTGGGCAGTGGGCCGCGGTGTCACGGCGGCATGCACGTCGGGCATTGCTTTCGACACACTGTCCTGAATGTCGACTTCCCAACATTCCGCTTCGAAGGACTGAAGATCCGAGAAAAGGTGCTGGGGACCATCTGTGAGCAGTGGGACAAAGAGTCTGAAGACGCCATCATTGCTTCTGCCCACGGAGAGTGGACAATTACAGGGGACAACTCCTTCGATCTGGACGATTGCCACACCACGGGAGAAGATCTAGCTCCTCTGTTGGCCAAGAATCCCGGAGGCGTGGCGCTTTTCCAGGTATATTGCCTGGAATCGTGGGGTTGGCCTGCGAAGAATCCAGATCACTATATTGGGAAGGGCGGTAGCTTCCTGTCAGGCATACATCTTGTCATGTTCCGCGATGAGAGCAATACTTTCTGTCGTGTGACAAAAGATGGTGTAACGTGTGCGTGCACCGAGTCGACATGCCCTGGGATGAGCTAACGAGGAGAATGACGCGATGAGTACTCCTAATGTGATTTGTGCCATCTTGGCCCTAAGCAGCTTCGGTTACATGGTTCTGCCGTCGTGCGCCGAGACACCTGCAACGATTGAAACACTGAGCGCGTTGCGCGCACAAGAGCTGACGGCAGCCGAAGGATGGGTGCTCGGGCTCGATCAGGAAGGCAATCCCTACGCCGCCGAGATGAAAGACACGGACGCGGTGCACGCGACCGTGGCATTGAGGAGAGCATACGATGTTCCGTATTGCGCGGAGTACGGGCCGTCCAATCCAGAGTACCGGTTTCCCTTCGCCATCGAACCCAACCAGCGGCTTGTGGATGCCCTGGATGTGCTCAAGAAGAACAGTGGCGGATACGCCCAATGGCGCCTGCTCCACGGCCGCGTCATCCTGACCTATGGTGAACGGACTGGGGCCAATGAGATCTTCATCATGGATCGTCCCCTGAAAGTAGATTTCCAGGCACGCACTTGGCGCGAAGCGATTGTTCAGATCGAGTCCGCCTACAATAGCCAGTACTACGACGTACCACTCGTACTTGACGTGGTTCGTCCGGACTCCAACGATGAGGTGACCATTCTTCGCGAGGACAAGAGCGAGAGCCTCCATATGAAATCCGACGTTAGCCTGCGTGAAGTAGTGCTTTCGATTCTTGACGAGGTGGGTGATCCCAGAGTCGTATACGGCCTTGCCACGACCACGGATGTCTTGAAGCGCTGCTACCATGTGCTGAGAATCCGGTATCCTGATGTTCCAGCGGAATTCGAGAGTGCTGACGCCGCATTGCGGTGTAAGGACAGGATACGGGCGCAGACGGAACGCCTTGAACGCTATCTCGACGATGCCCAGCGCCGGCGGGATGAAGCCGCGAAAGCGGCAGCAGATGCTCAGGAGTAGGAAATGCGCGGTGGTCAGGCACACGCTGGGCCAGTGAATGGAAAGAAAACGGCAGGAGTAGGGCGATGAGTCTGCAAGAACACGTCGCCATCACGGCACTCTCAGTTGTGCTTGCCGCCGTGGCTACCGCTTCTGCAGATGCTCCGGTGACCGTCGAGATGTTGACGGCGCTGCGGGCCCAAGAACGGGTCGCCGCGGAGACACGGCGTACCGGAACTGACCGGGAGGGCAAGCCCTACGTAGTCGAGGCGGACGGAACAACGCAGGTGTACGCAACTCTTGCTTTACGGAAGACGTATAATGTTCCGTGCTGCGTGGAGTTCGCTCCCTCCAAACCGGAAGTCCGATTCCCCTTCGTCATCGAGCCGAACCAGCGCCTTGTAGATGCCCTGGATGCGCTGAAGCAGAAGAGTGGAGGTTTCGCCCAGTGGCGCCTGTTGCACGGCCGCATCATTCTA
Organism: Candidatus Hydrogenedentota bacterium; assembly: GCA_036769985.1. Lineage (GTDB taxonomy): Bacteria > Hydrogenedentota > Hydrogenedentia > Hydrogenedentales > SLHB01 > DAIPKA01. The sequence continues at coordinate 12,030 of DAIPKA010000070.1, read as the reverse complement.
TCCTACGGACAACCCGGTAAGGAGGGTGAGATGGCCGTCATGGATCGGCCCGTGAAGATGGAGCTCAGTGCGGCCACCTGGCGCGAGGCCATGCTCCAGATCGAGTCCGCCTACAACGAGCAATACGACGACATGCCCTTGGTGGTGCATGTCATCTGTCCGGAATCCAACGATGAGGTCCCGATCCTCGGCGAGGGCAAAGGGGAGGCCCTCGAGATCGAGACCGAGGCCAGTCTGCGTGAGATTGTGTTGTCCATCCTTGACAAGATCGGCGATCCTCGAATCACGTACACATCTGGTGCCGTCAGTGGAAGCTCCGCGCCCGCACACTATCGACTGACCATTCGGTATCCCGATGTACCGGAAGCGTTTCAGAGTGACGACGACGCCATACGGTGCAGGACGAGGATAGCAGAGGAAGTTGAACGCCTCCAACAGTATGCCGCCGATGCCCAGCGCCGGCGGGATGAAGCCGCGAAAGCGGCAGCAGATGCTCAGGAGTAGGAAATGCGCGGTGGTCAGGCACATGCCGGGCCACTGAGTGGAAGGAAGATGGCGATGTGCCAGCAGAGACGACTCGCCATCGCGGTGGCCATGGGCGTGCTTCTTGCCAAGGCCGCTGCTTTCGCAGACGCTCCGGTGACCGTCGAGATGTTGACTACGCTGCGGGCGCAAGAGCGAAACACTCCGGGAACGGTGGCGTTCGGGCTCAATCCGGATGGCAGCCCGTACGCAACGGAGACATGCGGCACGACTGCGATGGATGCCACCATCGCACTGCGGAGAACGTACGATGTTCCGTATTGCGTGGAGTACGGGCCGTCCAATCCAGAGTACCGGTTTCCCTTCGCCATCGAACCCAACCAGCGGCTTGTGGATGCCCTGGATGTGCTCAAGGAGAACAGTGGCGGATACGCCCAATGGCGCTTGCTGCACGGCCGTATTATCCTGACCTACGGTCAGCCGACTGAAGCCGGCGAGGTCTTTATCATGGATCGCCCTGTGAAGGTGGATTTCCAGGCGCGCACCTGGCGCGAGGCGATCGTTCAGATCGAGTCCGCCTACAATGCCCAATACTCTGATCTACCGCTAATCATGGATGCCTTGTGCCCAGACCATGATGACCAGATTCCCATTCTGCACGGCCAAAAGGCGACGCTGGCCTATCCCAGCGACTCGACGTTGCGTGAGGCCGTGCTCTCGATTCTCGATGCGTCCGGCCAACCTTGGGCTGAGTACAGTCTGTGGATCGGAACCGGAGGAAGAGATCATCGGTATGCCAGCGTAACCATCACACTACCGGACAGTCGAGACGCGTTCGAGAAGGAGGGAGATTACGCGAGATACCGAGCCAGAACGGATGCAAAGAAGGAGCGTCTTGATCAGTATTTCGCCGATGCCCAGCGCCGGCGGGATGAAGCCGCGAAAGCGTCCGGCGGCGCGCCATAGCTGCGGCGGAGAAGCGAACAAAGGGACCACAAGGACCTCGAGGACAGGCAACGCTGACGCGCAAGGGGGCGGAGATGGCGCTCTATCGGTCCCATCGGTCGCATCGATTCATTGGTCCTATTGGTCGCATAGGTCCCATTGGACTGCGGAAGGACTCGCGCTGGGAATGCCTGCGCGCTCGGGCGTACAATGGGGGCGCGATGGCAGGTGTCCTGTGGGGGGATAGCGTTGCCGTTGCGAGGAGCACAGGCCATGGCGGAGAAAACGATGACTCGACAAGCTTCTGTTGGCACGGTATCGCACGCGCCGTTGGACGTGCGTTTCGGCCTCAACCTGCTGGTGTATACGCCGACGTTTCCGAAAGACCAGGTGGATCTCATCCGAAAGGTGGCGGATTTTGGCTACGACGGCGTCGAGATACCTTTCACGGACCTCGATGTGCTCGATGCGGCCGCGACGCGGCACGCGCGTGAGGAGGCCGGCGTAGGCCTCACGGCGTGCGCGGTGCTCACCGAGGACGCGAACGTGTCGAGTCCGGACGCCGCCGAACGGCAGAAGGGCGTCGAGCGGCTGAAACGCGTTGTCGACCTGACCGCCGAGATGGGCGGCGATGCCGTGGGCGGGCCGCTGTACGCGCCGGTACGCCACTTGACGGGCTGCGCCTGCACCGACGATGAATGGAAATGGGCCGCCGAAGGCCTCCACGCGGCCGCCGAGCATGCCGCGCCGTCCAGGATCGTGCTGGCCATCGAGCCGCTGAACCGCTTCGAGACGTATGTCGTCAACACGGCTGCGGACGCCGTCCGCCTAGTCCAGGCTGTCGATCATCCAAACCTCAAGGTCCAGATCGACACGTTCCACGGCAACATTGAGGAGAAGGATACCGCCGCGGCCATCCGTGCGACGGGCGCGCGTATCGGCCATTTTCACGCGTCCGAGAGCGATCGCGGCGTGCCGGGCAGCGGCCAGGTGCGGTGGAAAGAGTGTTTCGCGGCGCTACGCGAGGTGGACTATCGCGGCTGGGTGACCATCGAGAGTTTTGCCACGGGCATCGTGGACTTGTGCGCGGCGGCCTGCATTTGGCGGCCCATCTACGACACGGCCGATGCCCTCGCCGTGGATGGCCTGGCGTTCTTGAAGGCCATGGCCCGAATCGCATGGGGCGCAGAAGACGCAGAGACCCGCTGAGGAAATGAACGCTGGTCATTCAACGGTCATCATATCTTAGCGCTTGACAGTGAACGCGCGCCCAATGCTCCGAAGGCTGGCCCTGGGCGCTTCTTGAGGTCATAGCGAATGCTTCTTGCTGGCATCTGTTGCCTCTTGTGACGATTTCATGGTAAAATTCTTACAAGTAAGAGTAATGCCCCAGGAAGAAACAACCATGCGAGTCTCCACGAAAGGTCAGGTGACCATACCACTGCACCTGCGCGAAGAAGTCGGCATCGTTCCAGGCTCTGAGGTCGAGTTTCAGCAAGATGGCCAGCGTCTCTATTTGCGCAAGGTGGCTGCGCCCGGCCGTGGTCAGGCGTTGGTCAAACAAATGGCCGGGAAGGGCACCGTGAAGATGACGACCGATGAGATCCTTGCGCTGACGCGAGGAGAGACCTGATGTCCGTGGTGGTGGATTCCTGCGTCCTCCTGGACATTTTCACGCAGGATCATCGTTGGTTCGGCTGGTCCTCGCAAGCGCTGGCGGATGCGGCAAACGAGGGAATGATCGTTATCAATCCGGCCGTCTATGCTGAGATTTCCGCACGATTTGATCGAATAGAAGACCTCGAAATTCTCCTCTCTCACGACGTGTTTGAGTATCGCCCTATTCCTCGTGAAGCCGCCTTTCTGGCAGGCAAGAGCTTTGTGGAATATCGCCGTCGAGGGGGTGCGCGATCATCGCCATTGCCCGACTTCTTCATTGGCGCGCATGCCGCCGTCGCGCACCTGCCTCTGGTCACCCGCGACGCGAGGCGCTTTCGAGAGTATTTCCCCGGACTGAATCTCATCTGCCCTTGACGCAGAGGACATTTCGGTAGGCCAGTCGTAGCTACTGTTTCGGGACTACACCGAAGGGAATGACCCCTCCCTTTATTCCATAGTGATCCTTTCCCGGCATGCGTCAGCCGGAACGCCTCGAAGCATATCCTCACGCCGGTCTTCGAGGAGAAGCGCCACTGCCTCTGCGAGGCTCTTCCTGCATTCCTCGACGGTCTTGCCTTGGCCGTTGGCGCCGGGCACCTCGAGGCAGTAGGCGATACACCAATCGCCGTCCTTCTCGATGATCGCCGTGAACTCGTTGCGCATTTTTCGTATCTCCCTGAGCGATTCCGGTTATACCATACGGCGCGGTATCGTACCGTCTTGGTATTTGGCTTGGCGTTCTTGAAGGCCATGACGCGAGTGGCGTAGTATGGGGTTCCCGGCGTCGCGGCCGCCGAGGTCGGGGACCTCCATATCCCCCTGAAAGGCCGTGTCAATCTGCGGGGCGGGCCCGAGGCGTCCCGATCCGTTGATGAATTACCAGGCGAGGTGCAAGTGATGAATCCATTGTTACGGAACCGGCTTTTGGATCGCCGGCAGTTCATGAAGCAGGGCGTCGCGGCCGTAGGCGGACTCGTGGCGGCGCCGTCGATTGTCTCGGGCGCCGCGTTGGGCGCGAAGGGAGCAGCGGCGGCCGGCGAGCGACTCGTGATGGGCGCCATCGGCCTCGGCGGCCGAGGCAGCTACGTCCTCGATGCGTTCATGGTGCATCCGGACGTGCAGGTCGTGGCCGTGTGCGATGTGAATCGCGAACGCCGTGAGGCCGCGCGCAACCAAGTCAACGCGAAGTACGGCAACCAGGACTGCGCGGCCTACATCGACTTCCGCGAGCTGCTCGCGCGGCCGGACGTCGATATCGTCCTCATTGCCACGGGCGACAATTGCCATTCGCTCGTGTCGATCATGGCGGCCCGCGCCGGCAAGGACATCTACTGCGAAAAGCCGATGAGTGTGGCGCTGACGGAATCGCGCAGCGTGGCCGACACGATGCGGCGGCTCGGCCGGATCTTTCAATGCGGCACGCAGCGGCGGAGCCTCGGCAACTTCCGGTTCGCGGTGCACCTGGCGCGTAGCGGCAAGCTCGGCCGACTGAAAGAACTCCAAGCGGAGGAGGCGGGCGGACTCCAGAAGCTCTACGACACGATTCTCTCGGCCCAGCCGGAGCCGCCGGTCGAGGAGTTTGATTGGAATGGATGGTTGGGCCCGGCGCAGTGGCGGCCCTACAACGCTCAGTATCCGACGCGTGGCTTCTGGAGTGCCCACCTCGATTTCAGTGGCGGCTCGATCACGGAATGGGGTAGTCACACCGTCGATCTGTGTCAATGGGCCAATGACGCCGACACCACGGGTCCCGTGGAGTTCTGGAACGAGGGCGATCGCTATATCGGTCGCTACGCCGACGGGTCGAAGCTCGTGATCCGCACCGGACTGCGGTTCGGTTCCTGTCCGGTTCGATTCGAAGGCGAGGAAGGTTGGGTCGAGACGGGCGATTCGGGCGAGCTCGAGGCCTATCCGAAGTCGCTCCTCGGAGAACGGAAGTTCCAGGGAGGCTATCCGCCGGACAACCACGTTCGGGCCTTCCTCGATTGCGTGAAGACGCGGCAGCAGACGGTGTCGAATGCCGAGGTGGCCCATCGATCGATCTCGGCCTGTCACGTCGCCAACATCTGCAAGCGCCTCGGCCGACCTATCAAGTGGGATCCGGCCAAGGAGCAGTGCATCGATGACGAAGACGCCAACCGGTTGCTCTCGCGGGCCTACCGCGAGCCGTGGTACCTATAGGCGGAACGGTTCGGCCGTGAGTGGTTTCAACTTGCGTGGATTGGAAAGGCATTGATTCATGAATCGTAGCAGGTGGCAGATAATCCTCCTCGCTATCGTAGCGATGGCTCTCGGATTGCTGATTGGGCACGCCCGTGTGGCGTCTGCCGAGGAAGTCTTGGATGAAGCCGGCGCGATTGCCGTGCTCGGAAGCGATGCGCCGTGGCTCGACAAACAGACGGCGTGCCGCCGGTTGCGCCAGATAGGCACGGCCCAATCCGTGCCGGCGCTCGCGGCGCTCCTTACCGACGAGACGTTGTCGCACTTGGCGCGCTACGCCCTCGAGCCGATGGCGTGTGCTGAAGCCGGCGCGGCACTCCGCGATGCCCTGGCCGTTACGCAAGGGCCGCAGAAGGCTGGCGTCGTGATCTCGCTGGGCGCCCGCCGCGATACCGAGGCGGCACCGCTCCTGGTGGCCCTGACCGGCGATCCCAATGTGGACATCGCGCGCGCGGCGATTGGAGCCCTGGGCCGGATCGCGACGGCGGAAGCCGTTGGCACGCTCGAAGGTCTGTGGGGTGCGTCGGATGCGGCCATGGAGCCCGCACTGGCCGAGGCGTTGCTGGTTGCTTCCGAGCGCCTGACGGAACGAGGTGAAAGCGATCGCGCCGTCGCCCTGTGTGCGTCGCTCCTTGACTCCGCCGCGCCGATGGCCGTTCGGATGGGCGCGTTCCACGGACTCGCTTACGCGCGACCGGCCGAGGCGCCCGATCGTATGATTGCTGCCCTTGGCGGCGATGATCCCGTGTTTCGCGGGATGGCGGCACAGGTCGTCGCCGAGACCGCTGGCGCGGATGCGACCCAACGCTACTGCGGCGCGCTGGCGGGGCTTCCGGCTGACGGACAGGTGGCGTTGCTGCGCGGATTGGCGGATCGAGGCGATCCGACGGCGCGTCAGGCCGTTTCCGAACTCGTCTCGAGCACGGATCCTCTAGTGAAAATCGCCGCGATCACCGCCTTGGGTGCCCTGGGCAACGCGGCCGACGTGCCGGCCTTGTCGGCCCTGCTCGTCTCGGACAATGCGGAGGTTGCCGCCGCAGCACGGGCCAGCCTGACCTCGATCGAAGGCGAGGAGGTGGATGCGGCCATTGCGGCGGCGATGCCCAGTGCGCCGCCGGCGGTGCGCGCCGAACTGGTTGCCTTGTTGGCCAATCGCCGTGCTGCCGACGCTGTGGCTCTGGCCGCCCAGGCACTCGCCGATGGCGACGCGGCCGTGCGCAAGGCCGGTCTGGACGCCCTTGGGCTGTTGGCCGGCACCGAGCAGATCCCCGGGATCCTGGCGGTGATCGTGGGAACGACGGATCCGGATGAGCGTTCCGCGGCAGAGAAGGCGTTGAACGCCGTAGGTCAACGAGCCGGCGACGCCGCGTTGCCGCAGGTGCTTGGCGCGATGGCCGGGGCCCATGCCGAAGCTCGGATGGCGTTCTTGCGTTCGGCCGCACGATTGGGAGGGGCGGGTGCACTCGAGATGGTCGTTGCCGCCATCGACGATGACGATACGTCGGTGAGCGGTGAGGCCGTGCGCTTGCTGTCGACCTGGCCGACCATCGACGCGGCGCCTCACCTGCGCAAGCTGGCCGAGAGCGCCGATCTTAGTCGGCAGGTGCTCGGCCTGCGCGGCTACGTCAAGATGGCCCAGCTCGAGCCCGCCGCCGAGAAGAAGGCGGCCATGCTCGTGGACGCGATGGCGCTTGTCCAACGGCCGGAGGAGAAGAAGGCTGTGTTGGCCGCATGGGGCACGGTGCCGGCCGCGGAGTCGCTCGGCGTGCTGTTGCCCAACCTGGATGACGCCGTAGTACGGAACGAGGCCGCCTCGGCCATCATCGCTGTGGCGGCGGAACTCGGCAAGGCCGGCGGCGACGCCAAGGTCAAGGCCGTCGAGGCGCTGCAGGCCGTCATCGAGCGGTGCGATGACGCCGCGATCCGCGAGGCCGCGCAGAAGGCGGTGACGGATCTCGGATAGGCGGCTGTGGGCCGTTTGACGCGCGTGTCGCTCTTGCCTCACAATGCGAGTCCGCATGGGCCGAGCATGAGAATCGGACCGGAACTCGATTGAGGAGGTACGGGATGGAGTCCAGATCGACGCGACGGGTTTTCATGGGCCAGGCATTGGGCGTGTCTACGGCGCTTGGACTGGCGCAGAGTGCAGCGCTCGCCCAAGCGGCCGAACCGGCGGCGGCGCCCGCATCGAGCGCGGAAATGCCCCAGGGCAAGATCGGCAACCTTTCGGTAAGCCGTATGCTGCTCGGCGGCAACTTGCTCACGCACTACACGCACAGCCGCGATCTGAAGTACGTCTACAATCTCGCCGCTCACTACAATACCGACGAGAAGATTCTCGAGACGCTGGCCGTTGCCGAGGAGCACGGCATCAACACGCTGTCCATTCACACGGTGCCTCAGGCGCTCAGCGTGTTGCGGAAGCACCGGCGGGAACGCGGCGGGAAAATGCAATGGATCATCTGCTCGACCGTGATGCCGGATCAGGACTGGGAAGGCTACAAGCGAAACATCCGCGAACTCGCCGATGATGGCACGGATGCTATCTACCTCTGGGGCGTCACGGCGGATCGGCTTGTGGCCGAAGGCAAGGTGGACTGGATCGCCAAAGCCGTCGAGTTTGCCCAAGAGCAGGGCATTCCGTCGGGCGTCGGCGGCCATGATATCCGCGTCATCGTCGAGTGTGAAAAGCAGAAAGTGCCCACCGATTTCTACATCAAGACCTTCCACCACCATCGCTATCCGAGCGCGCCGCGCCCCGACGAGTTGACGGCGACGATCCGCGAAATACCCGGCTACTGGTGCCTGAATCCGGACGAGGTCATTGCCTGCATGAAGACCGTCGAGAAGCCGTGGATCGCATTCAAGGTGATGGCGGCCGGCGCGATTCCGCCGCAGGACGCGTTCTCCTACGCCTTCAACAGCGGCGCCGACCACGTTCTCGCCGGTATGTTCGACTTCGAGATTGCCGATGATGCCGCCCTGATACGAGAGATCCTCCCGGGCGTGCAACGTGAACGGCCCTGGAGGAGTTGAGGGTTGCCCAAGGAGGTCGTGCGTCATGCAGCCTTTCGCGAGCGTACTCGCGGCCGCCGTGATCTTCGCCGCGACTCTAGTTTCGGCTGAGTCGCCGGAGACCGTGCAGCCAGTTGGCCCGCGATGGCCCTTCTTCGCGTTCTGCATGGACACGCACGACAGTCAGCACCGCACGATCGAGCAACAGGCCGCCCTTCTCAAGGAACTCGGTTACGCCGGTGCCGGCCATCTTTGGCTGGACAATCTCGACGAACGACTCCGCACCCTCGATGCCGCCGGACTCGAGCTGTTCCAAGTCTACCTGCGCGTCAACATCGCCGGGAAGGACGCGCCGTACGATCCGCGACTGCGCGAGGCGTTGCCGCTGCTGAAGGGCCGGCGCACGATGCTGGCGGTGCTGATGATGGGCCTACCGCCGTCGGATCCCTCGGGCGATGTCGAGGCCGTGCGGATCGTCCGCGAGATTGCCGATCTCGCCGAAGCGCAAGGCGTTCGCGTGGCGCTTTATCCACATTTCAACGACTGGCTCGAGCGCGTCGAGGACGGCCTGCGCATCGTCCAGAAGGCTGAACGGCCCAACGTCGGCGTGATGTTTAACCTGTGCCACTGGCTGCGCGTGGACGACGAGGCCAACCTCCGGCCGCTGCTCGAGTCGGCGATGCCGCACCTGTTCGCCGTGAGCCTCCACGGCGCCGACCATGCCGTGGACATCCGTGCCGGCACCGGCAATTGGATCCAGCCGCTCGATAGCGGAGCATTCGATATCCTTGGATTGCTGAAGACGCTCCGCGATCTCGAGTACGCCGGCCCCGTGGGCCTCCAATGCTATGGCCTCGAGGGCGATGCGCGCGATCATCTCACGCGATCCGTAGCCGCGTGGAAGACACTCACGGCCGGACTTGACGCGCCGTGAAGAATCGGGCCGGCCGGCGTAACCCGGCGCCCGACGCGAGGGGAGGACGGAACCATGAAGGGGATGGCGCTTGCGGTGTTCGCATTCTCGGTGATCGGCCTTTGCATGGCTCGAAGTTGGGCCGATACCGACACGGATTGGGATCGGCTGACGGCCACACCGGAAGTCGTCGAGGCCTGGAAGGACATGCGGTTCGGCATGTTCGTGTGCTGGGGCCCCGTCACGCTTACCGGACTCGAGATCGGCTGGTCGCGCGGCAAGGCGCATCCCGAACAGGCGCAGGGCGGTCGCGGCCCGACGCCGGTCGAGGTCTACGATAACCTTTACAAGGAGTGGCAGCCGGATCGGTTCGACGCGCGCGAGTGGATCGCCGTGGCGCGTGATGCCGGTGCGCGCTACGTCATCTTCCTCGTCAAACACCACGACGGATTCTGCCTATACGACACGAAGCTCACCGAGTATCGGAGCACCGGGTCCGAGTCGGCGTGGAGGGTGGACGTGTTGAGGGCTGTTGCCGACGCGTGCCACGAGGCAGACGTCAAACTCATCGTTTACTACTCGCAGCCCGATTGGCACCATCCCGACTACCGCACGGCCAACCATGCCCGGTACATCGAGTATCTGCACGGCCAGATCCGCGAGATCCTGACCCACTATGGCCGAATCGACGGCCTCTGGTTCGACTTGGGCGGCAAACCCGAAGACTGGGATTCCGAGAATCTGTTCAGGATGGCGCGCGATCTCCAGCCGTGGCTGATCATCAACAACCGGTGCGGCCTGCGAGGCGATTTCGACACGCCGGAACAGAAGCTCGGCCGATTCCAAGTCGATCGGCCGTGGGAAACCTGTATGACCTTGGGCACTCAGTGGTCGTGGAAGCCGGACGACACGATCAAGTCTCTCAAGGCGTGCGTCGACGCGCTCGTGACCTGTGCGGTGCGCGATGGCAATCTTGCGCTGAACACGAACCCGATGCCGGACGGGCGGATCGAGCCGAGACAGGCCGAGCGGTTCCGCGAAATCGGCCGGTGGCTCAATGCGTACGGCGAGAGTGTCTATGACACACGCGGCGGGCCGTTCCGCTCGGCGGACTGGGGCGGCGCCACGCACCGAGGCGACACGATCTACGTGCACGTGCTCGCCTGGCCGGAACAGGGCCTGACATTGCCGCCGATCCCGCTCAAGATCGTCGCCAGTCTCGTGGTGACGGGCGGTGCGGCATCGGTGACTCAGCGCGACGACGGCATTGCCCTCAATGTGCCGCCCGGCGACCGCCAGGAACTCGACACGATCATTGCGTTGAAGCTCGACGGCCCGGCGAGCGATATCGAGCCGATGCCTTACCGCTCCAACTCGCTGGCATTCGGGAAGAGGACCGCCGCCTCGAGTGCGTGGGGGGCTGGATATGAGGCGGAGAAGGCCTTCGACGACGACGAAACCACGCGGTGGGGCGGTGCGCCCGACAGTCGCGACGGCTGGATCGAGGTCGACCTTGGCGCCGAGACAACCTTCCGTCGCGTCGCGATCAACGAAGAGGGCTGGGACCGGATCGAGGAGTTCGAACTCCAATCCTGGGACGGTGCGGCATGGCAGGCCTTTGTCCGCGGCGAGCGCGTCGGGCGTCTCGAACTGAAATTCGAGCCTGTCACTGCGCAGAAGGTCCGCCTCAATATCCTCAAGGCTAACGATGTCCCTACGATCTGGGAAATCCAGGTGTTCGAGAACTGATTTGCGCAAGCGCCAGTAGTGGCGTGGCTACACGACGAAGGGATACGAGATGAAGAAGACTCACGTGGCACTCCTCCTGATCGCGTTTCTGGCGCCCGCAGCCGCTCGGGCGCAGATCGACGCGGACACGCTGGCCGCCGAGTTCGTGAATCCGCCAGACTCGGCGAGGCCGTGGGTGTACTGGTTCTGGCTGAACGGGAACATCACGCGCGAGGGCATCACGGCCGATCTCGAGGCGATGAAGCGCGTCGGCATCGGCGGCGTCCTGATCATGGAAGTCGACCAAGGCGCCCCGCTCGGGCCGGTGCCGTTCATGAGCGACGCCTGGCGTGAGCTGTTCGCCCACGTCGTCGCCGAAGCCGGTCGGCTGGGCATCGAGGTGAACATGAACAACGACGCCGGCTGGAACGACAGCGGCGGGCCGTGGATCAGGCCCGAGGAGTCCATGCAGAAGGTCGTCTTTTCCGAAACGGACATCGAAGGTCCTAAGCGGTTCGATGCCGTGTTGCCGCAGCCCGAGGCCGTCGCCGGGTTCTACCGCGACATCGCCGTGCTGGCCTTCCCGGCCGTCGGCGAGTACCGCATCGACAACATCGCTCTCAAAGCCTGCTACCAAACCGGCGGCGTCGGGCCTGCCGCCGAGAAGGCGTTGCCGTCCGAGATGATCATCGCGCGCGACGGCATCGTAGACCTCAGCGCGGCCATGAACGCAGATGGACGCCTCGTCTGGGACGTGCCCGCCGGCACGTGGACCGTCGTTCGGTTCGGCCACACCAGCACCGGCGTGCAGAACGCCCCGGCGCCCGCCAGCGGCCGAGGACTCGAATGCGACAAACTCAGCAAGCGCGGCATCGAGGCCAACTTCACCGGCATGATGGCGAAGCTTAAAAAGGGGACAGACTACGAATTTCCGAGTCAACCGGGCGAAGAGCAAGCGTTGTCGTCTCTCGATTCAGCCCGCGAAACGGCGTCTCGTGAAGCGGCAATCGAAGAAATTCGTAGTCTGTTAGCATGCATAGGTTCGAAGTGGATGGGTAAGCTTGGAA
>DAIPKA010000017.1:86515-121884 GCA_036769985.1 Candidatus Hydrogenedentota bacterium | reverse complement strand
ACAAAACAGACTCAAAACGCATGAGAAAAACCTTGATCTTCAGACACGCTATCTTCGCGAACTCGACCACAAACGACACGCCGATCATAGGTCCCATTTGTCGTATAGGGCTTATTCTTCTTCGGTTCGAAAATCCATGCCCCGCTTCAGGTATACTCTCGTCCTGTGTCGCGGTGGCGGCACGATTCAGGAACCACGTCAAGGAGATCCGTGTTGTCTGGCATGGCGCAGCAAGAGTCACGAGGCGAGGGTCGACGTGAAGATGCCGTCGGGCGTGAGCCGCGTCCGGTCGGCCCACTGGCCGGCGTCGTGTTGGCGACGGTGGCAAACGGGCTCGTGTTCCTTGCGCTTCCGAATCTCCATGTTTACCATAATCCAAGCGAGATCGCGGTTCTGTGCGGCGTGAAGAGCCGGACGGTGGCGCACATCCTCGAGACGGGCTCGGCGTGGGTGGCGCCTATTGTTGACGCAGCGACGCGGCTTCAGGACGCGGTTCCTTGGCGTTTCGCCTTTTTCATGCTGGCGCTGTCGCCCGTCTTGGGCGCCGCCACGCTGGCCTTCCTCGTGATGACGCTGCAGAGACGGCCGGTGGTCGAGCGCATCGTCGCCGTGCCGCTGGCCCTGATTTCTGTCGGGGTATCGGGATACGCGATCCTGGTGATATGGTTCTCGTTGATGAAGACACATTACCTTCTGTAGGCTGGCGACGTCTCGCATGGAGAGATGTGCCAAAGAGGAGCAGTCGATGCGTTTCTTGGTCATGGGCGCTGGTTCGATGGGTAGCGTTGTGGGCGGATTCCTGGCCAAGGCCGGGCATGCGGTCACGTTGCTGGGCCGCGATCCCTTCATGGCCGCCATTCGTGAGCACGGCCTACGCATCACCGGTATCTGGGGCGACCACCACGTCACGAACTTTGACGTCCGGATCGACACGGCCGGACTCTCCGCGGGCGATTTCGACGTAATCCTCGTCACAGTAAAGAGTTATGACACGGGGGTGGCGACCGAAATCATCGCGCCGCTCGTCGACGACAACACCCTCGTCTGCGCCTACCAGAACGGCCTCGGGAACGCAGAGACCATCGCCGCGCGCATCGGTTGGGCGCGAACGATCGGCGCCCGCGTCATCTTCGGCACATGGATTTCGGAACCCGGCGCCGCCAAGGTCACCGTCATCGCCAATCCCACCGAGATCGGCCCTTACACCGAGGCCACGCCCAAGGCGCGTGTGCACGCCATCGTCGAGGCCATGGACGCGGCGGGGGTGCCGACGCTGTACACGGAGACGATCGCGACCGTCCTGTGGGGAAAAGTGGCGTACAACAGTGCGCTGAACCCGCTATCAGCGTTGCTGGACGTGCCCTATGGTGTACTCGCCGAGGCCGAGCATACGCGGGCGATCATGCGCGAGGTCATCGTCGAGCTCTACGCCGTCGCGCGTGCCATGAACGTCCCCCTCGATCCGGATACGGCCGAGGCCTACCTCGAACTGTTCTTCGGGAAGCTCATTCCGCCAACCGCAGCGCACTACGCGAGCATGCGCGAGGACTTCCGGCAACAGCGGCGTACCGAGATTGACGCCCTGAACGGCGCGATTTGCCGATTCGGCCGGGAGCACGGTATCCCTTGCCCGACTAACGAGACGCTCACGCGCCTGGTGCTCGCCCGCGAGTACGCCCTGGGCGTGCGGTACTGAACCAACTCACGCCTCCTCGATCCCCAGCCCGCGAAGGTCCGCCACGACACGCCGCGATTCGGCCTCGTACAGACGCCAGATGACGCGGAGACCCTGAAGACTTGACGGGCCATCGGTGGGTGGCGGGGTGCCCGTCTCAACGCACTCGATGAACAGAACAATCTCGTTGCCGACGTGCTTGCCCACCTCGTACTCGGCCACGAGTTCCTCGGCCCCGCCTACGTGCTTGTAGAGCCGGCCTTCCGAGATCCGCGCGTCGAGCATGCCCTCCGTGCAGTGGGCGTGGAACGAATACCCGAGGCGCGTTCCTTTGGCGCCCCACGTGCCGAAATGATAGCCGAGCGCGCCGTTCTCGAATCGGATGGCCACGTGGCTTGTGCCTTCGCGCTCCATCCAGGGCGTGCCATAATTCGATCCGGTATGGGTTCCCTCGACCGGCCGCCCAAGAAACCACAGGAGCAAATCAATGTAGTGGCAGCCGTGGCTGAACAACTGCCCCCCGCCCAGCTTCCGGGCGTCCATGGCCCAGTGGTCCGGTGGATACTGCGTGTGCTGCTCCGTCCAAATCGACAACTGAAACAACTCACCGCAGACCTTCGCGTCAAGCAGTTCTTTCAGCTTGAGCACCAGCGGATGATACCTCATGCAATAGGCAACCATCAGCACGCGGTCGGCGCGCTCGGCCGCGGCGATCAAGTCCAGGCACTGCCGCTCGGAATTGGCCATGGGCTTCTCGAGCAACACGTGTTTGCCCGCCTCGAGGCAGGCCATACCGATGGGGTGGTGGAGATGATGCGGCAGAACCAGATTGACGGCGTCCACCTCGTCCAGCACCGCGCGGTAGTCCGTCACCGCCTCGGCACCGTCGAACACGGCGGCGGCCGCCTTGGCCCGCTCCATGTCCATATCCACTGTCGCGACGACGCGCGCGCGGTCCTTGAGCCGTTCGAAAGCGCGCACGTGGCCCCCCGCCATGTTCCCGCACCCGATGATGGCCACTCGCAACATGCTCCATTCCTTTCATGAAAAGCCCACGGTTGACCGCAAGCCTACCCAATTCGCGGAGTACATTCCACAGCGCCGGCCAGTCAGTGCTCAAGACAGCGGCCGAATGGGCGTCTATCGTGGGGGCGCAGAGGGCCCGTCGAGTGCCCCAAATGAGGTCGGCCGGGGGATCGTGCCCGATATGGGGTAGGAATTCAACGCGCCCCAGATCCCAAGTCCTTTATTTTCAATATGTTGCGAGTTTTCTCGAACTGGGCATGAAACCTGCAAGCTTCTCAGAGGTATGAAACCTAATGGACGACAGAAGTTGAATGGGTTTGGCTATTGGGTCGTCCTGTTTCTCGGATGTGGCTGCCTAGCGCTAGCATCCGAGCCTGAGTTGAAAGTGACGCCCCAGGAGGGAGACGGTCGACCGGGCCGGCCGTATCGGATCGAGTGCGAAGTCTCCTGGGAAGGCGAGCCGGACGAGTACGCCGTGGCCGCGGCGGAAGCGGACGCCATCGATTGGGGCGAGTTGGTTGTACGCGAAGCGCGATCGTTCGTGCGCGATGGCCGCAATGTTGTGGCCCAGACAGTTGAAATCACCCCGAAGGCGACCGGCGAGTACAAAACCCCCGAGCTTCGGATTTCATACCTCATCCCCGAGACCACGTCCCCAGCGGAGCCGGTTGCACCTGAAGCGGCCCCCTCCGACTCGAGCGTCCCCCCCGCGCTACGAGCGGACCCGCTTCCCCTGTTCGTGCGACCTTCCAGGACGCTTGTCTGGCTCTTAGGTGGTCTCGGGGCCTCCCTCTTCTTCCTTGGCGCGGGTTGGTGGCTTGCCCAGCGACGGCGCAGCCACCAGCCCGCGCCCCAGCCCCCGTCCCCAGCGGATCGTGTCGCCGTGCAAACCTCACTCCATCAGGCACGGCAACGCCGTCTGGACGGAAACCACTACGAATACTATCAGATCCTTGGCCGCGTTGCCAGCGAAATTGATCCGGAATTGGCGGCAAGTCTCAAGAGCCGGGCCGAAGCGGTTGGCTACCGCGGCGTACGCCCCACGGACGATGAAATGGACAGCGATTGGCGGGCGCTCGAGCGGGCGCTGCGCCGTGAAGAGGAGGAACCGGAATGACAACGAGCGTGAGCGTAGAAGCCCTCCGCCGGCGCGTCGAGGAGCAGGCGCAGTTCGCGAGCCGGCTGCGGTCCGAGATCGGAAAGGTCATCGTCGGCCAGGAGTATATGGTCGACCGTTTACTGGTGGGCCTGTTGGCGAATGGCCACGTGTTGCTCGAGGGGGTTCCGGGCCTCGCCAAGACGACGGCCGTCAAGGCCTTGGCGCAAGCGATGGACTGTTCGTTCAAGCGGATCCAGTTCACGCCGGACCTACTGCCCGCCGATCTCATCGGAACGCTCGTGTATGATCCCAAGAGCGGCGGGTTCACCACCAAGAA
This sequence comes from Candidatus Hydrogenedentota bacterium, assembly GCA_036769985.1. Classification (GTDB taxonomy): domain Bacteria; phylum Hydrogenedentota; class Hydrogenedentia; order Hydrogenedentales; family SLHB01; genus DAIPKA01. The sequence goes on along the minus strand of DAIPKA010000017.1, from coordinate 117,747 downwards.
GGGCCCGGTCTTCGGCAATATCATCCTCGCCGACGAGATCAACCGTGCCCCGGCGAAGGTTCAGAGCGCGCTGCTCGAGGCGATGCAGGAACGCCAGGTGACCATCGGCGACAACACGTTCCCGCTGCCGGCCCCCTTCATGGTGCTGGCCACGCAGAACCCCATCGAGCAGGAAGGCACCTATCCGCTCCCGGAAGCCCAGGTGGACCGTTTCATGCTCAAACTCAAGGTGACCTATCCGAGCAAGGCCGAGGAGCGGCTCATCATGGATCGGGTCAACTTGCTCAGCGAGCCGGAATTGAAGCCCGTGGTGACGAAAGAGGAGATTCTCGCGGCGCGGGAACTGGTCAACCAGATCTATGTGGACGACAAGGCCAAGAACTACATCGTGGACATCGTGCAGGCCACGCGGCATCCCGAGGCGTTCGGCCTCAAGATCCAGCATCTCATCGAATACGGCGCATCGCCGCGCGCCACGATCTATCTCCAGCAGGCCGCCCGGGCGCTCGCGTTTCTCCAAGGGGAGGGCAACGTGTTTCCGAACGATGTGAAGCAGGTGGCCATGGATCTGCTCCGCCATCGCGTCATCATCACGTACGAGGCCGAGGCCGAAAACATGACCAGCGAAGACATCATCCGCAAGATACTCGAAACGGTGCCGGTGCCGTAAGCAGAGGTCGGTTCGATGATACCCCAGGAAGTCATGCAACAGATTCGCCGGATTCAGATCCGGACCAACCACATGGTCAACGACCTCCTCGCCGGCCAGTACGAGAGCGTGTTCAAAGGCCAAGGCATGGAGTTCAAGGAGGTCCGCGAGTACGTTCCGGGCGACGATGTGCGGATGATCGACTGGAACGTGACGGCCCGGACAAACACGCCGCACGTGAAAATCCTCGCCGAGGAACGCGAGCTCACCGTCATGCTCGTTGTCGACGCGAGCGGCTCGGGCCGCTTCGGAAGTGTCTCGCGGTTCAAGAACGAGTTGGCCGCCGAGCTGTGCGCCGTCCTGGCCGTCTCGGCCATCAAGAATAACGACAAGGTCGGCCTGATCATCTTCACAGACGACGTCGAGCACTACGTGCCGCCCAGCAAGGGCCGCACCCATGTACTCCGCGTCATTCGCGAGGTGCTCTACTATCAACCGAAGGGCCGCGGCACGAACATCCCGGCGGCGCTTCAGTATCTCAACGGCGTCACCAAGCGGCGTGTCGTGGCCTTCCTCGTGTCGGATTTCATCGCGGACGACTATGAAGTCCCACTGCGCATCGCGAACCGGCGGCACGACGTCATTGCCGTCTCGGTGACCGATCCGCGCGAGGAAGAGTTGCCGGACGTCGGACTGGTCTCCGTGCGCGACGCCGAAACCGGACGGGAGACCGTGGTCAACACCCGCGACGCCGAGGTCCGCGCCCGCTACCACAAGGCGGCTGCGGCACGCGCGAAGCGGCGCGACCAGATCTTTCAGCGGACCCGCGTCGATGCTATCGATGTGCGAACGGATCGCTCGTACGTGGACGCCCTATACAAGTTCTTCCGCATGCGCGAGCGGCGCTATGCGTGAGCGGTAAGAAGGAAATGAGACACCGATGAGTGAGCAGACCCCTGAACGCGTAAGACAGTTCCGGGCCCAGTACAACGGCGCCTCGAAAAACGGCCGCTGGCTCGGCTATCTGCAGATTGCACTGACCCTGGCCGGTTTCGCCGTCGTCACCCTGATCGTTGCCGCACCTGAAAAGGCGCCTGCCGGATCCGGCGCCGGGCCCGAAGGCGGCTTGTCGGCCGAGGCCTGGCGCGATTGCGCCAACTACTTCGCCGAGCGGCAATTGCCCCTCGCCGCGGTCGAGGCGTACCAAGCCTATCTCGACAAGGCCTCGCTGGACGGTGACGCGCGCGCCAAGGTGTGCTACACCATGGCCAAACTCGCCATCGACGCCGAGCAGTACGACACCGCCCTCAAGTACCTCTATCAGTCTGAGTTCCTCGCCCCCGAGTCGGGCATCAAAGAGGATGTGGACAAGAAGGTCGTTCTGTGCCTCGACAAACTGGGTCGCCGTGTCGACCTGCGCAAGGAGCTCCGCAAACGGACGACGCTCAAGCGCGCGCCGGAAGACGTGAAGCCCGATGAGGTCGTGTTGGCCGAGTTCGCGGGCGAGGTGATTACCGATCGCGACCTCGACATCGAGATCGAGAAGCTGCCGGCGTATCTCCGCGAGACGGTCTCCGGGCCGGACAAGAAGGCCGAGTTTCTCAAGAACCTTGTGGCGCAGCGTCTCTTGGCCGATAAGGCGCGCCGACTCGAGTTGGATCAAGACGAAGAGGTCCAGGAACAAATGGCCAAGCAAGTGGACGCCCTCATCGTTCAGAAGCTGATCTCCAATGAGGTCCAGTCCAAGATCAGCATCACGCCGGAAGACGTCGATCGGTTCTACAAGGCCGAGATCAACCGATTTACCGAGCACGAGCAGGCCGAGGTTCGCGTCGCGAAAGCGGACAGTGCCGAGGTGGTTCAGGCCATCGAGGAATTCCCGCAGGAAACGACCCAGGTCAGCAAGGGCGGCCGCATTCAGGGCATGCCGCCCAGCGCCGAGGCGGTCGCGGCCGTGTTCGCCGCCGAACCGGGTACCCGCGTAGGCCCCTATGAACTCGAGGGCGCGTGGTATCTCATCGAGGTCGTATCGAAGAAGCCCGAACGCGTCAAGCCCTTCGAGGAGGTCAAGGATCAGGCTACCCAGCTTTTCCATATGCAGAAGGAGCAAGAGGAGTTATCGGCCCTGATCGAGCGCATCCTCGAGGAACAGGCCGTGAAGTTGCACCTGGACCGCCTGCAACCGCCCGAAGCAGCCCAGGACTCCGAGGAAAGCGGGGATTCAGGCGGCGCCGTGTAGGCGCACGATGGGAACGGTATACATGAGAGCATTGTTGGCGATAGCGCTCATCTCGACCGCGACGGTCTGGGCCGACGACACGCCGGCCGATGCCGCCAGCGTCGATGTGCGCGTCGTGCTCGATCCGCCGGTCGTTCCCTTTCACCGACCGGCCCGATATCAACTCATCGTGGAGGTCACCGGCGACGTGGAAGTCAAGATGCCGGATCTTCTCGAGGAATTCGCCGGGATCGAGGTTCACGATGTCGAGCGCGCAACCGAGGCGATCAAAGGCGGCCACAAGCGCATCACGGACACCTACATTCTCGATCCTGTACTCAAAGGAACCTATGCCATTGCCCCCGCGAAGGTTCAATGGGGACCTGACGCCAAGACCATCATCGTGCCGTCGCCCGCGCTCCGGGTACGCGATCTTACCGAGGAAGAGCTGGCGGCGGCGGAACGCTTCGAGCCGAACGCGGGTCCGCTCTCGGTTACGAAGCCATTTTGGCTGGCGTGGTGGTTTTGGGCAGCGTCCGGCGTCGCGACAGTAGGCCTGGTCGCCGGGATGGTTCTCTTGCTGAAGCGTCGCAGGAAGGCCGAACGCGAAGTGCCGTCGCGCCCGGCCTGGGAAATTGCTTATGAGCGCCTGCGCGAACTCGACGAACGGCAACTCGCGAGAGCGGGCAAGTTCGAGCCGTACTACGTCGATCTGTCCGCAATCCTGCGGTACTACATCGAGGATCGCTTCCGATTGCACGCTCCGGAGCAGACAACTCCCGAATTCCTGGATGCCGCCGCTCGTAGGGGTACCCTGTCCGACCAGCACCAGCGAATCGTTGCCGACTTCTTGCGGCACTGCGACCGCGTCAAGTTCGCGCGCTACGAGCCTACGGTCGAGCAAATGGAGAAGAGCTTCGAAGTCGTGCTGCGTTTCGTCGATGAGACCGTTCCGGAGCCTGAGCGAGCTCCGGCCGAAACGGAAGCGGAGGCGGTGGCATGAGTCTATTCGCGCCATTCCGATTCACCGCATTGATGCATCCGTGGGCGCTGCTCCTGCTCGCCGCCGTACCCCTCCTGTTCGTGGCCGAGTGGTTCGCCCGCGCACCCGGCGTGCTTCACCTCTCGACCGGCGAGACCCTTGGTCACATCGGCGCGGCGCGCCGATCGCGGTTTCGCTGGGTGCCGGCCTGCTTGCGGGCCGTCGCACTGAGCCTCCTGATCATAGCGCTGGCGCGTCCGCTCATGGGCTTCCAGCCGCAGAAGGATCGCGCCAATGTGGTCGACATCATGCTCTGCGTCGACGTGTCCGGAAGCATGAAGGCCATGGACTTCGAGTACGGCGGCGAACGCCGCGATCGGCTCTACGTCACGAAGGAGGCCGTCCAGCACTTCCTGCGCAGCCGGAAAGTGCAGCTCGACGATCGCTACGGTCTCGATCGCGTTGGCCTCATCCTCTATGCCGGCTACGCGTGGACGCAATGCCCCTTGACCCTCGACTACGGTGTTCTTGAACACGAACTCGATCTTGCGCAGATCGACGAGCAAGATCCCAAGAAGCAGGGCACCGCCATTGGCTCGGCAATCGGGCTAGCCGTCAGTCGCCTCCGAAAGTCCGAGGCCCGGTCCAAAGTCATCATCCTCCTTACGGACGGCATGAACAACGCCGGCGAACTGAGTCCGCTCACGGCCGCCGGTATGGCCAAGGAGTTCGGAATCCGCATCTATACCATTGGCGCCGGCTCGCGGGGCGAGGCCTACATACCGCAGAAGGATTTCCTGTTCGGCGAGCGGCTGGTGCGCGTGAATGCACCCATCGACGAAGACACGCTCCGGAAGATCGCCGAGGCCACCGGCGGCAAGTACTACCGCGCCACGGACACGGCCTCGCTCGAGGGGGCCTACGCCGAGATCAACAAGCTCGAAACGACAGAGATCGAGCTGGACGATTACTACGAACACAAGGAGGCCTTCGTGCCGTACGCCGCACTCGGCGCGCTGATGATGGCCCTATCCATCGTGGTTCGCCGGCAATGGTTTGAGACGATTCCTTAGCGCATGGGTGACGGCGTCGCCGTGCCCGACAGGCGGTACGCCGCGCGTAGGAGAAGGTTGGTGAAGGTTGGGTTCATATTCCCGTTCCGGGAGCTGCACTGGTGGCTCGGCCTGGCGGTCATCGTCATGGCCGTAGTCGTGGTCGGTCTGCGCGCGTTCGAGCGCCGTCGCCGCGGCCGCCTTGCCCGCTTCGTCGACGCCAGTCTCGCGCCAAGACTCCTGCTCGGCTACGATGCCGCGGTTCGCCGGCCGCTGTTTTGGTTGCCGGTGTTTGGCATCGCGGCCATGGCCCTGGTGTTCGCTCAGCCTCACTGGGGACAGGCCTGGCGTCAGATCCGGAAACAGAGCCACGATATCGTGATCTGCCTTGACACGTCGGAAAGCATGCGCGCCGCCAATCCGCTGCCCACGCGCATGGAGCGCGCCCGCCAGAAGATAGGGTCCCTCGTCGATCGCGCCTCCGGCGACCGGTTCGCCCTTGTCGCCTTTTCCGGTGCGGCCTCGCTTCAGTGCCCGCTCACGCTCGATCACGGCTACTTCAAGGCCGTGCTCGGCGCCGTGAACACGGACACGGTTAGCGCGGAGGGCACCGACATCGCCGAGGCATTGCGCGCGGCCGTGGACACCTTCAAAGCCGAGGCCGAGCAGTCCGGCGTGTGGAATCGCGACACCCGGGCCATTCTTCTGATCTCGGACGGCGAACAGGTTTCGGGCGATGCCATCGAGGAGGCGGAGAAGGCCTCGGAATACGCGCGCGTCTATGTAATCGGCGTCGGCGATCCGAACGGCGCCGAGATCACGTTGCCGGAATGGATGGGGCAGTACACCGACGGGAAACGGGTCGATAAGACACACTTGTCCAGACTGGACGAAGAGACCCTCGAGAAGGTCGGCCTGGCTGGCAAAGGCGGCTATATTCGGACGACTCCGGACAACGGTGATGTGAACCAGATCTACGACCACTTGACGAGTCTCACCGCGAGAACCGTCTCGAGCGACGTCCGCCTGCGCCTCGTCAATCGCTACCAATGGCCCTTGGCCGTGGCGATCCTATGCTTTGCAGGCGAGGGCCTGTGGCTCGCGCTGATGCCGTGGATCCGACGGTGGCGTATGCGACGCGAACTCGGCGTGGAGGCAGAACAAAACCATGTCTAGTCACGCACACCCGACACGAGCGCGAGATCCTATGGCAATGGCTCTCCTGGTGGCCCTTGCCTGCGGCGTGCTCCTCGTGTGGCCCGCCGCCGCCGAATCATTTCGCGAGCGCCTCGATCACGCGAACGCGCGCCTCAAGAGCGGTGACGTCGAGGGCGCCATGGGCGAATACCGCGATCTCCAGACGGACGATCCGGAGTCGCCGTTGCTCTACTACGGAATGGGGCGTGCACAATACGAACGTGCGTTGCAGGAAGTCAGCCTTGAGGCTCCCGAAGATGCGCTCGCCTCGTTCAAGGAGGCCAAGGAATCCTTCGCAAAGGCCGTGAACGCCCCCGAACCCGACCTCCGTGAGAAGGCCCGATTCAACCAGGCCAATTGCACCGCCCAGATCGCCAAACAATCGGTTGCGGCCGCCAAGTACGACGACGTGGTCGAGTCCTTCCGTGCCTCCGTCGAGGAGTACGAGGAGTTCCTGCGCAACTACCCGGATCATCAGGAAGCCCGCAACAACCTCGACCACATGCGCTATCAACTCAAGAAAATGCTCCAGAATCCGCCGCCGCCACCGGAACAACAGGAAAACCAGCAACAAGAAAAGCAAGACCAGGAAGAGTCGCAGAAAGAACAACAGGAACAGCAGCCGCAGGAACAAGAACAGCAAGAACAGCAAGAACAGGAAAAGCCGCAGGAAGAACAACAGGAACAGCAGCCGCAGGAGCAAGAACAGCAAGAACAGGAAAAGCCGCAGGAAGAACAACAGGAACAGCAGCAGCAGCAGCAGCAGCAGCAGCAACAAGAGGAGCCCTCGCCTGAGGAACAACAGGATCAGGCTGAGTCCGAGGAGGAACCGCAGGAAAAGCAAAACCTTGAGGCCATCCTGCAATCGCTCGAGGATATGGACAAGCGCGAGGTCTATGATAACATCAATGATCGGCGGCGGATCCGGATGGAAAGCGACTGGTGGTAATGCGGACAGGGCTGTTTTTTGTCTTGTGCGCCTTCAGCGCATGGTGCGTACACGCCCAAGTGTCGGCGCGTGTAGACACCACCACCGTGCCGGTCAACACGCCTTTCCTGATCACGGTGGAGGTTAGCGGGAAGGACATCCAGGATCCCATCATGCCGGACGTGGATGGCCTCGATATCGAGAAGCAACCCAGTCAGACGTCTTCGCGCACCGAGGTGTCCATCAACGTGTCCGGAAGCCAGGTGCTACGCATTCGCGAGCTTGGCTACATTGCGAAAGCCACACGCACCGGTCGGGTCCAGGTTCCTCCGATTGCCGTCAAGGTCGACGGCACAACCCACTCCACAAAGAGTATCCTCCTGAACGTCGTCGATGAGCCGAAACCGAAGATACCCAACCCGGCCCGCGGCCGCACCGCGCCGTCGGCTGGGGTCCCGCACAGCGCGACGCCGCAGCCGGACACGGAGCTCTCCTGGGAAGACGTGGCATTCATCACGAGCACGATTGACAAACCGGAGGTCTACCAGGGCGAGCCCGTGGTCTTGCGGCTCCAGTTGTGGCGCATTCTTCTGGACGGTGTTAGCGTCGGCTCGGTTCGAGGCGCTGACCTTCGATATCCGGATGCCGAGGGCTTCTACGCGAGCGCGCTCGAGCCGGAAGTCCGACGGGAAGAACGGAATGGCTGGCCTTACGAAGTCTCCGAGTATCGACAACTCCTGTTTCCCACCTCGACGGGCGAGCTCACGATCGGCTCGTGGCATTGGCAAGGCGCCGCGCGTGCGTATACGCGGTTCGGCCCTCAACGCCACGACTACACGCTGGAGACCGTGCCGATCACCGTGAACGTTCTTCCGCTCCCCCAGCGCCCGCCCGAGTTCTCCGGTGCCGTCGGCCAGTTCCAATTCGAGGCCAAGATGGGCCGCAACGATGCCGTGCAGGGCGTACCGGTTTCTCTCGATCTCAAGATTACCGGCCAAGGAAACCCCGATGCCATCGGCGATCCACAGGTGGTCAAGGTTGACGGCGCATACGTTTCCGATCCGGAAAAGGAAACACGAGTGATCGGTGAAGGAACCGTCGAGAAGGTGATCACGTATGCCATCACACCCCTCGAGGCCGGTAGCATGACCGTTCCCGAGATTGCCTTCTGCTACTTCGATCCCGTCTCCGGCACTTACGAGACACAGAAGTGCGGGCCGTTCACGGTAACCGTGATGGCTTCGGCGGAATCGAACCGCCGGGTTCTCGTTGGGGATTCGGTACCGGCGCCCGAGGCCGATGTCGAAGTCATTGGGGAAGACATCCTACCGGTGCTGACCGATGTTCCGGCTCTGCGGCCCCATCGGTCTTCGGTGCCGGCCAATATCGCGTTCGGAATCATTCCCGTGATCGTGTACGGCATGCTCGCCCTGTGGGTACAGCGGAAGCACCGTTTCGAGCAGGATCCAGCCTACGCGCGCGAATACCACGCCCTCGCCAGAGGACGCCAGCGATTCAAAGCCATCGAGCGTGCCCCGGATCCCGGGGAGGCACTGTTCCGAACCCTAGTCGACTTCGTCGCCGACAAGTTCAACGTGTCCAACGCGGGAATGACCTCGGCCGATGCCGGGCGCCTACTCGAATCCAATGGCGTCGACGACAGTCTCATTCAGACCGTCGTCCGGATCCTGCGCGCCTGCGAACGGGCGCGTTACGCCTCGGGCAGCATATCGCCGGCGGAAGTGCGGGCGCTCACGGAAGCGGCCCTTCCGGCCATGGAGAAGCTGAACGCCTTCAAGCGCTGTTCCTCGAAAGGAGGGACACCATGAGTATCTGGCTGTGCCTTGTCGTCGCGGCAGCGACCAATCCCTATCAAGAAGCCTTCGAGCGCGCCAACGCCGCATACGCGTCGCGCGATTACGCCGCGGCCATCAATGGTTACGAACAGCTCATCGAGGAATCCGTGACCGGTCCGGCCGTCTTCTTCAATCTGGGCAATGCCTACTACCGCACCGGGCGCCTCGGCGCGGCCATTGCGAACTATGAGCGTGCCCTGGCGTGCGATCCCGGCATGGAATGCGCCCGCGAAAATTTGGACAAGTGTGTACTCGAGACCGAACGGCGTCTCGAGCGACCACTGCCGCCGGACTGGGAGCAGAGCCTCCTGTTCTGGCACTACAATCTGGCGCCTGCCGCAACGCGCATGCTCGCCATCCTCTTCTGGTTGCTCTTCTGGTTGCTCCTGGCGATTCGGAAAGTGCGACCCGTCCGCTACGTCCTTCGGGCAGCCTTCATCGTCGGCGTGCTGGCGGTAGCTTTCGCGGTATCGGCCTGGGTGAAAGCCCACGGCGATGTCTACGCCGTGGCCGACGCCGCCACCGTGCCCGTCCATTACGGCACCAGTGACAAAGAGACGGTTCGCTTCGAGCTGTACGAAGGGGACCGCGTGCTCGTGGATCGCCGGGCAAGCGCCTGGGCCCGCGTCATGACCGCGGACGGCGAACGCGGCTGGGCCAAGGAGGACGCGCTGGCCTTCGTCGGCCCGCCGTATGAACGCCTGGATCGCCCGCCGGCCGATACGGGAGCCGAGGCCAAGGAGACGCCGTGAGCTACTCGTTTCATGAGCTTGCGGGGATGGCGGCGGGTGGCGATGAACGGTTTCGATCCGTGACGCGCGATACCTATGTGGCCGCGACGCGCGAACGCGCCCGGCTCGATCGCGACGAGATTCGCGCCCGCCACGACGCCGGCGAACTGGGCAGCACCATTGTGCAGCTCCTTTCGGCCCGCGCAGACCGCTTGTTGCGGGGCGTGTTCTCCTTCGCTCTCTTTCCACTGGCCAACCCCCGACAGGCGCTGTCGCGCGTGTCTCTCTGCGCGCTGGGCGGCTACGGTCGGGGCGAACTGAGTCCTCATTCCGACCTCGATGTCTGCTTGCTCTATGATGGCCGACTGGACGCCACGATCGAGCAACTGAACGACTTCCTCGTGCCGTTCCTGTGGGACATTGGGTTCGCCGTGGGTTACGCGATTCGGAGCGTGCCGGAGGCCATGGAACTGGCGCGCACCGACATCCAGGCCCTGACGAGCTTCATCGAGGGCCGGGTCATCGCCGGCGATAACACCGCCTTCGCGCGCGTGAAACTCGCCGTTCGGGAATGGGCTTCCGGCGACCGGTCGCACGCCTTCGTCCAGCTCCGGCTGCGCGAGCGCAGGGACGGCCTACCGGAGCAATACCGCGACCTCTACCGGCCCGAGCCGGATATCAAGGAAGGCGCGGGCGGTCTGCGGGACATCCACACGGCGCTGTGGCTACTCATGATGGTCTGCGGAACATCGAGCCTCGACGACATCGTCTCCCAGGGCCTCGTGTCACCCGAGGAACACCTCGAGGTCGTCCAGGCCCTCGATTTCATCTGGCGTATCCGCAACGAGCTGCATTTCCATACGCGCCGTGCCGAAAACCGCCTCACCTTCGAGAACCAGGAACACGTTGCCCGGGCCTTCGGCTACCATTCGCCCGGCCACACCGGGGTGACTCGGCTTATGGAAGACTACTACGACGCCGCTCGCCATCTGCGTCGATTCCTGCACCTCGCCGTGGGTATCTGCGATAGCGCGGCCTCATGGGGGCCGGCCGAGGCAGGCGGCGCGCCCATCAGCGACTACTCCATCCGCGACGGCGAGTTATATGTCGGAATGACGGACAGGAAATGGTTCATCGAGAATCCCGTGCGCCTGATCGAAGCCTTCTGGGAGTGCGCGCGGTACGGCGTGCGCCTCAGCCCGCCGACGGAGCGCATGGTCACGGCAAACCTTGGACTCATCGGCGATTCGTTCCGCTCGAGCGATCTGGTCCGCCGCTTCTTCGTGGCCATCTGCGGGCGACCCAGTCACGCGGCACAAGCCCTCCGGCAGATGGCAAGCACCGGATTCCTGGCCGCGTACATCCCCGAGTTCGCCGCCGTGCAGGGCGTCATCCGCTACGAAGACTTCCATTCCTATCCGGTCGACGAGCACATCCTACGCGCCCTCGAAGCCATTCCTGCCCTCGAGCCGGGCGAGGGCGTCGTCACCCAGTGCCTGCGGATGGCCCTCGACGAGTTGCCGGATCCGCACATCCTCACCATGGCCATCCTCTTCCACGACCTCGGCAAAGCCGCCGGCGAGGTCCACGTCGAGGCCGGCGTCCACAGCGTGCACGAGTTCTGCCAGCGAACCAGGATGCCCGTGGATGACGAGGAACGCGTCGCCTTCCTTGTTCAGCACCATATGCTCATGACGAAGATCAGTCAGTTCCGCGACACCGACGACGAGGACATCGTGCGCGCGTTCGCCCACACGATTCGGACCGGGGATCGCCTGCGCGCGCTCTTCGTCTTGTCCTACTGCGACCTCGCTGCGGTCGGACCCGAGGTATGGAATGACTGGAAAGGCGCCCTGCTGCTCAGGCTCTACCTCAAAACGCAAAAGCTCCTGCAAGGCGGTGACGAGGAAGTCACGGACGCCCTCTGGGAATCGCCGAAGGCCGTCCAGATTGGCAAGCTCCTCGCGCCCGCGATCGGCGCCGATCTCGACGGACACCTGCGCGGACTGGGCGACCGCTACTTCGCCGCCTTCTCCGCCGATGAGATCGCCGACCACCTCGGCTGTGTCGCCGAGGCCCGCGAACATGGATTGGCGGTGCGGTTCTCGTCGGACGAGGCCACCAACCGAACCGCGGTCGTCATCTCGACGGGCGATCGGCCCGGCCTCTTTGCGGAGATTGCAGGATGCTTCGCCTCGCAATTGGTCGACGTCAACGGCGCCGCCCTATTCACCCGCCCGGACGGACTCGTGGTCGACTGCTTTGTGGTAACGGATGTCTCGGGCCGACGGCCCCTCACAGGCCGGGAGTGCGCGGGAATCGAACGCGTCCTTCGCGCGGTTCTGATTCAGGGCGAGGATGTGGCGAAACACGTCGAGCAGTCGAGAAGAAGACTGTTCGCGCTCGAGCAGCCGAGGATCCCCGTCCGAACCCGCGTCGAATTCGACAACGAGTCGTCCCGTACTCACACGGTGATCGACATTCACACAGGCGACCGGACAGGCCTGCTCTACGATATTGCGCGCGCCATGACCGGTGCCGGACTCGATATCACCACAGCGCGCATCGTCACCGACGCCCGGCACGTCCGCGACTCGTTCTATGTGACTTGTGATGGCCAGAAACTGGAAACCGAAGAAGTGCAAGCATGGGTGCGAGAACGTATCCGTGGTGCGATACATCCGCGCGCGCTTGCTGAACATGGAGGAAACAAACCATGAAACGTATGAGTCTTGTGTTCGCGTTCACCGCAGCGCTCGTGGCCGGCCTGGCCGGCGGCGCCTACGCGGTGAGCCCCATTCTCAAGGAGTTCGAGGATGCCTTTGTGAAACTGCAGGAGGACGTGCGGCCGTGCGTCGTCAACATCGACACCAAGGGCTCGGTCGAGGTGATGTCGGATGATATGATGCCCTTCGAAGACCTGTTCCGGTTCTTCGGCGTGCCGGATCCCCGTGGCGAGACCCCCGAAATCGAGCCCCGGCGCATGCCCGTTCGACAAGGGACCGGCTCCGGTTTCATCTTCGACAAAGAGGGCCACATCATCACGAACAACCACGTGGTCGAGGGCGCGGACGAGATCGTCGTGCGCCTCTGGGACGGTAGCGAGCATGACGCCGAAGTGGTCGGCCGCGATCCCGACACCGACGTGGCCGTGATCAAGATCGAGCCCACCGCCGACCTTCCCGTAGCAAAGCTGGGCGATTCTTCTCAGATCAAGGTCGGGCAGTTCGCCATTGCGATGGGCAGTCCACGCGGCTTCGAGGGCTCGCTGTCCTTCGGCCACGTTAGTGCCCTCGGCCGCGACCAACTCCGCCTGCCGGGCCTTCGCTTCCAGCATTTCATCCAGACGGACGCGGCCATCAACCTCGGCAATAGCGGCGGGCCATTGTGCAATATCGACGGCGAAGTCATCGGCATCAACGTGGCCATCGTGTACGGCGCCAACTCACTGGGATTCGCAATTCCCATCAACACGGCCAAGGACATCCTCCCGGAGTTGATCGCGTCGGGTAAGGTGACACGCGGCTACCTCGGCGTCGGCATTGCGGACGCCCGCTATTTTGCCGACGGCCTCAATCTGCCCGACAACAAGGGCGCCTTCGTCAAGCAAGTGCAGCCGGACACGCCCGCCGAGAAGGCAAAACTGAAGCCCTACGACGTCATCCGCAAAGTCAACGGCGAGGTCGTCGAGGACTCGAGCGACTTGATTCGTAAGGTCTCCGCCCTGTCGCCCGGCGCCCAGGCCACCCTCGAGATCTGGCGCGACGGCAAGGCCATCGAGGCCAAGGTCGAACTGGCCGAATGGGAAGCGGAGGAGGTCGTCGCCGCGGCCGATTCCGAAGAGGAGGTCCTGGGCATCCGGGTTCAGGAACTGACCAGCGACACCGCCCAGCGGATGGGCCTCAAGGAAGACGTGGAAGGGGTCCTCGTCACCCATCTCGATTCTGCAAGCGCCGCGGCCGATGCCGGCATCACCGAGGGATGTGTTATTACGGAGGTCGCCCAGGAGTCGGTCACGTCGCCCAACGAGTTCTACACGGCCATGCGCAAGAAGGCCACGCCCGGCAAGGGACTCCTAGTCGGCCTCATCCGGCCCAACGGCGAGGCCGACATCACCGTGATCAAGATCCCGAAGGACGCCAAGCTCGACTAAGGCCGCGCGAGCCGTCGCATACGACAGACGGGCGGCCTAGCCGCCGGGTGACCGAACGCTGAGAAGGCAGGGCGTACGACCAAACGCCCTGCCTCTTTTTCACTCCGGTGCCGGCGCGGCAAGGTCTCGCAGCTTCGGCCTTCGCAGCCAAAACAACACCCCAGCCGCCGGATCGGACGGATCCGACCGATCCGGAGGATCCAACGCGGAAGAGCCGCCCATGCTCACGCAAAGAGTGCCTGCACAGCCTCGCGGATGAAGGCTTCGTCCATTGACGTGGTGTCTACGACGCTGAAGAAGAGGCCCTGGGCATTTTTGAAGGCCTTCAGGGAAATGAGGGCTTGACGGACTTCGTCTTCGGCAACGCCCGGCACGCGGTACTGTAGGCCGAGGCGATCCATCAGGTCGACTACCCATTCATGACGGTTCCCCTGGAGCCGGCTCATGAGGAAGATGCCGAGGGCGACGAGGTCGCCGTGAACGAAATGTCGGCGGGTGATGTGCTCGACATTGTAAGCGACAAGATGCTCGGAGCCTTCCTCGGGGCGGCTTGTACCGATTTCGGCGCAGAAGGCGACCTCGCGCCGATACAAGTCGACGATCGTGTCGATGCCTTTGGGCGTGACCGCGCGCACGTCGACGGCATTGCGGTCAAGCTCTTCGAGACACTCGCGGGCTAGGTCTGCCACGGTGGGCGCGTACGCTTCCCCGATGCGTTCATGGGCGAGCTGCCAGTCGTAGAGCGCCGTGTGGATGCTGGCTATGTCTCCTGCGCCGGCCCGGTTCAGTTCGGGCGGGGCCTTCCGGATCAGATCGTAATCGACGATGAGTTCCTCGGGAAACAAGTCGCCGATGTAGGTCACCGCTTTGTCGACGCGGACCGCTATCATGTTGGTCAGCGGCGCATCCACGGAAACGATGGTCGGTACGAGGATCATACGGCATCCGCGTTTCCAGGCGATGAACTTGGCCGTGTCGCAGCAGGAACCGCCGCCGACGCCCACGACCACATCGCATTCCGGCAGTGTCCGAAGAAGGCCATCGAGGGTCTCGCGATCCATGTCGGTGACCATGTGAACGCACGCCGGATTCCAGTGGAAGGACTCCTGCAACAGCCGCCAAGGGATGTCCATCGTCACGGCCAGAACCGTTCCGGACACATCCTTGAGCCTGCGCACAATGCCCCGTCCCGACTCGATGCGCGGCGGCTTGTACATAGCCTTCTCCTTGGTGTCGACGTCAATGGGAAATGGAAGGCTCCCGCCGAAACGGGAGCCTTGTGTGTCCAGCCGGTCCGTTCATCGACTCTAGGGCAGATACTCCTGGAGGTTGAACGGGACGTAGTCCCCGGGCGCCCGCTCGTAGGCTTGCTGAGTCGGCGTCGCATAGGACACCCAGAGGTCCATGTGCAGCCCATCGAACTGCGTATCGCCGGTGGCGTCGAACACGACATTCATCACGTTCGACGTACTCGAGGCGATGCTGTTGGCGATGGCGATCATCTCGGTATGGGTAATGCTGCCGTACACGGCATCGAGGAGCGGGCCAGCCACCGTTCCATTCTCTTCATCGCGGAACACAATATCATCGAACAGCCAACCCAGCGCAGCGTTCTCGTCCGGTACACCGCTATTGGGCCACGGCGTGCCGTGATGCGTCCAGGCATCGCCGTTATCCGTCCAGATCCGCAGCGGCTGGGGTTCATGGGCGCGGATCTTGGCGGCCGTAAGCTGGTTCCGTCCATCGCCGAAAACGTAATGGTACTTCTTCACGCGCGGCGCCTCATAGAGTATGTCGATGGCCTCGGTGAGACTCAGGGCGTTGTTCAGGATTCTGCGGAACATCGGCATGAAATGCTCGCCGTTCAGATCGAATCCGCTGCCGGTATCCTTGGCATCACCCATCTCGGCCAACACGATCCCACCGAGATTCATGCCGCAATGAGCACCCACCAGGCCGGCGAAACCGACGTTGACATGAGGCACGCCGACATCCGGAATGTACATGGTCAGACACGGATAGTTGTGTGCGCCGGCCTCGATAGACCAATCCAAGTTGCGGCTCTGGTATAGGCGACCGTCCGAAGTGGCGTTACCCCACGCGGCCACCGAACTGCACGAATAGTCGGCCACGGCCGGGATCATATGGACGCGGCGAAGCGTGTCGTAGTCCACGCCGGACCCCACGGCAACACCCTCGAGTTCGTCGACGAAATCCTGATCCAGGTAGGGCGTCATGGCGTTCCAGGCCGCGTCGAGGTTCTGATCCGAAGCCCGCTCGGGATCGGCCAATTGAGCCAACGCCAAGAACTCCGGCGCGAAGGCCTGAATATCGTCGGCCATGAGCTGGCCCAGGTCGTGTCCCATCTCATACGGCGTTCCGTAAAGGACGCAGACGGGCAGGATGTCTTCACCCGTACCGACCGAAGTCTTGTAGCTCTCGAACTGCGGATAGGCATCCGGTACGACCCGGACCTGGGTTGTCAGGTAGAACTGGGGCAAGTCGAGGCCCGGGATGGGACTCGGCGTGTCGAAAACCATCTGGATGAAGAAGGCCTTCCAGCCGCTCTTGGGAATCGAAACGCTGCCCACATAGTCGCCCGAGGTGTCCTTCGTGAGCAAGCTCTTCTGCCACGCCGCACCGATCGTGGACAGCCGGAAGTCGCGGCGGCCTCGGTTCGGATCGGTCGGATACGTGATGCCCGGATCGGCGTAGGCCTGCCAGAGGTAGACCGCGTCCGGCTCGATGGTACCGGTCACGCGGGCGCGAATGGCGTTCTGGCCATCGAAGCTCCACGAGTACTTCGGTCTCGAGCTGTTGGCTGCGATGGCCAGGAAGTAGGCGGCAATCGTCTCCAAAACCTCAGGCCCGCTATTCAGGCCATGATTGGTGTTGGGCACGTACGCCAGGGAGTTCTCGCCGGGCAACTGGCTGAAGTAGAACTGCGAGGAGTCGCAGACGAAGAAGTCGTCGCCGCTCGAGTTCATGATGAGTTTCGGCATTGTCAGCTTGTCGCGCCGCCGATAGGGATCAACGATGTTCAGCAGCGCGTCGGATTCAGGCGTTCCAAAGCGCTCGAAGACACGCATCTGGGCGTACGAATAGATGGCCGGCGACCAGTAGCCGTAGACCGCGCGGTGATGGGCCATCTGCTTCTCCATGTTGAGCACGTCGATGACGATGGGCATGATCGCGGCGATGCGGCCCGGCACCGGATCGGCCACGGCCGTGAGCCACGTTGTCCAGCCGCGCTTCGAGCCGCCGGACACCACAAACTTCTCGACGACGGGACTTCCCGTGCCCGTGACGAGATACTCTTGGACCACGTCCATGGCGCACACGGCGCTCTTCGCCATCGCACCGAGCACAGGCCACGTCGGATCGGGATCTCCGGCCTTCACGGAGTCCATGAATTTGTCGTACGAATAGGCGATAATCTGGTCTTCCGTACGGCTGATGGTCTCGTCCGTGAAGCGCAGCGGTTCGCTGGGAACCCCGTGCAGGTGAACGAGCACGGTGCCGGTGAACAGGGCCACATCGATGAACTCCTCGTCGATCGTCGGCGGATTGGGCGGATCGAACCGGCCGTTGTTACCGCCCTCGATGAGGAGCAGGCCCGTGTGGAACCGGATGGTCTGAGGCTCAACGATGGTCAACCAGTGACGCCACACGGGCTTGTCGACCTCGGCGGCCGAGCGCCACTGCTGCGAGGTCATGTTGAGGCGATGCAGCGTGTAGGTCCCGTTGGCCGACTCGACGACGGTCTTCTCATACAGGGTGTACTGGCCATAGTACGGATCCGGGGCGTTCACGTAATCCTCGAGAGGCGAAACACCAGCCGATACCGTGATGAAGCCGGTCTTCGTTTCCGTGTCAGCGCCCAAGGCCGTGGTAACCATGAGCGACACGGTGTACGTTCCCGCCGTTGTGTACCCGTGCACCGGATGCTGCAACGTGCTCGTGACGCCATCGCCGAAGTCCCACCACCACTCCGTGATCGGCCCCGGCGCCGCCGTAGAGAGATCCTGGAAGGACACCGGATCGAACGCGGACGGCGCCTGCGTATCGGCGGTGAAATTCGCCGAGGCGGACAACGGCCTTACGGTGACGGCATTCTCGACCACCTCCGTGTCTTGGCCGTGCGGGGAAATCACCGTCAGACTCACATCGTAGGTACCGGCAGCCGCGTACGCATGCACCGGATTCGGCTCGGAACTGGTGGCGCCGTCGCCGAAATCCCATTGCCATGTGTGAATCTGGGACGAGACGCCTTGCGAGATGTCGGTGAACCGGACGACTTCGTCCACGTACGGATTCGGCTCATTGAGGGTGAACTGCGCGATGGGATTCGATGGCGTGCCCTGGATAGTAATGAAGTCCGGTTTGACCTCGGTGTCGGTTCCGTGGACGGTGTACACCGTCAAGGCCACACTGTACCGGCCCAAGGCGCTGTAGGCATGGCGCGGGTTCTGCTCGAAACTCGTCGCGCCATCGCCAAAATGCCAGAACCAGGCGAACACGGGCCGCGGGCCACCGTCGGACTGGTCGGAGAACGTAACCTCTCCTTGGAGCATTGGGGTCGTCGGCGAGGCCGAGAAATCCGCTTCCGGAAGGCCGACCACGTACTCCGGCAAGGTGTCGGGAATCACGCGCGCCTGTGAGGAGAACGTGTAGGGATTGGGCTGCCACTTGTAGGTGTAAGGACTCTCGAACTTCACCTCGACGAAGAAACCGGTCCAGCCGTCGGCAGACGCGGGCGCTTGGGCGACGTACCGGTTGGTGCCGGCCGCCGCCACGGCCTGCGCAGCCCAGGCCGGTGCCGTGGGATTGAGCAGCGAGTTGAGCCGGAAATCCCGATTCGAGGAAACCGCGCTCCAGAGATTCACCTCGAGCGGCGCCACGGCGGACTCAACGACGACGCGCCCCTCACCCTCAACGATAGTGCAAGTATACTGCGGCAACGCGGCGCCGTCGAGCTGGGCCTGGTACCAGGGCAACACGGTTCCCACCACCTTGTCGTAGTCGCCCAGCCCGTGGTTGGTGTTGGGCATGTACGCCACGCGGTTGTCGCCGGGCAGATCACCCAAGTAGAACCGGGCCGAGTCCGGCAAGAAGAACTCGTCACCCGTCGAGTTGACAATGAGTTTGGGCAGCTTCAGGCGGGCACGGTACTCATAGGCATCGATAAAACCGAGCAGGGATTGGCCTTGCGGCGTGTCAAAACGGTCGAACACGTCCATGACGACATAGTCCTGGAGCGCCTCGGAGTAGTAACCGTAGACGTCGTGATGATGGGCCATCTGCACGTCCATGTTCAGCGCGTCGAACACGAGCGGGGCGATGCCGACCACGCGCGCGTCCACCGCGGCCGTGAGCCACGTGGTCCAGCCGCGCTTCGAGGCGCCCATCACGATGAACGAGTCGATGGGCACGGGCTCAAACGTATCGTCCACGCCGGCCTTCGACGCCACGGGCTTGGGCGCCAGGAAGTCCTGCACGGTATCCATGGCCCGAATGGCGCTCTTGGTCATGGGCAAAAGCGCCGGCCACTGCGCATCGCCGCCGTCCAGGTACTTGTCCAGGGTATAAGAGATCAGGGCGTCCTCGGAACGCTCGAATCCCTCATCGGCAAACACCAGCGGTTGATTGGGTACCTGCTCGAGAAGCGCTACGACGGAATTGGACTCGAGCGCAAGCAACACGAGAGGATACAACACGCCGCCGTAGAGGTCAGGGGGATCGTCGCCGTTGTCGCCGCCGGATATCGACAGCAACGCCGTGGCTGAATCCACCACATCGGGTTGGATGATGGTGAGCCAGTGTTCCCAGTACGGCGAGTCAACCTCGGTGAGCTTGCGCCACTTCTGGGAGACCATCCGGATGACGTGGACCGAATACCCCGGTTGGGTTACGGACTCGATCCGTTCATAGCGGTAGCTGCCATCATCGGCATTAACATAATCGTCAAGCGGCGTGGGGCTGTGTATGTCGATATAATCGGCCTTTGTCATCTTGTCGGAACCGGCAGATGTGGTTACGGCAAGCGAAACGGTGTACGTGCCCGGGCCAGAGAAAACGTGCGAAGGGTTGGGCGTGTAAGCCGTGTTGGCGGCGCCGCTAGCCGGATCGCCGAAGTTCCAGAGCCACGTCTTGATGGGCGAGGTGCCCGCGGCCGACGTGTCCTGGAAAGCCACGCGTTCCGTCGTCAGCGCGCGACGCTGGCCGGCCTCGAAATCCGCCTTGGGCGAAACCGTCACCGGAGAGACCTCGATCGGAGCCGACGTGCTTTCCCCGTGCGCCGTCTTGACCGCAAGCGTGACCGCGTACGTGCCGGGGGCCGAGTACGCGTGTACCGGGTTCTCCTGCGCGCTCACGAAACCATCGCCAAAGCGCCAAAGATAGGAGATAATGGGACTGGTTCCGGCTTCGGAAAGGTTCTCGAACACGACGAATCCATTCACCAGTAGATTCACCGTCTTCACGCGGAATTGAGCCGTCGGCCCGATCTTCTCGCGCACAACAAGGACGTTGTCCTTGACGATCCGGTCCGAGCTATGAGGATCGCTGACGGTCAGGGAGACGCTGTACATGCCCATGGCCGCGTACACGTGATCGGGATGCTGGCTACTGGAAGTCGTGCCGTCGCCGAAGTCCCACAGCCAGCCCGTGACGGGAACCGAGCCCGCCCGAGAAGTGTCGGTGAACTGGACAGGTTCACCCAGGAATCCCGTGTCGTTCACGGTGAAATCCGCCGACGGCGGCACCGCCGAGACGGTGATGTGGTCGACAAGCGTGAAGTCCACCGTGCGCGAGCCTGCTGTAACGGTGAGCTTGACGGTGTACGTGCCGACGCGCGTGTAGGCATGGGTCGGATTCAGGTTGAATGACGACGTGTTACCGTCGCCGAAATCCCACTCGAAACCGGTCACCGTCCCGGCGTCATCGGGAATGATGGAACGATTGATGAAACGAACTTCCTCGCCGACTTCCGGGGTCCGGTTGTCCACCACGAAATCCGCCACCATCTTGTTGGATGCGTAGACCGCGACGGTCTTGGGTGATACGCCGTCGCCCTGGATAACCACCGAACCGGTATTCGGGCCTAGCACCATCTTGTTCCGATCCACGCGCACCGGGATTCGGATAATGTCCGCAGGACCGCTGCTCGAGCAGTACTCCTCAAGGCTCTGACACGCCTCGATGGTGACCCACGCGTCGGTCGTGGAGGCGACCAAGGCCGGCATGGGCCGCGTCGTGGCATTCTTCGACACCTCGATCGTCAACACCTGGCCCTTCTCCCCGAAATCGAGGGCGCCCGGCGATACCTGCAGGATCACAGGGCCCCCGCCGAACAGTGCTGGACAGCCGGTCAGCCCGACCCCAACGACCAGGAGCAGCGTCATACCGATGAAGCAACGGACACGTGCCATGAAACAGTCTCCTCCAGCCTGGGCAAAACCACAGCGGGACCGCACGTTGTGTCGCACGCACGCGCGTGGTCGAAACACACTTTCCCTTACAAGACATGATGCCAGTTTCGCCGCAAGGAGTCAACAGTTAATCTCGCCTAAAGTCCTGTGCCTCAAGGCTACAGGGTACCGGGTCTCGCGAAACCTGGTAGCATGGCAAGGGGTCTATATGATACATTCTAACGATACGTGAGGTGTGTCCGGTTCCCATGCCCTCGTATCGGCGCGGCCATTCGATGGTAGTGTACCTAAATGGAATCCCGGGGCACCGCGAAGACGGGGTCTTTGAGAGACAAATCAGAGGGATAGCGCGACCTGGCTTCGTGCGTTCCCCTTAGTGACTAGGCGAAAAGGGATAAAATATGCCGAGAACTGCATGGGCGGCCGTGCTCATCCTGGCCGTCGCTTCATTGGGAGGCTGCAACAAGCTACTCGCGAAGAAGCCCGGCGAGAAGGCACCCGAGGAAAAGGCAAAGGAAAC
Organism: Candidatus Hydrogenedentota bacterium; assembly: GCA_036769985.1. Classification (GTDB taxonomy): domain Bacteria; phylum Hydrogenedentota; class Hydrogenedentia; order Hydrogenedentales; family SLHB01; genus DAIPKA01. Next base: position 96,031 of record DAIPKA010000017.1, on the reverse strand, counting down.
GCAAGTCGTTATCCCCATCGAAGCGGGGTATCCGGAGCGGGCCGACATATCGGCCTGCTTCGGAACCAACAGCCGCGTCCAGGCGGAGAACCGCGTGGAAGTGATCGCCGAGGGCGTTGGTGAATGTCTGAGCGTTCTCGTGGAAGAGGGCGACCACGTTGAGAAGGATCAGATCCTGGCGGAGCTGGACAAGGAGGAGCCCTTGGCCATGTTGCGCCAACTCGAGATCCAGGTAGCCCAAACCAAAACCTCCTACGACATCGCGGAACGAAGCTTGGCGGAGGGTCTGGGAGCAAAGGTCGAGCGCGACAACGCCAAGTTCGCGCACGATCAGGCCGTGGCGAATCTTGACGCCCAGCGGCTCAAGGTGAAGAACCTCACCATCCGCGCCCCGATCGCCGGCGTCATCACCCGAAAGAATATCCAGAAAGGACAGATGGTATCCTCTGCCGTGCCGGTGTTCAGTCTGGTGGACCCGAATTCCCATTACGTGGAAATCAATCCCCCCGAGAAGGAATTGCCGAAACTCCAAATCGGCCAACTGGCCAAGGTCACGGTGGATGCCTTACCCGGCGAGGAATTCGACGCGTACGTCCGGCGCGTGAATCCCGCCGTCGACCCGTTGACGGGTACCATTAAGGTGGTGCTGGACTTCGATGAGGCGACGCGGATCCGGTTGCGCGAGTCGGCCTTCGCCCGAGTCCGCCTGATTATGGAAACGCATCAACAGGCGCTCGTAGTCCCCAAGGATGTCCTGGTCGAGGAGAACGGCCGGAAGTACGTGTTTGTCGTCGAGGAAGAGCAACCGCAGGCTGAGGAAGAGGCCGCAGAGCTGCCTGAAACGACCGGGAACGAGGCCGCGGCCCCGTCGGTCACCGAGACGGAGGCGTCCGACAAGGCCGGCGAGAATGCCGGCGAGCCGGAAACCGAATCCCCCGACGCCCCGCCCGAAGACGCCGACGCCGAAAGCACCAACACCGAAGACTCGAAACCCGAGGAACCCATGTTGGTGGCCCAACGGGTTGAGGTGGAGACAGGCTTCGAGGACAGCAGCCGGGTCGAAATCGTGTCCGGGATTGGTGACGATTCGCTGATTGTAACGCTCGGACAGCACACGCTCAAGCCGGGCTCCTATGTTCGGGTGGCGTCTGCCGAGGTCCTGCTGAACGAGAAGAAGGACATGAGCGTGGAGGAAGCGCTGGCGGAGGCGGAAGCCAAGAAGGCCAAGGCCGATCAGGATTCCGCAGAGTCCCGGCGCCACACACGGCACTAACCGCCTGCTGCCTCGCGACGCCAGGCGTAAGGGAAGATCCACGGGCCCATGACCAACATGCCCTCCGAAACTATCGAGGAAAAGCACTATCGTCTTGCCATTCGCCGCCCGGTCACGGTGGTGATGATCTTTCTCACGTTAATCGTCTTTGGCTACAAGTCTTATAACCAGTTGCCCATCAACCTGATGCCGGACATCTCGTACCCGACACTGACGGTGCGAACCGAATACGAGGGGGCCGCGCCCGAAGATGTCGAGAAACTCTTGACACGCCCGCTCGAGGAGACGCTGAGCATCGTCAGCGGAATGGTCGAGATTAGCAGCGTGTCCTCGGCGGGTCTGTCCGAGATCATCATGGAATTCACGTGGGATACGGACATGAACGCCGCCCAGCAGGACGTCCGTGATCGGCTCGACCTTTTCGATCCGCCCAAAGAGGTTACGGAGAAGCCGGTAATCCTCCGGTATGATCCCACGCTGGATCCCGTCCTACGCCTGGCCATCACCGGCGAAACCGTCGAGGCCGCCGGAACCACGCCGGCCGCCCTCGAACAGGCACGACGGCAACTCACCGAGATCCGCGAGGCGGCCGAGCGTCACGTGAAGAGCGATCTCGAAGCGGAGGTTGGGATTGCCCAGGTCCTAATAAAAGGCGGACGCGAAAAGGAGATCCAGGTACTGGCCGACGCCGAACGCCTGAAAAACCTCGGATTCACTGTCCAGCAGGTAATCACGGCGCTCGAACAACAGAACGTCAACCTGTCGGGTGGGCGGTTGCGTGAAGGCAAGACCGAGTACCTGGTCCGCACCAAAAACGAATGGCGCGACGTCGCCGAGATTCGCCAGAGCATCATCGGCACAGCCAACGACCAGCAGGTTCGTCTTGAGGACGTGGCCGAGGTGGTGGAAGGCGAGAAGGAACGCGATACCATCGTCCACATTGACGGCCAAGAGGCCGTAGGACTTGAAGTCTACAAGGAGGGCGACGCGAACACCGTCCAGGTCTGCAACAAGCTGAAGGACCTGTTCGCGATCGAGCGGGACAAGGGTTTCATCGAACGACTCTCGAAACGAATCGCCGACATCCGCGCGGCGCAGCAGTCCGGGGAGTCCGCCGAGAAGAGCGAGGAGGAGCACCAGCAGGAACTGGCGCGCACGCTCCGGTCGCGCCTACCGAAGGACGCACAACTCGCGCTGATCAGCGACCAATCCCGATTCATCATCGAATCCATCAAGGAAGTGCAGAGTGCAACGGTAGTCGGCGGCATCCTGGCCTTGGTCATCCTCTTCATGTTCCTCCGCGACCTGAAAAGCACGCTCATCATCGGTGTGGCCATTCCCATCTCCGTGATTGCGACATTCGTACCGATGTTCGCGCGACACATCACGCTCAACATCATGTCCTTGGGCGGCCTGGCGCTCGGCGTGGGCATGCTGGTGGATAACTCGATCGTCGTGCTCGAAAGCATCTTCCGGTGCCGCGAGGAGGGCGACGGGGCTATGGACGCCGCGGAGCGCGGCACCCGCGAGGTGGGCGGAGCCGTGACCGCCTCGACGTTGACCACCGTGGCGGTGTTCTTTCCCATCGCCTTTGTTGAGGGTGTGGCGGGCCAGCTTTTCGCCGACCTGGCGCTCACCGTGGCGTTCTCGTTGATGGCCTCGCTCGTGGCCGCCTTATACTTGATTCCCATGATCGCGTCCCGACAAGGCGTCTCGCTGCTGGACGGCGAAGAGGTCATCTGGATCTTGCGGGCCTACCACGGCGAGCGCGCAAAAGGCTCGGGGCCCGTAACGGCACTCTCGATGATCGTGCCGCGCGGCTTGCAGTACGCCGGAACGTGGTTCAAGGAATCAACGATTTGGACTTTCGCGCCGTTCGCCAGGGCCGTGAGAGACCTGCGGACACCTAGCGTGAGGTCCGTGCTCCGATTCGTGGGAGCGCTCGTAGCTCTGCCGTTCTTCATTGTGTTGTTGCCTTTGCAGATCGTTCTGAAAGTGACCGCCGCCGTATTCATCACGGCCTTCTTCGTCGTCTGCCTCGTGGTCCTGGCCGTGGTTTTCGTTATCCGAAGTGTTCTCCGGGTCGTCCTGTGGCTCCCCCTGACCGTGTTCAACCTCTGTTTCGAAGCCTTCCGCAAGGGCTACAAGATCGTCCTCGAGGAGACGCTGCGGTTCAGTCCGGTGATCCTGTTGGTGGTCCTCGGCATGGCCGTCCATGCCGGCATGCTCGCCATGAATCTGGGCCGCGAGCTGATTCCGCCCATGAAGCAGGGCGAGTTCGGCATCAACGTCGAGGCGCCACCAGGCACACGTCTCGAAGAGACTGAGCGGCGCGCCGCCCTCGTCGAGGCCGTGGTCCGCGCCACGCCCGAAGTCGAGTCGGTCACGGTCGAGATCGGCCAAGAGAAACTCCGGGCGCAGGGCGATCGCGGCGAGAACGTGGCGCAATTCACGGTGCTTCTCCGAGATCCCGAGGTGAACGCCGCCCGGCAGGACGAGATTATCGAGCGGTTGCGCAAGGCGATTGCGCGCGTGTCGTCGGACGACGTCACCTTCACCTTGCCGGCGCTGTTCAGCTTCAAAACAGCGGTCGAGGTGCAGATCCGAGGCGACGACCTGAAGACGCTTCGGCGAATCGGAGAGCAGGCGCGGGAGCTCATTCGCGAGGTCCCCGGTGTGAAGGACGCGGAGTTGAGCGTACAGAAGGGTTATCCGGAGGTGATCATCGAGCTGGACCGCGATCTCCTGGCCTCGAAGAACCTTTCCCCAATGGACATCGCCCAGAGACTCCGGAACGAGGTCCAGGGCGATGTGGCCACGCAGTTCAGCACCGCCGGCGAGAAGATCGATGTGCGTGTGCGCTCGGATCAAGCGAAACTCAGCAGCGTCGAGGATCTCCGCAATCTGTCCATTATCGACGGCTATCCGCCGATCCCCCTGAAGTCCGTGGCCAAACGGATCGCCATCGAGGAAGGCCCGAGCGAAATCCGCCGCATCGATCAGCGGCAGGTCGTACTCGTCACGGCAAACGTGACCGGCATGGATCTCGGGGCCGTGTCCGGCGCCATCATGGAACGGCTCAACACCATCGACAAGCCCAAGGACTACGTCTTCCTCCTCGGCGGACAGAACCGCGAGCTGGACGTGTCCTATCGGAGCCTCCGGTTCGCGCTGGTGCTGGCGGTGTTCCTGGTCTACGTCGTGATGGCCTGTCAATTCGAATCGATGCTTCATCCCGCCATCGTGATGTTTAGCGTGCCCCTCGCCTTCATCGGCGTAGCCTATGTGCTGGTCTGGCTATCCATCGACTTGAGCGTGGTGGTCTTCATCGGCGGCATCGTCCTCGCCGGCATCGTCGTCAACGACGCCATCGTCCTGGTCGATTACATCAACCAGTTGCGGGCGCGCGGCATGTCGAAGCGAGAGGCCGTGGTGCTGGCCGGTCAGGTACGTCTTCGTCCGATCATCATGACCACCGTGACCACCGTACTGGGCCTGGCGCCCATGGCCCTGTACACCGGCGAGGGCGCCGAGATGAGACGGCCCATGGCCATCACGGTCATGGCGGGCCTGTCTTCCGCGACCATCCTGACGCTCCTGATTATCCCGATGGTCTATTACATGTTCGGCGGGCGTGACAAACGGACTGAGCCGTGAGATTTTCGCTTCCAGGTTTCGCCATCAAGCGTCCCATCACCGTCATCATGGCCGTGATCACGGTGATCGGACTCGGCGTCATTGCCTGGCACAAGACGCCCCTCAAGTTCATGCCGGAGATGGATTTCCCCTTCGTATTCTGTTTCATTCCCTACTCCGGTGCCACGCCGGAGCAGGTCGAGCGCGAGGTCGCCATACCCGCGGAAGGCGAGTTCCGCACCATATCGAACCTGGATCGCATCCGCACCTACTCGAACGAAAGCGGTTGCGAGATCTTCATGCGATTCGATTGGGGTGTCGATATGGGCTTGGCCACCTCAGAGGTGCGCGATCGCATCGAGCGGCTCAAGCTCGTGTTGCCGGATGAAATCGACCACATCCTGGTCCAGCGCTTCAACTCCGGCTCGATACCGGTGCTCGCCTTCGGCATCTTCCGCGAGGGAAACGAGGAGGAATTCGCGCACATCGTCCGGACGGTCCTGCGGCCCAAGATGATGCGCCTCCCCGGCGTGGCGGACGTCGAGGTACTGACGTCCAAGCCGGAGCGCGAGATCCTCATCGAGTTCGATCAGAATGTCCTCCGAAGCCACAATCTCCCGGTCTATCAGGTGATTGCCCAGCTTCAGGCCGCCAGTCTCAACATCTCGGTGGGCAAACTCGTCGATGGAGAGACCAAGCACTACGTCCGTGTCCTCGGCGAGCTCCGCCGCCCGGAAGAACTGGCCGAACTCGTCGTCGGCCCGCATGGACTCCGCCTCAAGGACGTGGCCAAGGTGGGATTCAACACCCGCGAGGTCGACTGGCATTACGAGATCGACGGCAAGGGCGGCGCCATCCTCCTGCTCCGCAAAGAGTCGGAGGCGAACACGGTCGCGACATGCCGCGCGATCCTGGCCGAACTTGATCGGGTGAAAACCGACCCGGTTTTCGAAGGGGCCGACTTCTTCATCTTCTTCGATCAATCCGCAATGATCCTGACCGCCCTGGGAAATCTGTACACATCGGCCAAATACGGCGGTGTCATGGCCGTAGCCGTACTGTTCCTGTTTCTCCGCCGCGTTCGCCCGACGCTGCTGGTGGCCCTGGCCATCCCGAGCTCGCTGGTGTGCGCCTTTGTCTTCATGTTCTTCGCCGGCATGACGCTGAACGTACTGACCATGGTTTCACTCATCGTCGCCATCGGCATGTTGGTAGACAACTCGATCGTCGTCGTCGAAAACATCGACCGCCACCGCACACTGGGCCACGGCGCCGTTGAGAGCGCGCAACGGGGCGCTTCCGAAGTGGGCCTGGCTATCACCGCGTCCACCTTGACCACGATGGTGGTGTTCGTGCCCGTGGCGTACATGGAAAGCGGCGAGATGGCCACGTACACCCGGGAGTTCGCCGCCCCTATGGTCATCGCCCTCGCCGCCAGCCTCGTCATTGCACTGACCGTAACGCCCCTGGCCACCAGCCGGATGCGCGAGCGCAAGCACCTGCGCATCTACGCCATGGCCCAAGGGCTCACCCGTACCGGCGCACACGTCCTGGGCCGACGCGCCTCGGCCTTTGTGGGAAACCACGCCAAGAACCAGCATATCCTCAACGGAATTATCACCACCTACTCGAAAATGCTGGACCTGGCCATGCGAAGACGCATGGCCACATTCACCCTCATCATTCTCCTGCTCGTGCTTACCCAGGTGACCGCCTTCCGAAACGTCGGCACGAAGGAAATGCCAAAACTGGATCTGCGCCAGGTCAATATCGACGTCAAGCTCGACCAGAACTTCGACATCGCCATGGCCGACGCGCATTTCGATCTCATCAAGACGGAAGTGAACAAGCTGCGCGAGGAACTCGGTATCAAAACCGTCTTTACCCATTACGAGACCGGCGGCGGCCAGATCGAGTGTTACCTGCAGGAGGTCGAAGACTGCCCCCCCGGCGAGTTGCCGCCCTACGTGACCGACGACGCGCTCAACATCCTCTGGGCCAAACTCCCCAAGAACCTGCCCGGCGTCGAGATCACCCTCATGGTACCGGAACAGGGCGACGAAGGCGACGCGCGCGGGATCACCGTCCGATTTCGAGGCGATGACGCCGCCACGCTTACGCAGGTGGCCGAGCAGTTCAAGGCCGTCATGGAACAGATTCCGAATCTCAGCGATGTGCGGCTGGACACCCAACGCTCGAAGGAAGAAATGCAACTGGCCATCGACGCGCCCATTGCCGAGCAGGCGGGCATCAGTCCGTGGATGATCGCCCGAACCGTGGATGTGGCGTTGCGCGGGAGCCGCCTGCCCTATATGAAGCAGGGCGGGCGCGAAGTGCCGGTATGGGCGCAGTTCCGCGAGGAGGACCGCAAAAGGCGGGATAATCTCGACAATGTGGCCGTGATGGGCCTTGCCGGCGGCTTGGTGCCGCTGAACCAACTCGTCGATTACGAGCGGACCGAAAGCCCGGCCAGTATCCGAAGGATAGATGGCAAGAACGTCGTCAATCTAGAGGCCAATGTGAGCACAGAGAACTACACGCTCATCCAGCGCCAGTTGAAGAAAGTGATCGCCTCGTTCGATCTCCCCCTGGGCTATTCAATCGAGTTGGGCGACGAATTCGAGCAAATCAACCGCAACGTCACCAACTTCGTCCGCACGCTGATCATGGCCATCATCCTCATCTACATCGTGATGAGCGCGCTGTTCGAATCCTACGTGCTCCCCCTCTCCATTATGACGTCCGTGCCAATCTCCTTCGTGGGGGTCTACTGGATGCTGTTCCTCACCGGAACCTCGCTCGATACCATCGCGTTCATCGGATGCATCCTCATGGTGGGCGTGGTGGTGAACAACGGCATCGTGATCGTCGACCACATCAACACGTTACGCCGTCGCGGTATGGCGCGCCACGAGGCCATCGTTCAGTCGGGCCGCGATCGTTTCCGGCCCGTGATGATGACCGCCATTACCACCATCCTTGGATGTCTGCCGTTGGCCATCGGAAGCGAGTACGGAAGCCGCGTCACGTTCCAGAGCCTCGGCCGCGCCCTCATCGGTGGCCTCACGACCGGTACGCTGCTGACCTTGTTCGTGGTGCCTCTCTTCTATTCGCTCATCGATGACGCGCGCACTTGGTTTCTCCATTTCTTCGCAAATCTCCTGCGCCTAGGCCGCGCCAAACCGTCCGTAGCGGCACCCGAGACGGACTCCGCCTCCTAACCTCCGGCGTACGACCCAAGGCCGCCGAATTCGTTTTGCTTCGCCGGCAGTGGATATGCTAACATTCCGGTTCGTTTAGCGTGATTTCCAAGAGGTGTTTTCTGTCTTCAAGAAGGGTTGTATCGTGAGAAAACCGCTCGTTGCCGGAAACTGGAAGATGAATCTGCTGGTGGATGAGGCCGTGGCGCTCGTCAAGGCCATCAAGCCCGCCGTGGCCGGAGTATCCAACGTCGACATCGTGGTGTGCCCGACCGCCGCGGCCCTGTACGCCGTCGGCAAGGAGCTGGCGGACTCGAATATCGCCCTCGGGGCCCAGAACTGCTATCCGAAGGCAAATGGAGCCTACACCGGGGAACTCGCGCCGCAGATGCTGCTGGATGTCGGTTGCACCTGGACGATTCTCGGCCACAGCGAGCGGCGCCAGTACTTTGCCGAGTCTGACGACTTCCTCAACGAAAAACTCCGCTTCGCGTTGGCCTCAGGACTCAAAGTGATGTTCTGCATCGGCGAGAGCCTCGAAGAACGCCAGAGCGGCGTGATGAATGACGTGCTCAGTCGGCAGGTATCGAAGGGCTTGGCCGGATTGTCCGAAGCCGATTTCGATAACATATCCATAGCGTACGAGCCCATTTGGGCTATCGGCACCGGCGTAACCGCCTCGCCCGAACAGGCGGAAGAGGCCCACGCATTCGTGCGTGGCTTGGTATCCGGGCTATTCGGCGAGGTCGTCGCGGAGCGGCTCCGGATCCAGTACGGCGGAAGCATGAAACCGGATAATGCGGCCGAATTGATCGCGAAACCGAACGTGGACGGGGGCCTCATTGGCGGCGCTTCGCTCAAGGCCGACGCGTTCGCGGCGATTGTCAAAGCGGCCTGCTAGCACAACGGAAGGGATTCAGTCAGTATGTGGGAGTTCATCTGGCGGTGGGAAACGCTCTGGGCGCTGATGCTCGTGTTGTACGTACCCAGTTGCATCGGCCTGATTGTCATCGTCTTGCTTCAGAAAGGCAAGGGAACCGGATTCGCGGGCGCCTTTGGCATCGGCCCCGGATCGGACACGGTTTTCGGCCCGCGCGCGAGCAAGAGCCTTCCCGTGCGTCTCACCCATGTTATGGCCGCGGTCTTCATGGTCTTGGCATTGGCCATGTCGATGATCGCAGGCCGGGTCGGCAAGGGCATCGCGCCGGACAAGGTGGACGTCAGCGGCGACGTCCTCGGCGGTACTGAAAAAGGCGACGCCCTTGACTATGGCATCCTGGATGACCTCGGCTCCGCCGTTCAGGATGTTGAACTGCCACGTCCCGAGGCACCGGCCGAGACACCGGCCGAGACGCCCGCTGAGACGCCGCCCGCTGAGACGCCGCCCGCTGAGACGCCGCCCGCTGA